>CAYSTC010000004.1:0-165509 GCA_964433885.1 uncultured Paludibacter sp. | reverse complement strand
AACAACCATCGATATTCATTATCCTGTAAACTGGTATTTGGCAGCAACTCCTTACCATGATTCTCCTAAGCCCGGTTATGCTTATTTTTCAGAGGCAAACAAAAGCAATAATATTGAATATGGAAAAAACCGTGCTTTGCTGGCATGGTATTATGTAGATCCATTGTTTAATGAAAACAGACAGTCGACACCTGCTCATATTCGTAACGATCTGGATTCGAAATCCAATAACCTGACCCGCAGCGTGCTTGAACAGGAAATTTTCCCGAACAAGCAGATTGATATCACTAAATCGCCACGTATGACGATTTTGAACCTTTCGTTCTATCCCAAAGAACGTGGTCCATACAATCTGGATGTAGATGGAATGAATCCGGATGGATCGCTTAAAAATCCTGCCCAACGATGGGGTGGAATTATGCGCAAGCTGGATGCAACTGATTTCGAAACATCGAATATTGAGTATATTGAGTTCTGGATGATGGATCCGTACGTGAACGGTGGGATGGCTGCAGATAAAAAAGGAGATTTATACTTCAATTTGGGCGATCTAAGTGAAGATATTTTGAAAGATGGAAAAAAATCATTCGAACATGGCTTGCCAATAGATGGTGATATTACTAAAACAGATACCACCGTTTGGGGACGAGTACCCAAAATTCAGTCAACTGTTACAGCTTTTTCCGGCGATCGGAAAAATCAGGATGTGGGTTTGGACGGATTACCTAACGATGCCGAATTTGATTATCCGGCATACAAAGACTATGTTGCTCAGGTTAGGGCTAAGATAACAGATCCGGCTGTGCTTAGCCACATGGAAAATGATCCGTTTTCTCCGCTGAAAGACCCTGCCGGCGATAATTATCATTTTTACCGGGGTACGGATTATGATAATGAAAAATTACCTGTATTGATGCGCTATAAACATTATAACGGGGTAGAAGGTAACTCACCGGATGCAAATGAAACAACCGAAAAATACTCGACAACTGCCACTACCTTGCCCGATATGGAAGATGTGAATGGAGATAATACGCTAAACGAATATGAAAAGTATTTCCAATATCGCGTTCGTATTAATCCGGATTCAATGCAGATTGGCAAGAACCACATTACCGATATTGTTACGGCCAATGTTACTCACGAAAATAAAGCAACAGAGCAGGTTAAGTGGTATCAGTTTAAAATTCCGGTTCGGGAATATGAAGATAAAGTTGGTAGTATCCGTAATTTTAAGTCAATCCGTTTCATTCGGATGTTCATGACTAATTTCCAGGATTCTGCTACCCTGCGTTTTGCTACTCTTGATTTGGTGCGTGGCGAGTGGCGTAATTTCAACAAGCCGTTGTATGCGACAGATAAAATTCCTACAACGAATGGAAAACTGGATGTTCAAGCTGTGAACATTGAAGAAAATGCAAGCAAATCGCCGGTTAACTATGTTTTACCTCCGGGTGTAACCCGCGAAACCGATCCGGGACAACCAGCACTTCTGCAGCTTAACGAGCAGTCGATGGTTTTGCGTGTAAATGATTTGTCGGCTGGCGATGCCCGCGGGGTTTACAAAAATACAGCTTACGATATGCGTCAGTATAAACGTTTGCAAATGTTTGTACATGCCGAAAAACTGAAGGATGATGTTCAGGATTTGAAAGATTATGAACTTACCTGCTTTGTTCGGTTAGGTTCCGATTTGAAAAATAATTACTACGAATATGAAATTCCACTTCGACTGACGCCGGGTGGGGTGTTATATAACGGTGATAACACGGCCGACCGCCAAAAAGTGTGGTATCCTGAAAATATGTTCGATTTTGCCTTCGATGTACTAACCACTGCTAAGTTGAAACGCAACCGTGAAAAACAAAGCCAGCCCGGAACCGTATCTAATTTAATTCCATATACGGTTTATGACCCGGACAAACCATTGAATAAAATCACCATTGTTGGTAATCCATCCATCTCGGATGTTCAGACCATTATGATTGGGGTTAGAAATGCCGGAACATCAACCAAATCGGGTGAAATCTGGGTGAATGAGATGCGTATGTCTCAATTTGATGAGTCAGGTGGTTGGGCTGCCATGGGAAATCTGGCTGTAGGATTATCGGATTTAGGAAGTGTGAATTTGTCCGGACGTGTAGAAACGGCGGGTTATGGAAGCATCGAAAGTAATGTTACCAATCGCAGGCTGGATAATTTGTATCAGATGAATTTCTCAACTTCACTGGATTTGGGTCGCTTCTTGCCAGAACAAGCAAAATTCCAGATTCCGGCCTATTTTTCATATACGAACGAAACTTTATCGCCCAAGTATAACCCGCTCGATCAGGATGTGCTTTTGTCGGAAGCATTAAATAATGAAACTTCACAGCTAAACCGGGATACATTGTTAATGGTTTCGCAAACAGTGAATACGTCGAAAAGCTTTAACGTGTCCGGAGCTAAAGTGAATATAAAGAGTAAAACACCGCAATTTTACGATCCGGCCAATGTGTCTTTCACCTATGCTTTAACGGAAACAAACCAGCATAGTGCGGATATTGAAAAAAATCTGACAAAAGACGAACGGGCTTCAGTGGTTTATAATTTCTCATTTAATCCGGAACCGGTAGAACCGTTCAAAAATGTGAAAGCGCTGGACAAACCGGCATTTAAGCTTATAAAGGAATTCAATTTTTATTATCTGCCTTCAACGTTGAATTTCAATACCAACATGAACCGGCAATTCTCGCAGGTTAAGTTACGTGAGTTAAATGCAGCTGCTTCGGGCGGAGCTTTGCCAATGGATTTGACATTCAGCAAAGACTTTATGTGGAATAAGCAATTTGATATAAAATATGACCTGACTAAAACGATCAAATTCAGCTTCCAGACTGCGATGAATTCTAACATTCAAGAGCCATACTTCACGCCGGAGATAGGAAAAGAATACTATGAACAATGGCGTGATAGTGTTTGGTCGAGCATTCGTAAACTTGGAAATCCGTATACTTATCAGCAGGTTTTCAATGCAACATGGAATGTTCCGCTTAATAAAGTTCCGCTGCTTGACTGGATTACGGCCAATGCATCCTATAATTCAACTTATAACTGGAATAAGATGGCTCAAATTAAGGGAAATACTGCTGATTTGGGAAATGTGGCCACTTCGATGGGTGCCTGGCAAGGTGATGCCCAGTTTAATTTTGAAAGTTTTTATAATAAATTGAAATACCTGAAAGAAGTAAACCGGCGTGCTGCTGCACAAATGAATAATGCCAATAAACCTAAATTCCAGCCGAAAACTTACACACAAAAAGTAGTTCTTGAAAAAGGAAAACTGCTTACTATTAATCACAGGTTGGGCAGTGAGCGTTTGAAGTTTACGGCTATGGATAAATTTGGAAAACCGGTGTCATTAAACTATAAGAGTAAAAACGCAACAACCCTTGAAATTATTCCGACCATCGATTCCGACAGTGTTTTGTTGACTATGGTTAGTCTGGATCCGGATGTGCAAAGCGTTGGGAAAACAACAGTCGATTTTGTGGTCCGTACACTCATGATGGTTCGTCGTGGTTCCATTACTTACCGGCAGTCGAACAGTATGATGTTGCCCGGATTTTTACCAACACCCGGCTTAATCGGCCAACAGAACAGAGGTGGAATCACAGCTCCCGGATATGCTTTTACTTTTGGTATTTTCGATGATAACACGATTGATAATTTTGATGAAAAAGGCTGGTTGTACAAAAATCCAAATATCGTGAATCCGGCAACAATGGCTTATACTTCCGATTTGGATGTGAAAGCAAGTGTAGAACCGATTGCCGGATTTAAAATTGATTTGAACGCCAAACGCTATGAAGCTCAAAATACCAGCATTCAATATATGTTTGATGGCAAGCCAAGAACATTTAACGGTAGCTATAATATAACGCTGATGGCTTTGTCTACAGCCTTCAAACCGATCGGGTCTGCCAATGAAAATTATAGCTCGGAATTGTTCGATAAATTGATAAACAACCGTCAGGTAATTGCAACGCGTTTGAATTCGAAATATGCTGGTACGCAATATCCGAATGCAGGCTTTTTGAAGGATAATATCACGGGAACATATGATCCAGCAAAAGGAGCATTTGATTTGAATTCGGCCGATGTACTGATTCCTTCATTCCTGGCTGCTTATACTGGTCGCGATGTAAATACAGTTGACACCAATCCGTTTTTATCCTTGTTGAGTATTCTGCCAAACTGGCGTGTTAGTTATGATGGATTGTCGAACATCGGCTGGGTGAAAGATAATTTCAAGTCTGTAAGTCTGACCCATGCTTATACTTGCCGTTACAGTATTGGTTCGTACACTTCGTACGCAACCTGGGTGGCTATGGGTAACGAAAAAGACTTTGGATATGTAGCTACCAGCGATGTGAAGAAAGCTATACCATCTTCGCCATACAGCATTATGGATGTGTCGCTAAGTGAACAATTCAGTCCGTTGATCGGGGTGAACGTGGCTATGAAAAACAGCATGACCGGTAAGCTGGAATATCGCAAACAGCGGAATATGGTGCTGAATCTTTCAAGTACACAGCTGATTGAGTCAACATCCGATGAATTTGTAATCGGTGCCGGTTATTTACTAAAAGATTTTGATGTTATTTTGAAACTGAAATCCGATCAGCAATCCAAGATTAAAAATGATTTGAAACTGAGTGCCGATTTGTCATATAAAGATATAAAGACTTTGTTGCGTAAAGTTGAAGAAAATATCACGCAGGCATCAAGCGGTAATAAACTGTTTACATTGAAAATCATTGCTGATTATGTTTTCAGCTCGAAAGTGAATATTCAGCTGTTCTACGATCGTCAGGCCAGTACGCCGCTTATTTCTTCTTCATACCCGGTGTCTTCATCAAACTTCGGTGTAAGTTTCAAGTTTATGCTTACCCGATAATTTTACTACGAGAGTCTTGTGAAAAAGACTCTTGTAGTATTAATAAAATATAAAACAAATGAACGCACATTCATTTGTTCATATAAAAAGAATATTTTTGTCTTTAAAATTATAATCTATGACAAAGAAACTTATTCTAACATTGCTTGCGGCTGTTGTCTATGTTGCTGCATTTGCTCAGATTTACGAGCCGGTTAAGTGGAGTTATAAACTTAATATGACCAGCCCGGCAACAGCTGATATTCAAATTCGTGCAACGATTGATGAGGGTTGGCATTTATATGGTCTCAACATTCCGGAAGATGGACCTAAGGCCACTTCAGTTGTTTTTGAAAAAATAGAAAATGCCACAAAAGTAGGTGAGTTACAAGCACTGTCCAAATTGCATAAAGCTCAGGATGCAAACTTCAACATGGAGTTGAGTTGGTATACCGATGAAGCTGTTTTTGTGCAGAAAATAAAGTTCAAAGATCCAGCTAAAGTCCGTGTTAAAGGCTATGTTGAGTTCATGTCGTGCAATGATGAAAGTTGCTTGCCTCCGGCTAAAAATCAATTCAATCTGGGAGCACCGGCAGCGAAAGCTCAAATTGTTGCAACTTCCGATACCACTGTTGTCAGTGTAAAAACTCCGGCTACTGTTTCAACAACCGATTATTGGACACCTGTAATAAATGAGTTGAAAAATTTTGGAGCCACCGAAGGTTCGGCAGGTACCACCTCGTTGTGGTTTATTTTTCTCGCCGGTTTGCTGGGTGGTTTTCTGGCCTTATTCACTCCATGTGTCTGGCCGATTATTCCTATGACTGTAAGTTTCTTTCTGAAACGTTCGGAAAACAAAAAACGGGGTCAGCGGGATGCCGTACTATATGGATTGGCCATCATATTTATTTATGTGACATTAGGTATTCTGATTACTTTGATTTTTGGCGCCAGTGCTCTGAATAGTTTATCTACCAATGCCATTTTCAACCTGTTGTTCTTTGCACTTTTGATCGTTTTTGCCATTTCGTTTTTCGGAGCATTCGAAATTACATTGCCGGCTTCGTGGTCGACAAAACTGGATGCAAAAGCCGATTCTACAGCCGGCTTTATAAGTATTTTGTTTATGGCATTCACGCTGGTTTTGGTGTCGTTCTCCTGTACCGGACCAATTATTGGAACTCTGCTTGTGCAGGTTTCAGCTACCGGGTCTATTCTGGCTCCTGCAGTAGGAATGCTCGGTTTTGCAGTGGCATTGTCCATTCCGTTTAGCTTGTTTGCACTTTTTCCGTCCTGGTTAAAATCACTTCCCAAATCGGGTGGGTGGTTGAATACCATGAAAGTAGTGCTTGCTTTCCTGGAGTTGGCTTTGGCGCTAAAGTTCTTCTCGGTTGCCGATTTGGCATACGGTTGGCGCATTCTGGACCGTGAGGTGTTCTTGTCAATTTGGATTGTCATTTTTGCTCTTCTGGGTTTTTATTTAATTGGAAAATTAAGATTTTCGCACGATAGCGAATCAAAGCATACGTCGGTGTTAGGTGTGTTTTTAGGAATAGTTTCATTTGCATTTTCGGTTTATATGATTCCTGGCTTGTGGGGAGCTCCGCTCAAATCAATCAGCGCATTTGCACCTCCGCTTTACACACAGGATTTTAATTTATACAATAATGAAGTTCATCCGGCTTTTACCGACTACGATCAGGGAATGGCCTACGCGGCTCAAAAGAAATTGCCCGTAGTAGTTGATTTTTCCGGATTTGGATGTGTCAATTGTCGTAAAATGGAAGCTGCTGTCTGGACCGATCCTTCAGTAAAAGATTTGTTGAAAAACGATTTTGTGTTGATTTCTTTGTTTGTGGATGATAAAACTCCGCTGGCAAAACCTTATCAGGTTCAGGAAAACGGTCGTTCCACCAGCATCGAAACTGTTGGTGATAAATGGAGCTATCTTCAGCGGTCCAAATTCGGAGCCAATGCGCAGCCATTTTATGTGATGCTTGATAATGCAGGGAAACCGTTGAATAAATCCTATGCTTTTGATGAAAATCCTGCTAATTTTGTAAAATGGTTAAAGAGAACAACTAACTGACAGTATTCTGAACTGTTATCCCAAACTGACAGTTTTTCGACAAATCACTGCCATTCTGCCACCCGGTTTCTGCCAAAAACGGAATTCGGGTGTTTGGCAAAATTATTGCCTGAATTGTTTTATCTTCTAAAATCAATATAGCCCGGCGTTTATTCACATGGAGCTGAGCCCACAAAGTTTCGCAAAGGTTTTCGAACTGTTGAAAATAAAAATCAACATTACATAACGCTTTGTGATTCTTTGCGTGATTTGTATTTTAGAGCTTTAGAGAGTTGATAAAAACCAGTAAAATCAGAATATATTTCATTTATAATATGACAAAAACAAAACATACCCAGGAAAATCCCGAAGTTAAGGAAACGCTTGAAACTACTGAAACAAAACAGGTGCAGGATAACGCTGAAAACTCTGAAACAACTGAGCAGGCTGCCGATCAGATTGTTGACGAAATTGAAGTGATGGTTCAAAAATTAGCCGAACTGAATGATAAAAATCTTCGTTTAATGGCAGAGTTTGACAATTACCGCAAACGTACGCTTAAAGAACGGATGGATTTGGTAAAAACTGCCGGAGAAAAAATTTTAGTGGATATGCTTCCGTTGGTTGACGATTTCGAACGTGGACTTAAAGCCATGGAAACTTCGCAGGATGTTCAGGCCGTGAAAGATGGTGTTGATTTAATTTATTCAAAATTTATTTCTTTCCTGTTGCAAAATGGAGTTAAAGCTATTCCGACTGAAAATGAGGCTTTTGATACAGAGTTCCACGAAGCAATAACGACTTTCCCTGCACCAAGCGAAGAGCAAAAAGGAAAAATTATCGATTGTGTATCGAAAGGCTATACATTGAATGACAAAGTGATACGCTTTTCAAAAGTAGTGGTAGGAGAGTAATCGGGTTTTGCAGACAAATGAATGTTTGTTTGTGATAGTTTAAATAAAAAAACAGAAATATAAGAAGTATAACCAGCTGCGTTTAAAGTTTGACTTAGATCTTTCCATAAATCAGTTATGGCTTTCTTCTTTTGTTAGCGCATTAAAAATATGTCAAAAAGAGATTACTACGAAATACTGGAGGTTTCAAAGAATGCAACGACCGACGAAATAAAGAAAGCTTACCGCAAAAAAGCTATTCAGTATCATCCCGACAAAAACCCGGGCGACAAAGCTTCGGAAGAAAAATTCAAAGAAGCTGCAGAAGCATATGAGGTGCTAAGCGATGAGCAAAAACGTCAGCGTTACGACCAGTTTGGGCATGCCGGAGTAGGAGGTGCTGCCAGCGGTGGATTTGGTGGCGGAAGTATGAACATGGAGGATATTTTCTCTCATTTCGGTGATATCTTCGGTGGCCATTTTGGCGGTTTTGGTGGCTTTGGCGGCAGTCAGCGCGGTGGTGGACAAAGGGTTCGTCGTGGGTCTGATTTACGTGTTAAAGTAAAACTGACCCTGGCGGAAATTGCGACCGGAGTTGAAAAAAAGATAAAAGTAAAGAAACAAGTTGCTTGTTCGCATTGTAACGGAACCGGTGGAGCTCATGGTTCGTCAACTACAACATGTACCACCTGTAATGGTCAGGGACGTGTAATGCGGGTGCAAAATACCATTTTGGGACAAATGCAAACAGCTGCAGAATGTCCTACTTGTGGTGGTGATGGAAAAATTATTAAAGAGAAATGCTCTTACTGTAATGGTGAGGGTGTTGTTCGCGAAGACGAAGTAATTACTATCAACATTCCTGCCGGAGTTATGGAAGGCATGCAACTGTCGATGAGCGGAAAAGGAAATGCTGCACGCAGGGGAGGAGTGAATGGTGATTTGCTGGTACTGGTAGAAGAAGAACCACACCCGGAACTTATCCGCGATGAAAATGATTTGATATACAACCTGCTGCTTACCGTACCTATGGCAACTTTGGGAGGTTCTGTGGAAGTTCCCACTGTAGAAGGAAAAGTAAAAGTTACTATTGCTCCCGGAACTCAGCCCGGTAAAGTGCTTCGCTTGCGTGGAAAAGGATTACCTAATGTAAATCGTTATGGTACTGGAGATTTACTTGTAAATATTGGAGTTTATATCCCCGAAAATCTAAACAAGGAAGAGAAAGCCGCGATGGAAAAACTTGCAAAATCAGAAAATGTAAAGCCAAATTCCTCAGCAGCCCGCAATTTCTTTTCTCATTTCAGAAACATGTTTGAATAGAGAGTTAGATTGTATTTTCGAGCATAAAAAAACTCCCGGGGAAAATTACCCGGGAGTTTTTTTATATTTGTTGATCAATGACTTTTACAGAATATATTGCTCGCTGATTGATTTATTTTCCTGTACACGCTGGATAGTATCCGCAAACATTTTTGAAATTGTCAGAATTTTTACCTTTGGACAGATTTCTGTGTCAAATGGAATTGAGTCGGTAAAAGCAATTTCACTCAATGCTGAGTCCATAACGCGTTTAGCAGCTTCACCGGACATAACCCCGTGTGATACAATTGCACGAACACTTTTGGCTCCTTTGCTTAACATTAGATCGGCAGCTTTACAAAGTGTACCAGCTGTATCCACCATGTCATCCACAATAATCACATCGCGACCGTATACATCCCCGATAATGGTCATTTCGCCCACCACATTGGCTTTCTCGCGGGTTTTGTAGCAAATAACCATAGGAACCTGCAGGTGTTTTGCAAATGAACCAGCACGTTTTGATCCACCAACGTCGGGCGATGCAATAACGAGATTCTTTAATTTCAGCGATTTGATGTAGGGTACAAAGATTGTCGACCCGTATAGGTGATCAACCGGAATATCAAAAAATCCCTGAATCTGATCGGCATGCAAATCCATTGTGATTACACGGTCAACTCCTGCAACACCCAACATGTCAGCAATAAGTTTTGCACCGATGGATACGCGTGGTTTGTCTTTTCTGTCCTGACGTGCCCAACCAAAATAAGGAATTACAGCAATAATCTTATAAGCAGAAGCGCGTTTTGCAGCATCAATCATAAGCAGAAGTTCCATCAAATTGTCAGAATTTGGGAAAGTTGATTGAACCAGGTAAATGTACTGCCCACGAATTGACTCTTCGTATGAAACAGAGAATTCTCCATCCGAAAAATACTGGATTTTCATATTTCCGAGTGGACAATCTAAACTTTGGCAAATTCTTTCGGCAAGATACCTACTATTCGTGCCTGAAAATACTTTAAAAGGTGAAGTTGAAACTGACATGGATTGTTGTGAAATTTAGTTTTGAGAATTTTTTGCAAAAGTACGGATTATAATCTTAAAATTGTCACTAAAACTTCATAAAATAACAATGAATATTTATTTGCTTTAAATGCACTGAAAATTAATTTGTTGCTGAATTATGAGCTATAAACCGACTGATTGTTTCGACAGCTGCTTTTGAATATGGTATAACCGGAGAATCTTAATCAAAAAAATAAAATCCGATTGAGTAGATTTAACTATTATGCAAACGTTTGAAATTAATTTGTCTGAATTTTTGGGTGTCAAAAAAATGGTGCAGTGAAAATAACGCTACTTTTGAGTTGTGATTCATGTAAATGTTATCTAATTGTTTATAATTCAATATGCTATGAAAATTCACTTTAGAATACCTTATTATACTTACTGGGGACAACGGATGATGGTAAGTGGAAATATACCTGAGTTGGGAAATGGTGATTTGACTAAAGCATTGTTTCTCAATTTTCAATCACCCGAAGATTGGTACGCAGAGATAGAGATAAACCGAAAGGAAGAGATTCGGTTTAATTACAAGTATGTTCTATTTAACGACCAAACCGGGCAATATACAGAAGAGTGGGGAGATGATCGTCTGTTGGTTATAGATTCAGCAAAAACGGATCATTTTTTCTGTATTGATTCCTGGAATTCGCCCGGAAGCGTTGATAATGTTTTTCTTTCAAGCCCGTTTCAGGAAGTACTGCTAAAGTCTGATAACGTTGTTGTAAAAGGTAAGTCTCCGGCTAAATTTACGCATATTTTCAAAGTGAAAATGCCTTTGCTTAAGGCTAATGACGCTATTTGTCTGATTGGAGATTGTGATGCGTTGGGAAACTGGTCGACAACTAATCCGCTGTTATTGAGCAAAGGGGATGACAACTGGTGGAAAACTGAAGTGGATTTAAGCAAGGCCACACACGAAGTACATTACAAATATGGCGTGTACAATTTGGAAAACAAACAGTTCCGCTACTTCGAATCAGGTCCCGACCACATTGTTCCGGTGATAAATTCGAAGAAAACTATAGTTCAGAAATCAGATGGATTTGTGCGTGTGCCAGATAACTCATGGAAAGGAGCCGGAGTAGGTTTGCCGGTGTTCAGTATCCGGACTAAAAATAATTTTGGAGTTGGCGATTTTGCCGATCTGAAGTTGTTGGTTGACTGGGCGGAAAAGGTGGGTTTGAAACTGATTCAGGTATTGCCGCTCAACGACACTATCGGAACGCATACCGATGCCGATGTGTTGCCATATGCTGCCATTTCGGCATTTGCGCTGAACCCGCTTTTTCTGAATTTGCCTATGATGGGTAGTTTGCCAGCTACTCATCCGTTGCAAAAAGAATACAAAGCCAAACAGGCGGAACTCAATGCTTCGGATCTGGTGGCTTTTCTGGAGGTGATTAATTTCAAACTTCGATATTCCAAGGAATTATATTTGCAACAAAAAGGTGAGTTTCTCAAAAATGCAGGCTTTAAAAAATTCTTTGCCGATAATGAATATTGGTTGGTCCCTTATGCTGCTTATTGTGTGCTGCGTGATAACTTTGGAACGCCTGATTACCGCCAGTGGAAAGAATACTCTATTTACGATGAAGTAAAAATAACTGAGTTTGCTTCTCCCACACAACCTCATTTCGATGAAATTGCAGTCAATTATTTCATACAATATCATTTGCATGTTCAATTGTCGGAGGCAGCTGGCTATGCCCATGCTCACGGTGTGGTACTGAAGGGAGACATTCCCATCGGAGTAAACCGCAATAGTGTGGATACCTGGGTTTCGCCGGAGCTTTTCCATATGCACATGCAGGCGGGCGCACCACCGGATATGTTTTCGGTAAAAGGCCAGAATTGGGAATTGCCTACTTACAACTGGGAGGTGATGGAAAAAACCGGATTTGATTGGTGGAAAAAGCGTTTCGGACAAATGGCCAACTATTTTGATACTTTCCGTATCGATCATATTTTGGGATTTTTCAGGATTTGGCAAATTCCGGTCAATCAGGTGGAAGGTATTATGGGGCATTTGAATCCATCTATTCCCATTCACGTGAATGAGTTTGCCGAAAAAGGCTTGTGGTTTGATTATAGCCGCTTTTGCAAACCCTATATAACTGATTCTATTTTGTGGGATTTTTTTGGCGAAGATGCATCGTGGGTAAAAGCTAACTGCCTGCAAATTGAGGATGGATGGGTATTACGTCTGAAAGCTTCATACCAAAGCCAGAGCTATGTTCAAAAACTGTACGAAGAAGGGAAAATATCCGAGCGAATAAGATCGGGATTGTTTGATTTGATTTCCAATGTGCTGTTTTTCGAAAAAGAAGGTAGTAGCGGGACTCAGTTTTACCCGCGTTTTGGTATGGAATCGCTCCGAACCTATCACGATTTGGATAATTATACCAAAGACCGCTTGCGTGAATTGTACGTTGATTATTTCTATCGTCGTCAGGATGCGAACTGGTATCAGTCCGGAATGGAAAAACTGCCCGCTTTGAAACATGCCACCAGTATGCTTATCTGTGGGGAAGATTTGGGTATGATGACACCTTGCGTCACGGCTGTGATGAAAGAACTTGGCATTCTGAGCCTGGAAGTGCAGCGCGCTCCGAAATCGAATAAAAGGGAATTCTTCCATCCTTCAAAGGCACCCTATTTATCAGTGGTAACACCTTCTACCCACGATATGAGCACGATCCGCGGTTGGTGGGAAGAAGATCGAGGTGTAACGCAGCGGTTTTATAATTCGCAACTCGGACATTGGGGAGAAGCACCTTATTTTTGCGATTGGTGGGTTTGCCGCGATATTATCCTTCAACACCTGTATTCGCCAGCCATGTGGACTGTTTTCCAGATACAGGATTTGCTGAGTATTTCTGAAGAAATTCGCAGGCCGAATCCGAATGAGGAACGTATAAACGTTCCATCCAATTCAAAATCCAGTTGGCGGTACCGGTTGCACATGAATATGGAAGACTTGCTTGAAAAAGAGGAATTCAATGCGGAATTGAAAAATTTTATTACGCAATCAGGCAGATAATAAACCAAAAAGAGAATAAAAACCAGTGATTTATTCTCTTTTTTTGTGAAATGAATTCTCATTCTTGATTTCTTGAAATATCAGTATTCAATTTCAGTCTTTTTTTGTTTCTTTGTGGTTAAATCATAAATACATAAAATTATGGACAAGAAACTAAAACGCTCTAAAGATCAGATGATAGCTGGTGTATGCGCCGGTATTGCCGAGTATTTCAATATGGATAAAACCCTTGTGAGAGTAATTTATGCTATTTTGGCTATTTTTTCAGCAGGTTTTCCGGGGTTGCTTCTGTATATTATTCTTTGGATAATTATGCCGTTGAACGACGAAGCCTGATATTTTCGTTGAACCGTGAAACCGTTTATATTGTTTAGTTGTTTCACTTCAAGGCTTTTCATTCATAACTGATAATTGAAACATCGTGGCTTTTAAACTTATTTCACCTTATAGTCCCACCGGCGATCAGCCAGAAGCTATCAAACAGATGGTAGATGGAGTGAACGCTGGTGTTCCTTTTCAGACCTTGCTGGGCGTAACCGGTTCCGGTAAAACATTCTCCATTGCCAATGTGGTGGAACGGGTTCAACGTCCAACACTGGTGCTAAGCCACAATAAAACGCTGGCAGCACAACTTTACAGCGAATTTAAGAGTTTTTTCCCCGAAAATGCGGTAGAATACTTCGTATCTTATTACGATTATTACCAACCGGAAGCCTACCTACCTGTTTCGGATACGTATATCGAAAAAGATTTATCCATCAATCAGGAAATTGAAAAACTGCGTCTGGCTACCACGTCGGCATTGTTGTCGGGCAGGAGGGACGTGTTGGTGGTGTCGTCCGTTTCATGTTTGTACGGTATTGGTAATCCCGATGATTTTACTAGCAATGTCATAGAAGTTCACCGTGGGCAAAAAATTGTGCGCAATGATTTTCTGAGGTCGTTGGTAGATAGTTTATACACACGCAATGAAATAGAGCTGAACCGGGGAAATTTTAGGGTAAAAGGCGATACCGTGGATATTTTCCTGGCTTATTCCGACTATATTCTGCGGGTGGTGTTCTGGGGTGATGAAATTGACGAAATTCTGACCGTTGAACCCGTAAATTTACATGTACTCGATCATTTTGATGCATATAATATTTATCCGGCCAGCATTTTTGTGACTACGAAAGAACGCATTGCTAATGCCATTCAACATATAGAGGTAGATTTGGCCCGGCAGGTGGATTATTTCAGGTCTATCGGCAAAAATTACGAGGCTAAGCGTATTTACGAGCGGGTGAAATACGATTTGGAAATGATTAAAGAACTGGGCTATTGCTCCGGTATTGAGAATTACTCCCGCTATTTTGATGGGCGTGCACCGGGCAGTCGTCCGTTTTGCCTGCTCGATTATTTCCCGAAAGATTTCCTTATGGTTATCGACGAAAGTCACGTAACTATTTCGCAAATCCGTGCCATGTATGGTGGCGATGCTGCCCGCAAGCAAAACCTTGTGGAGTATGGATTCCGCTTGCCTTCGGCTAAAGATAACCGTCCGTTGCAATTTGATGAGTTTGAACAATTGGCTCCGCAAACCATTTACGTGAGTGCAACTCCGGCTGATTACGAGTTGGAAAAAAGCGAAGGTATCGTGATTGACCAGTTGATTCGCCCCACCGGGTTGCTCGATCCGATTATCGACGTACGCCCAAGTTTGAACCAGATAGACGATTTGCTGGAAGAAATCACGTTGCGGACCGAACGGGATGAACGTACGCTGGTTACCACCCTGACAAAGCGCATGGCGGAGGAATTGACCGATTACCTGACGAAAATGAACGTACGTTGTAACTATATCCACTCAGATGTAGATACGCTGGACCGTGTACAGATTCTTGAAGATTTGCGTCGCGGAATGTATGATGTGCTTGTGGGTGTAAACTTGCTGCGTGAAGGATTGGATTTACCCGAAGTGTCGTTGGTGGCCATTCTGGATGCCGATAAAGAAGGGTTTTTGCGTTCGCACCGTTCGCTGACGCAGACTGCTGGTCGTGCTGCACGTAACCTGAATGGAAGGGTAATTATGTATGCCGACAAAATAACCGAAAGTATGGCAAAAACCATTTCGGAAACAAACCGCCGGCGCGAAAAACAGTTGGCTTACAACGAAGCCCATGGCATTACGCCAACTGCTATTAATAAAGGTGAGCGTATTGCTTTGAGCAAAGCAGAACCGAATGCTTATATTGAGCCGGATACCACGCAGGCCATTGCGGCAGATCCGGTGGTGCAGTATATGTCGCATTCCGCTTTGGAAAAAGCCATTGCCAAAACTAAAAAAGCCATGCAGGAAGCCGCTAAAAAACTCGAATTTCTGGAAGCAGCCCAGCTACGAGATGAGTTAATCAAGCTGGAAGACTTGCTGAAGACAAAATAACAAATCGCCGTTATACTGTTTGAACGGTGATTTGTTATTAAACCTTTAAATAAGACTGTTGCGTTATAAAGATATGCTTATTAAGTGCCTAAAAGCCCGGACTCCCACTGGGTTTTTAATCCCGGTTATTGTATTCTTTAGATATAATCCAGTTATATATTCACCCAACACTTTAATATTTCAGTCCTGCTACAACGTAGCAAGTGCGCCTGAAAAAAAATCATGCTTGCAACGTTGTAGCAAGTGTGCCTGAAAATTTTTTCGCCTTTGCCACAACGTAGCAAAGGTGAATGTTAATTAATTGGTTGTTGCTACAATGTAGCAAGTACGCCTGAAAAGAAAATCATACTTGCTACAACGTTGCAAGCTTGCCGGAGATTTAGTGGCACTTACAACGTTGTAGCAACCATGATTGCTTTCATAGCTGTGCTACACTAAATACGCTTACTTATAACTTTTGGGAGAATAAATGCGTAGAGAAATATTTAATCCTTCACACACCTTACAGATAAACCATAGTGTTTGTCGGTTGTATTCCGCCCAATGGTTGCACTGTAGTAATTCAGGCTTCTGAACCAGGCTGTATTTTTATCATTCCCGTTTGAGGTCCACCAACCGCTATAGTCGGCTATGTTATTGAATTCGCCATAGATAAAACGCCCTCCGGCAGGTACAGCACAGAAACCGGAGGAATTGTTCAACGAAGAGTAAGTGTCCGGATCGAGGCAACCCACAGCACCGGGAATGGTTGATTCCCGCCAGTCGGGTTTTGCAGCCAGGGCTTGTGCTGCCGATTTTGATATTCCCATATTGGCAGCCAGATAGTTGATTAAAGCAGTCCATTCTTCGTCACTTGCCACATGCCAACCTTGTGGGGCCAGGTTGCGGGAATCGGATACCGCATAGAAATTATAAAGCAGCCCGAATTTAGCAATAGAATTGGTATCCGGCGTATTGTAATATGCGCATTGTGCCCCGGAGTCAGCTTTTTTCCATTTCGTGTTGTCCGTTATGTTGGGAATAACGTCCCCGTTCCGGTATTTTGCAACACGCAGATTCTCGGCCATCCAGGTTTGACTTCCAAGGGTAATGATATGATATTCATTGCCATCAATGTCTTTTGCAGTACCATAGGTCAAATCCGGATTCAGAATGTTGTTTGGAGCATTTGCTTCGGGTAAGGTAGTTATAACATGAGAGTTTCCGTAATATGTTATTTCGTCCGAAGTGGTGGCATAAGCACGTATATAATAGGTGCTTGCCGGGTTCAGATATACTACGTCACTTGTAAAACTGCCGGTTCCGGTTCCGTCCGAGGTTTTATTCATTTGCACGGTTGGGTTCGGCATTGTCGACCAACAAACTCCCCGTTCCATGATAGTTGTGCCACCATCGGAAACGATATTGCCTCCGCACGTTGCGGTTGTTTGTGTAATCTCACTGATTTCTGCGGTATTGATAACCGGTTCGGAAGCTACCTGATTACACGAAGTAATCAAAAATGGTAGCGCTGTGATCAGTAAATATAGGATCCGGATTGCCTTCATCATGTTTGTTAGAATCTTTGAGTTATATTAATGAATACTCTTCCCGAAGCTTCCCCATGTTCCAGCGTGCCTTCAAAATCAGTAGAAAGCATCAAACTTTTAGATATACGCCATGATAAACTAAACTCGGCAATGTCTTGCTCAAAAATCAATGCTTTGCGGTATTCAACTTCTGCCGATATGTTGCCAAAATCTTTCGACATGGAAGCTCCATAAATGAACCCGGATAGATTAGCCGTTTGGAGCGCCGTGCCTGTAATAGTTGCCGAGGCATCAATCCACGGAATTTTGGAGTAGGTGAGGTAACTTATTGCGTTCATCGATTCATTGGAAGTGGGTGTTTGAAGCCTGTATCCGGCATTTCCACCCCAGCTGAAGTATTTGAACGGGCGGTAATTGAACCGGAATCGCAGACCCTGCCGGGTTTCCTTTTCCAGCATGCTGTCAATTCGGTTTTTATATGTTTCGTAATAATAAACATTTTTACGGGCATCGTACGACAGTGACAAAGAGAGTTTTCGAATAGGGCGGTAGGACAATGACAGATATAAACTGGTTAAATCAAAGTCAGTTATCGGTTTGTTGTTTTCAATGGCATAAAGATCCAGTTCGGCCGAACCAAAGAAATCCACATTTTTCAACAGAGAATTAGAGTGTTGCAGATACAGATAGCGCCTGTCGGTTTTCAGGTTGTTTGTCTGGTTGAAAAATGCAACCGAAGTTTGGGCACTGCTATGCTCATTTTGAAAATTATGACTGACAAAAGCACCGTACTGAAGCAATTTGGAGTCGAAACCGTACGTGGAATCATTTGGTCGGGTACCGGCCAAAGCGCCCACGGTTATGTTTTTGAACTTTTGCTCAAACTGAAGCCCGTCCACCGCACCTACATTGGCCGTATTTACGTTTATTTTCCGACCAAACATCAGAGAAGTATTTTTTCCAAAATCATATCGCAAAGCCAGATTATAGATTTTCAAATCCTTGAATTTCTCTGCCGGATTATTCAACGTGTGGGTGTACGACATATAGTTTTCGAACGAAAGCCCTGTATTTGCAATATGTTCGGCGTTTAAGGCCAAGTTATACCGGAGCCGATAGTTAGGTGTATTGGTGCTCAACGGATTTGCTGAGAAATTTGAATACGAGGAAATTGATAACCGGCCATCGAAGCGTGCTTTGTTCTCTGTAGCAGTTTCCTTAGGTTTGTTGTTAATAGCCAGATCGGTTACATCAACCGGTTCAGTCGATTTTTCGGCAATCACCTCAAGGGGCATTTCAATTCGTTTCTTTGCAATTAATTCGTTTGTAACCGAAAGTTGCATGCCGTTCAACGGGGTACATACACACGAAATGGAGGATAGATTATTTACTACCAAAGCCGGTTTCAGGTCATTGTTTTTTAAAATAAACAATGTATCTCCTATCTGAATTCCAACAGTATTCACAAATTTGACATACACATTCTGTGAACTTATAAAAGATACACTTCCTTTAAGTTCAACGCTTTTTGACTGGGCAGATGCGCTTACAGTAAGGCAAAAGAGGGAGAATATGATGAACCGGATTTTCATTTAATGGCTTTTCAAATTACTTACAAAGGATATTTTAATCATTTTGCCTGTTTCTTAATTACAGATGTTTTCCGTCCGAATGGCATCTGCTACAGGTGTTTTTGGCATCGTAGCCGGCATCGTTTACGTGGCAATCGGTACACTTAACCCATTTACCTTTATGATCTCCGGAATAGATTCCCCAAAAAGCATCATGTTGTTTAAATTTGACAGTATTCCATGTTTGCGTGGTATGGCATTCGGCGCAGCTGTACATGGCAAATACGCTTCTGTGGGCCGGACTTACTGCTATGGCTTGCGATTTTTTACTACTGTGGCAGGTCATACAATCGGATGAAAGTTTTTTTCGGTAATCTCCACCGGTGTGGCAATCGTTGCAGTTTATGTTATGCCCGCCAACCAATGGGAAAAAGCTATGGTCGAATCCTTTCCCGATTGAGCTCCAGTCCATTCCTGCCATGTTGTGACAACGTGCGCAATCCGTATCAAATCCCAAGGCTTTATGGTCGTAAGGCTTACCCGCAGTTGCATAATATTTGTCTTTGTGGCAGGCATAGCAATCGGTCCGGATATTCTCAAAGCGTAAATTGGAGGCGGAAGTATGGCAACGGTTGCAATCGGCAGTTTCGTGGGCGCCCCGCAGCGGGAAGCCGGCTTGCTGATGGAGTGCTTTCGTATTCGTCACTATCCACGAATTGGTGGTATGGCAACGTTCACAGTCATTGCCCGTAGTGCCCTGATGAACATCTGTGTGGCACTCGTAACATTGTGTTTTTACGTTCGAAAATTCAAGGGAAACATGGCATTTCCGGCAATCAACATTTTTATGCTGACCGGTGAGCGGAAACTTAGTTTTGTTGTGGTCAAATCCCGGTTTTATTCTGTTCCAGTTTTCGGTAACGTGGCAAATAGTACAATCCACTTTTAGCTTATTTCCGTGTGGCGAGGTCTTCGCCTCTGCACGAATCACCAGGCGGGTCAATATTATGAGGAATATGATTTTACGCATTGTTTTTGAATTTTTCAAAGTTTCGTATTGAATTGAAGCGGATTAAATTAATTTTCCTGAATGTCTACAAAATCTTTCCAAATAACTGCATTCCTGTAGTTTGTTACAGATCCTGTAGGCACAAATAACGTGCATTGATCCACTTTTACACCTTCAAAAGCTGTAGCTGAATGGCTCAAATCTATGGGAGTTGCTGTTTTGATGTAAATACTGCTAAGCGACATACAATTTAAAAATGCTCTTGGACTAATGGAACTCATCGCCTCCGGTAAAGTGACAGAAGTGAGCATGGTACAGTTGCTGAATGCTGAATTATCGATTGTCGATATATCTTGTGGTATTACATAAGCACCTGTTTTGGTCTGGACGCAGCGTTTAACCATTAATTGACTGATATCTAACAAAACGCCTTCAGAAAAGGTAAATGTAGTGTTACCTGATTCAATATTAAAAGCGGTAATGCCGGGGCAATCGTCAAAAACGTATTGGCCGATATAGGATAAACCGAAAGAAATTGGGAATGTTCCGCTCAGGCTACTGCATCCCATAAAAGCATAATCTTCAATGGTGCTTAAGGCTGATGGAGTTGTAACTGAGGTTAAACCCGTGCAATTCGCAAAAGAATAGCTGCCTATTGTTGTTACGGTTGCTGGAATAGAATAACTTCCTGCTTTCCTTTTGGGAAAATGAATCAGGGTAAACTTATCAAAATCAAAGAGTACACCATCCGAGCTTGAGAAAAACGGATTTGCAGCATCCACAGAGATTAAGCCTCCGCAGTTGTAAAAAGTGGTATTGGCAATGTTATCAACAGTAGCGGAAAT
Source organism: uncultured Paludibacter sp. (assembly GCA_964433885.1). Lineage (GTDB taxonomy): Bacteria > Bacteroidota > Bacteroidia > Bacteroidales > Paludibacteraceae > Paludibacter. The sequence continues at coordinate 144,838 of CAYSTC010000004.1, read as the reverse complement.
TGAAATTGAATTAATGTTGCCGCAATCTGCAAAAGCCCAGGGTTTGAGGGTGAATACTGAGTCGGGGATAACCACTGCGCCAGCCAATCCGGTACAGCCCTGAAAGGCTGATTCTCCAATATATTTGGCAGCGGGTAGGGTGAGTCCGGTCAGATTTTCGCAAAATGAAAAGGCCGATTTCCCGATGGTATCTTTTACTGAAGCCGGAATTTCAAGTGTGCCTTTTAATCCGGCGCAACGGTTGAATGCATAATCCCCGATTGATTTGAGCGTTTTCGGGAACTTGATTGAAGTTAAATTCTTAGTTCCGTGTGATGTGGTCGGATTGTAAAAGGCAAATGCCGGTATGGTATTGGCCGGATATCTGTAAATTCGAGTGCCTGCCGTTCCTTCGTATCCGTTGCAGGCGGCAATGGTGGCATTGCTCAGGTCTAAAACCGAAAGATTAGGCATATCATCCCGCATGGTTTCAAAATCACGGCTATCGATGGTATCATTAATTACTAAATGCGTTACTGTGCCCAGGCAAAGTAACATGGCTTGTTCCAATCCTCCCGGCCTGATACCGCTTACAGTGGTTATGCCGTTTGCCGTTTTTACTTTTGGGTAAAAAATACTGTCATCATCGCAACCGGTAAAGATTACGATGCTCAACAGCATTATTATAGTTAAACGAAGATTCCTCATGTCCGGAGTTAAAACAGATTTCTTGTTTTTAATTAGTCAGAATAAGTTATTTGTGACAGGTAGCACAGGCAATATCATTAAATTTATATTGAATGTATTTTCCTTTTTCATTCATCACAGGTTTATGGCATTCCTCGCATTTCACGGTTGCATGAGCTCCATCCAGTTTAAATCGGGAAGTGTTGTGATCAAATTTGGAATTTTCAAACTTATCAAACCCATGGCAGCGGGCACAATCGGTTTTACCATTCACTTCAAATTGCCCTGCATGCGAATCTTTATGGCAACTTGAACATTCTTTGGTTGTTCCGGCAAATTGCTGGGTACGTTGTCCTTTTTCATTTTTTCCGTAATGGCATTCAGCACAAGCTATGTTGGCATGTTCACCTTCCAGCTTGTAACCGGTTTTGTCGTGGTCAAAAGAGACTTTTCCCCAACTGACCACATTATGGCAAATGGTGCAGTCTTCATTGGGCATAAATTTATCCTCAATAAAGCCTTTGTGCTCGTTTTTGTGACAATCTACACAGCGTTTACCCATTTTACTAAATGTCCAGTGGTCATCTTTTTTATGGCAAGCCACACACGATGTAGCTAAATGGGCTCCTTCAAGCTTAAATTTCTTATTATGTTTTTCGATGGTGAATGTACTGGGCGTAAAACCATCGTTGGTATGGCACTGGTTACAATCCGGTTTTGGGCCATCCCGGTGTTTGAATTCACCGTTGTGGTAGTCTTTGTGGCAATCCTGACACTGGTCGTGTTTAATCGGATCGGTCAGTTTTCCGGACTTATGACATTCCTTGCAATCCACCAACTTATGCTTCCCAATCAGTTTGAAATTAGTTTTGTCATGGTCGAAAGTCTTCATGTTTTTGTTGAAATGGAATGACTCTTCGGTGTGGCAACGCTTGCAATCCTGGCCAAACTTATTTTTATGAACATCCTCGTGGCAAGCTGTACAATTTGCAAATTGCAATCCGTTGAACCGCTGGGTTTTCTTGCCGTTTACTACTTCAAACTTATGGCAATCGATGCAGGCAACCGTTTTGTGTTTTCCCAACAAGGGGAATTTTGTTTTGCTATGATCAAAACCGGTTGCGTTTTTCCATGAATTGAAGTTATGGCATTCGGTGCATTTAGAGGAAAGTTTTCCCTGATGGTAATCTTCGTGGCACGATAAGCATTCCTGGCTCAAACCAAGGTAAGTACCCGTTCTTTTCTTCAATGCCGGATCTTTAATAAATGCCGGTTTATGGCAGGCTGCACATTCCTGTTTGGCGTGTTCGCCCTTCAACGCGAATCCGGTTAGGTTGTGGTTGAAAAGTTTTTTGTTCAAACGCACCATGTCGAAACTGCGTCCGTGGTGATCGCTGTGGCACAAGGCACAATTTTTCTGACCTACTTCTTTCGATGAGTGGTATCCTTTACGGGCATCAATTTCCGCTTTTATTTCTTTGTGGCAGGCAAGGCATTTTTCGCGGGTCACTTTATTGCCCACGCTGTGGCATTGCGTACAATTACTCACACCTTCCAGGTTGGCGTGCGACTTGCTGAGATCGCCGGGCGATATTTGTGCCGAACCGTTGAAGCACACTGAAATAAACAGTCCGGCAAAGAGCAGAAATTTATATGTTTTCGTGAAGAATGCCATAGTATGCAGATTATTTGTGTTTCATTACAGCTTCGCCGTATTTGGTAGTGATTTGAATTCCTATCTTTTTCAAAAACTGTGTTGGTAACTCACCTCCGGCAAAAATATAAACCAAATCATTTTCAATTTTTTGAATTTGACTTGAATCACTTTCCTTATAACTTACTGAATCAGGTTCAATTGAAGTCAGGTTTGTATTGAATTTTACAACCAGTTTTCCATTATCCATTGCCTGATGAATCAATTCGGCATTTTTTTTCTTCAGGCGTGTAAAGTTTTCGCCACGGTAAGAGAGCGTAACTGCATTTTGTTCGCACAAACTGAGTGCAGCTTCTACAGCTGAATCGCCACCACCAACAATTACGATTTTCTTACCACCGATTTCTTCAGGTTCCAGCAAACGGTAAGCTACTTTTTCAGTCATTTCGCCGGGTATATGCAACTTTCGGGGTGTACCACGACGTCCAATAGCCAGTAATACTTTTTTTGTGGTATATTTATCACCTGCCAATGTTTCAACCGTAAAGGCATCATCGGTTTTTATAATACTTTCAACCTTTGAATTTTCCCTTATGGTGATTCCATTTTTATCAATAACTTTATTCCAGAGTTCCAGTAACTCCATTTTATCGGTTTCGTATAGTTTCACTTTGCCATAGAGCGGCAAATCCATAGGATGCGTCATGATAATTTTCGAACGTGGAAATGTGGCAACCGTACCGCCTAAAGTTTCCTGTTCAAGTGTAATCACCTTCAGCCCGGCTTTTTGGGCTGCCAATGTAGCTGATATACCAGCCGGTCCGCCACCTACCACCAGCAAATCATATTCAGCATTACCGGATTTGTTCAACGTTTTTACAATGTTTTCGACGGCTTCGCGTCCCTGGGTAACTGCATTACGAATTAAGCCCATTCCTCCAATTTCGCCGGCAATATACAAACCCGGGATGTTGGTCTGAAAATTTGAATCAACGTGTGGAAGTTCAACGCCTCTTTTTTCAGTTCCAATCCACAAGGAGATGGCTTCCACGGGGCAAGCGGTAAAACAAGCTCCATGACCGATGCATTGGGATGCATTTATCACGGTGGCCTTGCCATTGCGTATTCCGATAATGTCGTGTTCGGGACAGGCAGTTATACAGGCACCACTTTTTATACAACGGTTTGGGTCAATGACCGGGTAAAGAGAAACAGGTTCGTGCAATCCATCCTCACGGGCTTGCGAAATTTTTTCGTCAACTTCGTTGGATTCGCGCCGTTGTTTGCGGATATAGATGTATAACACAGCTATAACTAACACTGCGGCAATACCGTAAATCAATATTTGTTCTAAGAGTACTTCCATTATTTAAACAAAATCCATGAATAACCGAAATATAAAGAAACTGCTACGTGAATAACCATGATAATTAGCATGATAAGGGCAAAAGGCAAATGAATAACATGCCAGTGTTTGAATAGTCTTTGCAGCCTGTCCAACCGGTTGATGCGCCATTGTAGTATCCTCTCATTTCTGAGCAATCTGCGTACTTTTCGATAATCTTTTTTAGGGATTTTTTTAGAAATAAGTTTGAGCCTGATTTCAGAAAATTTACCCGTTTTCAATTCCGAAACATTGATGTCATAGTTCTCACGCAGTTTAGAATCGAGTTTGGCTTTTATCTCTTTTACTTCACGGATACTTAATTCCCTGCCTTCGATAGTTCTTGGAATTTGAATGTATATAAACCGCCCGACCAATCCGCTCAGAAAAACTACCGTCAGGCTCCAGTAGCCAATGGAAATGAGCCCTCCAAATTTAAACGAAGTATGAAAACTTACCATCACAAATCCCAGTGAACAAAGGAAAATATGTACTTCAAGCCAGTATTTGAGTATACCCCAGCGGGAGAAAATTTTCAACCGCTTACGAGCCATATAAGTAAATAATCCGACAAGAATCATTAGCGTTCCTACAATTCCTAATCCGTGACCGATAAAACCACTGGGTTTAAGTGTTTCATAAAGAGGATGGTCATAACGGGCAACTCCTTCTACCGGAAGGCGGTAATAAGAATAACCCATGTATCCCAACCAAATCATAGCTGCAATTACAATCAATGTATATAGCGTCAATAATAATCCGTGAAAAAACCTCGACATGTTTTGTTTATTTTACTGAGATATGTCCTCGTATGGTTAACTTTATGAGAGTTCGTTGATTGAAATAAAATCAAATATAGCTGTAATTCAGCTAATCAGATACTTTTTTGAGTTTAAAGTATACTATTTATACCTGTTCTAAGTTATTGAACATTTCATTTTAGATAAAAACATTATTTAAGGTGTTCATATACATGTCCTTAGTTTGTCTTCTGCTCTTCCGTAGACGGTTTAAGGGCTTCTTGCTTTTTTTCCGAAGAATATGCACCAACAATTACTGCCAATATCGCTAATACAGCCACATATACCCAGCCCGGCACCGGTGGAGGTGTTCCCTGGCCGTAGGAATGCATTCCGGACAAGTAGTAATTTACTCCCACAAATGTCATAATAACTGAGCTGAATCCAACCAGCGAAGCTATATTGAAGACTAACAGACTGTTCAACTTTGGTACTTTGCGTAAGTGCAAAACGACTGAATAGACCAGCACGCTTACCAATGCCCAGGTTTCTTTTGAGTCCCAACCCCAATAGCGTCCCCACGATTCGTTGGCCCAAACGCCACCAAGGAATGTCCCCACGGTGAGCATAAATAATCCGATTGTCAGGGCCAGTTCAATGATATAAGTGAATTCTTGTATATTCTCATTGATTTTTGATGCATTCTTTTGTTTGCGGGCTATCATCAAACACATATTGAAGAATGCAAGCATGGCACCTGTTGCCAGAAAACCATAGCTTGATGTAATGACGGCCACGTGAACAACCAGCCAATACGATTTCAGCACTGGAACCAAATTAGTTATTTCCGGATTCATCCAACTCATTCCTGCCACCGAAAGAGCTATAGCAGCCAGAAGTGAAGTGATTGCTAATGTTATAGGGTTGCGGCTTACAAATACCAATCCTGAGAGGGTAGTTCCCCAGCCGACGAAGATCATGGCTTCGTAACCGTTGCTCCACGGAGCATGGCCTGAAATATACCAACGCAACGCAAGTCCGGCGGTGTAAACAAGAAACATAACAGCCAGTGGATAAATGCTTTTATCCAGGTATTTATCTATTTTAGGATTGAATTTCAGGATATTGAATACATGCATGGAGATAAGGATAATCCCAATCAAGCCATACAAAATAGCCAGGGTTAGAAAGATGCTCAGATTGTTGTAGATCACTTCCATTTTTACCCGGTTTTTGGACGGAAGCTGGCTGCCACCATTCAACTGTTGATAGTTTTTCAGGCTGAGTAAAGTGCTGTTTGCTTCGCTCCAGTTACCAGTTTCGCTTGCCTGCACCAGAGCTGAAAAATAAGCAGTAAGTAACTTTTCGGGTTCGTTAGTTTCGCCTGTTACCATAGCTGCACCCATTGCACTCATCATGCTGTTGGGAGCAGAAGCGGCCATTGTGTCGCCACCCATAGGGCATTTAGCTCCTGAATTAACAGCCATTTCCTGCATCGATTTATCCAGTTCTCCGGCCTTGCCAGTTTGTCCTGTAACAGGGCATTTGTCGGCAGAACCACTCATCATGGCTTCACCCATTGCAGATTTACTCGAAGCCGGTTTGTCTGTCGTACCGGTTTTTCCGGTCATAGGGCAGACGCCGCTGCCTGTCATGCTTCCCATCGTTTCTTCAGCGACTGGTTGAGGAGTAAAATTAGTTACTGCCATCCATTTTTCTGAATCATGACCTTTTACGGGGAAAATGGTAAGAATACTGCCCGAGAAAATGCTGTTTACTATATTGACGCGTTCGTCCACATTAATCAGTTCCTTTTCGTACTGATTACGCATCGACGGATCTTTCTGATAAGCGGCATCTACCTTGTCGGCCAGTTTGTATTGACCTCCGTTTTTGGTGTCGAAAAGTTGAATAAACGATACATAGTCTTTTTCAGCCCCGAGTTCTTTGGCCAATCCGTCATGGGCTACTTTGATAATAGGTTCGTTTTGCCAGTGTTCGGGATTGGTACACATGCCCATCAAAACCTCCAGCGACGATTGTTTTTTATAACTAGTTTTCTTGGATATTTTGCGAATAAGATCGGAAGCGTACGTACTGATTGGCTCCACACGGCCTTGCGCTTCGTCCTGAATCAATAAGCTACTCAGCGCTTTGAAATGAGCATCTCTGCCTATGTTTTTATCAACAGAGGCAAACATGGAGGCAGAAGTAGCAAGCAATCCAATCAACAACAATGTTTTTGCGGCTTTGCGCTTTTGTTGCAGGTTGTTGCTGAGCTTTATCACGGTGTGGAAACGGCTGTTTTTATTGAATAATGTCAGAACCATACCAATCAGCATAAAAAGATATCCCACATAGGTTATAAGTGTGCCCCAGTAATCGTGGTTTACCGAGAGTACTGTTCCCTGTTCATCGTTGTCATACGAAGACTGGAAGAACCGGTAACCGCGGTAATTGAGAATATTATTCATGTAAATACGGAATGGAGTTACCGTTTTAGCTTCTTTGTCGGTCAGCGTTATTTCGCTGGCGTAGGAGGATGGGCTGTTTGAACCCGGATAGCGGTCCAGCTGGAAATCGCGAAGCGTGATGCTGAATGGTAGTTTTTGCGGCAAATTACCATATACGATGCTTACTTTTATGTCGTTGAGCAGACAGGTTCCGGGATTGGAAACTTCGTTTTCAGCTGTCAATACGTTTATCTTTTTAGATGCAGTGCCATCGCTTACATTAAAGATAATGGCATTTTTAGGTTGTATCATCACGCCCATTTTGTTCATGTCGGGCGTAAATTGGGTGAGGCTTTTTTTAGCGCGTGTCAGGAATTTTTTCAATACAAAAACCAGGTTGCCGGTTTTGTAAATTGTACGTTCCATGGCAGGCAAAAGTGTTCCGGTGGGAATCATAGCTTCGTTGCTTTCCATCATTCCCATTTTAGCTAAGGGTGTGTTAGCTTGCAGGTAAAGCTGTTCGCCGTCCATGGTGAAATGAATATCGGCTTTTTCGGTGCTGTCGGCAAACGCAAACGTAACCCCGCTGCTTTCGTTTTTTTCGCCGGCGGTGAGAATAATGTCCTGACCATGATTGTTCTGGTTCATAACGAAAACGTCCAATCCCGGTTGACCTTGTTCGTCGGCTTCTAATGTTTCGATAGAATTTGGGACAAAGAGTTCACTTTCAATAGTGAGTGTTTTATCTCCAACCTCAATGGTTTGGGAAAATTCGTTTGATTCGCTTTCGCCAAAGGTAGCTTCCACATTTTGTTCTGTTTTCTGGCCGTTATATTCAGCTATAATGCGCACAGAGCTTTTTTCGGAGGTAATTTCGTTGCTGGTTTCCCCTTCGCGGATATGCATGATACCTTCCGAACCAAAATAGCGGGTAATGCCGGCTCCGATAAGAATAACGATAAATGACAAATGGAAAAGCAGCACACTGAGTTTACGTTTGTTAGTCATCTTGAACCGGATAATACTGCCAATCAGGTTGACTATAAGAAGGGCAAGCAATAACTCGAACCATTTGGCATTGTACACTATTTCGCGGGCATAAGGAGTCCCCGAGCTGTTCTCGGCAAATGTAGCATAGCCAATACTTGCTGCAAAAATGACCAAAAGCACAATGGTGGTTGCCATTGAGAAAAGAATATCATTGAGTTTTTTCATTTTGTATCGATTAGAGTAGATATTCAAAAAGCTTCTCGTGGAAGCTTTTCGATGTCATTATAACTTTGTATTATGCAAAGATATTGTATTTCGGATATAAATTTCAATGTAATTAATACAATTTTTAATTTTCTGCAAAGTTTTTTGGAGTTGTGTTACAAGTCTCTTTTAATTCCGGATGAATTTGCATACAAACAGATTGTCATTTTTTTCGCGAATACCTTTAATTATATAGACTCCGTGAGGTAGTGAGTTTACATTTATCTGCCGGGCCGAAGTCTGCTCAATAAGGCATTTGCCGGAAATGTTGAAGATTTTCAGATCTGTCAATGCATCATTGAATTCAATCGTTTTGGTTGCTCTCTGCCATGTGTATTTTAGTTTGGAGTCAACTATCGGCATTGTGGCGGTACTTGTTTTGAATGCGTCCAGGGCAACAGTTGGTTTTCCATTATTATCGAATGCACCCAGCGAATACCCGTTCCAGTTGCCATAGCATTCCGGTTCCCAATAAAATACTCCCAGGCCTTTGCCGCCGGCCACCGATTTGGTTTTAGCTATCAAATCAGTCAGGAAACTGTTGCAGGTTGTGGCTAAATCCCAGCTCATTCCACATTCCACCACCATTACTTCTTTCCCGTAGCGGTTTACCATATCATTCATATTGGCAAGGCATGCCAGGTTGCAGTTTTGCCAGTCGTTGGCTGGGCTGTACCAGGCCGGATAAACCGACATACCTATTACATCCCATTTCCCACCGTTGTTTTTCAACCCGTCGAAAATCCATCTGAACAACCCATTGTCATATCCGTTATTCAGGTGAACTATCACTCTGGTATTCGGAAAAACGGCTTTTACAGCGTCGTAACCGACATTTGTAAGCGTAGCATAATTAGCCATATTTACTGATGCCTTTCCGGTATCCCACAACATGCCGTTGCTGGTTTCGTTGCCCACCTGCACCCATTCGGGCGTAATATTATTTGTTTTCAGCAGATTCAGGACATCTGTGGTATGGGTGGCTACGGCTGTCTTTAGGTCGGTCAGGCTAAGCGAAGTCCATGCTGCCGGTTTGGTTTGATGGCCCGGGTCGGCCCAGGTGTCGCTGTAATGGAAATCAATCATGATACGCATGCCCAGGTTATTGGCCCGGATGGCTTTTGCCAGTACATCCTGCGCATTGCACCAACCGCCCGAAGGGTTTACCCAAACCCGTAGCCGGATGGAATTCATTCCCAGGCTTTTCAGCAGCGACATACATTCTACCGGAACTGTGCTGGCAGTAACGCCACCTTCGTAGAATTTTTTACCCGCTGCTTCCATTTGCGTTAGCCAGCTGACATCGGCACCGGCCGCAAAAGGGGAGGAGGCATGCATTGTTGCAGAGCTAAACACCAACAGGGCGGCTGTGATAAGGGCTTTGTGAGTTTTCATATCCGTAAAATGTGTTGAGGTCAACCGATTGAGTGACAAATATAGGATTTTTCCATAAAATAAATCCCCACATCGAATTGTTCAATGTGGGGATAGTTTTTTGTTTAGTGTATGTCTGTTACGAAGATATCAGGGCTACGCCCCTATGAAGATACCATGACTACGTTCCTACGAAGATATCACAGCTACGCTGCTGGAAATTGTTTTATTTTAGGGGCGTTAGCCCTGAAATCTTCGTAGTAATTAGTTTATAACGATAATTTAGGGGCGTAGCCCTGACATCTATATTTCTTCATACCATTCAAAAAGGTATTTAGGGTCATAATCAATATCAAATTTACTTAGAAATGATAAGTATTCTTCTCTAAATGATTGTTTTTTATGATGCTCGGATTGATTGAGAATGTATTTCACCACTTTGTCAATATGCGATTTGGAATATGTAAATGCCCCATAACCATCTTGCCAACTAAATTTTCCTAAAATGTATTTCTTTTCATTCAACCAATTTGATGAACCCGATTTGACTTGTTCAATTAGTTTTGAAACAGACATGGTTGGGTGTAGTCCAATAAAAATATGTGTATGGTCAGGGTTGCAGTAAATTGCATAGACTTTTGATTTGTGTTCGATAACAATTCCACACATCACTTTTTCTAATTCATTTCTGAACTTTTCTCTAATCAAATTTTGCCGGCCTTTGACAGAAAAGACGAATTGTACGTATAATTGAGTGTATGTATTTGCCATTGTAAGATTAAGATAACAGGGCTATGCCACTTTTATTTAATGTTCATTTTGTACGAAGATATCAGGGTTACGCCCCTACGAAGATACCATGACTACGTCCTTACGAAGATATCACAGCTACGCTCCTGGAAATTGTTTTATTTTAGGGGCGTTAGCCCTGATATCTTCGTAGTGGATAGTTGTTTTTTATCAGGCGGCAGGGGCAATGGGGTCTTCGCTGTTGGTGTCTTTGCCCGAATTGCGGCGGGTTTCGCGGGCTTTGAGCTGCGTTTTGTAATACGAAATGTGTTCGTTCAGTTCGTTGGCCGGAGTTTGATAATCGAGGTCATCATATTCGGAGCTGCAGAATTCAAACGCGTCGAGGAAAGCAATCAGGGCCTTGTCAGCTTCTGTGCGGATGGCGCGGGCGTCAACTGCTTCTACAGCGGCATCGTCTTCGGTGCGTTGCATGAATTTGTTGTTAAACTCTCTATTTACGGCTCTCAGTTGGTCCACAAATGAGTTTAAGCCGGCAGCTGTAATGGCAGCCGATATTTCGGTACTGGCACTGATTTCGGCCAACAGGTCGTTCAGGCGTTTTGTTTCAGAGTTGTAATTATCGCTGGCAATGTCGCGGCCATGTTTGTCCAGCAAGCGGTTCAATACAGCCACATGAGCCGACAGGGAAGACAATCCTGATTTTTCGATATTCTTTACCTGATTGACGATGGCTTTAAACAAATTGTCGCGCTGCACGTCCAGATCGTGGATCAGATTGCTATAGGCGCTGCTTAGTTCCTGCGCTTTGATTTTTGCCAAATCGGGCATAAATGCGTTAAGCCGTTCAAACGATTTTTTCAAATGCAGCAGCTCGGCATTATACTTCAGAAAAATGGCAACAAACTGGCTTACAAACATGGTGTACTCGCTGTTGCGGAGATTTTTTAGTGTGAAACGAAAAATTTTTACTGACATTAGATAATTGTTTAGATATGAATAATTGGAAATTGTTAAGGCAAATGTATATAAAAATTTTAGAGATTGATATTAACGGGTTTCAACTTTAACTTTTTTTATTTTTTGATATTTTTGTGTAATGTTTTGCTTATATATTATTTATTTTGCTTTGCCTTCGAAAGGATAATGCGAATTGAACTTCAGGCAGCCTTGCCTTTGAAAGGATGACCCGAATTGGTTTTGTGGCATGCTTGCCTTTGAAAGGCATGGTCGGCAGCATTCTCATTGGAGCTTGCCTTTGAAAGGATTGCTTAAAATGAATTTCAGGCAAGCTTGCCTTTGAAAGGCTGGTATGAATTTGGTTTTTGGATGTGTTGCCTTTGAAAGGCAAGGGCGAAATAATTTTCGGGCAGCTTTGCCCAAAATTGGAAAATGGATTTCGGGAACCAACGGTCACGACCTGCGGGAGTAATTGTAATCGCGACTCAATGCTGATACACGCGATTAAAAATCGCGAAACCCTTGCTGCGGTGCTATGGCATTGTGTGGCAAGACTCACATATATTTTTACTCCCACACAATACAAATTGCATGGGAGTAAGGGTTGTCATTTTTCATTTACAGCAGCTTCTGTTTTTTTTTATTAGCTCATTTTCTATTTCTTCACTGGTACCGACCCAATTTCCGATTACAATTCCGTTTTTGTCGATTAATATTTTTCTTGGAATCCCCTGTACAAAATATTTACTATAAATATCATCACCATTAATTTTAAAAGGATATTCTTTAGCCACTTTTACGTGATACCAATGTGCAATACTGTCTTTTGCTATAGCAGCATCCCAGGCTTTGTCATTTCTCGAATGATCTGTGTCAATTGCCACAACATCAAATCCTTTGGAGTGCAAACGGTTGTATAATGGTTTCAAACTTTTAAAACTTTGACGACAAGGAACACACCACGAAGCCCAAAAATCCAACAACACGACACTTTTACCTTTAAAATCCGAAAGTTTTACATACTTATTGTTTCTGTCCAATACATTAAAATCGGGTGCGATTGCTCCAATTCTATTGTCGTTCTTTTTTCTTATATCTTCCCCGATAACTTTCCCATCTCTCCCGTTTTGAACGGAACTGTCCAATCCATTGAATATTGAAATCAGTGAGTCAAGCTGAATTTTATCATTCTTTTCAAGCATCTCTAATCGGTTGGCTGATATAAATGACTTTGGATGAGATTTTACAAATTGAATACTTAGTGCTGGTATTTTATCATTTTCCTGATTCCATTTTGACCATAAAATATCAATTCTTTTAGACATATCATCCTTTGCAGCCTGAGACTTTTCTTTATATAAAAGATCTTTTACCATATTTATGGTCCCTCTTATTTCATCTCTTTTTTGTGTAGCTGGTTTCGTAAACTTGTTATATTCATATAGCTCAGTCTGCGTCTTCGAACCAATTAATATTGAAGTTTCATAATGATCTTTTGTAAGATTGATTTCCATTTTGCCAGGTTCAAGCCAGACTATAGTACTATTGTGATCAGAATCGCCATCACCGGTTAACCAAGCCATTGTTGGTTCAGTTATATATCCTTTAAATGAAAACTGACCATTTTTAATCGTTGCAGAGTCTGTTTTGTAGTCGGAAATATGCATATACCCAAGTATTACCTTCCCCATTTGCTGATCTTTAATTTTTCCGGTTAAAGTGAAATTTGAAGTATTTCTCCCTTGAGCTGAAATAAGTTGAGCAATCATACTGATGCTACATACACAAAGAATTAATTTGTTTGTTTTCATATTTGTATTTTTTTTGTTTACAAATCTACAAAAATAATTTAGAAAAAATGATTTCGATAAAACGGGATGATATTTATAAGGTAATTAGCCGCTCCGGCCATTTCCCTATCTGCTTTTTCAAACTTTTTCCTTACATTTGTGTCCTTAAAAAAATTAAATCTATAAACTCACAATTATGGCTATTATTAAACCCTTTAAGGGCATTCGTCCTCCACAAAACCTGGTAGAAAAAGTGGCATCGCGCCCTTATGATGTGTTGAATTCCGAAGAAGCCCGTACAGAAGCTGACGGGAATGCAATGTCGTTGTATCATATTATCAAACCTGAAATTGATTTCGAACCGGGAACCGACGAACACGAAGAAAAGGTGTACAACAAGGCAGCCGAAAACTTTGCCAAATTCCGTCAGGAAGGCTGGTTGGCGCAGGACGACGTGGAAAAATACTACGTGTATGCTCAAACCATGAATGGTAAAACGCAATACGGACTGGTGGTTTGTGCCAATGTAGACGATTATGTAAACGAAAATATCAAGAAACACGAGCTTACCCGTCGGGATAAAGAAGAAGACCGCATGAAGCATGTGCGTGTTAATAATGCCAATATCGAGCCGGTATTTTTTGCCTATCCGCATCAACAAGAGTTGGATGCTATCGTGGCTGAAGTAGTGAAAGGGACTCCTGTGTATGATTTTGTGGCTCCGGGCGACGGCTTTGGACACCATTTCTGGGTAATCGACAATGCTGAAACCATTGCCCGCATTACCGAATTGTTTGCCGGAATACCCTCGCTTTACATTGCGGATGGGCATCACCGCAGCGCTGCGGCTGCTTTGGTGGGACTCGAAAAACGCAAAGCTAACCCGAACCATACCGGCGACGAAGAGTACAACTACTTTATGGCCGTATGTTTCCCCGATAACCAGTTGAATATTATTGATTATAACCGCGTGGTGAAAGACCTGAACAACCTCACCGACGAAGAGTTTTTGGCTAAACTTTCGGTAAACTTCGACGTGGAATTAAAAGGTACTGAAATCTACAAACCCAATAAATTGCACAATTTTGCGTTGTATTTGTCGGGCAAGTGGTATTCGCTCACCGCTAAAGCCGGAACTTACAACGATAACGACCCGATCGGGGTGTTGGATGTAACCATTTCGTCGAACCTGATTCTGGACGAAGTGCTGGGCATTAAAGATCTTCGTAGCGATAAACGAATCGATTTCGTGGGTGGTATCCGCGGCCTGGGCGAGTTGAGCAAGCGGGTCGACAGTGGCGAAATGCGCGTTGCGCTGGCACTTTATCCGGTGTCGATGAAGCAACTGATTGATATTGCCGATTCAGGAAATATCATGCCACCGAAAACTACCTGGTTCGAACCAAAATTGCGTTCGGGACTGGTAATTCACGAGTTGGTATAGAGGCATAGCTTTTAGTTTGGGGTTTCGAGTTTTGAGTTCAGAGTTGCGGGTTAAAATAATTATTCTTTTATGACTCAATACTCAATTATTACTCAAAACTCAGAACTCCCAACTATCTTTCTAACATCTTATTCTGAAAATATATGCGTTTGAAACTATCGGATTCCATTTTTATACTTTTGGCTATGTTCCTTTTGCAGGGATGTAGTTTGAATATGCGCATTAAAAAAGCAGACACAGCCTACACGCAGGGTGAGTATTTCACTGCGGGCGAATTGTATAAGCGGGTTTACGGCCAGATACCTTCAACCGATAAATCGCTTCGGGCGCGTGTGTCTTTCCGCCAGGCCGAATGTTACCGCTTGTTGAACAACAGCCGGGCCGAGCAGGCTTATATTAATGCTATCCGGTACAAGTATCCCGATTCAATCGTGTACCTCCGCTATGCACAGGTTTTGCAGCGGGTGGGCAAATATGCCGATGCTGCGGCCAATTATAGCACGTACCTGAAAAAAGATACTGCCAGTTTGCTGGCCAAAAACGGTATTGCGGCCTGTAAAAATGTAGCCGACTGGAAAAAAACTCCGACCCGTTACACGGTGCGTAAAGCCGATTTGTTCAACGTAAGAATGACAGATAACTTTAGCCCGGCTTTTTTGGGCAAAGATGCCGATGTACTTATTTTTACCTCTTCGCGGCAGTATAATAAAAAAACGGTGATGAAAAACAATACGATTACCGGTGTGCCGAGTAATAATATGTTCATGTCGCGTAAAGATGCCGGAGGTAAGTGGGAAAAACCTGCTGTGCTTGGCGAAGAGATTAATACAGTCGATAACGACGAAGGTGCTTGTTCCTTTAGTCCCGATGGCAAGGTGATGTATTTTACCAAGGCCCGCCAGGTAGTTAACTCGGAAGTGGGTACGGAGATTTTCTCGTCCAATAGGGCAGGAGGTACGTGGAGTGCTCCGAAGAAGATAAAGGTTTTTGCCGATAGTACAGTGTCAGTGGCTCACCCAGCCATGGCTCCCGATGGGCAAACGCTCTATTTTGTTTCGGATGCAAAAAACGGACAGGGTGGAAAAGATATATGGAAAGCAACGCTGGAGAACGGCGAATGTAAATATATCGAAAACCTGGGTCCGGAAATCAATACGCCCGGCGACGAAATGTTCCCAACCATGCGTGCCGACGGTACGCTGTATTTTTCGTCCAATGGAATTCCCGGCTACGGTGGCCTCGATATTTTTAAAGCCACTCCGTTGAAAGAAGGCGGTTGGCAGGTCGAAAACATGGGAGAGCCGATCAATTCCAATGCAGATGATTTCGGGATGACTTTCGAGAAAAGTTCGGAAAAAGGATTCTTCTCGTCCAACCGCGGCGATGCAAAAGGATATGATGGAATATGGAGTTTTGAATTGCCCGAACTGGCTTATGCTGTTGAAGGAAAAGTTACTGACGAAAAAGGGAACCCGCTTCCGGATGCCACTGTTCGTTTGGTGAGTACTTCGGGTTTAAATTCGCGGGCGCAAACCAAAAAAGACGGGACTTACCGTATCAAATTGGATAAAGACATGGATTGCGTTATGTTGGCTTCAGCGCGCGGTTATCTGAACCAACAAAATAACCTCACAACGCAGGGACTGACTTCCAGCAAAGCATTCACCGTTAATTTCAAGTTGTCGTCCATTTCCAAACCTATTGAAATAGAAAATATCTTCTACGAATTTGGAAAATGGGATCTGACACCTGCTTCCACTTCAGGCTTACAGGTGTTGGTGAAATTGCTGAAAGATAATCCGAATATAACGATTGAACTAAGTTCAAATACCGACTTTGTAGGTAATAACGAAGCGAATAAAACTTTGTCGCAGAAACGTGCCAAATCGGTTGTTGATTATCTGATTGCTGCCGGAATTGCCGCCGACAGGCTTACTGCTGTGGGTAATGGCGAAGAGAAACCTGTGGTGGTGGATGCCAATCTGGCCCGCAAATATCCATACCTCAAAGAAAATGATGTGCTTGACGAAGCATTTGTTACAAAACTAACTCCCGAGCAACAGGAAGTTGTAAACCAGATTAACCGCCGTACTGAATTCCGGGTGTTGAAAACAACATATAAACTTTATTAGGTACCCGGTGGATGCGCTTGAGGGTGCAATTAATAGTATAAAATTTGAAACATGATAAAAGCAGATAAGTTTTTTATAGAAAATATAAATGAGATTCTTCAGAATGGCTATTGGGACGAGAATTCACGCCCTAAATATGCCGATGGGGTTGAAGCTAAATCGAAATTTATTACGCAGGTTTTTGAGAAATACGATATATCTAAAAATGAATTTCCGGTAACAACCCTGAGAAATACCGCCATTAAAACAGGTATTAAAGAAATCCTTTGGATTTATCAAAAACAAACAAACTCACTGGACATTGCGCACGAATTGGGCATAAACTGGTGGGACGAATGGAATATTGGCGATTCTACTATCGGTAACAGGTATGGATACACCGTTGGGAAATATAATTTGATGAATGATCTGTTGAAAGGACTGGCTGACACTCCTTTTGGACGTCGGCATATTTTAAATCTGTACCAGTATGCCGATTTAAGTGAGACTAAGGGCTTGTACCCCTGCGCTTACGAAACCCTTTGGAGCGCCCGGAAAGTAGGCGATGAAATATACCTGGATGTGACGCTTGTTCAGCGGAGTTCCGATTATCTGATGGCCAATTATATCAACAAAACCCAGTATGTGGCATTAATGTTAATGGTTTGTTCGCACTTAGGATATAAGCCGGGTGTTTTCTGCCATTTTGTGCAAAACCTTCACATATACGACAGGCATTTCGAGGCCGTAAACGAACTGCTCAACCGGGAACCTCTGGAAGTTCAGCCGATCATTAAATTGACAACAAATAAGACATTCAGTGAATTTACAGTCGATGATTTCATCATAGAAAATACCGAAAAAATAAAAAAGATAAACAGCAAACTTGAGTTGGCTATCTGATTCTGTGGATAGTCAAAATAGTTGCAAGTAGCATGTTTTTATAAAAGAAATATTGACTGCGCAGCGCCGGAATGTGTTTTGTCTATACCGTTAAATGATATTTTAAAATGGATGGTCGGGAGCCGATTGTCCATTTTTTTTTGTAGTTTTGCAAGCCTGTCCAAAAAGGGCTATTGTTGACAAAAAGGTTTTATTAATTAATATATTATGTCAAAAATTTCGATTATTGCCGCTGTTGCCGATAATTATGCTATCGGTAAATCAAACAATCTACCCTGGCACTTGCCGGCAGACTTGAAGCATTTTAGACAACTCACAACGGGACATGCTGTTGTAATGGGTAAACGCACTTTTGAAAGTTTGCCCAAAGGTCCACTTCCAAACAGAAGAAATATCGTGCTGACTTCAGTAATGTCTGAAGGAGTGAATAAAGGATATTTTGAAGCAGATTCGCTTGAAGATGCTGTGTATCTTTGCGAACATCAGGAGCAGGTATTTATTATAGGTGGAGCCACAGTGTACAGACAATGTATTGATAAGGTTGATTCTATGTATATCACCTGGATTCATCAGTTCTTTTCCGCCGATACCTTTTTTCCTGAAATCGATTTTTCAAAATGGGAAGAAGTGAGCCGCGAAGATCATGGATCGGATGAACAAAACCCTTATCCTTATTCGTTTGTAGAGTATAAGCGGAAGTAAGCGGATCCAATAATTATACAGAAATGCCATTCTCAAACAGGGAATGGCATTTTTTTATGCATATATACATATTATATTTCAATTTAATATATTTTTTGTTGTAAAATGGCTTAAATGCATATCAAAATGATTATCTTTGTTTCAATTTTAAAAACAATAACTAAAAAATATAAATCAATTATCATGAGTTATCTTATTAAGCCGGCTGATTATAGCCCGATACTTGATCTTCAGCAAACGGAGTTGGGTATTTCAAAAATTAAAGATTTTTTTCAGGCAAATTTGTCATCAGAATTACGCCTTCGCCGTGTAACTGCTCCGCTTTTTGTACTTCGTGGCACCGGTATCAACGATGACCTGAACGGAACTGAACGTGCAGTTAGTTTTCCGATTAAAGATGTGGATAATGCAGTAGCCGAAGTGGTTCATTCGTTGGCTAAATGGAAGCGTCTTACATTGGGTACTTATGGTATAAAAGAAGGATACGGTATTTATACCGACATGAATGCCATCCGTGCTGATGAAGAATTGGGTAATCTGCATTCGCTTTATGTTGACCAATGGGATTGGGAGCGTGTAATGACAGCTGAAGAACGCAATATCGACTTTTTGAAAATGATAGTTCGTAAAATCTATGCATCTTTCCTGCGCACAGAATATCTGGTTTCAGAAAGTTTCCCTGAAATCAAACCTTGTCTTCCCGAAGAAATTACATTTATTCATGCAGAGGAACTTCGTAAGTTGTATCCAAATCTTACGCCTAAGGAAAGAGAAAATGAGTTTACAAGAAAACATAAAGCAGTATTCGTAATCGGTATTGGCGGCGCACTTGGCGATGGAAAGAAACACGATGGTCGTGCTCCGGATTATGATGATTGGTCAACAGTGGCTGAAGATGGTCTGCCAGGTTTGAATGGTGATATCCTTTTGTGGAATCCTATTCTGGAAATGGCTTTTGAAGTTTCGTCAATGGGAATCCGCGTTGATAAAGCAGCATTGTTACGTCAGCTCGAAATTGAGGGAGAACAAGCACGTAAAGATTTATATTTCCACAAACGTTTGATCGAAGGTTCATTGCCTTTGTCAATTGGTGGCGGCATAGGACAATCACGTTTGTGCATGTTCTTGCTTCGCAAAGCACATATTGGCGAAATCCAATCGAGCATCTGGCCAGCCCAAATGTATAAAGATTGCCTCAAAGAAAATATCATTTTGATGTAAGAATATTATATTTCAAATTGCAAAATCCCGAAATTCATTCAGATGATTTTCGGGATTTTCTTGTTTATACAACCTTACATTTCAAACTTTTCAGTCATTTACACCTAATTCTGCGCGATTTTTTGTAATTTCGCACATTATTAGTAAGATAAGCAAATTCCGAATAAAATGAACATAGATTTTCAAAAAACGGGTGGTTTAGTGCCCGCTATCATTCAGGATGAATGGACATCCAAAGTGTTGATGCTTGGTTATATGAACGAAGAAGCATTGGCTAAAACTCAGGAAACCGGGCAGGTGACTTTTTTTAGCCGTACTAAAAACCGTTTGTGGACAAAGGGCGAGGAGAGTGGCAATTTCCTGAATGTGGTTTCCATTACCCCCGATTGCGATAATGATACTTTATTGATAAAAGTACATCCGGTTGGGCCGGTTTGCCACACGGGCACTGATACGTGCTGGGGCGAAAAGAACGAAGGTGATATTGCCTTCCTGAAATACCTTCAGGATTTTATTACCAAACGTTACAATGAAATGCCCGAAGGATCATATACCACTTCGCTTTTCAAAAAAGGAGTAAACCGCATGGCGCAAAAGGTAGGTGAGGAAGCTGTAGAAACAGTTATTGAAGCTTGCAATGGTACTGAAGAAGGTTTTGTGTACGAAGCTTCCGATTTAATTTACCACCTCATTGTTTTGCTTACCTCTAAGGGATTAAGCCTTGATACGCTGGCCAATGAATTAAAGAAGCGACATAAGTAAATTTACAATTTGTCAATTATCAATTGTGAATTGAAAATTAATTAATTGGAAATTAAACTCCCATGGAAAAAAAACTATTGATCAAATACGTGGATGTTGATATCTGTCAGCAGGATACTGTGGTGCTCAACAATGTGAATCTTGAAGTTCATTCGGGCGAATTTATCTATTTGCTGGGTAAAGTGGGTAGCGGAAAGACGTCTTTGCTAAAGTCCATGTATCACGAAGTGCCTATATCTGCTGGTGTGGCCGGCGTACTTGGCTATGATATGACTGAACTGAAAACAAACGAAGTTCCGTTCCTTCGCCGTAAAATTGGTATTGTGTTTCAGGATTTTCAATTACTAACCGACAGGACTGTAAGCCAGAATCTGGATTTTGTGTTACGGGCTACCGGTTGGAAGGATCAAAACTCGATAGACGAGCAGATTGATAGTGTTCTGACCCAGGTAGGGATGAGAGCCAAAGGTTATAAAATGCCTCATCAACTATCGGGAGGCGAGCAACAGCGCATTGTTATTGCCCGGGCTTTGCTTAACTCGCCCGAAATGATTCTGGCTGATGAGCCTACGGGAAATCTGGACCCTCAAACTGGTAGCGAATTGGTGGAATTGCTTTATAATATACGTCTTTCAGGTACAACGGTTATTATGGCCACACACAATATGGGTTGGCTGGGCAAGTTCCCCGGACGTGTATTCCGCTGCGATGGTGAAAGACTGGAGGAAATATCCGGGAATGAATTTACAGGAAAGATTTCGGGAGCAAAACAACCAGTTTCTTTGGATAGTGAACATGCAGTGATTGAGGATTTCCCTGAAAATAGTACGGCTTTATTGGACTGAACAAATGAAAAAGCTGAATTGTCCACAATGTGAGATTCATCGTTTTTTTGTAAAAAACGAAAAAGGAGAAACCCGGTTGGTGAATGTAACTGATCAATATGAAGTGGTTACCGTACATGCCGACCAATCGTTGGATGGGTTTGATTTAACTATGCTGTATTGTTTGGGTTGTTCGTGGAAAGGTTCGCCGGAATCGCTTCTGAGCGGAAGCCACAGAAGACATTAAACAGAAACCCCCTGAATGATCATTCAGGGGGTTTCTTTGTATTTGGAATTAATTTATTGTCGTGTTTTATTAGCTAACAATAATTTTATATCCTTTTCCGTGGATGTTGATGATTGTTATTTTAGGGTCTTTGCTAAGAAGCTTGCGCAATTTGCAAATGTATACATCCATACTTCTTGAATTGTAGTAGGTATCTTCCATCCAAATGGTCACCAACATTTCCTTACGTTCCAGGAAATTGTTAACGTTTGCTGCAAACAAAACAAATAAATACGATTCTTTGCGGGTTAGCTTAACCGATTCGTTGTTGATTGTAAGTAATCTCTTTTCAACATCAAATGTGTATGCACCCAATTTGTAAGATGGAACAGACATCAGTTTCCTGAGATTCTCATTCAATTCGCTTAACACGATTTTTTCATTTTCGTTTTTCATACTCGTAATTTTTTAAAAAGTTAGTTAGTATAGTATAGTGATAAAAAAAATTCTGCGATAAATATATTCAGAAGAAGTTCTGAATATTTTTTGTAATTTATATTTGCTTACAAAAATAACAATAATTGTTTTCACATTGTTTATGGTGGGTCATTTTTTTTTATGCAAAATGGCTCAAATACAAAAGATTTAACAGAAAATATGGGATAATCACAAAAAAACAATTGAATTTGGTTTTGTATAGTCTCATTTTACAAATAAATCCAATTAAATTATTTTATGCATCTGGATATTTTAAATTGAACAAAATTGAAATAGATGGTTGGCGCAAGTTTCCCTCAACATGGTATTTCCTCCCAATTTTACAATTTTGAGCAAAATGTCTTTAGTTAGCAGCTTGTCATTTTCATTCAATGTTGATACATGCCAAAAGCAGTCGTGTGGATTAAGTTTAAGCGCCGAATCCCACGCATGTATAGACTCAAAGCCCAATTCCGATAAAACCAATGCGATAGCAGTTTCATCTCTTTCTTCATTTATACTGCCATCTGCTGAAGCAATAAGTTGATAAACGCAATGTAGAATTGACAGTTTCTGGATTCTTTCAATGTTTTTCAGCATATTTTGTAATTACCATACGGTCATTATGATATTTTTGTTTTATAACAAACAGGCTTCACAATTTCTTTTGTGAAGCCTAATTTGTTTATCCTGAAGCATTGGAATTTTTAGTAAGCTCTGGCAAACACTACTCGTTGTGCCGAAGGTTTACCGGTTACCATACACACCCCGGGAGTTTTATCACCGTCCAATGGGATACACCTGATTGTAGCTTTGGTGTCTTCCTTGATTTTCTCTTCTGTTTCTGGGGTTCCATCCCAGTGGCACATGAGGAATCCGCCCTTTTCAATTTCCACTTTGAATTCGTCGTACGAATCTACATTGCGGGTTACTGAAGTACGATAATCAACTGCTTTCTGGAAAATATTGGTCTGAATGTCTTTCAGTAATTGAGCAATGTAAGTCTCAACACCTTCAATGGAAACAGTTTCTTTGCTTAAGGTATCGCGACGGGCTACCTCCACAGTTCCGTTTTCCAGGTCGCGGGCACCCATAGCTAAGCGCACAGGCACACCTTTCAGTTCGTATTCGGCAAATTTCCAACCTGGTTTTTTATTGTCGTTGTTATCAAATTTTACGCTGATGCCTAATGCTTTAAGTTTGGTCGTGATTTCAGCTACCTTTTCGCTGATAGCAGCCAGTTGTTCTGCATTTTTATAAATAGGAACAATAACCACCTGGAATGGGGCGAGGTTTGGTGGCAAAACCAATCCGTTGTCGTCAGAGTGGGTCATAATGAGCGCACCCATCAAACGGGTGGAAACGCCCCATGATGTAGCCCAAACATAATCCAGCTTATTATTCTTATCAAGGAATGTAACTTCAAATGCTTTCGCAAAATTTTGTCCGAGGAAGTGCGAAGTTCCGGCCTGAAGTGCTTTACCATCTTGCATCAATGCTTCGATACAGTATGTATCCAATGCTCCGGCAAAGCGTTCGTTGGCCGATTTAACTCCTTTCAGTACCGGAACAGCCATAAAGCGCTCGGCAAAATCAGCATAAACCTCAAGCATTTTGCGTGCTTCTTCTACGGCTTCGGCTTCTGTGGCATGCGCTGTGTGGCCTTCCTGCCAAAGAAATTCGGCTGTACGAAGGAATAGACGGGTACGCATTTCCCAACGAACCACGTTAGCCCATTGATTACACAGAATTGGTAGATCTCGATACGATTGTATCCAGTTTTTATATGTACTCCAGATAATGGTTTCAGAAGTTGGGCGAACAATTAGTTCTTCTTCCAGTTTTGCATCGGGATCAACAATCAGGCCTTTGCCATTTGGGTCAGCTTTCAGTCGATGATGAGTCACTACTGCACATTCTTTAGCAAAGCCGTCTACGTGTTCAGCTTCTTTGCTTAAAAATGATTTGGGAATAAACAAAGGGAAATAAGCGTTTACGTGACCTGTTTCTTTGAACATTCGATCCAGTTCGGCTTGTATTTTTTCCCAAATAGCGTAGCCGTATGGTTTAATAACCATGCAACCACGAACTGCTGAACTTTCGGCCAGATCTGCTTTAATTACCAAATCGTTATACCATTGTGAGTAGTTTTCGCTGCGCGATGTTAATTCTTTTGCCATAAATATTTTTTATTGAAATCAATAGAGTAATTCTTACTTTTAGTTCGAAGCAGACAGAGAAAAATCGATGAAGATTATTTTTATTAAGTAGAAAATGAAATATATTATCTGCCGGAAATTTTCGGAGTGCAAATATAATCATTTTCAATAAATTTTCTTTTACAGTAGGGCATAAAATAAACCTGTTTGGAGCAATGGCATAAACAAAAAAGCCAAGCGAAAGTTTTAATTTCGCTTGGCTTTTTTGACTTATAAAGTAATGAGAATTTTACTTTATTTCTTTTACCAGGTAAATAAGGGTAGGATAGTGGTCGCTATAACCGTTTGTCCAGGCGCCGCCGGCATGTGTGCGCAGCGGAGTCCCTTTGTATCTGCCTTCCTGCTGGGTGAGAAAAGGTCTGTTGAAAACTTCTGCTTTCCAGAGTTTTAGCTTGCTAGGGTCGGCATGTGCAATTTCAGAAGAAACAATAATCTGGTCGAACAGATTCCATTGGTCGGCATAAGCAAGTGAGCCAATTCCCCTATCCAGCGTTTTCCATAAAGTATTATATAATTGGCCATCTTTTACTTCGTTAAGCTCTTTTTTAGCTTCCAGAATTGTAGCGCAGCTTTCGTTAAACGGATCGTCATTAAGGTCTCCCATAATAATAATTTTTGCTTTAGGGTCGACCCTGAAAAGTGAATCGGCAATGGAACGGGTAAGGGCTGCGGCTGCATTCCGTTTCGGACGCGATCTTTCTTCACCGCCCGAACGCGACGGCCAGTGGTTTACTATTACATGCACTTTTTCGCCTTGTAAATAACCGCTTACCATAAGCTGGTCACGGGTTAGGAAGGCTGTGTCGTTGGTATGTAAACGGTATGATTTACTGTTTGTTACAATGAATAATTTAGGATTGTAGAGTAGAGCTACGTCCACTCCACGGCGGTCGGGACTATCGTAATGAACAATCTGATACGAGCGTTTTGCCAGATCGGGTTGCTTCACCAAATCTTCGAGTACGCCACGATTTTCAACTTCGGAAACGCCTATCAGAGAAATACCCTGGGGACAATATTCCAGACCTATTTGAGATATGGCATTAGACATGTGCTGCAGCTTGGCGTTGTATTTCATTGTTCCCCATTTCATAGGACCGTTAGGTAGATATTCTTCGTCTATTACATTGTCATTGTCAATGGTATCGAATAGGTTTTCAAGATTGTAAAAAGCTACACAACTAACCTGAAGTTTTAGTTTCTTATTATTGGTTTGTGCTGAACTGGTTTGTGCTGTACATGCAGAACTGATAAGCAATGCCCAAAGAATTATAGCGGTTATTGGATTGGTAATTTTCATATGTAGTGATTTTTTGATTGTCGTATAGTTTGTCTGTAAGTTGTTATATTTTAAATATTTTATTGTAAAACGGTAGCAAATGTGAGAAAAAAAAATGAAACAAAAAAGCGATATTTTTAAATTATTTTTTTTGTAAAGTGTATTGCTGGGTTTGAAATAGTTGTGTCAAATTGATTGTTGGATTAAATGGCTGATTACCATTGATTTCTTGAAATTTGTCTAAACATATTTTAAACAATGCTATGTAAAGTGCCTTAAAATGTGAAGAAAATAAAAATATTTTTGAATAATTATGTAATAATTAAAGAAAAAGATTGTAATTTCACACTCCTTTAGAACCAAATTGACTTCTAAGGCCAATGGAAATGATTTTATAGTAATTTTTTAAGATTCAATTGTATGAGAAAACTATCGCTGGTATTTTTTGTATCCATGCTTACTACGCTTTCTCTTCTGGCTCAGACTTCAGCCAGTGGAATTGTGAAAGATGCAGACTCTGGAAAACCTCTTTCGGGGGTGATTATTACTTTTTTAAAACAAAACATTTCGACGCAAACCAATGCAAAAGGTGAATTCAAACTAAGTTACCTTCAGCCGGGCGATGAGGAAATCAGTTTTTCGCGACAGGGTTATTTTACCCAGATCAAACTGGTAAATCTCAAAGAAAATGTACTTAATGAGTTTGGTATTTTTGGTTTGCAACCAGATATTCAGGATGAAGTGAAACAGGAATCTGTTTTGCAATTAAGCGAAAACGAGCTTGTAAGTGATGAAAACAATACACAAAATGTATCGGCAGCGCTATCATCAAAAGGCGATGTCTATACATCCCAAGCCAGTTTTTCTTTTAGCCCCATGCGGTTTAAAGTTCGGGGATACGAGAACCAATATGAATCAACCTACATCAATGGTGTACATTTTAATGGGCTTGAACGCGAAAGCTTTAATTACTCCTCGTTAGGTGGACTGAATGACGCCATGCGAAACCAGGAAGAAATAAATGGTATTGCTGCCAATTCGTTTACTTATGGTAATTTGGGCGGATCTACGAATATCAATACGAGGGCTAGCTCTTATGCTGCCGGCTCAAAAGCCAGTTTTGCTTACACCAACCGGGCCTACAAACTCCGTGGACAATATACCTACGCCACCGGACTAATGCCCAATGGCTGGGCTTTTACGGCTTCGGGAGTGGTTCGTTGGGCCGACAAAGGAATTGTGGATGGAACGTTTTATAATTCGGCAGGATATTTTCTTTCTGCCGAAAAAGTGATTAATAAACAACACAGTTTATCGTTGGTCACCTTCGGAGCACCCACTCAACGGGCTCAACAAGCAGCCGTAACTCAGGAAACATTTGATTTGGCTGGTTCTATTTATTACAATCCTTATTGGGGCTATCAGGACGGAAAAATGCGTAACTCGCGGGTGGTAAAGAGTTTCGACCCGACTGCTATCTTATCGCACGATTTTAAAATTGACGAAAATCAACGGTTGCGCACCGGTTTAGCTTATCATTATAGTTTCTATAGCAATTCGGCTCTGACATTCTATAATGCACCAGATCCGCGTCCGGATTATTACCGAAATTTGCCCAGCTTTCAGGATGATGATGCCATGAAGCAGCTAATAACCGATTTATGGAAAACAGATACTAACGTATCTCAGGTTAATTGGGCTTCGTTTTATCAGGCAAATTATAGGAATAATTTTTTAAACCCAACTGCAAATGCAAAATATGCGGTTGAACGCCGCCATAACAATTTGATGGAAACTACTTTGAATTCAACCTATATCAATCAACTGACCAAAGAGCTGAAATTGACTGCGGGAGTTGAGGGTAAAATTTCAAAGGGTATGCATTATAAAACCATGGAAGATTTGTTGGGAGCTAATCAATGGATTGATATTGATCAGTTTGCAGAACGGGACTTTTCAAATAACCCCAATGTAATTCAGAACGACCTGAATCATCCGAATGCAAAAATTGGAGTAGGAGATGTGTTTGGTTATAATTATGATATAAACATTTTGCATGGAGCCGCATTTATTCAAAATGAATGGGTATTGCCTCAACTGGATCTGTATTATGCCGCAAAAGTAACACATGTTGAGTTTTCCCGATATGGTTATATGAGAAACGGACGTGCCGAAGAACTGGGCGTAATTTCTTACGGAAAAGGGAAAACATGGTTTACTACCGACCCTTCGGTGAAAGCTGGTGGAACTTACAAAATTGATGGCCGTAATCGCTTATCGGTAAATGTATTGGCCGAAACGAAAGCACCTAACGTAAACAATTCGTATGTGTCGCAACGTATTAAAGATACAGCTGTGCCAATGGAAAGCGAAAAAGTACTTACTTACGATTTGAATTATACATTTTCTTATCCGTCAATTCGTGGCCGTATTGGTGGTTTCAGAACGCATTCTATTAACGGAATTGACCTTAATGGATATTATGATGATGTAAATCAAACTTTTGTAAACCATGTATTGACCAAGGTGGATAAACTTTATCAGGGTATTGAAGCCGGATTGGCTGTAAAATTGAATAGTAGTTTCACGTTTACTGTGGCCGGAACTTTGGCCGATTATCATTATACCGATAATGCAGAGGGAATTTTGAGCTTCGAAAATGGAGCAAAACCTGATGAATGGGACAAAGTATTGATAAAAGATAAAAAATTGAGTACCGGACCTCAAACTGCAGCCAGTATCCAACTGGATTATTTTCATCCCAAAATGTGGTTTGCAGACGTAACGTTGAATTATTTTGATCGTAATTATCTGGATCTGGCGCCACTTCGCTTTACCCAGAAAAATATGAATACTTATACCACACCAGCCATTATGCAGGCTTTGGGAACTCAGGAAAGATTGAAAGGTGGATATTTACTCGATGCTTCGGTGGGTAAAGTGATATATTTGAAAAACAAACGTTCCATTAATTTTAATTTGAGTGCAAATAATATATTGAACAATACTAAAATGATTACCGGCGGATATAGTCAGGCTCGTTTGCCGTTAAACGGAACTGCAATTGACGTAACTTCACTGAACAAATTTCCGGCAAAATATTATTATGCATGGGGCTTTAACATGTTTTTCAATGTAGGATATAAATTCTGATAACCGTACAAAAAAAATTAAAATGAAAATAAATAAAATCTTAGCAATAATAAGTTTTAGCGCTTTGCTAACAGCGTGCAACCAGACAGAATTTGATGCCATTCCGCAAAGTGAATTAATGGGTGATTCACTGACGACCACTTTCAGCATCGAATCGTTGAAAACCACCTTTCTGACCGATACGGATGCTTATTCAGATACAGTCAAATATTTGGGTGGGTTGTATACGGCCGATTTGATAAAATCTGCCTCCGATGTGGTGATCAGTGGATATGTTACCTCTACAGATGTTGAAGGAAATGTTTATAAATATATTACTATTCAGGAAGACAAACCTAATGGACAAGCCATGAAAGTGTCGATTGATGCCTCCGGAATAACCGGAATTTATCCATTAGGCCAACGGGTTTGGGTACGCTGCAATGATTTGTATCTGGGAAAATATGGTCAATCACCTCAAATTGGAGTGAAATATATCAATAAGGAACGGGTGAAAATTAAAAAGTCTACCAATGATACCATTTACCGGATTGAACCGGGGCGAATTCCGTTAATGGTAGCAAAGACACATATTTTTGCATATGGTTTGCCTGACCCCAATGTAATAAAAGCCGATACCATGACTATTGCGCAAATCAAAGCTTCAGATTACAAGAAACTTGTAAATAAACTGGTGTGTATTAAAAATGCTTATTTTACAGGCAAAGAAGATGGTAAGCCTTTGACCGATGTAGCTATGATTTTTGCTCCATCAACTGATGGTGTAGGGTATCCGCAATCGCGTGATATTACGGATGGAACCGGAACGATTGTGATTGCAACCAGTGAATATGCTAAGTTTGCCGATTATAAACTGCCGGCATCTACCTATCGTGGCAATATTACTGTAATTGTGGGTTGGTATAAGAATTATACCGATGCAGCCGGTGACTGGCAGCTGACACTTCGTACCATCAGCGATTTGGGAAAAGGTTTTGAAGGGTATCGTGCTCAATATAACAAATAGATAAACGATTACAACAATGAAAAAAACATATTTATATTTAGCTGTTTTACTGAGCGGAGCTTTGTCGATAACAGCTTGTTCCAATCTGGACGAATCGGCTTATAAGCCAACGAATAATACAGTTGAAACCATTATTCTTTCCTCTGAATTCAAGTCAGATATGGGTGGTTTTACAACTCAAAATGTTTCAGGAGAGCAAATGTGGGCTATGAATTCAAGTGGATATGTAATGATGACAGGGTATGTGAGTTCGGTAAATAATGCCAATGAAGACTGGTTGATTTCTCCTGAAATTGATTTAAGCACAGTTACTTCGGCCCATTTTTCGTTTGATCATGTTACCAGATATTTTGCAAATCTTTCGGCTGAAGCAACCGTTTGGATTTCGACTAACTATGTTACGGATAGTCTGCCAGCCACAGCTACCTGGACTCAAATAACTACAAAAACTTTTTCGGATCCGGGAAGTTGGACTTTTGTAGGGTCAGATGACATAAGCCTTAATGCATATGCTGGTCAGAAAGTACGAATTGCTTTTAAATATATTTCTACATCGGCAAAAGCAGGCACGTGGGAACTAAAGAATTTTGTTGTTAAAACAGGCGATGCAGTTATTAATAACTATGGAAAAGGAACCAAAGAATCGCCTTACACAGTTACCGGCGCAACCATGAATCAGGCAGGTACAAGTGCATGGGTTAAGGGTTATATTGTAGGTTATGCATGGTATGCAAATTCAACGAATCAGTTTTATTTTACGGGCGATACCTGTACTCAGGCAACCAATATCCTGATAGCAGATTCAATGTCTAATGTATATCTTTCAAAATGTATTGCAGTGCAATTGCCGACTGGAGTTGTGCGTACCGGTTTAAATTTGAAAGATATGAAAGCCAACTACGGAAAACAGGTCACTTTATACGGAGGTTTGATGTCGTATTTTGGAATGGCTGGCATTAAGAACACATCCTATTATATGCTCGAAGACAGCACCAGTGGCGGAACTATGCCGGTAGAAGCTATCTATTCCGAAACATTTGCCAATTCAAGTAAGGGTGGCTTTACCATTCAGAATGTGAATTTGCCTGCCGGATTGACTTATGTTTGGACCCCGACTGCTTCATATGGTATGACCGGAAGCGGCTATAAGAGCCCGACGGATTATGCTTCCGAAAGTTGGTTGATTTCGCCAGCTATTGACCTATCCAAAGTTTCAAGTGCCTCTTTGATGTTTGATCACGCTTTAAACTATGTGTCTACTTTGGCAAATAAACAGATGTATGCTTCTGTGTGGGTATCTACTGATTATAAAAGCGGACTGCCATCTACGGGTACCTGGACCCAGGTAACCATTCCAACGTATCCTGCAGGTAGCAACTGGACATTTGTATCATCTGGAGTTGCTAATTTAAGCAGTGTAGCCGGAAAGTCGGGGGTTCGCATTGCATTTAAATATGTAAGTATTGCAGGCGATGCAGCAACCTGGGAAGTGAAAAATGTAATAGTATATTAAAGGTATACTTATAAAAATCGAAACACCCGCATTAGAAAAGATCTAATGCGGGTGTTTTTTGGTAAACTATATTACAGTTCTTTAAACGCGGGATAATTATTTGTTTTTAGCCAATGGTTTTGTTTCTGAAACGTTAGCTTTTAGCTCTTTCTTTTTTTCTGGATCCATCATTTCCATCAGTTTTAAGCCTAATAATCCGTCGATAGCTGTACCACCATTCCCGTTATTTCCACCAATCAGAATTTCCGGAATCAGTTTCACGTTTCCTTTCGATAACTCTTCGGTGATTTTGTAACGGGTGAAGTTTTCGCCTCCGAGTGCTTTTACGGCCAGTTCGTAAGCTTCGGCGGTAGACTTACCCACAGCCAGAATTTTTCCTGCTTCGGCTGTACCGGTAAGCGATATCTGCTCGGCCTGAGCTGCCGCTTTTACTTTGATAGCTTCAGCTTCAGCCTCTGCGCGCATTTTGGTTGCAGCGGCCTCTGCACTTACAGCCAGTTTTACGCTGGTTGCATCTCCTTCCGATTTTTTAACTGTTGCGTTGGCTATGCGTTCGGCAATTTCAACACCTTGTTGCGCTTTTACAATTTCTTTTTGCATGTCGGCAATGGCGGTTTCTTTTTCCATTCCCTGGCGGGTTTCCTGCGCTTTTTTCTCTGTTTCGTAAGTTATTTTTTGCTCTTCTGCAATTTTACGGTCGGTAAGTGTTTTCATCAATGAATCCGGCGGTACAATATCACCAATCAGCGTATCGACTGCGTTTACGTTGTATTCGTCGAGTACTTTCTTGATATGTTCCTTGGCCGAGTCCTGGCGCTCTTTACGCGTGCTGAGGAAAGCAATCACATCGCTGTCTTGAGCTGAATTTCGGAAATAGTTGCCAATGGTTGGCTCCAATACCTGCGAAACCAGGTTTACCATATTTCCGAAGCGGGCAATTACCTTTGGTGCTTCTGTAGTAGGAACATGGATAATCTGCGCCACATCCAGGTTGAATGGAAAACCATCTTTGGAGCGAACGGTAATGGTCGAAAGATTTTTATCGAGGTTATGCGCTTCGCTGCGTGCTGATGCCCAGTTAAGCACCAAATTGGTTGTTGGCACCAGTTCCACTTTCATGATATATGTGTTGATTGGATATTTTCCCGGTCCAAGTGGTTCAATCCATACTCCTTTTTCGCCTTTATTTACAATATTTCCATGCTTGAAATCGGAACCGGTCAAATCGCGGCCTTCAGTTCCGATAAATGAAATGACCACACCTACAAATCCGATTGAAATTTCGGTCATAGGTATTTCTTCTACCTGCACTGCCCATGGATTGAGATTGTACGATCCGGCCAGAATGACTTGTGGTTGCAAACCACGATTACCGCCATTCTTGAGGAAAAGATCAAAATCCTGAAAGTTATTGTGCCCTTCCACCAGTTTACCTGCAATTTGACCAGCTTCAATGGGCAGACCGTCGAGCGTGGTAATAATACCCACTTTGCTCTCCTGGATACGAACCATATCGGTTATTGATACCTGAAAAAGCATGGTATTAATACGGTACGAACCGGTGGTGATGTAAGCCGTTTGGCGTCCACGTTGTCCGCCGTTTAGCAAAAATTTTTCGGCATCCTGAAAATTGTCACATTCTACACTTTGTGCCAGAATATTACCTGTAGGAATGGGTGCACCATCTTTTGCCATTACCAAACCGATTTTTCCTTCCGGGATAACCATAAACTGTTCCATAGTTACATCGTATTGCCAGAACCATTTTCCGAAATAAAGTCCGGGTGCTAATGCCTTGGCCTGAAAACCGGCTTCGCCTTTGGTGGCAATAATGCGCCCGTCGGGTAGGGACTTGTCTGCTCCGAATAGCACAAATTTTTTGGTGACGAGTCCGATACGGTCTTCGGGCACGATAACCATTCCAAAAAGAAAGCGTAGAATGTACTTATAAAGTATGATGCATACAATAGTCAGTACAATCCACCAAAAATTAATCAGAAATTCAATCATAATTTTTTTGATTAGAAAAGTTAAACATTTTTTTAGTCTCAAGTGGTTGAATAATAGTGATATATTGTTTTATTCACTAATTGTTTTAACCTTCCCAAAAGTAAAATTATTCTTTGGATTTGACTTAAATAATTGAAAATATTTATCAATAATTTTAAAATATTTTTACTTGAATTTTAATGTGTTGATATCCAGTGCAAAATGGGGTTGTGTTTGTTGTGCTTCTGGGCATTCTGCATAAGGTTACCGGTTTGTTACCAAATGTATCCGAGGCTTATTGTATTCCCCCATACTCCGTGAATTACATTTGGGAAGTATTTGTAGATATTTCTTCTGTGGTAATAACTGTTTTCGGCGGTTAGCAGAAGGTGTTTGGAAATATTGTAGCTAAAGTAAGTCCTTATAATATCCATACCGACATTGCAAACATCGCCCTGCACATTCTGAATAATGCTTGGATCTAAAGGATTAATCCCTGTCCAGGAATAAATCCGGTAATCTTCCAGTTCAAACAACAATCTGGCTTTAGCAGAAAACCTGAGTTCGAAATTTAGTTTGGAACTAAAGCCACTTCCCATATTGTAATCTCTTATATAGAATTTGAAATAATCGGTTTGGCTGGCGCCCAACAATATGGCATCCACATGAGCCGAACTCAAAAAGAGCAAATTCTTCGAAAGCTGGCTTTTAAACAGTAAGCCAGGACCAAATGCAGCTGCTTCGGCTATTTTGAATGGTTTTATAGATACATTACGCAGGTCGGCACTACCATCATAATAATTCAGATGCTGAAAAAGTCCGAATCTGAGCCGACTGTTTTGTGTGCACAGGTTGATGTCTTTATAGTACAGCAAGCCTAACATGTTTGCACGGCTCATTAAGGATTCAAAGGTCACGAAATTTCCCGACAACCGAACAGAAAAGAAATCGTAAGGTTTTTCAAGATTCACATCATAAGGGTCGCCATAAATAAGCCCTGCATTGTAAGTGAGCATCTGGTTGAAATAATTATCAATGTGCGAATTATCAATCATGTACCGGTATCCAAGTGTTGATGTAAAATTAAAGGTTGGCGCTACTATTGAGTTTCCTTTCGTATTCCGCTTTTTAAAAGCATCGCCATTTAAAAGCCTGTTCAGCCCGCGGATAGGAGAGATGATGGTTAGCAATGCCTCTCTTTTAAATCGTTCAAAACCTACAGCTCGGTCGTCGATAAACAAGTCGGATATCCGATAAGTGATTTCACCCACACAAGCTCCTCCTATGGTGGTTGTGGCAAAGTCGTTGATGGAAGCGGCTTCATTTTCAAGAAAAAATTCCCACAACAGGCTTCCTCCGGCCGAAAAAGGTATGGATTGCCAAAAGTTTAACCCGTTGTTGCGTGCCGCATCGAAATACAATCCGCCATTGTAAGGGTGTGACAGCAGATTGGTAATAATCATGTCATTATCCCATACAAAGCCGGTTTGAAGATTGCGCTTGATGGTTTGTAAATTTATGTCAGCCCAAAATTCCTTCATTAAATACCAGTCGTAAGCCCAAACACCGAGGTTTGTTGCCGTAATTATTCCTGACGCAAGAAATGGTTTCCGGTGAGGTTGGAATAGGGAATCGCTCGATCTCTTTATTAATAGAGAATCGGTATTAATTTCAGTTTGACCCTTCACATGTGCAGATAGTGCTATGGCTAAGAAGAGTGCTATAAACGAATTCCTGTTGAAATGCATATATTCTGAACTCTTTTTTTGACGTCTCAGGTCGAATCGAAATCAATAATATAACAAATAGATTAGTCAAATGTTATCAGATGTGCAGAATTAATTTGGAATCTGATTACTAAACTGCTTATGATATCAACTTTTTGTGACTTTTGTTTAAAGTCAGGATAACTTCCGATTGTACGCAAAACTATTAAAAATATAAGGCGTTATAAATAGACAAATTAAAACTACTTTGATTGTTTCAGGTTCATGCCTCATTCATAATTCCTTAATTTATAAAGCTATCTTTGAAATAACACAACGTTAACCTCAACATAAAAAACAACATGAAAGTAATTAATGAATTTATGAAGCAGTATGATAAAGAATTTGATTTTTATCAGAAATTGTCACAAGTGGTTGCAATAAAACTTGAAAGTCAGCTTATCAAGTATGGGATAAAAGCTGAAGTTACATTTAGGGCAAAAAGACCAGATAAGTTGAAAGATAAATTAGTCAAACGAAATCTTGAGGCTAAATTCGAAACAATTGATGAGATTTACAAAGACATAGTCGATTTAGCAGGGGTTCGTGTTTCATTATATTTTCCATCCGAGAGAGAAATTGTAGATGAAATCATTAAAGAATTGTTTGTGGTTGAATTAAAGAAAGTTTTCCCCACACAATCGGATACACCCAAGTACACCAAACGTTTTTCCGGCTACTGGGCAACGCATTACCGGATTAGAATGAAAGACTACAATATAAAAAAATATAATGAATCTGTAGTGGAAATACAGGTTGCATCTGTATTAATGCATGCATGGTCGGAAGTTGAACATGATTTGGTCTATAAACCTTACTCGGGTGACTTATCAACAGTGGAATTACAGATTCTGGATGAAATAAACGGACTGGTATTGAGTGGTGAAATTGCTCTGGAAAGATTAAAAACAGCCATAACCAACAGAATCAAACACAATAACGAAATAAGCAATCAGTTTGAATTGACTAATTTCATTCTGAATGCAATTGATAAGAATTATCTGAATAAGATTAAACTTGGCGACACCTATTTATTGACCAATTATTTGAATACTATCAAAAAACTTGATATGAAAGAATTTGAATCTTACATTCACAAAATTAATGTTGATTCTGATGAATCAGTCACCGATCAATTGCTTAACATGTTTTTAGTTGAAATTTTTGATGTGGAAAAGCCTAATCTTAAAAGTTATTTTAAAAACCTAAGTCTACCCAATAACATAGTGTCAGCATCCGAATCATATGTAAAGTGTTGGGTTGTTCTTGAAAAGGCTTTTAGCGATTTTCAAGCAGCTAGCCTAAGCAAATCTGGCAAGTATTTGAATCCGGATTTTAAGATTCTTGTTGATAAACAAATTATCACTAGTGAAGAGGCAAATCAGCTTATGCAATTACGACAGGAAAGAAACGATTTGTTACATGGTAAAGAAACCTTGACCTATAGTTACTTGAAATCTTCGCTGAAGGTGGTGAAGGAACTTACCAAGAAAGCGGTACAATTTGTTCCTAATGAAAAAAAGAAAGCCCGGTTGAAAAACAAACTCGACATGTTGACTTAAAGGTGAACTTGTGTTTCGGTTGTGTGATAAATGAGTTTGAATTTACCACATGGATCGGATAGTTTTATTTTCAAAAGTTAGTTTTATATTTGCAGTTCTAAAAATTCTTCGAAAATTGAAGAAATAAAAGATTCTTAATGCAAAACAATTACGCCGGATTTATTTCGCATATCCAAAAATATGTTCGTTTGAATGAGCCAGAGATTCAGGTTGTTGAATCCTATGTTCACCCCCTAACATTGAAGAAAAAAGAGTTCCTGTTGAAAGAAGGGCAGGTGTGCCGGTTCAATTATTTTGTTGAAAGCGGATGTTTGCGTATGTTCTACTACAACGACAAGATGGTGGAACAAACCACGCAATTTGCAATCGAAACCTGGTGGATGTCCGATTATTTCAGCTTTTCCAGACAACAACCTTCGGAGTATTTCATTCAGGCCGTGGAAAAATCGGTTGTGTTGGGTATTGATTTCCATACACAGGAAAAGTTGTTTGCCGAAGTTCCGCAAATGGAACGTTATTTCCGCATCATTATGCAGCGTGCGCTGGCTGCTTCGCAATTACGGGTGAAGCTGATTTACCAGTTGTCGAAAGAGGAAATGTTCAGGCATTTCAGTGCTTCATTTCCACAGTTTTTGCAACGTGTACCCCAATACATGCTTGCTTCCTACCTTGGTCTTACCCCCGAATACCTGAGCGAATTGCGTAAAAAGAAATAATTTGTTCGTTTTCTTAAACCAGTTTAATTATTTTGTTGGTTGCTCGGTTCTATCTTTGTCGGTGCAAATGATAATGAAATAAGACAATATAGAAACGATTTTTTTTTAGAAACGAACAAGATGAAAACAGAAAAAACACTTCCACAAAAATTTTACGACGTACTGCAACACGATGGTGTAGTGAGCATTGTTTCGTGGGGCGAGAGCGATCCGCACCTGGTAAATACCTGGAACTCGTTCCTGGTAGTGACTGACGACGAACGAATCCTGATTCCTGCCTATGGAATGCGCAAAACCGAGAAAAATGTAAATGTAAATAATCGTATCAAATTAGCGCTGGGTACCCGAAACGTAACTGGCTATAAAGATTATCCGGGTACAGGTTTCGTAATTGAAGGTATTGCCCGTTATATGGCTGAAGGCGATGAGTACGACATGATGAAAGAAAAATTCTCGTTCCTGACCCGCGTGGTGGAAGTTACAGTTTGCTCTATCAAACAAACCATTTAATTTAATTTAATTAGATTTTTAGCAGCCTCCCGTTTCTAAAACGAGAGGCTGTTTGTTTTTTAGTTATGCTGCTGTAATCGGCGTTTCGGTATGTACGTCTTTGCCTTCGTGGCGGCGGGTGGTGCGGGCTTTGAGTTGGGCTTTGTAGTGCGAAATAAATTCATTTAGTTCGTTGGCCGGAGCCTGATAATCCAAATCATCATATTCGGCGCTGAAGACCTCAAATGCATCGTAAAAGGCAGTGAGGGCTTTATCCGTTTCTGTACGAATCGCACGGGCGTCAACTGTTTCTATGGCTGAATTTTCGTCATTACGCTGCATGTACAGGTTGTCGAACTGCCTGTTCAAACCAGCCAAATGGTCGAAAAGCATATCAAGCTGTAAAGCCGATGCAGCTGTTTTAATTTCTTCAACGTTGTTGTATTCCGCAGCCAAATCTTTGATTCTTTTGGTGTTGTCGGTGTAGTTGGTAGAGCCAATGTCACGACCGTGTTTATCCAACAGGCGGTTCAATATGGCCACATGGTTTGCCAGGTCGGGTATGCTGAGTTTGCCGAGTGTTTTTACCTGGTCCATAATCGATCTGATTATTGTGTAGCGCTCGGCATTCATGTCCGACAATTGGTTACTTATCACATTGCTCAGTTCCTGTGCCTTTATTTTGGCTATCTGAGGCATATAGGCTGTCAGGCGCTCGTATGCTTTTTTCAGGTGCAATGCTTCAGGATTGTACTTTAAAGCAATAGCTACAATTTTACTTACAAACATACAATACTCGCTGTTCCAGAGATGATTTAGCGGTAGCCGGATAATAGTGACTTTCATAATAATTCTTTGGTTTTATATTTATATTAGAAAATAGTTTTCACAAAAATAATAACTAAATCTGAGAAAATTAATATAAAATAAAGAATATTTTTTGGTGAAATAAAAATATTTTTTAGAAATATTCTTTTTCGATATTACAACCCTCATTAACAAAGGGTTTGCGTAGCTTACGCAAAGTCCCAAAAAAAATCGGGCGAGCTTGCGAAGCCTACGCAAGGGCAAAATCATTTCAAAGGGAGCTCGCGTAAGTTACGCAAGCATGCTTTTATTTTCGTGGGAGGTTGTGTGAGCTACGCAAGCGTGCTTTAGTTTCATTTCTCACTTGCGTAAGCTACGCAAGTATGAATCTGAAAAAAATGGTGTTTGCGTATGCTGCACAATGGATATTTACAATATTTATGGATGGTAGAGTCGCACGGCCGTGCGACTCTATTTGTAAAATATTAGCTGAATTATTAGCCGCACGACCGTACGGCTCTACAAAATATACGTAATATTCTGAATGTAAACAGGGTGAATTGCGAATTATCCAAAATTATTTTACATTTGCGTTGATATTTAAATTTATAAACAATGGCCGCTAAATTTCAAAACAAATACCGTATTCCTTCGGCACGTTGGCAGTCGTGGGATTACAGCAGTGAAGGGCTATATTTTATCACCATCAACACCGCACATCATGCCTGTTTGTTTGGCACTATAGTCGATAAAGAAATGTTTTTATCGGAATTCGGACAAATTGTGGCTGAAGAATGGGCAAAGTCATTCGAAATCAGAAAGGAATTGTTTTGCGATTCATTTGTAATAATGCCCAATCACATCCATGCCATTTTACGCATTGAATATCCTGCCGACGTTGTTGTAGAGACGCACGGCCGTGCGTCTTTACGGGATGCTAATGCCAATGCCAATAACGGCTATACCGAGACGCACGGCCGTGCGGCTCTACAGGACATCAATGATGCCGTCACATACCATAATGAGACGCACGGCCGTGTGTCTCTACAGGGTAATGGCATTGCCTACCGCGAACCAAAATCAATATCATCGTTTGTTGCCGGATTTAAATCGGCTGTAACTGCACGGATAAATACATTGGGGCAAACTAAAGGACAACCGGTTTGGCAGACACGTTTCCATGATCATGTCATTCGGGATTACGAGGAATGCCGGCGAATTGGTGCGTATATCGATTCGAATATTGCAAACTGGCATGAAGACAGCTATTTTCAATGAATACTTCTGATGTTGACAATATCTCTAATATCAGATCCCAAAATCAAAAACAGCCGGCTGCATTTCTGCAACCGGCTGTTTTAATTATGAATTGTGCATTAAAAATTATGCATTATTCTCAATATTCATCCCAGCTTTTGATCTTAATGTCTTCAAAACTCATTGTGCAGAAGGCATTGATAAAGGCCGAGGCTAACCGTGCATTTGTGAACAATGGAATGTTGAAGTCGATAGCACCACGACGAATAGTATAGTCATTGCGTAACTCACGTTCAGTAGTGTTTTTCGGGATATTGATAACCAAATCAAATTCTTTGTTCGAAAGCATGTTTTTTACGTTCAAATCGCCTTCTTCGTCAGGCCATTGCACTGCAATAGCTTTCACGCCGTTTTCCTCGAGGAAGCGTTGGCTTCCGCGTGTAGCATATAGTTCGAAACCTTTTTTCTGCAGCAAATGACATGCATCCAGCAGTTCCACTTTCGATTTTGGTTCGCCCGAAGAAATCAGGATTCGTTTTTTTGGAATGCGGAAACCTACCGACAACAGCGATTTCAGGATTGCTTCTGAGAAATCGTCGCCAATACAGCCTACCTCACCGGTAGAAGCCATATCCACGCCCAATACCGGGTCGGCCTGTTGCAGGCGGTGGAACGAGAACTGCGAAGCTTTGATACCCACGTAATCAAGGTCGAATGCCGATTTCTCAGGTTTCTCAACCGGTAAGCCCAACATTACTTTGGTAGCCAGTTCGATAAAGTTCAGTTTCAATACTTTTGAAACGAATGGGAACGAACGTGACGAACGCAGGTTACATTCAATTACCTTGATATAATTGTCTTTGGCCAGGAACTGAATGTTGAACGGTCCAGAGATATTAAGCGATTTTGCAATTTCGCTGGCAATTTTCTTAATGCGGCGGATTGTTTCCACATAAATCTTTTGCGGAGGGAACTGTGTGGTAGCATCACCGGAGTGAACACCGGCAAATTCCACGTGTTCCGAAATGGCATAAACCAAAATCTCGCCTTTTTCAGCTACCGCATCAATTTCAATTTCCTTGCATCTTTCGAGGAATTCTGAAACAACCACCGGATGTTTCTTTGAAACTTCGGTTGCCAGTTTCAGGAAGTTTTCCAGCTGCGAAGCATCGTGGCACACGTTCATGGCAGCACCCGAAAGTACATAAGAAGGACGAACCAATACGGGGAAACCTACTTCTTTTACAAAGTCGTTTACATCATCGAATGTGGTAAGCTCTTTCCAGCGTGGCTGGTCAATGCCCAGTTCGTCGAGCATTGACGAGAATTTATGGCGGTCTTCGGCACGGTCGATATCTACCGCTTGCGTACCGAGGATATTTACATTCGCGTCAGCCAGCTTCATAGCCAGGTTATTCGGAATCTGCCCTCCGGTAGAAACGATTGTTCCCATCGGATTTTCCATTTCCATGATATCCATCACGCGTTCGAAGCTCAATTCGTCGAAGTATAGACGGTCGCACATATCGTAGTCGGTCGAAACCGTTTCAGGATTGTAGTTGATCATTACCGAACGCAAACCTTCTTTGCGAATAGTCATCAATGCGTTTACACCACACCAGTCGAACTCTACAGACGAACCGATACGGTAAGCGCCCGAACCGAGAACTACCACCGATTTGTGGTCGCCCAGGTATTTCATATCCCCGGTCACGCCGCTGTAAGTGAGGTACAGGTAGTTGGTTTGAGCAGGATATTCGGCAGCCAGTGTGTCGATTTGTTTTACCACAGGAACGATACCGCGACTCTTACGATGTGCACGGGTCAATTTAATCTGCTCGTCCATATCGTCGTTACTGCATTTGGTAACCAAACGGGTTATCTGGAAGTCGGAGAATCCGGCTACTTTAGATTCAGTCAGCAATTCGTCGGAAAGGTTTTCCAATGAGTTAACTGCAGCCAGTTCTTTTTCAATTTTTTTGATACGATCCAGTTTATGCAGGAACCAGCGGTCGATTTTAGTCAGTTCGTGCAGGCGATCCACTGTGTAACCGCTTTCCAAAGCCTGAGCCAGATAGAAAATACGACGGTCGGTTGGTTCGTTCAATGCTTTGTCCAGGTTATCTACGGCAAATTCTTTGTTAGCCACGAAACCGTGCATTCCCATACCAATCATACGGATACCTTTTTGAATTACTTCTTCGAAAGTACGTCCGATAGCCATGATTTCACCTACCGATTTCATGCTTGAGCCCAATTGGCGGCTTACACCCTGGAATTTACCCAAATCCCAGCGTGGAATTTTACATACAATATAGTCAAGAGCTGGTTCAAAGAAGGCTGAAGTATCTTTGGTTACTGAGTTTTTCAGTTCAGGGAGACCGTAGCCAAGACCCAATTTAGCAGCCACAAAAGCCAGCGGATAACCGGTTGCTTTCGATGCTAATGCAGAAGAACGGCTCAAACGGGCATTTACCTCAATTACACGGTAATCTTCCGATTCGGTGTCGAACGCATATTGCACGTTACATTCGCCCACGATACCGATGTGGCGGATAATACGGATAGCCAGTTCGCGCAGTTTATGGTATTCGCTGTTAGTCAATGTTTGCGAAGGAGCCACAACGATACTTTCGCCGGTGTGGATACCGAGCGGGTCGAAGTTTTCCATGTTACAAACCGTAATACAGTTGTCGTAACGGTCACGTACTACTTCATATTCAATTTCTTTCCAGCCTTTCAATGATTTTTCAACCAATACCTGAGGCGAGTAGGAGAAAGCTTTGTCAACGATTACTTTTAGTTCTTCGTCGTTGTCGCAGAAACCAGAACCGAGTCCACCAAGGGCATAAGCAGCGCGCACAATAACCGGATAACCCAACTCATTGGCAGCACGAACTGCATTTTCAAGGTCGTTTACCGCTTCACTCTTGATATATTTTACACCGATTTCAGATAATTTCTTGTTGAAAATTTCGCGGTCTTCGGTATCAATAATCGATTGAACCGGTGTTCCGAGAACACGTACACCGTGTTTTTCGAAAATTTTATCACGGTAAAGCGCCACACCGCAGTTCAATGCAGTTTGTCCACCAAACGAAAGGAAAACTCCATCCGGTTTCTCTTTTTCAATAACACGTTCTACGAAATCAGGTGTTACAGGCAGGAAGTATACTTTGTCGGCAATGCCTTCTGAAGTTTGTACGGTAGCAATGTTCGGGTTAATTAATACGGTTTCAATGCCTTCTTCTTTCAACGCCTTCAGAGCTTGTGAACCCGAGTAGTCGAACTCACCGGCTTCACCAATTTTCAATGCACCGGAACCTAGTACCAATACTTTTTTGATTTCGCCTTTTTCTGCTCCTTTGTAAGAGTGTTTGGTAACCAGACGTGATTCAAGTTCTTCTTCAATCATTTGTGTGATTGGTTTTGAGAAATCTGTCAGCGTCTTGATAAATACATCGAAAAGGAATTCGGTATCGGTTGGTCCGGAAGCAGCTTCCGGGTGAAACTGTGCCGAGAACCAGGGCATTGTTTTGTGGCGGATACCTTCATTGGTGCCATCGTTCATGTTTACAAACAAAGGTTCCCAATCAGCACCGAGCGTTTTATTGTCAACGGCAAAACCGTGATTTTGCGAAGTAATAAAGGCGCGTTGTGTTCCCACCAATTGTACTGGTTGGTTGTGACTGCGGTGACCGTATTTCAGCTTGTAGGTTTTTGCTCCGCCTGCTACCGAAAGTAGTTGGTTACCCATACAAATACCGAAAATCGGTTTTCCGGTTTTCATTGCAACCTGGATATGTCTTACGGTGTCCTGAGCGTATTCAGGGTCGCCGGGACCATTTGAAATGAACAAACCATCAAATTCAATATGATTGAAATCATAATCCCATGGCACACGGATAACTGTAGTGTCGCGTTTCAGCAGGCAACGGATAATGTTGTGCTTCACACCGCAGTCTACCAAAAGTACACGGTGTTTTCCGATTCCGTAAGTAACCACTTCGTCGCAGCTTACTTTAGCTACCTGATTTTCATCATCCGGGTTGATAAATTCAATGTCATCTCCGTCGGGGAAAACGAACTTTCCTTTCATGGTTCCTTTCTCACGAACCAACTTTGTCAACTCACGGGTATCAACTCCAAAAATTCCGGGAACTTCGTTTTCTATTAACCACTCGCTCAGACTTTTTCCTGCATTCCAGTGGCTGTATTCAAAAGAAAAATCGGAAATAATCAAACCTGTAGCCTGAATTTTTTCCGATTCATAAAAAGTAGAAAGTCCGTTTTGGATGGTGTCATTAGGAACGCCGTAATTCCCAACCAACGGGAACGTTATCGCCAATAACTGACCAGCATAGGATGGATCGGTCAAACTTTCGGGATACCCGACCATAGCAGTATTAAAAACAACTTCACCGGCTACCGGCTTTTCATAACCAAAGGATTTACCCTTAAAAACTGTTCCGTCTTCCAAAACTAAGTGGAGAGGCTTGTACTTTTGCATATATCTGTTTTTGATTGAATTGTCTGTTGTGACTCAACTGTCCAAATTTGTGCAAAAGTACTGCTTTTTCTTGTACTATGCAACCCCGAAACCTGGATTTTTATTGATTTAACCGTTTTTATCGGTGCTTATATCTAATTGTCTATAAATGAGTTGTGCGGAATTAAAAAGGAATAATTATGCGCTTTTTGTTTGGGTTGCATACAAAAAGAGGATGGAAATCAAAATCCATCCTCTTTAAAATTTATGCAAACTCGCTTCTTCTGATTCTGTGTTTGTGTTCAGTTTTGATTACCAAAGGAACTGATTCTACGTTTACATTACTGGTATCTAAACCGTAGGCTCTGGTGTCGGTAATTCCGAGATGCTTTATGATGTTGTAAAAATTCATCGTCATTCGCTCTTTGAACCTGAAGCCCATATTCTGATTATACACGCGATGGATAATAACAAAACGGAAATCGCCCGGGATATTATGCTTTTTCAGCGCCGGATAGTTACTTACCAGATTGAACTCCTTGTTTTCGACCAGATCATCAATAATTTGTCTGAAATAAAGATTGATAAGTGGCTGAACCTGAAATCCCAACTTCATATTGACACGGTACAATGTGTCCGGAATCAGTTTCTCAAATGTATATTCCAGCGTTGTTGGCTCATCTACATGGTCGATATGGAGTATCCAGTAATTATCGGCACGCTTGGGCTGCTTGTTGATGATTGAATAAATAATTTTTCCTTCAATATCCGTTTTCATGTCAGCCTTACTTAAATAGACAAGATTGGTGGAGTATTTTGGGATTGTATTGTCGGCTCGTATATCGGAAAGAATCTTGTAAAATGTCTCGATTTTCAGAAACTGCAAATGTTTGTTTTTGATAATCCGGGCATTGTACCAAACCAACATAACTGAGAATATGATTCCTGCAATAAGTATTGTAACCCAACCTCCATGCATGAACTTGAACATATTGGCTATCAG
Source organism: uncultured Paludibacter sp. (assembly GCA_964433885.1). Classification (GTDB taxonomy): domain Bacteria; phylum Bacteroidota; class Bacteroidia; order Bacteroidales; family Paludibacteraceae; genus Paludibacter. The sequence continues at coordinate 99,898 of CAYSTC010000004.1, read as the reverse complement.
GAATGAAAACTCAAGCGTTAAAAAGAATCCTACAATGGCTAAAACAAACGTCATGTTCAGTTTCTTTGCTTTCAGATACGAAGCCAGCAGCATAGTTGTCATAAGCATGGTAATGGTTATCGACAGTCCGTAGGCTGCTTCCATGGCGCTTGAAGTTTGGAAAAACAAAACTGTTATTACACAAAATATGTATAAGAACCAGTTTACAAACGGTATATATAATTGTCCTTTTACTTCGGTGGGGTATTTAATCCGCTGGCGTGGCCAAAAGTTCAGACTCATACCTTCACTGAAAATAGAAAACGAACCACTTATAAGTGCCTGGCTGGCAATGATAGCAGCTATAGTAGCCATTATAACTCCAAAAATGAGAAAACTTTGTGGCATTATGGAATAAAACGGATTTGTAGTTTCGTTTACTTCACCCATGTGTGTGAGTATCCATGCGCCTTGTCCAAGATAATTCAGCAACAATGTTGACTTCACAAAAATCCAACTCACCCGTATATTTTTAATTCCACAGTGTCCAAGGTCGGAATACAGTGCTTCGGCTCCAGTTGTACAAAGGAAAACAGCACCCATAATCAGAAACCAGTCAGGGAAGTTTATCAGTAGATGTATAGCATAATAGGGATTAAATGCTTTTAAAATAGAAATATATCCCGCAATTTGCATTACTCCCAATATACCCAGCATACTGAACCAGATAACCATCATGGGGCCAAATGATTTTCCGATCACCTTAGTTCCGAATTGTTGGATAATGAACAAAGCAGAAATAATCAGAATGCTAATTGGTACCACGGGCGTGTCCGGATTTATACCTCTTAATCCTTCAATAGCCGATACTACCGTAATAGAGGGAGTGATAATTCCATCGGCAATAAGTGTACTGGCTCCGATGATGGCAATAATATAAAGCCATTTTTTCTTGCTTTTACGCACCAGTGCGTATAACGCCAAAATACCTCCTTCCCCTTTATTGTCGGCTCTTAAAGTAATAAGAACATACTTAACTGTAGTTTGAAGCGTAATAGTCCATATTATACACGAAACGGCTCCAATAATATAATCAGCATCAAAATGAGCATTTGCCCCAATGATAGCTTTCATTACGTACAGAGGAGATGTCCCGATATCTCCGTAAACAATACCCAGAGTGACAATAACACCCCAAAAACCAAATTTGCTTAAATGCCCGGTTTTACTACTTTCCATAATCTTTAAATATTCCTTAAACCAATAATATTAAGAGCGATTAGCAAAAGTACAATAAATGAATAACTTTTGCCTGTTTTTTATTTTGAATATGAAATGTGATTGATAAATAGTTTGATTAGAAAGTGGTAAGGTTGTTGTGTTTAGCAAAATGCTGAAAACCAAGGTTAAATCAAAATTCAGATGTAAAATGAAATTTGATATTTTTGAAATCATTTTGAGCCATTTGAAGTACGTATCCAGAATCAGCTAAAAACACATCGCGTCCATCTTTGTCTTTGGCCATATATTGTGCTTTCCGTTTTTTGAAATTTTCCAGCTCGGCAGCGTCGTCGCTTTCTATCCAGCAGGCTTTGTAAAGTGAAATGGGTTCCCAGCGGCATTGTGCGCCATACTCATGAAGCAAGCGGTATTGGATAACCTCAAACTGTAGTTGACCCACCGTTCCTATTATTTTACGACCATTGTATTGATTTACAAATAACTGTGCAACACCTTCGTCCATCAGCTGGTTTACGCCTTTGTCCAATTGTTTGGTTTTCATTGGGTCAGCATTTTCGATGTATTTAAACATTTCGGGCGAAAAACTTGGGATTCCTTTGAAATGAAGGTTTTCGCCACCGGTTAATGTGTCACCAATTTTGAAATTGCCTGTATCCGGCAATCCGACGATATCTCCGGCATAAGCTTCGTCTACAGTCTCTTTCTTCTGAGCCATAAAGGCAGTAGGTGAGGAGAAGCGCATCATTTTGCCATGACGGATATGTTTATAATTAACGTTACGCTCAAATTTACCGGAACAGATTTTTACAAATGCGATACAACTCCGATGGTTCGGGTCCATGTTAGCATGAATTTTAAAGATAAATCCAGAGAAGTTCTCTTCGTAAGGATTTATTTCACGTTCCAGCGTGTGTATGGGACGGGGAGAAGGTGCAATTTCAACAAAGCAGTCCAACAATTCCTTCACTCCAAAGTTATTCAGTGCACTTCCAAAGAAAACGGGGGCCAACTGTCCGGCCAGGTATTTTTCAGTATCAAATTCTGAATACACCCCGTTAATCAGCTCCATGTCTTCGCGCAGTTTGTTCGCATCGCGGTCGCCCACAAGTTTGTCTAATTCAGGACTGTCAATGTCAGCCAGTTCAACCGATTCGCTGATGGATTGTTTGTTGGGTGTAAAAAGTTGAAGATTTTCTTTATATATATTGTAGACCCCTTTAAATGCAAATCCCTGGTTGATAGGCCAGCTCAGCGGGCGAACTCCAATGCCGAGTTCTGCTTCCAGTTCATCCAGTAAATCAAATGCGTCTTTCCCCTCACGATCCATTTTGTTTACAAATATCATTACCGGTGTGTTACGCATACGACACACTTCCATCAGTTTGCGGGTTTGAGCTTCTACACCTTTAGCCGTATCCACAACAATAATTACACTGTCGACAGCAGTGAGTGTACGGTAGGTGTCTTCGGCAAAGTCCTGGTGGCCGGGCGTATCGAGGATGTTGATTTTGTAGTCTCGATACTCGAAACCCATAACAGAAGTAGCCACAGAAATTCCGCGTTGTTTTTCAATTTCCATCCAATCGGACGTAGCGGTTTTCTTTATTTTATTCGATTTAACGGCGCCTGCTACATGAATTGCACCTCCGAAAAGAAGGAGTTTTTCAGTAAGTGTGGTTTTTCCCGCATCGGGGTGACTAATAATGGCGAATGTGCGACGACGTTGAATCTCTGATTGTAAAGACATTGTATATGTGTGGTTTAATATATCGTTTCTTCCTCAATTTTGCGGCTGCAAAGGTACAGTTTTAATACGAATTGACAAATAGTGTATATGCAGCAATTTTGAATTTTTATTGAGTGCTTTCTAATTATGAATTTTATTCGTTTTGAAAAAAAAAGGCCGACCCGAAAGCCGACCTATAGTGCAAAATTAAAAACCAGAATTATTCAATATCAAAACTGTATTAAAACTTCAATCCTAATGTTACCACTATGTTGTTATTTTTAGTGCTCAATTTAGCTGGATTTACAGCCAAATTTGGATTTGTTTCAGCAATAGAACTTGTATTGTACGGGTAGAACGTTTCATCCACAATTTTGTTCATATAGGCAAAATCTATAAACCAGCCAGATTCGCGGTATCCAAAGCCTGCTGTCAGATAGTTGGTGCTATTGTGTTGGAAGAATTCCATATCAGTGCGAAGCGTGTTATAACGAATTGATTTCATTGCTCCCGGTACTGTTGCATTGCTTGAATTGGCATATCCTGCACGTATGGCGAAATTGTCGGTCAGTTTATATTCTCCACCAATTTTTATTGTACGTACATTATTGATATTATTTCTCATGCCTTCATTTTCTTTGTCGAAACTATCTGCATCACCGGTTTCGCTTCTCAAGCGGGTGCCTTTATAATTTGCATAATCATATTCAGCACTTATAAGCCCTTGGGTGCCAATTATAAAAGCTGCGCTCGCATTTAAAAGTAACGGACTTTGGATTTGATATTTACTGTATCCGCCCGGAGTGCTTATGTATCCTAGGATATCGGTGTCATAATTGAGTTTTGAATAATAATTATCACTCATTTTGTAAATTGTAGGAGTCTGTAAAGATACTCCGAATCTGAGGAAATCTGCAGGACAAATAATTGTTCCCACTTTCAGGTTAAATCCGTTTCCGTTGCTGTAGATACTGTCTCTCAGAATCATTCCTCCTGCACCTGAAAAAGTTTCATTATAATTAGTTGTAGCCGAGTAGTTCAATGACTGGAAATTTACGGTTGCTCCAAGGAAAAATTTGTTGCTGAAATTTCCTGCCCAGCCTATAGAATATTCATCTAAATATCCCTTTTCAAAAAGTTTATAACCAGGAGTAACCGTTTCGGTGTTCCCTAATAACGATGACCATGTGCTTTTGCCTGTAGTGTTATTTATGTTTTCATACATCAGTCCACCTTCGTAAGCCAGTACAGATAACCACGGGATATTAGTGTTGTCGAAAGGTTCGTAACTGTTGGTGTATTTTAATTCATCGCCGGTTATGTTACCGGTTAAGTCAGCCATATAGTGCGTCATTGAAGAGGCACTTGCTCCTCCTTTAATATTCAGACTACGATTGAAATTTTTAAGCCGGTTGTATGCAAATGAAAAATTTGAGCTTAACAGTCCTTGATTGCCACTTTCGTTGCGCCATGTTGGAGCTGCAATCACGTAAGAAAAATTGTTTAGTCCAACTTTGTATAAGTCGCTTAATCCGTTTGTGTTATTCCATGTAGATGAACTTGTTTGAAATAAGGCGTTCATTGTTCCTACAAGTTCGGAGCGCCGATAAATTCCCAATCCGGCGGGGTTGTCTTTTATAGCTGACGCATCGCCTCCTAATGCACCAAAAGCTCCTGCCATTCCCATGTATCTTGCTGTACCGTTAATATCTGTCTGCACTGATTTTAATGCATCAAATTCGGTTTGGCCCATTATGAATGAACAACTTGCCAAAAGAGCCAGTGTTATTATATTCTTTTTCATTGTTGTATTCTTTTAATAGATTAAACAAGTCATTTATAGTTTGTTATTTATCGTCTGCTTCCGGCAGAATTACCGCCACCGCTTGAGCTACGTGAGCCTCCACTGCTGCTTGAATTGCTACCACTTGAATATGAACTGCTGCTTGAACTTCCACTGTTGTAAGAAGGACTGCTGTACGAAGGTGAACTGGAATTGTAGCTTCCGCTGCTTGACGGGCTGCTGCTTCTAGTTCCACTGTTATATGTAGGAGCACTATAAGTTGAAGTTCTGCTTCCGCTGCTATATGTAGGAGTGCTGTAGGTGGTGCTTCTGCTTCCGCTATTAGTTGAAGAACCAGGCCTTGAACTGCCTGTTGAATATATTCGTGTGCTCGATTCAGAAGAGTTTGTGCCTCTTGAAATTTCAGAATTGTTTGAATTCGAATATACAGTAGCTGTGCGTGGGCGGGTATTTATTGTCGTTGACGTACCTATTGATGTAGGACGTGAACCTGTGTTTGAATTTGCGTTGGTATAATTCTGATATAATCCACTTGTATTTCGTGAACCGCCTGTTCTAACCAATCCAATTCCATTTCCGTTTGGTCTTGTGGCCTGCAATGTAGTTGTGGCAGGACGTGAAGCAGTACCATTTATAACTGTTGCCTGATTTTTATCTCGTGAACCAATGCCACTTACAACCGTGTAAGGATTACGTGACCCTGCACTAAAACTGCTTCCGCCAATAGTTTGCGCTGCGTTGTTTGTGTCGCCATAACGCTTGCCATTGGGGTTGGTGATGTTGCGTCTGTTGGCTTCGTTATGCGCCGGGTTTGTATCTCTAAATGAATGAGTGTACCAGTTTCCATAACCACCATAACCATAATATCCACCATATCCATAGTAGTCACCGTAGCCGTAGTAGTAAGGAGAACCCCAGCCGTAATAACTGCCATAGTATCCTCCATAGTATCCTCCGTAATATGGATAACCATATCCGTAGAAGTTATTATAACTCCAGGGGTAATAGTTCCAACCTCCGTAGCCATAGTATGGTGAGTAGAAATTATTATATCCCCAACCGCCGTACATAGGACCATAGTTGTAATTCCACCAGTATGGGTTTGTCCAGGTTGGGGTTACATAAGCATACGATCCATCAACGTATACGTTCCAGTCATTATCATTCAGAAAGTATATGTCATTATAACTCGGATCACCAATAAAAACGGTGTATTTCGGGCTATGGAAGCGGCGAATTCTTTCGGCATACTCCAAATCGGATTTGGTACCTTTAAATCCATTCAGATAATAACCGGTGTTGTTCAGGCTATCAGTATAAATACTGTCATTGGCCTGAGCCAATACGGTGCTGTCCGAATTTGGAGTTGAGTTTTCACGATCAATATAAACAATTTCCTTTGCTCCGTTTTTATAGGTCGGTTTTTGCTTATTTACCTGTGTTTTCTGAATTTTGCTTGCATCGCTCGGTTTGAAATAAATATCATCGAGCATAGCGTTCTGATTTTGACCAATTCCTGCCAAAGGAACCATTAAAACCAGCATACTGATAAATGTGAATCGTTTCATAATAATACCTCCTATTATTTAGTCAATAGAGATTGTTTTTCTAATATAATTATTCTGCAAGAATCATGCCATTAGACACTTACTTGGATTTGAAGTTTGCTTAATAATGTGATAAACCTTAAATAAGCAAAAAGTATCAAAAAATGAGTACTTTTGCATACTGATGATTAGACAAAGTTACTCGTGAATTGTTTAATTCATTACTGAAACTATTTAAATATAATATGAATTAACGAATATTTATTAATTGCATGAATTACATTGAAGTCAATTTTTTTATTGAGCCCTACGAAGACTATATTTCAGATGTATTAGCCCAGGAATTGGGTGAAATTGGTTTTGAAAGTTTTGTACCCACAGCGGAGAGTCTCGATGCTTATATTTCCGAATCGCTTTTCGATGAATCTAAATTGAAGGATTTGTTGACTGAGTTTCCGTTTGAAGCCTCTATTGACTACAAAGTTACACAAATAGAATCGAAAAACTGGAACGAAGAGTGGGAAAAGAATTTTTTTGAACCGATTGTGATTGGTAATGACTGTGTTATCCACAGTTCGTTTCATAAAGATGTGCCCAAAGCTAAATATGACATTATCATTGATCCGAAAATGGCTTTTGGAACCGGGCATCACGAAACAACCAGCCTGGTTATTGGTGAACTGTTGAAAATGGATTTGGAGGGTAAAACCCTGTTGGATATGGGGTGTGGAACGGCAGTTTTGGCTATTCTGGCCGCTATGCGTGGCGCAAAAGATATTGTGGCAATTGATATTGATACCTGGTGTACCGACAATTCGATAGAGAATATTGCAATCAATAATATTCAGGGAATAGAGGTGAAACTTGGTGGAGCGGAATTGCTTACAGGCATGCATTTTGATATTGTATTGGCCAATATCAATCGAAATATATTGTTGGCTGATATGGAGCAATATGCGGCTTGCCTGAGCACGGGTGGCGAATTGTATATGAGTGGATTTTACAAAGAAGATATTCCGCTTATTGAAGCTGAGGCCAATCGTAATGGCCTGAAACTGGTTTCATTCAATGAAAAAAATAATTGGGTGGTGGTAAAAACAATAAAAGAATAATTTTCGGTTATATAATACAGAAGGCGTTGTAAATGATTTTGCAGCGCTTTTTTTATTGATATAAAATGGTATGAGGAAATTTTCAAACCGAAAACTCCCTCATACTTTTGATTTTGAATGTAAAACAACCGGTTTATTAATCAATATTGCTGTTTGCCAGTTGCTTTCTGCTGCTTTTTTTAATTTGCCAACGGTATGCCCAACAGGTGGTTGCAAAATACAGTCCTGTTTGTATCCATAAACTTACGTATTCGAATGAAACCCGGTGCAAATTTGCCGCCATTGTATTTATCTTGATATAGCCCTGTACTCCATGGGTAGAAGGGAAAATCCAGGCAAATGTTCTCCAAAACCAATTTATATTGGATTGAGGCCATGATATACCGCTCAGAAACAACAGAATGAGCGAAAAAAACAGGAAAACTACCATTCCGGTTTCGCGGTGGGGCAAAAAAACAGACACGGTCATCGAAAAGAAAACTACTGCCAGCAAATAGGGTATCATGAATTTAATTATATCCATAGGAAGCCCGATGTGAGGCAAATTATATGCATGTGGAATAACGCCCAATATGAAGAATGACCATGCTCCGTACATGAGCAAATAGCAAATGCTTTTCCCAATAACTACCCGGATGGTTCTGCCACGGTGGATATTGGAATTGACTAAAACATGAAACTTATTTTCGCCCCGCGCTGTTCCGGCTATAATCCCTATTCCTAAAAATAAGGTCTGTTGGATAATCAGCATGAGTATGGCTGGCATTAGAAAACTTGCAAAACCAGCGCCTTCATTAAACAGAACCTGACCAACAAATGGAATCGGATTCGATACGACAGTTGCTTGTTCGCCAGTTATCCCCGCAGTATTTAACCGTTTAGTTTGTATTTGGTTGTTCAGGTCCATTATACAATTATTACATGCCTGATTGATAATGCGGTAATACATAAAACTGCTGATGTCGCAGTAAATGGAAATATGAGCCTGATCCCCCTTGATTAATTTTTTACAAAAATCAGCCGGAATATATACCACACCGTGGACTTTTTTCTCGTTGAAAGCTTGTTTAGCTTCGGCTAACGACGAAAATTTATTTGTAATGCGTACATTTTGAGTCGCGTCCAAATGTCGGAGAAACTCTCTGGATTCCTGACTTGCAGAGCAGTCAACAGCGGCAATTGGAACATCTATCAGCGTTTCGTTCATGTAAAGGCTGCAATACAAAATGGGGTAGGCCAGAGGAGCGAGTACAAAAAGGATAACCACACCACGATCTTTAAACATAGTGGCAAATTCATTCCTGGCGACCAACAAAGTGTCTTTTATTATTGAAATTTGCTTGTTGATTAAATATGTAAATTGTTGTATGATGTTCATTTAGATACTTATTTGATTGGAAAGTTTTGATAAATTGCAGCTTTCTTTAATCTGTTATACACAAAAAACGGTAAAATGATAAATGAAAGTAGAAAAACAAACGACATTATTGAGTATCGGATACTGACACCATTTAAAGCATGATTCACATAGATGTTGAAATAATGATGAATCGGGAAGAAATGGCTGAATATGCGTACGCCCCGGGGCATTTGTTCGATAGGGAAGGTGGAGCCGGCAAAGGTAACGCCCAGCATGCCGAATACTCCTCCAAGCGTAACGGCATCGCGTAGAACTGGCGTTATTCCGATTAATAAAACGCCTATGGCTTGCGAAGCAATTACGAATATAAATGTAGTCAGATGCATCCAGCCGATACTTGAATTCAGTGGATAATGCATGTATTTGTAAAGCAAAAGATTGCAAATAATTCCCAGTGATGTAAATATCAATGTATAAGGCAATAATTTTCCGGTTAATGCAACAAACAAGGAATTGTTGGCAGAATCCATCCATTCGCGGGAGGTTCGTTCTTTTAGCTCGACCCCAACGGCAAAAATGGTCATTAGCAACACCATTAACTGAAGTATACCCGGCAAAATCACATTTAGCAAATATGTTCCGTAGTTGGCCCACGCATTTCCGATGAGGTGCGTGTCCAAAACCACAGGTTGTACAATGCCCATTATGCGGCTATCGTCCATGCCTTTAGTTCTCAAGACTTTGCGTTGCATACCCAGTGATGTGGCGACACTCATATACGTAATGTCTTTTGCCAATAGTGACCCGGCAATTAAATAGCTGTCGTTTATGTAGAAAGTAATTGACGGACGGCGATTGGCGATAGCATCTGAGGCAAAGTTGCGTTTTATCTCAACAAAAGCATATATATTTCCGCGCTGCATTTCTTCACGCGCTTCTTTGTGGCTATTGGCATACATTGTAATTTGACCCTGCTGTGTTGCTTCCAGATTTCGTACAAATTGCCGGGATAATGAAGAGTTGTCATGGTCTACAATCCCGATTGGCATTCGTGTTGGCTGCCCTTCGTTGAAAAACGTAAAAAAGAAAACATAACAGAACGCCATGGTCAAAACCGTGCAAATGAAATAAATGGGACGATTTACCATTCGTTTCAACTCACGTTTCAATGTGCTTGCTATGGCTGATAATATCTTGTTTGGCATAAACTGAAAATTGTTTAATTATCAAATCAACTAAGTACTGGAAACACTATAATGTCGTATTCCTTAAAGAAGAATCAACCACATAGTCAAATGTAGTGACATAGTCTCACCGAGAAAAAAACGAGCTAACATAGTATCAGATAGTTACTATGATATATCTAAATATACTATATATTCGAAAAGAAACTCTGTGTTACTATGTCTATATGTAAATTCTATGTGGTTGAAAAACAGGACATTTAATCTTTCTCATTACTTAATCAATAATTTTATTTTACAATTTCTTCAAATAAAGCACTCATCCCGGGACGTAGATCGGCTACTTTTGTTGTTGGCCGAGCGCGCACTTCAAATGTCTTTACATCAAACTGACCGGTAGTTTTGGTGGCTTTCCAGGTGGCATAGGATGCCAGCGCTTTAATATAAGTTACTTTCACTTCAATTACCTGATTATTCAATGCAGGAACTTTAATTTTAAACGTTTTACCCATTTTCAATTCTCCCAATAAATCCTCGCGCACGTTGAAGGTAAACCAAATATCATTCAGGTCAACAATGCTCATAACAGGTGCTCCGCTGCCAACCAATTCACCCCGTTTCGGATAAATTTCAGTTACTTCCCCAGCAATTGGCGCTGTCAGGGTTATTTCATTCAGATAAGATTTCACTTCATTTACAGCACCTTTTGCACGGTCGACCAATGCCAATGCAGCTTCTTTGTCTTCCTTTTCGGCTCCATTCAGTGCCATGTCGTATTGCGATTTTGCGCCATTGGCTGTTGCTACAGCAGCTTTGTATTGTGCTTCTGCTTCGTCGCGCTTTTGAGCTGAAACTACACCTTTATCGTATAAATGTTGGACACGGTCGAATGACTTTTTAGCAATGTCGACTCCCACCAACGCTTTTTGCCACATTTCCCGGGCTCCTGCTATCTGTTCCTGGCGAGCACCTTTTATGGCTTTTTTGTTTTGAGCCTTAGCCGCATTTTCGGCGGCGTTGGCCTGTTCCAACTTAGCTTCAAGCTCGGGGCTGTCTATAAAAACCAGTGTGTCGCCGGCATTGACGTGCGAACCTTCTTCGACTAAAAACTGCTTGATACGTCCCGGCACTTTTCCCGAAATGCGGATTTCGGAAGCATCGGCTTCTCCTTGAATAACAATAGGTTCCGGTTTATTTACAATAAATCCAATGATGAAAATAATAACAATGACCACTATCAGGGCAAATAAGCCCGTTCTTAAATCCTGATTTTTCTTTTTCATTTTATATCTCTTATTATGTTGTGCTTTATTTTTATTTTAAATGCTTTTATTGAGCTGGTTGATTGATAGTTGGGTTTTGTCTTTTTGTTTCTGCAGAGAGTGTTCCCAACGATTTTGCCAGGTATACATTGCAAAGTTTCAGGTCTATCATAGCGTCAATGCTTTCCGACTTAGCCCCAAGCCAGGCGGTTTGTGCTCCAAGAAGGTCGGTCGAGGTAATAACTCCTTCTTTAAACCCTTCATTTGCATAACGCAGGTTTTCTTCAGCTTGCTCTATATTATGTTGTGCCGCATTTTTCTTACGTAGGCTTTCGGCAACTTTGTAAGAATTTTGCTTGATTTGCAACTCCATTTTTTCTTTGGCTTCTTCCAGTTGTAATGATGCAATTTTACGTTGCGATTTAGCTGCATTCAACGTGTGAAACTTATCGCCAAAATGAAAAAGAGGGACGTTGGCAACAACACCAATCGTAAACATGCCCTTGAATTCATTGCTGAAACCGTCAAAAGTATTTGGATTTGAAACCATGTAGTTGCCGCTTAGGCCAATGTTGGGCATAAAGCGCGAAAGCATGATTTTTTCGTTTGACCGGGCGATGTTTTCGACTTGTGTCAATGCTTTTATTTCCGGACGGTTACTAATTGCTTGTTCTACAGGAATAAGCTGGGTAGTGGCATCGGAATTCAGATTTTCATCGCTGAGTGAGTATGTTTCCGTTAATGGAATTCCACATAACTGATTCAATGCCATTTTCGACAAACTGAGTCCATTTTCGGCTTTTGTTAGTGTCATTTCAGTTTCATTTAAACGAACTTTTACTTTTAATGCCTCCGATTTGGTAGCAACACCTTCAGTAATCATCGCATGTACATTAGAATCAACCTGCGCAATCAAATTCCTGTACTCTTTAGCCAATTTTACCTTGTTTTCCAGCGAAACAACCCGCCAGTAGGCTTCATCCACTTCCAACAATAACTCTGAGGTTTTATTTTCTTTTTGTGCATTAGCAAGATTTTCACCATATTTGGCTATACGGTAAAGTTCCAGGATTTTTCCACCCATGAAAATAGGTTGTACAAATCCGATAGTTCCTGCAAAAACGTTGTGGATGTCGAATTCCATAGCTTCTTTTGGCAACAGGGCGTAACCTTTCCACTGAATCTTCTCCGGATTTGTTTTCGGATTGAATGGCGTGTTGTTTGCATCGAGCGGAACAGGTTGTCCGTTCACCATGGTCCATTTGTTCGAAATCTGGTCGGCCGTAAATCCGAAAGACCCGTCAGCCATTTTTGTGCCCACCGGGAGCATGGCATTTTCGGCCAATAAGGAGATATTTTTTTCGTTCCAAACGTAAGTGCCATTTGCCGAAAAATTTGGAAGAAACTGAGTAAATGCCGCTTTTTTCATTTCACGGGCAGCGTTTACGCTCTCTTGTGTCATTTGTAAACTTTTGTTGTGAGTAAGTGCCATTTCACGGCAATCTTCCAGCTGTAATACTTTTTGAGAATACGTTGGAAGCGTTGCAATGGTTGCAATGCATACTAATACTTTTTTTTTCATACCTGTTCTTGAAATATAATTGAATAAACAATAGTTGTATATGCAACTAAATAATTAAAAAAAACTACTTTAAATTCGCCATGATTTTTTTTAAGGCTACCCGGCAAGTATTTAGCTCATCCTCAGTGATGTTATTAAGAGTTTTTTGAGCAATACTCTGAACCAGCTCAGTTGCTTTTGCCTTAAGAGCAGCACCAGTTTCGGTGAGGTGAATAAGGTTTATTCTTCTGTCCGAATGGTCGGCAACCCGGGTAACCAGATTTCGCTTTTCAAGCTTGTCGATTAGCCTTGTCATGCTGGGCTTGTCCTTAGCTGTAAGTGTGCAAAGCGTTTGTTGCGTAACTTTGTCTTTTTCCCACAAGCAAGCCAGCACCGACCATTGTTCGGTGGTTATTTCAATTCCTTCGTTGGCAAATGTTCTTAAGAAGGTTCTGTTGATTGCTGTAGAAATTTTCCCGACTAATATGTTGAAAACCTCGTCGTTTTGTAATTGTAGCATATGGTTCGAAGTTTAATGGTTGCATAAACAACTTTGCAAAAATACGACTTTAATTTATACAGTATTCAACTTTTACATTATTTAACTGTGAAAATGTGCTATAAAGCATTAAATACAAGTTTTTCTTTGTTTATTCATCCAGAATATAAAAATGCCTGCCATTTCTTGTTGAAAATAGCAGGCATTTTGTGGGAATAATGGGGCGTTTTTTTAGTTCACTTTCTGAATCAGATCCATACCAATATGTATGGCCTTTTCGTTTACACCCAATAAGTGATGATGACGTTCTGGTAACGATTTCTTCAGACCTTTCAGTACATTTTTTACTTTTACAATCGGTCGTACTTTAAGCAATCCGCCCAGAATAATCATATTCATGGTTTTGGCAGAATCATTCGCATAAGCATATTCTGTGGCATCAATCCGAAAGATATTTATGTCTGTCCGGGTTGGAAATTTGTGAAGTCCGTTTCCATCAAAAATCAAGGTTCCGCCGGGCTTCACTTTGCTTTCAAAACGCTCCAGCGATGGTTGGTTCAAAACGATAGCCGTGTCGTAGGTATTCAGAACCGGCGAGCTGATTCGTTCGTCGCTTAAAATTACGGTAACGTTGGCCGTTCCGCCTCGTTGTTCGGGACCGTAAGATGGCATCCAGCTCACTTCCTGACCTTGCATTAATCCTGAATAAGCAAGAATTTTACCCATAGAAAGCACTCCCTGGCCACCAAAACCGGCTATAATTATTTCTTCTTTCATTCTCTAAATTGTAAATCGTAAATAATAAAATCGTAAATTCTTATAGGTTTTTCAAATCGCCCATTGGATAAACCGGGAACATATTTTCTACCATCCAATCGTTTGAGGCTTCCGGTGTCATTTTCCAGCCTGAATTACAGGTTGATACTACTTCTACCACTGAAGTCCCTTTACCAGCCATGGAGTTTTCGAATGCCTGGCGGATTGCCTTTTTGGTTTTACGAACAGTTCCAACTGTATGAACGCTCTGGCGTGTAACGTAGCATGTGCCATCCAGTTGAGCCAGCAGTTTGGTAATATCCAGCGGATGACCGTTTAACGGAACGTTACGTCCGTTTGGCGAAGTGGAAGATTTCATTCCCATAAGGGTGGTGGGAGCCATTTGGCCACCTGTCATTCCATATATTCCATTGTTGATAAAAATAATGGCAATGTTTTCGCCACGATTGGCAGCATGAATGGTTTCGGCTGTACCAATAGCTGCCAGGTCGCCATCGCCCTGGTAAGTGAATACCAAACGGTCAGGGAGCAAGCGTTTAACGGCAGTAGCCAATGCCGGAGCACGGCCATGAGCCGCTTGCTGCCAGTCGATATCCAGATATTTATAGGCGAAAACAGCACAACCTACCGGAGCAATAGCAATGGTTTTTTCCTGAAAGTCCATTTCTTCGATAACTTCAGCAATGATTTTGTGTACCACACCATGACTGCACCCCGGGCAATAATGCATCGGAGTGTCGTTCATCACCTTGGTTTTTGCATAAACCAGGTTTGCGGGATTAATTATATCGTTTGTTGTCATAACTTTAGTATTTCTAATGTCAACGGTTGAAGTTGACAGTCGGTGTTATTTGATAATTTTAGTTTTAAGTGCTTCCAATACCTCGTCGGGTGATGGGACAATTCCGCCCAAACGGCCGAAATGTTCAACCGGAACACGACCGCAGGAAGCAAGTCTAACATCTTCAACCATTTGTCCTGCATTCATTTCAACAGTCAAAATACCTTTTACTTTTTGCGAATGATTGCAAATGGCATCGGTAGGGAACGGATAAAGCGTGATTGGGCGCAAAAGTCCGGCTTTAATGCCTTCGGCACGAGCCATTTCCACTGCTTTTTGGCATACACGGGCCATGGTTCCGAACGCAACGACGAGGTATTCTACATCCTCACAGTCAATTTCTTCGTAGCGGACTTCAGCTTTTTCAATTTCGCGGTAACGGCTTTGAAGGCGAAGATTTACTTCTTCCATCTCTTCAGCCAAAAGTTGTAAGGAGTTGATAATGTTTGGCTTGCGGCTTGCCGGTTTTCCTAATGTAGCCCATGGGCATTTTTCGGCAATTTCGGCTTCTGTCAGACGTGGTTGGTAAGGTGGTAAAACCACTTTTTCCATCATTTGTCCGATAATTCCATCGGCCAATACCATGGAAGTAACGCGGTATTTGAATGCCAGGTCGAAAGCCAGCACGGTATGGTCGGCCATTTCCTGAACAGAAGCAGGAGCGAGGGTTATCATTTTGTAATCGCCATGGCCACCTCCTTTTACGGTTTGGAAATAGTCGGCCTGACTGGGTTGTATGGTTCCCAATCCGGGGCCACCACGCATTACATTGACTACGACAGCAGGCAATTCGGCACCGGCAAGGTACGAAAGTCCTTCCTGCATCAAACTTACGCCCGGACTTGAGGAGCTGGTCATTGCTTTTTTGCCGCAACCGGCAGCTCCATATACCATATTGATTGACGATGTTTCACTTTCGGCCTGCAATACCACCATTCCGGTTGTATTCCACGGCTCCAGTTCCATCAGCGTTTCCATTATTTCTGATTGAGGTGTGATTGGATAGCCAAAATATCCATCGCATCCACAACGGATGGCGGCATGGGCTATCGCTTCATTCCCTTTCATGAGTTTTACCTCTTCCATGTTATCTTTTTTTGAATCGTTCATTGTTTTTTAGTTTTTAAGAATAAACCGAACTGCTGTCAAATCTTTACTTTGTACACAGTTATACATGCATCCGGACAAACATACGCACATGCAGCACAACCAACGCACGAATCCGGATCGGCCATGCCGCTGTAATTGTAACCTTTAGAATTTGCTTCTTTGTTAAGTGCTAATACATTGGATGGACAAGCTACCACACATAAATTGCAGCCTTTGCAACGTTCGACGTTTATAACTACTGCACCTTTTACTTTTGCCATTATGTTTTAATTTAAAATTGACGCACAAATATAAATTTATTTTGAAATAATATAATACTTCCGTAATTGTTTTTTTGAGAAATATTTTAGGCACTTCAAAGTTTGAATTTCTTTGGCGTTTCAAATAACTTATTTCTGTTTTTTAAATGTTTTTGTTTCTGTATTACAAGTACAAAGAAACTACCTTTCCGTATGAATTTCCAAACAACTGGGCTAATATGACTGATAATTGGGATAAAAGCACATTATTTGGGATGAAATCCGCAATAAAGGGATAGAAATGGGACAATCCTACCAGGTGTTTTCGTAGTAATAATTCGCACAATAAACGCCTCAAATGGAAAATTGTTGGTTAATGTTCCCATTGTGAAAATGGATTTTTACTCAGAAACGAATTGTTGTAACGCTTTTCCTGAGTTACTTCTTTGCCCAGCCAATCGGGTTTTGTGAATGCAGTGTCTTCGGATTCCAGTTCGAGTTCGGCCACAGTCAAACCTTCATTTTCGCCGTAAAACTCATCTACTTCGAAAGTTTGACCTTCGAAAATCACTTCGTAGCGTGTTTTGTCTATTATGGTCGGTTTACAAAGTCCCAATAGTTCCCGGGCTTCGTTTGCCGGAATTTCCTTTTCCCATTCGTAGCGGCTCAAACCGGATTCACTTCTTTTGCCTTTAATGGTAATGAAACCTTTATCACCTTTGATGCGGATGCGAACTGTCCGGCCCGACGCGGTGGATAAATACCCCTGGGCTATCCGGAAACTTTTGGAGGCGAAATGTTTGTATTCGCCTTTGACGAGGAATTTTCTTTCGATTTCTAAAGACATATTTTTTGTTTTATACCTTTTCCAAAGTTTAAACTTTGGAAAAGGTTGATAGTAATTTATTTATCGGTTACAAACCCCAACATACGGGCAGTATTGGCATACTTTCACATTTTCTGTTTGAGTAAATGGAATTTCAGGGTTGAATATTTCTTCTAAACAATTAGTTAATTGTGCTCGGAAATTATCTTCATATAAGGCAAAATCGGTAACTTTTTCTTTAATTTCTTTGTTGGTAAGTTCTGTGTCAAACTCATCTTTAAATACATCCCTGATGTAGAAAATTCCGGGTATAATCGTTTTTCCTCCGGCTTTTTCTTTGTAAAATATGCCATACAGAAAAGTTTGCAGCACAAATTTGGGTCTGTTGTCCTTGTTGTGCTCAAACACTTCATCAAGATTTTTGAAATCCAGTTTGCCAGTTCCGGTTTTATAATCCAAAATGCGTAAACGCCCTTCTTTTTCGTCGATACGGTCGATAAATCCTTTGAGATTTACGTTTAATTTCCCGTCCTGAATGGGATATTGAATGCTGCAACGTTCTTCGGAACTTATGTAAGTAAACGGGGCGTGTTTTTTATCCACTTTCAGTACCTGTAAAATATATTTTCTGAGAACGCTGGCAATGAGCAGATTGTTGCCTTCCAAAGGAATGAAAGCACCGCTTTTGCGTTTGAAATACTCGGTGTTGAAAGCACTAAGTATTTCGTTGTCTATTTTCAGGGTATTTTTAACAAGCTGGTCAAAATCGTCCGATTGTATCAGGTGTCCTTTGTAAGGCAAATACAGATTTTCCATTACTTTATGAAACAGGCTACCAAACATATTGGCTTCCACGGTTTCCTGCACTTCTTCGGCTTGCTCCACCACTTCTACCTTTGTGAGATAGAACTGAAGCGGACAATCGATATATGTATTTATGGAGCTGGCTGAAAGCGATGGACTGAATTCCTCGGAAGATGCAAACCGCAGTAATTTCTCCATAACTGCCGGTATTTTTTCAATTTGAATAGCCTGCGCATTTCCAAAACCAATATCAAATGAAATGTTTTTTTTCGTGGCTTCAACTCCGTAATGGTAATGCAATTGATGCATAAAGCGGCTTACTTCGCCGGTTTGCATGCCTTCTGTACGCGAATCGTAAAGGAAGAAAATGCGTTTGGCCCGGTGGATTAACCGATAGAAATTGTAAGCGGTAATTGCATCCTGGTGTTCGGAAGTCGGCAATTCGAAGCCACGGCGCAGGTTATACGGAATAAAGCTGTTCGCAGAAGTTTTTGCGGGGAAAATACCTTCGTTGAACGAGGTAATAATCAGATTTTCAAAGTCCAGGCCACGGGTTTCCAGAACACCCATAACCTGAAGGCCATCGAGTGGTTCGCCGATGAATGGGATGGTGATTCCGGCCGTCAACTGCCGTGTCAGCCGTACCAGCGTGTCCATGCTCATATCTACCTCTGCCGGTTTGGCTTTGAGAATGTCGTGCATGCGATTGATAGTCACATAATATTGATACAGGAAATCGCATTCCAGCTGGTATTTGTGTTTTTCGTCCGAGGCTTGCTGCCAACCGTTTTGCAGGCTGCGGAGTATTTTTAGCAGATAGGGCAAAAAAGATTGGGTGTCTGTTTGGGGGATAAAGATAGTTGCCAGCAATTCGTTTTTATCCAATTCATTGGCATCAATATAAATCCAGTTGTTAGTGGCCATTTCGTGGGTTAGGCGGGTAGCCTCACTACCACAAAGCAGCGAAATGTATTGATGATTGAGAATGTTGGAAACTGTCTGATGATAAAACGAAATACGCTCGCCTGATACACGCATCCGGCGTTGGAGTTCGAAAATATGCTCAATCAAGCCAGAAACAGGTGTGGATTTCAATGGAAATCCCATGGTAATATTTATTTTCGAAATTTGTTGTGGCAGGGAATGGAGCAGCGGCACAAGCAAACTTTCGTCAGGGAGGACAACAGCTGTATTTATCCACGATTTGTCCATGTTTTCCGTTGGATATAAATTATTCAGGATAGAATAAATCTGTTTGGATTGACCTACGGCCGATGGAACGGCAATCAACTCAATTTCCTTATCCTGCAACGACTCAACGATAGGTTCCAACGGATATTTTGATGGGAAAACATGCAGGTTTTCGGCATAAAAGCGCGAGGCCTGGTTGTCTGAATCGCGGAGTTCGGCTGCATCATAATCCCAGTAAAAATCAGCTTGAGAGCGTTTCTGCAACTCGGCCATCAAAGTCCGTTCGCATGGATTGAGCGCATTGAACCCGACGAATACAAATTGTTTTCCTTCAAACTCGGGAATATCTTCTTTTGCCCGTAACCGGTCGGCTATATCACGGCAAATCATGCCTTCGGTGGCTGTGTTTTCAGATAGCAATTCGGCACGGAATTGCTCGTAAACCGGCAGGAGGATTTTCCAGGTTGCCAGAAAATCTTCCTGTGTCTTTCCTTCTGTCACCGGTACAAAGTTGCTCCAAAACTGGCGGATAGCTTCTACCTGTTTCTCGGTAAAAACATTGAAAAGCTGATCAATTTGTTTTAACTCGGTTATGTTGGTAAACAGCTGTTTGGCGTCCACCCGGTATTTGTCTACATCGTTGAAATCGGAAAGCAGCATTTCGCCCCAGAACACAAATGAATCGAAGCTCTCGTCGCTACCGCTTTGCTGCTTGTAAATGCGGTAAAGCAAAAAAAGTGAACTTAACCTATCGGCACTTTGCCAACCTGAAGCTGTCGAAAAACATTCGTTAATGGTAACTATTTCGGGTGAGAATATCGGCTTTTGAGCTATTGCGGAAAGATAACGCTGGAAAAAAAGTCCTGCACGGCGATTCGGGAAAACAAAAGTGAAATCGCTAATGGATTCTTTATATTGGGAATAATATGTTTGAGCTATGCGGTAAAGAAAGGAATTCATGCCTGCTGGATTTTATCAATCCACAAATTTACAATTTAGAATTGAATCCGGCAATTTTTTGTTGCAAGGGATTGACATTAACTTACGAACAGGTGAGTCTGTTACCGACTTTTCCTATCTTTGCGATATGTTACAAAATTTCATTGCATCGCGTATTTTGGCTGAGTTACCCTTTGAGCCAACCGAACAACAAACCCAACTGATACAGGAACTTGGCGTTTTTTTAATGTCTACCGACAGCGAAAAAGCTTTTTTGTTGCGGGGATATGCCGGTACCGGTAAAACGTCGGTAGTGAGTGCTTTGGTGCGTGCATTGAACGAACTGAAACAGAAAACCGTATTACTGGCACCAACTGGCCGGGCTGCCAAGGTTATTGCCGGCTACTCGGGTTTTCCTGCTTTTACCATTCATAAAAAGATTTACCGGCAAAAATCCATGTCGGAGTTCCGTTTTCAACTGGCGGATAACCTGCATACTCATACGCTTTTCATTGTCGATGAAGCTTCCATGATTTCAAATGTAGGTACCGAATCGACTTTCGGTACAGGCAGGTTGCTCGATGATTTGGTGGAATTTGTGTATAGTTCTGATGGTTGCAGCCTGCTGATATTGGGCGATACAGCTCAGCTGCCACCGGTTATGCAGCCACACAGTCCGGCGCTGGAGTGTGATAAACTGCAAGGCTACGGGCTGAAAGTGCATGAGTTCACGCTTACGCATGTGGTACGGCAAGCGCTGGAGAGCGGTATTTTGCACAATGCCACCTTATTGCGCCAGCAGTTGGTAGATGAACGTACTGCGGAGTTTCCGCGTTTTGACCTTCTGGGATTTGCCGATATTCATAAGCTGAACGGTATGGAGCTGATTGACGAAATTCAGCGGTCGTACGACGGCGTAGGAGTGGAGGATACCATTGTGGTGACCCGTTCCAACAAGCGGGCTAATATTTATAACAACGGCATTCGGGCGCGGGTAATGATGAAAGAGGATGAGCTGACGAACGGCGATTTGCTGATGGTGACGCGCAACAATTATTTTTGGAATAAGCCTTATAAAGAAATTGATTTTATTGCCAACGGCGATATTCTGGAGGTAATGAGGGTTGGAAAGTATCACAATATGTACGATTTCCGGTTTGTGGACTTAACGCTGCGCTCGTTGGATTACGAATGGGAAATTGATGCCCGTATATGGCTCGATGCTTTGCAGGCCGAATCGCCGACTGCCATGAATGAACTGACAAATAAACTTTTTCAGGCGATAGCCGAAGATTATCCCGAAATTACCAGTAAGAAAGTTTTGTATAAAAAAATACTCGAAAGTGAGTATTTTAATGCGCTTCAGGTGAAGTTTGCCTATGCGGTGACTTGCCACAAAGCGCAGGGCGGGCAGTGGAAAAAGGTTTTTATTGATCCGGGCCAAATTGCCGAAGAACAATTGAACAGTGATTTTTACCGCTGGTTATACACAGCTTTGACCCGTGCCAGCGAAACCGTATTCTTGGTCAACTTTCCAGATTCTGCTTATAGCTCTTCAAAATAACCAACCTGTGTTTGTTCAACTTCCTCTCAGTATAAACGATAAACAAACTTAATAATCCAAACAATTTGACGGCTGCAATGTTCTTTTTAAAAATATTGCGGGCAAATGTATACCAGACTTATAACCGTTATTATCACATTTTTATCAATTCAGTTTTCTGCTTGCGAGGCTGATATCGATCTGAAAAATGTTTCGAATGAAATTGCTTTGCAACCTTCGCTGGTGCTTCCGCTGGCCAGTGTAAGTGTTAATTTTGGTCAGTTTCTGAATGCTCATTACGAGGGAGACAATCTAGATCTCAGCAATAATCCGGAAATAAACTATATAAGTAAAGATAGCACCGAATTTCAGTTTGGAGCGCCTGACTTTTTGGAAAATGTACAGCCTTTGGTCAAAAACTTATACCCAGCGCTAGCGGGTGAAGTAACAATTTCCCCGAATGCGGCTATCCCCCCGGTAACCGCTAATGATAACGTAAATTTGGGACTCAACTCATCTGCCAATGGGGATAGGATTGACAGCATAAAAGTGACTTCGGTCGTGATGAATGTAGCCATTAATCTCACTCCGGACATGAGGGGAATTAATCCTTCAAACCTGAAATTTTCAGTTGTTTTATCTCCTGAAAGGGTGAGAATGAGTGGCGGAGGTTCCAATATAATCACGATTGTTCCGAATGCTTTTGGAGAACCGGTTAGCGTGCCGGTAACAGATTTTACGCTTATTACCGGTGGAACTTCGGGTTTTCCTATCCAACTAACCATAGAGGCTCAAAATGGCAGCCTGCCTCTGGTTTTGTCGCCGGCTTCAGCAATTACGTGTAACATAAGTTTTAGCAACTTAGTTTATTCTGTGGCATACGGCAATTTTGAAACGGCAGCGAATGTTAGTTTCGTGCACAGCCGCAAACTGGATATCGGCAAAGTTTTTCCGGATGGAGTATTGAAATTTTCAAATCCTCAATTGAAGATACGTGGTACTACCAACATAGGTACTTATTTGAGTTTTAATATCGATTATATAAAAGCTTTTGTAAGTACTGATTCTTCAATTCCCCCTGTATATGCGTGGTTTAATGGTCATACCACCAATTCGGTTTCCGACCAGTTTGATACCAAACCTGCTTTGCCGGGTTTGTGGGTGAGCAAAGATTTCGAACCATTTGATAAAGACCGCGGTGAGACAAACCTGCTGTTCGAGAATGCAAACAAGCCCGATATGATTGAGTATAAATTTTCGGGAGGGATAAACAAAACGCTTGTTCAAAAAGATCCAACACCGAATTTCATAACTCCTGATGGAAAATTAAAAGTGTATTTTACATACATGATACCATTCCAGCTCAATAAGGGAAGTTTTTATGAGCATCAGGATACAATCCGCAATATAATTAGTGAAATTGCAAACGTGTTTGATAAATATACTGAGGACAGAATCAGTTCGGTAGCCATCGTGCTGGATGTAAAAAACGGATTTCCCATCAAAACCCGATTTTCTATACAGTTTATGGATTTTCTTGGACGAAAATTGCTAACGGATTTAGCAAAAGAATATACGTTGGAGGCTGAAAATGCTGACGTTAATGGAATTGTACAGCCTGGAAACGAAACGAATCAAACAATTGTATTGTTAGTTTTAAAAGATCAAATCCCTGAATTAAAGAAAGCTGCATGGATGGCTTATTCTGTTCGGTTTGAAGGCGAAAATAATGAATCCGGCATTCATGTTACCCAATTCAATACGTTCGATTTAAAGTTAGGTTTATATGTGAAAGGAGATATAAAAGGGAGTTTGGGCACTACTTTTAAATAATGAAATGTCATCAATGAAATTCATAAGTATAGTTGTCTTTTTTATGCTGTTGGGTTCAATCTCGCACTCAATATGGGCACAACAGGTAAACTCTCTTTATTTTGTTGAAAATCTTCCTGTAAGGCACTTTTTGAATCCTGCATTTCAACCCAAGAACGAATTGTATGTGAGTGTACCGTTTATGGGTTTCAGTCAGTTTAGTATTGGGAATAATTCAGTTGCTCTGAAGGATGTGATTTATAACCAAAACGGGCAAACCATTACTTTTCTGAATCCGCAGGGAAATGTGGCACGTTTCTATAGCTTGCTGAAAAACAACACGATTGCTCGTGCGGATTTCCAGATAAATATGCTATCGGCAGGATTCAAAAGTGATAATAACTACTGGACTTTTTCTGTTTCCGAAAAGATAAATGGCATGGTTTCGTTGCCCAAAGACTTGTTTAAACTTGCTTTTTTCGGAACTCCGAATATACAAGCCAATTTATTTGATTTCACAAGGCTTCAGACCGATATTTCTGTATATACAGAAGCCGCTTTGGGACTTTCGCGTAAACTGGATGATCAGTTGATTGTTGGCGGAAAACTGAAGTTTTTGTACGGCACTGCCAATTTTTCGAATACTAATAACCAAATGAAACTTCAGGCCGGAATTGGCCAATGGCGGCTTAATGGCAGCGGCTTAGTTAATTTGTCCAGCCCTGTACAAGTCAGTATTGGATCTAATTTTCGGTCGTTTTCGTATGAATTGCCTACAGCGGTTATGGGCTGGTTAAGGCCTTCTGGAATTGGATCTGCTGTTGATTTAGGTATTGAATATCGATTGAATGATCGCTTGCGTTTGTCGGGTGCTATCCTCGATTTGGGATTTATCGGTTGGACTCAAAACGTGCATAACGATTTGTATGGTGCAAATTATAGTTTTGACGGGATTTTGCAACTGAACAGCAATTCAGGTATCAGCACCTTGCAGGATGCGTATAATCGGTTTGTTGCCATTGAACTGACCGATTCGGTGGTGCAGGCCTTCAAATCATCTTCCTCATCTGAGCTCACAACGAAACCGTACGTGACCGGAACAACACCCAGAGTAAACCTTGGGGTTGAATATGAGTTGTTGAAAAATAAGTTTAGCCTGGGATTACTTTCGAACTCTGTTTTTTTTAAACGAACTGTCAGTGAGGAAATTACTGCCTCGGCCAATTTTCGTCCGTACTACTGGTTGAACGGAACGGTGAGTTATTCGGTTTTTAATGGAAATTTAAGTTCTATTGGCACGGGCTGGGGGCTAAAAACAGGTTTGGTTCATTGGTTTGTGGCTGCTGATTATGTTCCATTTCAAAAAGTGACTTTAGCACTTTCAGACCTGGGAGTAAGCTCTAAGGCTAAAATACCAGTTCCTTACAATACGTCGCAATTTAATTTTTCGGTCGGTATAAATCTTGTTTTTGATAAAGTAATTAGCAATGCGAAATCGAAAAAAATAGGCTTGAGAAATTCAAATAGTCAGGCTGCAGGTAGAAGAACATCTTTCATTGATATTAAGAATATATTGAAAAACTTCATAGGGCCGAAGTCAAAAGGGCTGAACAAGCACAAAGCAAAACAGGATTGCCGGTGCGACTGGAAGTAAATTCAGAAAGTTTTTAGTTGCAAATATGAGCCAATTTATATAAAAAGTTGTTATCTTTGAGCATTTTTAGACTTTTTATTAAAATAAGCAGGATTTAAAGCTAATCAGGGCTGCTTATCTGAAATCAACTTCCAAAACAATATAAATATGAAAAGAAATTGCCGGCTAAAATTTCTATCCATTATTTGTGCGCTTCCTGTCTTTTTTTACTCATGCAACTCAGGCATTGATTTAAGTAATATTGACGATCCAACACTAAAATTTGATGAATCACTGGTACTTCCACTTGGTGAAGCAAATCTTTCGGTAAAAGATGTTATTGAAAAAATAGGTTTGCCAACCGGGGTCGATACAGTGGCTAGTGAAATTTACCTGCAATGGGCATTTACCGACGAAATGGGTTTCAAAACTCTGAATCTGGCCGATTCGATAAAGCCATTTGATAAATCATATAAGCCTGTTGATTATATTCCTTCCGTTATTGGCCTTCCTTTGCCTGTGAATACTACCATACCTATCGAAATCCCGGATTCTTTTGATTTGGGCGTGAATGGTAATGTCAACGAGCAGCGTGTAGATAGTATAAATATAAATTCATCAAAGATTGATATCAAATTTGATGTGTCAGATGATTTGAAAGCACAATTTCTTTCGGCAACAGACTTTTCTATCCAATTTATTTTTGATGAAAAATATATTAAAGTTGATAATGGTGAAATTCCCACTTATAAACCTCAGCAATATAATGAGGATGGAAGTATTTCAATAGGAAAATATACAATGTTTCTGAAAGGTATAAAGAATTTACCCTATAAAATTCTGATTAAAATAAAACCATCTCTTCCTGTAGTTCTCGCAGCAACATCGTATGTCAATATCGATATGAAGTTTTCTGATATTGATTTTTCTGTCGCTTACGGGTTCTTCGATTTGGCTGAAACGGAGCAGAAAGTACTAAGAATTCCATTTAATATAGCTGATTATTTTCCCCGAATGGATTTGAAATTTGCCAATCCACAAGTTCAGCTTACCGCGTCCAGTAATGTTGGAGCTAATTTAGATGTGAAAGTTAACTATATAAGCGCTTATAACGATTCGGATCCGGCTAAGAAGATCTGGGCGTGGTTCGATGGACACACGTCAAACGAAAAAAACGAGAAAATACCTGGTCCTACTAAGGTTGGTGAATGGACAACAACAGTACTTGCTCCATTTGATTCAAAAAATGGTGAAACAGATCAGTTGTTTGATAGTAAGCCATACCCGAATATACTGGATTATATGTATGAAGTATCGAGTGACCGTAGCCGGACTAATAATTATGTTACGCCAGACAGTAAGGTAAAACTTGATATTAAAGTCAATATACCGTTGAAAATAAAAGGTGGTACCACACACGCTTTTTCCGATACTATCGATAATCTCAATTTTGCGATTATTCCTGATAACGTGGATTCTGCCATCTTGGTTTTGAAAATAAAAAATGGTTTGCCTCTCAGAGCCAAATACAGAATGACTTTCTGGAAATCAAATCAGGCGAATGATACAATTCCGGCACCGGGTGGTGTAATTACTCAGGTATCTGATGATTCCTCTATGGGGAATATGAACAGTGAATACGTTGTGAATTCGCCGGAAGTAGATTCAGTAGGAACAGTCAATAAAGATAAAATTGTTTCGCAAACAATTAAAATCATGTTAAATAAGACCCAGATAGCCGCATTGAAGCAGACAAGTTTCATTGTGTTCCATGTGTTGCTTGATAGCGAAAAGACAATGGTTAATGGAGTTGAAACACCAAATGCAATTCATATCACTACCGATAATAGTTTTGGGGTTAAACTTGGAATTTTTATCAAGGGAAGTTTTACTACTAATACAGGAACCTCAAACTAAATAAGCCATCCGAATTATGAAGAGAAATTTTATTTTCAGAATAAGCCTGGTTCTATGTTTAGGTTTTTCTGCTTTAGCCGCAACAGCTCAACAGGTAAACACATTGTATTTTATGGAAAATGTACCTGTACGCAACGTTCTCAATCCTGCTTTCCAGGCAACTACCGATTTTTATCTGGGATTGCCGGTTTTGGGCTACACCCAATTTGGATTAGGGAATAATTCAATTACCCTGAAAGACATAGTATATGGAAAAAATAATAAAACTATTTATTTCTTAAACCCAAATGGTGATAAGGACAAATTTTATAAGGCACTCAAGCCAACTAATTCTTTACAGACCGATTTGCATTTGAATCTGCTCGATTTCGGTTTCCGTACCGGAGATGCATACTGGACATTTGGGCTTTCTGAACGGTTGAATGGATACGTTGGTGTACCTAAAGACTTAATGAAATTGATTTTGTACGGAACACCACAACTCGAAAATAATGTATTTGATTTTCAGAGTCTGGGTGTCGATATGTCAGCTTATACCGAAGCAGCGTTCGGTTATTCCAGAAAACTGAATGAAAACCTGACCGTTGGAGCAAAGCTTAAGTTTCTGTATGGGAATTTTAATGCATCGGCATCTAATAAAAACCTGAATTTGACTGCCAGTGTGGATGAATGGACCTTAAAAGGTGAAAATGTTATGAATTATTCTGCACCTACCGAGCTTTTGGGAAATTCGTTTCAGACATTCGCACTGAATATGCCATCTACCATTACCGATTGGATTAAACCTGCCGGATTAGGTGGAGGAGTAGATTTAGGTGTTACATTTAAACTGGTTAAAGACCTTACACTGTCGGCTGCATTGCTTGATTTGGGAATGATTAGCTGGACTAAAAATACCCGGAATATTAATACACAAATTGATTACGCATTCGATGGGTTTGGGAATTTTAATCTGGACTCTAAAGCCAATTTTCAAACATTGGCCGATTCTGTATTGACTGCATTTGCCAATTCGGGCTCAATTACTCAAACAACGAATAAATATACTACTTATACCTCACCAAAATTGAACATTGGTGCAGAGTATTCATTTTTGGAAAATGCATTGTCTGTAGGTCTTTTGTCCAGAACTATAAAGCATGACAAAGCTTATTTTGAAGAGTTGACAGCTTCGGTCAATGGTCGTCCGGTAGATTGGTTTAATATGTCGCTTTCCTATTCAGTGCTGAATGGAAGATTTAGTAATGTAGGAGCGGGGATAGGATTAAAAACCGGTTTTCTGAACTGGTTCTTAACGGCCGATTATTTACCGTTGAATTATGCTACTTTGCCAATTAATTTTTCGGGAGGAGTTTTTGATGCTCCTGTTGGATACAACACCAAAGGGTTGAATTTTGCTGTGGGAGTAAACCTCATTTTGGGTAACCGTAAAGATACAGACCATGATGGGGTTGTTGACAAAAAAGATAAATGTCCCGAAACTCCTTTCAGTGTGATTGTGGATAAAAATGGCTGTCCGGTTGATATGGATGGCGATGGAGTGCCCGATTATCTTGATAAATGCCCGAAAACACCTAAAGAAGCTTATAATCATATTGACCAGAATGGTTGCCCGGTTGATAATGACGGTGATGGTGTTCCTGACTATAAAGATAAATGCCCGGATACACCACACGATGCAATTCAGTATGTCGATTCGCTTGGCTGCGTGTCCGACAAGGATAAAGATGGCGTTTTCGATTACAAGGATAAATGCCCGGATACACCGTTGGGCATGAAAGTGGATACGCTTGGTTGTCCTCTGGATGCAGATGGTGATGGAATTGCAGATAGTCTGGATAAATGTCTTGATACGCCTGCTGCAGCTCGCGGATTTGTAGACAAGAATGGTTGTCCGCTTGATACTGACGGCGATGGAGTGCCCGACTATTTGGATAAATGTCCGGATACACCTATCGAGGCCCGCAGTCTTGTGGATAAAAACGGATGTACTCCTGATTTGAATAAAAATGTTCAGAAGCAGGTTCCACAGCAGGCTGCAGTCGCAGTGACCAAAAAACCTGAAATAAAGAAAGAGGTCAAGAACTTATTCCAAAAGGCATTGCAGGGAATTCAGTTTGAAACCGGGAAATACATTATCAGGACCATTTCCTTTACAATTCTGAACCAGATAGCCGGAGTATTGATTGCCAATCCAACTTATATAGTAGAAATACGTGGGCATACCGATAGTGATGGAAATCCAGAAGCAAACTTGAAATTATCGACCCAGCGTGCCGAAGCCGTAATGAAATACCTGATACGAAAAGGAGTTGATGCAAAACGGATGACTGCAAAAGGTTACGGTGATACATTGCCGGTATACAGCAATAAAACTTCAACCGGCAAGGCTTTAAACCGAAGAGTTGAATTTATTGTTACCTTCGAAGAAATTTCATTTGAATACTAACCTATAGCTTAAAACGGCCTCAAAATTTATTTTGAGGCCGTTTTTTTTAGTGAGTATAATAAATCTATAAATTTAATAATATAAGTAAAAACATTATCTTTGTCAGGTCGTTACATTTGTAGCCATTGATTTTTTGAGGAATGTCGATTTCTGTATAGTGAAATACCATTTAGTGAGTATTACGTATTACTATATTCCTGTTTAAAATATTACTAACTTAAAATTGTTATTATGAAAAGAAAGTTATTATTGTTTTTTAGTTGCGTATCCGGAATATTTCTTTCTGTTCTGGTGTCGTGCTCAGCCGATGTAGATCTGACAAAAATGTCTAACGATGTTCTGATTCGGGAATCCTTTGCAGTACCCGTTGGCGAAGTAAGTGTGTCTGTGGGTGAGATTTTGAGTAAAATGAGTTTTCAGAATCTGATTGGTTACGACGCTGACACAATCAATTTTCTTTATGAAATGAATAAAGAATACAGCTTTAAAACGATTGATTTGCTGAAAAATGCACAACCAAAATTTATTTCCTTTCCGTTGGCTTCGTCGGTAGTTCCGGCTAATAGCTCAATTATAATCCAGGGTGGTAACCAATTTAATGTGGATTTAGGATTGGATCCCAATTCCACAACCAACAGGACGGATAGCGCAAAAATTACATCTTCTGTATTATCTGTAAAAGTTTCCGTTGCAAATATAAAGGATATGAGTAATAACAATATTTTGCCCAGCGACCTGAAAATTGTTCTTATTTTTCCAAAGATGCATTACCTGAATAGTAATACACCCATCAGTAAAACAATTTCAGTTTCGCAGTTTGGAACAGCCACGGATGTTGCAATTGACAATTATATAATAAACACGAGCGGTTTGACCGGAGTTCCTTTTCAGGTTCAGTTTCTGGCCGGAAACAGGAATATAAACGTAGGTTCAAATGCAAAAATTGATTTTAATGTAAGCATCAATCAGCTCAATTTTGCTGCGGCGTATGGATTGTATGAACCAGCCTCGTTGCAGCCTACGGTTATAAAAATGCCTCTTGGAGATTTATCAGTTTTACCTGTTGGGTTGAAATTTGCAAATCCAACCGGCACGGTTATGCTCGAAAGTAATATCGGGACCTATTTGCGGTTCAATATTAATTATATAAAAGCATTTTCGAAAGATGGTTCTCAGGTGCGAGTAGCTTCATTTAACGGAAGTCCGACTGTTACTGAGGTTGTTGATGTAAAGCCAATCTTGCCCGGGCTTTTTGCTACGAAAACATTACGTAAACTAGATAAAAATTATGGAGGTACCGATTTACTTTTTGATACTGATGTAAAATTAGACACGCTTGAATATAAGTTCTCGGTTCAGGCCGACGCTGCATTAAACAATGCGTCGGCAACACCAAGCTTTATAGTTCCTGATATGAAAATGAAAATGAATTTCAAAATGAAAATACCACTGCATTTGAAACCCGGGAGCAGTGCTGATTTGAATGACACAATTTCAAATATAAACGGAGTTTTCGATAAAATAGAAAATGCCGATCTTGTGCTGAAGATAACGAACGGACTTCCGGTGAAAGTTACATTTTCTATGAAATTTTTGGATGCTGATCAGCAGGTAATTAGCAGTGCTATTAACGATTTGACATATATTATAAATTCTGGTGAAGTAAACAGTGAAGGTTTGGTGACAAAAGAAACTGTGACTCCATTAAACATTGAACTCACCAAAGCGCAGGTTAACCAATTGAAAAATGCCGAAAGTATGGTTTATTCACTTCGAATTGCCGGACAAAATGACTCCAGCCCAATTCAATTTACAAAAAATAACTCAGTGAAAGTGAAACTGGGAGTTTTTATAAAAAGCGAATATAAAACTTCTCTTGATTCCATTAATTAATAAACTGCTGCATCATGAAAAATAATATAAAATACAAATTGTTGCTTGTTGCTTGTATGGTCTTGTCGCTTACTAACGTGAGCGCCCAGCAAGTGAATACCATGTACTTTATGGACAACGTGCCTTTCCGTAATCAGCTAAATCCGGCATTTCAGCCTTACAGTAATTTTTACCTCGGATTTCCGGTTCTGGGATATACGCAGTTGGGTATTGGGAATAATTCGCTGACATTGAAAGATTTTGTTTATGAGAAAAATGGCCAACTAATTTCTTATTTGCATCCAAATGGAAGTGTTGATAACTTCTATAATGCATTGCGAAGAAATACTTTGCTTCAGGCAAATGCTCAGTTGAATTTGCTGAGTTTTGGCTTCCGTACAGGTAGATCGTATTGGAATTTTACATTAAATGAAAAAATAAACACGAAGTTTAATGTGCCTAAGGATTTGATGAAACTAATGTTGTATGGAACGCCGAATAAGACGAATAATGCGTATAACTTTTCTACATTGGGTTTTGATATATCCGCTTATACCGAAGCGGGTTTAGGATATTCAATCAACCTGACAGACAAATTGGCCGTTGGGGCAAAACTTAAGGCTTTGTTCGGAACCGCAAACCTTTCTTCATCTCTTGATAATTTGACGCTTAATGCTGGTATTGACGAATGGGTGATAAAGGGTGGAGGAGCATTAAGATTTGCTTCACCAGCCACTATTGAAACCAGTGATTTGTCAAACATAAATCCTACTTTCCCTTCGCAGATCACAGATTATCTGAAACCGGTAGGATTAGGAGGAGCCTTAGATCTGGGAGCAACCTACAAACTGACAAATGATTTAACGCTTTCTGCGGCTCTTATTGATTTAGGAATGATAAGATGGTATAATAATACAAATCAGGCATCTTTTAATATTGATTATAAATTTGACGGTCTTACAGGGCTGACAATTGATTCTTTCAATCAGGGTAATCAGGCATTTGATTCCTTGCTAAACAAATTGCAAAATTCTGTGAAGGATAGCATTATGAGTAATGTGCTATATACAACAAGGCTGTCTCCTAAATTGAATGTTGGGGCTGAATATGCTTTTTTTGATAATAAATTAAGTGTCGGACTCTTATCAAGTACACAATTGTATAATAAAGCTATGTATGAGGAATTAACCGCCTCGGTAAATGGCCGCCCGATAGACTGGTTTAATCTGTCTGCATCATATTCGGTTCTTAATGGACGAATGAGCAACATAGGAGCTGGACTTGGGATCAGGACAGGGTTTATACACTGGTTCTTATCAGCTGATTATATACCGCTTCGCTACACCGATCCTTATCCGGTTGTGTTAGGTTCTTCGACAGTTAATTTACCATTGCCTTACAATACAAAAGGGTTGAACTTTGCACTGGGAATCAACTTTGTCTTTGGAAACCGAAAAGATGCCGACAAGGATGGAGTAGTAGATCGCAAAGATAAATGTCCGGAAACTCCATTCAGCGTAGTTGTCGATAAAAAAGGCTGTCCGGTTGATTCCGATGGCGATGGTGTTCCGGATTATCTTGACAAATGTCCCGGTACACCTCCCGAAGCATATAGCCGTATCAATCAGGATGGTTGCCCGATTGATTCTGATGGTGATGGTGTTGCCGATTATCTGGATCAGTGCCCTGATACACCTGCAGAAGCATTTGGACATATCGATGTGCATGGTTGCCCGCTGGATACAGATGCAGATGGCATTTTCGATTACAAAGACAAATGTGCTAACACCCCTGCTGGTGTAAAAGTTGATTCTGTTGGTTGTCCGTTGGATACCGACGGCGATGGAGTAGCCGATTATCTGGATAAATGTCCCGATACCCCTGTAGCAGCACGTACAATGGTTGATAGCGTTGGTTGCCCGTTGGATAAAGATTTAGATGGTGTGCCAGATTATCTGGATTTATGCCCGAATACTCCGGCAGAAGCCCGTGCTTATGTTGATAAAAATGGATGTACGTTAGATACTGATGGCGACGGTGTGGCCGACTATTTGGATAAATGCCCCGATACCCCGCTGGAAGCCCGTGGAGCTGTTGATGAAAAAGGTTGCCCACGTGATACTGATGGCGATGGAGTTTTGGATTATCAGGATAATTGTCCGAAAATTCCGGGTACGGTTTCTAATAAAGGCTGTCCGGAAATTAAGAAGGAAATAAAAAAACTTTTCCAAAGAGCACTTCAGGGCATTCAATTCGAAACGGGTAAATATGTTATTAAACCCGTATCATTTGTTATTTTAGACCAGATTGCCAAAGTTTTGATTGAAAATCCAACTTACCTTATCGAAGTTCAGGGGCATACCGATAATGTCGGAAAACCTGAAGCTAACCTGACTCTATCAGATAACAGAGCTAATGCGGTTAAAGAATATCTGATTAAAAAAGGTGTTGCGGCAGCCCGCATGACTTCGCACGGCTATGGAGATACCAAACCGGTTGCATCTAATAAAACAACCAAGGGTAAAGCCTTAAATCGTAGAGTAGAGTTTGTAGTGAGTTTTGAAGAAACAGCAACAGAATAACCAAAGCAATTGATTCATAAAAAAGGAGTTGAGTTTTCAACTCCTTTTTTATTTTCAAAAAAAATCAAAAGAAATGATGGTTCTTTGCGAGGGTTTTAATACTTTTGTGCGCCGAAATTCATTTAATCTGAATTACAGGTAAACGAAACTATTAATAAGTTAATTTTTTAAGACAGTATATACACATGGGAAGAGCGTTTGAATACAGAAAAGCGACAAAAATGAAACGTTGGGGGAATATGGCCCGCGTTTTTACAAAATTAGGGAAACAGATTACTATCGCCGTTCGTGAAGGAGGCTCGGAGCCAGACACTAACCCACGTTTGCGTGTTTTGATTCAACAATCGAAAAAGGAGAACATGCCTAAAGACAATGTGGAGCGTGCCATTAAAAAAGCTACTTCGAAGGATGAAGCTGATTACAAAGAAATGGTTTACGAGGGGTACGGACCAAACGGAATTGCCATTGTGGTGGAAACTGCGACGGATAATCCAACCCGCACAGTAGCAAATATTCGGAGTTATTTTAATCGTCATGGCGGTTCACTAGGAACTACCGGTTCACTTCAATTTTTGTTCGACCACAAATGTGTGTTTAAAATTGCTCAAAAAGAAGGTGTTTCACTGGAAGATTTGGAGCTCGAATTAATTGACTTTGGGGTTGACGAATTGGTGGAGGATGAGGATGGAATTGTACTTTACGGTGAATTTCAATCATATTCTACCATCCAAAAATATCTGGAAGAAAATGGATTTGAAATTTTTAGTGCTGAATTCGAACGTATCCCCAACGATATGAAAGAACTGAACGAAGAACAAAAAGCACAGGTAAATAAATTGCTCGATAAAATTGAAGATGACGAGGATGTTCAGAATGTGTTCCACAATATGGCAGAATAAGCCAGAATAATAAACCAAAAATCAAAAATCCCGTCAAACATTAAGTTTAACGGGATTTTTTGTCTTTTACAGAAATTTATATCAGTATTGTTCTTTTTCGCTTGGGAAATAGCCTGATTTAACGTCTTGTACATAATGCTCAATAGCCTCGTTCATAATTCCTTGCAAATTGGCATATCTGCGGAGGAAGCGTGGTGAGAAGTTTTGTGTTAGCCCGATCATATCGTGCAGAACCAACACTTGACCATCAACGTATCCACCGGCACCGATACCAATAACCGGAATAGTGAGCTCAGAAGCAACTTGCTGAGCCAGTTTTGCGGGTATTTTCTCCAACACAATAGCAAAGCAACCGGCTTCTTCCAATAAATGCGCATCGCGGATAAGTTTTTCGGCTTCCGAACCTTCTTTGGCCCGAACGGCATACGATCCGTATTTATTTATTGATTGGGGCATTAAACCTAAATGTCCCATCACAGGTATTCCGGCTGATAAAATGCGTTTCACCGATTCTAATATCTCTTCGCCACCTTCCAGTTTCAGACAATCGCCATGCGTTTCTTTCATTATCCGGATAGCCGATGAAAGAGCCTCTTTCGAGTTGCCCTGGTAAGTTCCGAACGGCATATCAACAACAACTAATGCCCGTTTAACACCTCTGACTACTGATTTTGCAAGGAAAATCATTTGATCAAGAGTAATGGGTAGGGTCGTAACATTTCCGCACATTACGTTTGAGGCAGAATCGCCTACCAGAATAATATCAACTCCAGCCTGATCTACAATACTGCCCATTGTATAATCGTAAGCTGTCAGCATGCTTATTTTTTCACCACGTTGTTTCATTTCTAACAATCGGTGAGTCGTAACTCTTCTGGAGTCTTCACTATGTATCGACATGATATTTTATTGAGTTTATTTGTGTGTGCAAAGATATGGATTATAATTTTCAATCTGCAATTTCATACCGTTTTTATGAAAAATAAATATTAGTGATTCATGAAATGAGATAGTTATAAAAAATTGGAATTATTCAAATTTTTAAAACGACATAATAGCTATTATTTTTCGTATTTAAAACTTATCTTTGCAAACTGTTTTTTTAATAAAATGTCTCTTAAGGTAATGTTTAAAACGGGTTTTGCTTCTAATTGAGGAGAGGAGTTTACAAACGAACATGGATTTTTTTGTATCAATCCATTAGTAAACCGGAGTTAAAACCCAAAAACAGATTCATTTGATAGCTATCTGGCCCTATCTGGTTAAGAGATGTGGCAACGAACTAAAAATTAAAACAAAAGTATGAAAGATAGATTTACTTTTTTGTGGAGCTCTGATGTTTTTTCACACCTCACAAATATGAAATACATTCCCCGTTGGGTTGTATTATTGGTCGATATATTTCTTTGTTTATTGTCTTATTACGTATCTTATTACATATCTTCGCGATTGTACAACAATGTTCCGGATGCCAGGACGCTTTCAATATTTCAGCGTCTGGCAGTTATTGTAGGATTACAGATATTCTTTTTCTGGGTATTTCACACTTACTCGGGGGTATTGCGTTATTCTGGATACGTGGATGCAACGAAATTATTATTAGCCGTTTCATTTAATGTTGGAGTATTATCGCTCGGAAATTATTTCGTATCAATTATCACTTCCACTTATTTGTTTTATTATTCAGGGTTGATAATATATGCTATTTTATCATTCTTGCTGCTTTTTATACTTCGTCTGGTTGTAAAGACAATTTATGATTTTTATTCTCAAAACACCGGACATATTACTCCGGTAATGATTTTTGGAACACAATCGGCTGCTATTGGTATTGCCAAAATGCTTCGTTCCAATCAGGATAATAAATATAAGCTTGTCGGTTTCATTGATGATGATAAAAACGCCACCGAACGTGTGATAATGGGTGTTAAGGTGTATCGGTTGGATGAGCATACTGTAAGAAAGGTGGTTATAAATAAGGCAAAAGCTATTATTGTTTCGCCTAACAAAATGAATCAGATTAATCCAAATACCGATTTGGATATTTTTCTGAACCATAATTTGTCTATACTTACTTCGCCGCCAATGAGTATATGGCAAAATGATATGCCTTCTATTAAACAGATAAAATCGATTCAGATTGAAGATTTGTTGGAAAGGCCTAAAATCGATATTTCGTCGGAAAATATTGTTGGACAAATAAAATCGAAAGTTGTGCTTATTACTGGTGCAGCTGGGTCTATCGGAAGCGAAATTGTTCGACAGATTGTGAGATATTCGCCTAATCTGATTGTGTTGCTGGATCAGGCTGAATCGCCTATGCACACTCTGAAACTGGAGTTAGAAGAACAGTTTCCGGATCAGAATTTTTGTACATTCTTGGGTGATGTGCGCAACAAAGAGCGCATGGAGTATGTGGTAGAAATGTTTAGACCGGATTTTATATATCATGCAGCAGCCTATAAGCATGTTCCGTTGATGGAGGATAATCCGGTTGAAAGCATTCAGGTGAATGTAAAAGGAACCAAGATTATGGCTGATCTGGCTGTAAAGTATAAGGTCGAACGGTTTGTAATGGTGTCGACCGATAAAGCGGTGAATCCTACAAACGTGATGGGAGCATCTAAGCGTATTGCTGAGATTTACGTACAATCGTTGTTCCGGAAGTTACAGGCCGATGGAAATTCAACCACGAAATTCATTACCACCCGATTTGGAAATGTTTTAGGGTCAAACGGATCGGTTATTCCACATTTTAAAAACCAAATAGAGAAGGGGGGGCCTGTAACGGTAACTCATCCAGAAATAATTCGTTATTTCATGACCATTCCGGAAGCTTGTATGCTGGTTTTGGAGGCAGGGGCCATGGGTGATGGGGGCGAGATTTTTATATTTGATATGGGTAGTCCGGTGAAAATTGTGAACCTGGCAAGAAAAATGATTCGTTTGGCCGGCTTTACGCCCGAGGTAGACATAAAAATAGAATATACTGGTTTGCGTCCCGGCGAAAAACTATATGAAGAACTCTTGAACCAGAAAGAGATTACAACAAAAACGCATAATCCTAAAATTATGATTGCCAAGGTACAGGAATATGATTATGATGTTGTATCTGCCCAAATCGACGAACTCATTCATTATAGTTTGATGTGTAAAAATTTCCTGACTGTGTCTTTGATGAAGAAAATTGTTCCTGAATTTTTAAGCAAAAATTCACAATATGAACGTCTGGACGTGTAAAAAATAATTGATCTTAAATACAATGCTTTATCTAAACGAATTTATTCACAAATTTCCGGCTCTGGCTGTTCTGATTTCTTTTTTTATTGGGCTTTGTTTTATGCCAATGGTAATAAACATAGCTAAGAAGAGGAATTTTGTAGTCAAACCAAACAAACGAACTTCGCATGAAGGGATTGTACCCAACGTGGGAGGGATAAATATATTTATTTCGTTTTTTCTGACAGTCTTCCTGTTTTCTTATGGAATAATTAATCAACTTCAGTTCATTATTCTCGGGGTTTTCATTATCCTGATTGTCGGATTCGTAGATGATTTGGTTGATATTAAAGCTTCCTGGAAATTGTTTGGGGAATTAGTTTCAGCATTTTTTCTGATTATAATTGCCGACATTCGTTTATCTCATCTGCATGGTTTCATGGGCATTAACGAACTATCACTATTTACAAGTTATTCGCTTTCTTTTTTTGTTTTTATAGTTATAATCAATGCATTAAATCTGATTGATGGGGTAGATGGTCTTGCTTCCGGACTGGGTGTAATGTATAGCATTTTCTTTGCAATATATTTTAAACAAACGGACAGATTAGACCTTTCTATTTCTGCGTTTGCAATGGTTGGGTCTCTTACAGTTTTTTTCATCTACAATGTTTTTGGAGGAAACAGCAAGATATTTATGGGCGATTCCGGTTCTTTACTGTTAGGCTATATGACTGCACTTTTCGTTTTTGAATTTTGCGAGATGAATGCATACCACCGGGTTTCCAACGAATATTTTATGGCTGCAGCTCCATCTGTAGCAATATGTGTTTTGGCAATTCCGCTTTTCGACACCATGCGCGTTATGCTTACGCGCATTAAAAAAGGAGTGTCGCCATTTCATCCCGATAGGAACCATATTCACCATCTGCTGCTTAAAACGGGATTAAAACATCGCCAGGTAACTTTTGTACTTATGGGTGTTTCTGTTTTATTTATCATGTTGGGCGTACTTGGGCGTAACTTACCTATTGGAATACTTGCATTTACAGCATTTACTATTGCCTCGGTTCTTACCTATATTTTGTGGCGTGTAGTAGACAGAAAAGAATTAAAGAAAAATAAAATTAAAAGGTAATGTTTGGTACTATTACTGCCATTCTAAAAATTGAACTTCTCCGAAAGTTAGATATATGATTTCAGTAGAACAACTTACTGTCGAATTTGGCGGTTCTCCACTTTTCGATGAGATAAGCTTTCTGGTCAACCCGAAAGATCGAATTGCATTAGTTGGTAAAAATGGAGCTGGAAAAACAACTTTGCTTCGGATTTTTTCCGGAAAGCAACTCCCGACCAGAGGCAAAATAACCATCCCTAAAGATCTAACCATTGGTTATCTGCCTCAGCACATGATTCATAACGAAGGTACTACGGTGATGGAAGAAGCTGAAAAAGCCTTTGAACATATTACCGAATTACAGACTGAGATAGAACGGATGAATGTGGAATTGGCTGAGCGCACCGATTATGAAAGTGATAGTTATCATGATTTGATCGAACGACTGACACATGCGAATGAGCATCTTCAAATTATCGGGAATGGGAACTTTTATGCCGAAATTGAAAAAACTCTTATTGGACTTGGTTTTGTTCGCACCGATTTCAACCGACAATGTTCTGAGTTTAGCGGTGGATGGCGTATGCGTATCGAACTGGCTAAAATTCTGCTTCAACGTCCGGATGTATTGCTTCTGGATGAGCCAACCAACCATCTGGATATTGAATCCATTCAGTGGCTCGAAAATTTTCTGATCACTTCAAACAGTGCTATCCTGCTTGTGTCTCACGACCGGGCATTTATTGATGCTGTTACCACCCGAACCATTGAAATTTCGCTGGGAAGAATTTACGATTATAACGTGAATTACTCCAAATATGTACAATTGCGTGTCGAACGTCATGAACAACAGGTTCGGGCATACGAGAATCAGCAGAAGATGATTGCTGACACCGAGGAGTTTATCGCCCGTTACCGTTATCAGGCTACCAAAGCCATTCAGGTACAGTCACGCATTAAGCAGCTTGAAAAACTGGAGCGCATAGAAGTGGATCTGGAGGATAATTCGCGGTTGAGCCTGAAGTTTCCTCCCGCACCGCGTTCTGGTAGTATTCCTGTAGAAATGGAGCATTTGTCCAAGGCCTATGGCGACCATTTGATTCTGGATAATATAGGAATGATTATCAATCGGGGCGAGAAAGTGGCTTTTGTGGGTAAGAATGGTGAAGGAAAAAGTACACTTGTAAAGTGTATCATGGACGAAATTGAATATTCTGGTATGCTGAAACTGGGGCATAACGTCAAGATTGGTTATTTTGCACAGAATCAAGCGTCATTACTGGATGAAAACCGCACCGTATTTGAAACCATTGACTATGTGGCAACGGGAGATATTCGTACTAAAATTCGCGATATTCTGGGTGCGTTCATGTTTGGAGGCGAAGCGTCTGATAAGAAAGTGAAAGTACTTTCGGGAGGTGAACGAAGCCGCTTAGCCATGATCCGCCTATTGTTGGAACCTGTCAATTTGCTTATTCTTGATGAGCCTACGAATCACCTGGATATGCGCTCTAAAGATGTATTGAAAGAAGCTATCAAAGCTTTTGACGGGACAGTTATCGTGGTGTCGCACGACCGTGAGTTTCTGGCGGGGCTGGTTACCAAAGTGTACGAATTTGGCAATAAGAAAATTCGTGAACATTTGGGCGGTATCTATGAATTTCTGGAATATAAAAAGATGGATACGCTGCGTGAACTCGAGATTTCAACTTCGCTGAAAGCTGCTAATACTGCCGTTGAGAAAGCCGTTTCGGAAAATAAGCTGAGCTACGAAGCTCGCAAGGAATTGAGCCGCAAAATCAAAAAAGCCGAAAGAGCAGTGGAAGATATTGAAAAAGTGGTGTCTGTCCTCGAAACTGAAATTTCTGAAATGGATAAAATGCTTCAACTACCCGAAAAAGCTTCGGATAATGAATTTATCATGTTTTATCAGAAGAAACAACGCGAATTGGAGCAACGGGTATATGAATGGGAAATACTCAGTGAGGAACTTGAACAGCTACAAAACGAACAATGAGACGATGTGATGATGTGATAATTTGTTGCTGAGAGAATCTGCTAATTGCGAAAGAAGATACCAACTGACGAATTAATTAAATCAACCAATTTGCCAATCATCATATCATTTCATTATCACATTATCTAATCAACACATCACCACATTTAATCAATGGCAAAACTATATTTAATTCCCACATCGCTTGGCGAAACGCCGTTCGACACAATTCTTCCGACGGCGAATACACAGATTGTAACTGATCTGAAGTATTTTATCGTAGAAGATGTTCGTACTGCCCGCCGTTTTCTGAAAAAAGCAAACCCGGTCATTGAAATTGATGCCCTTACTTTCTATGTTTTGAACCAGCACACCTCGCCCGATGAAATAAGCAGTTTTCTGAAACCGTTGTTTGCCGGGCACGACATGGGTGTTTTGTCCGAAGCAGGTTGCCCGGCCATTGCTGATCCCGGTGCTGATGTGGTAGCCATTGCCCAGCGAAATAATTTTACGGTAGTGCCATTGGTCGGTCCTTCTTCCATTTTGCTTTCGCTGATGGCTTCCGGGTTCAACGGGCAAAGTTTTGCTTTTGTAGGTTATTTGCCTATTCAGCCCGAAGAACGTTCCAAAGCATTGAAGAAACTCGAATCGCGAGCCTATTCTGAAAATCAATCGCAGATTTTTATCGAAACGCCGTATCGAAATATGAAAATGCTGGAGCAGATTCTGAAAACCTGCCAACCTTCTACGCGCTTGTGCATTGCGGTGGATATTACCCTCGAAACGGAAATGATTAAAACTAAAACTATCAAAGAATGGAAAACCCAACTTCCTGATTTGAACAAAAGACCTTGTATATTTCTATTGTATAAATAACTTGATTAAATAAGATATTATTACGGAACGCTTGAATATGTGTTAAGTTTTTGGACTGTAATGCTTTGAGTTCTGTCTTAGAAATGTGCTTTTATTTGATTTTTAATTTTATCTTTGCGTCTTTTTTGAACGGAATGTGGGGCGGTACATGAGCAACACACAAACAAAGGATAATGAATAAGAAAATAGAGCCCCGACCGCTTACCTTACAATCAATTGTCGATTATTCCATCAAGCATTTCTCCCAAATGCCTTCAGTTTCGTTTGTCGGAGGGAATCCAATAACTTATTCAGAACTTGGCAGAAAAATAGAAGAAGTTTCAGCGATGTTATTTTCGCTTGGTCTGAAACAAGGCGATAAAGTGGCACTGCTAAGCCACAATATGCCTAACTGGGTGATTGCATATTTTGCCGTGGTTTCCAAAGGATTGGTTATTGTGCCGATTCTGCCTGATTTTACGCGTGAAGAAATAGATAACGTGATGATTCATTCCGAATCAAAAGCGATGTTTGTGAGCGAGCGTTTGGCTTCGCGTGTCGAAGGTATGGAATGGCCTATGCTTGAAGCTAAGATATCGGTTGACGATTTTAGTTTGATGAACGGCAAAATTATACCAGAGCAGATAATCAATACTCCGAAAGTGATTGTAAAAGAAGATGATATTGCCGCAGTAATTTACACATCGGGTACAACCGGACGATCCAAGGGAGTGGTTTTAACGCATAAAAATATAGCTTTTGTAGCCATGCAATCGTATACTTTTCATGCTATTTCCAGCTCGGACATTTTCTTGTCGTTACTTCCCTTGTCGCATACGTACGAGAACACCATTGGCATGATTTACCCCATAATGTACGGT
Source organism: uncultured Paludibacter sp. (assembly GCA_964433885.1). Classification (GTDB taxonomy): domain Bacteria; phylum Bacteroidota; class Bacteroidia; order Bacteroidales; family Paludibacteraceae; genus Paludibacter. Next base: position 57,120 of record CAYSTC010000004.1, on the reverse strand, counting down.
GCTTCAATTTATTATCTGGAAAAACCTCCAACTGCTGCTGCTTTACTTCCAGCATTAGCCAAAATACGTCCCACCATGATGCTTTCGGTGCCGCTTATCATGGAAAAATTGTATAAAGCTCAGATTCAAAGTAAATTTACAAGCAACAGATTTAAACGGATGGTATATAAAACTCCGGTTTTTCGAAAACTGATTCATCGTATTGCAGGTAAAAAGTTATACCAGAGCTTTGGAGGCAGGCTTAAATTTTTTGGTATCGGGGGGGCGAAACTGGATTCACGTGTGGAGCGTTTCCTGAAGGAAGCACGTTTCCCTTATGCCATTGGTTACGGACTCACCGAGACAGCTCCGTTGCTGGCCGGAGCCGGAGTGCATCATACCAAACTGCAATCCACCGGATTTGCTGTGCATGGAGTGGAGCTAAAGATAAATAATCCTGACAAAAAAGGAGTAGGCGAGCTTTGGGCAAAAGGACCGAATGTTATGAAAGGGTATTATAAAAATCCGGAAGCGACGGCCGAAGTTCTTACTGAAGATGGATGGTTTCGTACCGGAGATTTTGGTTTTCTGGATTCGCATAAACGATTGTACATAAAAGGCCGCATGAAAAGTACGATAGTGGGAGCGAGCGGGGAGAATATTTATCCGGAAGATATTGAAACGGTAATTAATGACCACCATTTGGTTATCGAGTCATTGGTTATTGAAGAAGATGGCTACCTGGTAGCAAAGGTTTTGTTGGACTTAGATGAGCTCGAAAAGCATATTGAGCATATCAAGTCGGTGATTGAAGACAAAAAGGAGAAACACCGGGTTTGGGTGCAACATTTTACCAAAGAGTTGAACGAACGATTGAATCGTGTATCTCAAATCAAACGTGTTGATATAATGGATAAACCCTTTGAGAAAACGGCTTCACATAAAATCAAACGGTTTATATATTCCAAATCAGAACATAAAAAAAGAGCTAAATAATAGCTCTTTCTAACGTTTCATTTCGCGTTCTATTGCTCGTTTATCTTCTTTTTCTTTAAGAGAGTGGCGTTTGTCGTAAGTTTTTTTCCCTTTGGCAAGGCCTATTTCCAATTTTGCCAATCCTTTATCGTTGATAAACATTTTGAGGGGAATTATGGTGTTTCCCGTCTCTTTGGTGGCTCTCGACAACTTGGTCAGTTCGCGTTTGTTGAGCAGCAGTTTGCGATCCCTACGTACATCATGGTTATTGTAAGTTCCGAAAAAATAGGTGGCTATATGCATATTTTTTACCCATAGCTCATCGTTTATAAAGGTGCAGTAAGTATCGCTCAATCCGGCTTTTCCATCCCGTATTGATTTAATTTCGGTTCCATACAACTGAATTCCGGCAACAAACCTGTCCAGTATTTCGTAATCGAAAGTAGCCCGTTTGTTTTTGATTAATATATTCGATTTCTTAAACATTTTTTCTCTTATTTTCCCAACAAAAGTACATATAAGAAATGAATATCCCAAAACCGGGTAATAATCTTGTGCAGCAGGATTTAAGCTTTACGGTGTCCTTTATTCTCAAGTTTTATAAAAATATGATTTTTACTTTTAAAATTATCTGTATATTTGTTCCCCGTTAAAAAGGGGATAATTAAACAAATTTTAATGACAATGAATAATTGTTAATCAAAATACAATGGAATCAGAAATTGAATTAACGATAACCGGATTGGTTTATAATCAGACAGTAGTTGGAACGTATGGACTTGTGTTGAGTGAGGTAAACGGCAATCGTCGTTTCTCTGTAATGATTGGAGAGCCTGAGGCACAGTCTATTGCGCTAAAAATAAATAATAAAAAATCTCCACGGCCGTTGACACACGATCTGATCATAAATATTCTCAATACTTTTAAATCAGAATTACTGAAAGTGGTGATTTACGATATGGTGAACGACGTCTTTTTTTCTGAACTGCATATAAAGAAAAATGATGAAGTGCTGGTTATCGATGCCCGTACATCTGATGCGGTGGCTTTAGCTGTTCGTTCTGAATGTCCGATTTATATAAAATCTGAAATTCTCGATATTGTAGGTACCGAGATTGAGCCGGCAGAACCCGACGAAAAAGAGCCGGTGCCGGTTAATGGGGAAGATTTGACTGCCGATGATTTGGATTTGCTTTCGGTTGAAGCTTTGGAAGAGTTGCTTGAAATGGCGGTTCATGAAGAAAAATACGAGTTGGCAGTGAACATTCGCGATGCAATTAAAAGAAAAAAGAAATAAACAGTTTTTGATAATTTATAAATCGTGAATTCATGGGATTGAAGTTTCGTCTTACTGTAATGAATTTCCTCCAGTTTTTTATCTGGGGCTCATGGTTAATTACTATTGGTGGGTACTGGTTTCAAAACAAAGGCTGGTCTGGTACTGAGTTTGGAGCTATTTTTTCCACTATGGGTATTGCATCGCTGTTTATGCCGGCTATGGCGGGCGTTGTTGCCGACCGTTGGATAAATGCCGAGAAACTTTTAGGTATATTTCATTTATTGGGGGCTGTATGCTTATTTTTAGTTCCGCAAATGGCTAGTCCAGCACAAATGTTCTCCCTAATGCTGGTAAACATGATGTTTTATATGCCAACTATCTCTTTGGCAATCACGGTTTCATATTCGGCTATGAAGAAAGCGGGTATGGATGTCGTGAAAGATTATCCACCTATCCGGGTTTTTGGAACAATTGGCTTTATTGTGGCCATGTGGACTGTGAGTTTATTGAAAATTGAAACTTCGGCTATGCAGTTTTATGTGGCTTCAATTGCTGCACTTTTGCTTGGTATTTATGCTTTTACCTTGCCTACATGCGATGTAAATAAACATATTGAGAAAAAAACGCTGGTCGATTCGCTTGGATTAAAGGCGTTTACCTTATTTAAAGACCGTAAAATGGCTTTATTTTTCATTTTTTCAATGTTGCTTGGAGCGGCCTTACAGTTAACAAACGCATACGGCGATACTTTTCTGCACGATTTTGCGAAAATAGACGCATACAAAGGATTGACAGCTATCAAATATCCGGCTATTATTATGTCTATTTCGCAAATGTCAGAAACACTGTTTATACTTACCATTCCTTTCTTTTTACGTCGGTTTGGGATTAAAAACGTAATGTTATTCAGTATGTTGGCCTGGGTATTGCGCTTTGGGTTATTTGGATTTGGAAATCCGGCTGAAGGTCTTTGGATGATTATTCTTTCTTGTATTGTTTATGGTATGGCATTCGATTTCTTCAATATCTCCGGTTCATTATATGTTGAAACTCAAACAGATTCGAAGATAAGAGCCAGCGCACAAGGTGTTTTTATGATGATGACCAATGGTTTTGGTGCTGTTCTGGGTAGCCTTACGAGTGGATATGTAATAGACAGCTTTTTTACTATAAATGGAAATTTGCAATGGCCGGGTATCTGGTTCACATTTGCAACTTATGCTTTGATTGTTGCCGTTTTGTTTGCCTTATTTTTTAAACATAAGCACGATCCGGCAGAACTTCGGGTTATGGGTCATTGATTTCAAAACGCCATAAAAACAACAGAGCAGAAAATGATTTGCCATTTTCTGCTCTGTTGTTTTTATTATCTGACTTATACTAACTTGGGACTAAAATGGTACCTCATCATTTCGTCCGCTTCCCAAAGGATTTGATGGCGTCATTAAAGATCCAGCTCCGTAGAAATTGTCAGCAGCAGCTCCGGCATCGTTCATTTTAGAAGATATAACCTGATATCCGCTGTCGAAAGGGTTGTCATCCTTATCTTTGTCATCTTTGTTCATAAACTTGGCATACTGACCTTTAAATTTTAGTTGCACATCGCCAACGGCACCGTTACGGTGTTTGGCAATGATAATTTCAGCGATTCCAAGCAACGAGTTTCCCTGCGCATCTTCGGTAAGGTGATAGTATTCCGGACGGTGAATAAAGCAAACCATATCGGCATCCTGCTCGATAGCTCCCGATTCACGCAAGTCGGAGAGCTGTGGGCGTTTACCTTCCAAGCCTGCACGCCCTTCAACACCACGATTCAACTGCGAAAGGGCAATGATAGGAATGTCAAGCTCTTTGGCCAATCCTTTTAACGAGCGGGAAATAATACTTACTTCCTGCTCGCGGCTACCAAAGCTCATACCACTTGCATTCATTAACTGCAGGTAGTCGATAATTATACACTGCACTTTGTGTTCTTTTACCAGTCGTCGGGCTTTGCTTCTCAGTTCAAAAACCGACAAGCTGGGCGTGTCATCCACATAAATAGGGGCATCAATGAGTGCTTTAATGTCCCGGTCCAGTTTACTCCACTCTTCAGGCTCCAAACGTCCGTTTTTTACTTTTTCACCTTCCAGCTCACAAACATTTTGTATCAGACGGTTAACGAGCTGAACATTTGACATCTCAAGCGAAAATACGGCTACCGGGGTATTGTGGTCTACTCCCATGTTTTTTGCCATTGAAAGTACAAAAGCGGTTTTACCCATTGCCGGACGTGCAGCCATAATAATTAAATCGGACTTTTGCCAGCCGGAAGTAATTTTATCAAGACTATGAAAGCCGGTTGCAACACCACTGGCGCCTTGTTTTTCTGAAGCAGCCTGCATGCGCTGGATAGCTTCTTCAATAACCGGATTTATTTGTGTTACGTCCTTTTTCAGGTTACGTTGGGTTACTTCAAAAAGCATTCCTTCGGCTTCCTGCATGAGGTCATCGACATCTGATTTGTCATCGAATGCTTTTGTTTGTATTTCGGTGGAAATTCGTATCAGTTCGCGTGCGAGAAATTTTTGAACAATGATCCGGGCATGATATTCCAGGTGAGCGGCCGACGAAACTTTTGCTGTCAGCAAGGTTATGTAGTAAGGTCCCCCCACGTCATCAATATTTCCATTTTTTCGCAACTGCTCGGTAACAGTGTGCATGTCAATAGGTTCCTGATGTACTGCCAGAGTTGTTATTGCCTCATAAATTTTTTGATGGGCGATTTTATAAAAACACTCTGGTTTTAGAATTTCGGATATAAGAGAATAAGCATCCTTTTCAATCATGATGGCCCCCAACACGGCTTCTTCCAGTTCCGGAGCCTGTGGAGGGAGTTTGCCAAATTCGTTTGCTTGAATAGGAGCGGGGCTTGTGTTCTTTTTTGTATAATTGCGTTTTTCAGCCATTTTTTATCTGGAAATAATTACATTTTTTGTGGGTTTCAAAAGTACAAAACAATTTCCATTCTTCCATCTTAAATCTTTCAACATATTGTTGATAACTTTGGAACTGAAAATAGCTTCGTGTCAGGTTCTGCGTGTTTTTCTGTTTCCTGAAAAATGATTATCTTTGAATTGATTTTAATAAAGCTTTCTCCTTTTTTTGCTAATCAACCATTTTAGTAATTTATCAATGATTTTATATCCCAATGCCAAAATCAATCTCGGGCTTAATGTAGTGGAAAAACGTCCGGATGGCTACCACAATATCGAAACCGTTTTTTATCCCATAGGTTTATGCGATGTATTGGAAGTAATGCCTTCTGAAACTTGTACCGATTATAGTTTCTCTTCTTCTGGAATAACTATTGATGGTGACCCGGAAGACAATCTGATTGTGAAAGCTTATCACTTGTTGCGTTCCGGATACCAATTCCCGCCGGTTGATATTTCACTCGTGAAGCAAATTCCTTTTGGTGCAGGATTAGGTGGAGGGTCATCGGATGCCGCATTTATGTTAAAGGCTTTAAATGAGATGTTTGAACTGAAAGCTACTCCTTCAAGGCTCGAAAAATTAGCGGCTAAACTGGGGGCCGATTGTCCGGTTTTTATCAAAAATAAACCGGTATTCGCAGCTGGGATTGGGAATGTGTTTTCTCCGGTTAAATTGTCCTTGAAGGGCAAGTTTTTGCTGTTGGTAAAGCCTGATATTCATGTGTCAACCCCCGAGGCTTACTCGTTGGTTGTCCCCGAAAAGCCCCAAATATCATTAATTGATCTCATTCAGCGTCCTATTGTAGAGTGGAAAGATATTGTGAAAAATGATTTTGAAAAATCTGTTTTTGCGAAATATCCGACTATTGCTGAAATCAAAGAAAACTTGTACAACATGGGAGCAGTTTATGCTTCAATGTCTGGTTCGGGTTCGTCGGTGTATGGGATTTTCGATTCGGTGCCCGAAAAAAACGATTGGTTCGACGGTTTTTTTGTGACAGGAGGAGTTTTGGATTAATGATTATCCGAAAATAGATAAATCAAGCCGGTTTCTGACATTACATTTGCCAGAAACCGGCTTCTTTAATGCATGTAAATATTTAGCTAAATGCTTGCCTGAACCGATAAAAAGTAGTACTTTAGTGCGATTTTTTAGATAGTAATAAAATTAAAAAATAGATGATTGATCAAGACAGAATTATTAAGGTAAACATTGACGAAGAAATGAAATCTTCGTACATCGATTATTCCATGTCGGTGATTGTTTCGCGTGCATTGCCCGACGTTCGCGACGGTTTTAAACCGGTTCACCGCAGGGTTTTATATGGAATGAACGAATTGGGGAACAACTCCGATAAACCCTATAAAAAATCTGCCAGAATTGTCGGTGAGGTAATGGGTAAGTATCACCCACATGGCGATTCTTCCATTTACGGTACTTTGGTGCGTATGGCTCAGCCCTGGGCAATGCGTTATCCGTTGGTGGATGGACAAGGTAACTTTGGTTCTATTGATGGCGATAGCCCGGCGGCTATGCGTTATACCGAAGCTCGTTTGCGTCGTCTTTCCGAAGATATGTTAGTGGATATCAATAAAGATACAGTTGATTTTCAGCTCAATTTTGATGATACCCTGAAAGAACCACTTGTTCTTCCTACCCGTATCCCCAATCTTCTTGTTAATGGTTCGTCTGGTATTGCTGTAGGTATGGCTACCAATATGGCTCCACATAACCTTACTGAGGCGGTTGATGCAACGGTTGCCTATATTGATAACAACAATATTGAGATCCCGGAGTTAATGCATTACATTAAGGCTCCTGATTTTCCTACTGGTGGTATTATTTACGGTTATGCAGGCGTAAAAGACGCTTTTGAAACCGGACGCGGACGTATTGTTGTTCGTTCAAAAGTAGAAATTGAAACGGATGCTCAGGGTCGCGAAAAAATCATTGTTAATGAAATTCCTTATCAGGTAAACAAAGTGGAACTGATCAAATCAGTTGTGGCTTTGGTTGAAGATAAAAAAATTGAAGGAATCAGTCATATCAACGATGAATCCGACCGCGAAGGAATGCGTATTGTGATTGATATCAAACGTGATGCCAACTCTAATGTAGTGTTGAATAAGTTGTTTAAATATACAGCTCTACAGACTTCATTCAGTGTAAATAACATTGCCTTGGTGAAAGGTCGTCCACGCATGTTGAACCTGAAAGATTTGATTCATTATTTCGTTGAACATCGCCATGAAGTGGTTATTCGCCGTACTCAATACGAATTGGGCGAAGCTGAGAAACGTGCTCACTTGTTGGAAGGATTTATGATCATTCTGGACAACCTGGATGAAGCAATTCAGATTATCCGTGACTCGAAAACTCCTGAAGAAGCCCGTAACCGATTGATGGAGCGCTTTGGATTGTCAGATATTCAGTCTCGTGCTATTGTTGAAATGCGTTTACGTCAACTTACGGGCATGGAACAAGATAAACTTCGTGCCGAGTACGAAGATGTAATGAAATTGATTGCCCACTTGAAAGAAATACTTAAAAAAGTGGAACTTCGCATGCAAATCATTAAAGATGAATTGCTCGAAGTGAAAGCCAAATATGGTGATGAGCGTCGTACTCAAATTGTTTATTCTTCTGAAGAATTCAATCCTGAAGACTTCTATGCAGATGATGAAATGATTATTACTATTTCTCACCTGGGATACATTAAACGTACTGCATTGACTGAATTTAGAGCTCAAAACCGTGGTGGAGTTGGCTCAAAAGGTGGTAGCTCGCGCGATGAGGACTTTATTGAGTATATCTATCCGGCTTCGATGCATAACACCATGCTGTTCTTTACTCAAAAGGGTAAATGTTACTGGTTGAAAGTGTACGATATTCCGGAAGGGACGAAAATTTCTAAAGGTCGCGCTATTCAGAACATGCTGAACATTGATAGTGATGATAAGGTAAATGCATTTATCCGTGTAAAGGGATTGAATGATTCAGAATATATTAACTCACATTATCTGATTTTTGCAACTAAGAACGGGGTAATTAAGAAAACTTCGCTGGAAGCATATTCACGCCCACGTCAGAATGGTGTAAATGCGATTACTATTCGTGAAGATGACCAGGTAATACAGGTTCGTTTGACCGATGGAAATTCAGAAGTGCTAATGGCTAACCGCAATGGTCGTGCAATTCGTTTCCACGAGTCTAAAGTTCGCGAAATGGGCCGTACAGCAACCGGAGTACGCGGTATGACGCTTGACGAAGATGGCGAAGATGAAGTAGTTGGCATGATTTGTGTCAACAAGGAAGACAAGGAGAGCATCATGGTGGTTTCTCAGCAAGGTTATGGTAAACGTACTCTGCTTGATGAAGTTGACGAAAATGGTGATTTACTTATCGAAAATGGTGAACCTGTAGCTGTTTATCGCGTTACTAATCGTGGTGGTAAAGGTGTGAAAACCATGAATATTACCGAAAAAACCGGTAAGTTGGTTACAATCAAGAGCGTTACTGATGAAAACGACTTGATGATTATCAATAAGTCAGGTATCACCATTCGAATCAAAGTTGCTGACTTCAGAATTATGGGACGTGCAACCCAGGGTGTTCGGTTGATTAATCTCGAAAAACGCAACGATGAAATTGCTTCTGTATGTAAAGTGCTTTCTGAACAAGAAGCTGAAGAGGCTGTGGAAGAAGCAATTGAAGAAGTAGTTGAAACTGCAGAATCAATTGAAGCTACTAAAAATCCTGTTATCGAGGCAGAAGAGAGTACTGAAGAATAAAAACAAGGTGTAAACCATTCTTTCAGGAGAATGGTTTACTTTAAATAATTATTAAAAACAAAAAAAATACTCGTCATGAAAAAAATTATTTTATCTCTTATTTTGGCGATAAGCTTTACTTTTGCATTTGCCCAAAAGGCTAATGTTTCTAAAGCAAAGAATAAGGCTTTGATGGAAACTCCTGATTTTGCCGGTGCGCGTGAAGCTATTGGTTTAGCGTTGAAAGATACAGTAACTAACAAACTTGCAGAAACCTGGTATGTTGCTGGTTTGATTGGAAACTGTGAAAATGATCTTTTGTTGAAAAAAGCAATGGTAAATCAGCCTTTTGATGCAGAAGTAAAAGGAAAGGCTATTTTGGAATCGTACAATTATTTTATTGAAGCAGCTAAACTGGATCAATTACCCGATGCAAAGGGGAAAGTAAAGCCTAAATATTTAAAAGATATTAAATCCAAAATTGCAGAATATTACAAAATTCAGCAAAATTTGATTGCTTATGGTGCAAATCTGTTCGAAAAGAAAAATTATGATGGTGCTATTCAGGCATTCGAAGTGTATTTGGGTATTCCAAAATTACCAATGATGAACAATGAAATAGTATTGGATTCTACCTACAATATGATTCAGTATTACACTGCCATTGCTTCTATCAATGCAGGTAAACATGATAACGCAATTGTGCATTTGAATTATTTGAAAGATAAAAACTATGAAACAAAAACTGTATATCAATTGCTATACGAAGAATATGCTAAGCAAAAAGATACAGTTAACTATGTAAGTGTTTTAAAAGAAGGTTTCCAAAAATACCCTTCTGATGCATGGTTCTTACAAAATTTGATTAATCATTTTATTTTTTCAAATAAAACAAAAGATGCTTTGGATTATCTGGCTACAGCTATTCAGCAGGAACCTAATATGGCGCAATACCGTTATGTAAAAGGTAACCTGGATGAATCTTTAGGTAATGCAGAAGACGCTCTTGCAGCATTTGATAAAGCCATTGAACTGGATCCAACAATGGCAGATGCTTATGCGGGTAAAGGACGTTTGTATTTTAATAAAGCTGTTCGTATGTCGGAAGAAGCAAATAAAATCAAGGATAATAAGCTTTATAATGCCGAGACGAAAAAAGTAGATGCTGTATTTAAACAATCCATTCCATTCTTCCAAAAGGCATCTGAAATGAAGCCTCAAGATCTTGAAATCAAACGTACGCTCAGAGTGTTGTATTATCGTTTGAAAAAAGATCCTGAATATGAGGCAAAATACGATGCTATTTCTAAGGAAATAGATGATGCTTCAAAATAAAGATTTTTAGATTATAATATTGAAAAAAGGTCATTCGAAAATTTTCGGATGACCTTTTTTGATGCTTGGTTTTAAATGAGTTCGTGTTATTCAATTGAAAATTGGTGTCAATAATCACTGTAAAAACATTATCTTTGTCTGGCTTAACGACTAAAGTTTTTACAGGCCATTAATGTTGGCAAATGTAGGTTTTAGTAATGGTACAGATATTCAGAAATCTATTATTTGAAGCCATTCGCAAACGCGTAAAACAGAATTCTCATGACCATGTAAATCATACACTCACTTATAATCATTTATATTTTAGGAAATATTTTGACTCTCTCTGATTTTCAACAACTATATGCTCATCATCCTCAGGTTAACTCTTTGGTGGATTGGGCGGAATCACTCGAACAGAATGTAAGAATTTCAGGTTTGAGTGGTTCGTCATCGGCTTTGGTAATTGCTTCGCTGTTCAAAGCCTATCCTCATACGCATATCATTGTCCGCGAGGATGCCGATGATGCAGCTTATTTGTACAACGACCTTAAGCAAATGCTGGGAACAGAAGAGGTGTTTTTCTTCCCATCATCTTTTAAAAAAGCCATTAAGCTTTCACAGTTGGATGCTGCCAATGATATTTTACGAACTGAAGTTTTAAATCGTTTGGCCAATACATCTGCGCCATGCGTGGTGATTACATATCCTGAATCGCTAATGCAAAAGGTAGTTTCGGCTCAAAGCATGAAAACAAAAATGTTGCGTATGTGTGTGGGCGAAAATCTGGGGATTGATTTTGTGGTTGAAATGTTGACTGAGTATAAATTCGAGCGGGTTGATTTTGTGTATGAACCGGGCAAGTTTTCTGTCCGTGGAAGTATTGTAGATATCTTTTCTTTCGCCAACGAATTGCCTTTTCGTTGCGACTTTTTTGGTGATGAAGTAGAATCGATCCGTATTTTTGATATTGAAACCCAGCTGTCAAAAGAGAATAAAACGGAAATAATAATTGTGCCTGATTTACAACGTGATGTAACTTCACCTCATGTATCATTTTTTGATTTTATTTCTGCGAATGGCTGGTTTAGCTTTATAAATGCTGGTTTTGTGCGCGAGAGAATCAATCAGCTTTACGATGAAGCTCTCGTAAAAGCAAATGAGGCCGGGCATAAAACGCCAACATTGTCGAAAACTCAGATTACAGGTGATGAGTTTGTTGAGCAAGTTCAAAAATTCCGAAAAATAGAGTGGGGTGAACGGTCTTATTTTCAAGCCAAGAAAACAATTCAATTCAATACATCGCCTCAACCGATTTTTCATAAAAATTTTGATCTGATTGCAGATAATCTGAAACAAAAACAGAATGAAGGCTATGTTCTTTACATATTGAGCGATAGCGCCAAACAAACAGATCGCATTGCGGCAATTTTTGCAGATCGTGGTGACGATATTGCGTTTCAGCCGATCAAGAATACGCTTCATGAAGGCTTCATCGATCATGATTTGTCCTTGTTATGTTATACCGATCATCAAATTTTTGATCGGTTCCATAAATTTCAGCTCAAAACAGACAAAACCCGATTGGGAAAGGTGGTGATGACGCTCAAAGAACTGAACCAGTTTCAATTGGGTGATTATATGGTGCATGTCGACCATGGCGTTGGTACATTTGGAGGGCTTGTGCGCACCAATGTAAACGGCAAAATGCAGGAAATGGTGAAGCTTATTTACAAGGATGATGATATTATTTTTGTAAGTATACATGCGCTTCATCGTATTTCTAAATACAAAGGCAAAGAAGGTGAAGCTCCGCGCATCAATAAATTGGGCTCTGGAGCCTGGGAGCGTCTAAAAGAGCGTACCAAGTCCAAAGTAAAAGATATTGCACGTGAGCTGATTAAACTTTATGCAAAACGTAAAGCGGAGCAAGGATTTCAATATTCGCCGGACAGTTATCTGCAGCAGGAACTTGAAGCATCGTTTATTTATGAAGATACCCCGGATCAGGTAAAAGCCACTGCTGATGTCAAAAAAGATATGGAATCGGTGTTGCCTATGGATCGACTAGTATGTGGCGATGTGGGCTTTGGGAAAACTGAAGTGGCTATGCGTGCGGCCTTTAAAGCGGCTACAGATAGCAAACAAGTGGCTGTTTTAGTGCCTACTACCGTTTTGGCTTTGCAGCATTATAATTCGTTTAAGGAGCGCTTTAAAGACTTCCCGGTAAAAGTAGATTACCTGAGTCGTGCCCGGAGTTCTGCTCAATCCAAAGAAGTGCTTGAAAAACTGGCTAAAGGTGAAATTGATATTATAATTGGGACTCATAAATTGGTCGGAAAGTCAGTTAAATTCAAAGATTTAGGACTACTGATTATTGACGAAGAACAAAAATTTGGAGTAACCGTAAAGGAGAAGCTTAAAGAGCTAAAAGTGAATGTGGATACGCTAACCATGACGGCGACTCCAATTCCGAGAACGTTACAATTCTCGTTGATGGGTGCCCGCGATTTATCTATTATCAACACGCCACCGCCCAATCGTTATCCGGTTCAGACTGAAATTCATTTGTTTGATGAAGATGTCATTCGCGAAGCTATTCAATTGGAAATGAACCGAAATGGGCAGGTTTTCTTTGTGAATAACCGCATTCAAAATATTTATAATATCGAGGCTACCATTAGGCGGCTTGTTCCAGGCTGCCGGGTTGCTGTTGGCCATGGACAAATGCCTGCTGATAAGCTGGAAGAGATTATTGTGGATTTTATTGATTATGAGTACGATGTGTTGGTTGCTACAACTATCATTGAGTCTGGGATAGACATTCCAAATGCTAATACAATTATCATTAATAGCGCACATAATTTTGGTTTGAGCGACTTGCACCAATTACGGGGCCGAGTAGGCCGGAGCAACCGGAAAGCATTCTGTTACTTGTTGGCGCCTGAAATGAGTCTGCTTACTCCCGAGGCTCGTCGAAGGTTGCAGGCATTGGAGACTTTTGCAGAACTTGGAAGTGGATTTAATATCGCCATGCAGGATTTGGATATTCGTGGCGCCGGAAATATGTTGGGGGCGGAGCAAAGCGGTTTTATTGCCGATTTGGGTTACGAAACCTATCAGAAAATTCTGAACGAGGCTGTGCATGAATTGAAAGATGAAGAGTTCGCTGATTTATATGCTGATGAGCGGGCTGAAAGCGATTCTACGAATATATATGTTACAGATTGTCAGATTGATTCAGATTTGGAAGTTTTATTTTCAACGGATTATATAGAAAATGTGTCAGAGCGTATCAGTTTGTATCGCGAACTGGACAGCATTAATAATGAAGCTGAACTGATTGAATTTCAGCAAAGATTAGAAGATCGTTTTGGAAAGATTCCGCCAGAAGGTCAAAGTCTAATGTTAGTTGTTCGTTTGCGTTGGTTGGCTATGCGCTATGGAATTGAAAAACTGGTGCTGAAAAATGAAAGAATGACCGCATTTTTGGTTTCCAATCCACAATCGCCTTACTATCAGTCGGAACCATTTGGTAAGCTCTTGCAATATATGACTTCTCATCCACGCAAGTGTCAACTTCGGGAGCAAAATATGCGGCGTTCAGTGGTATTTTCAGAAGTGAAAACGGTTGAAAAAGCATTCGAAATACTTTCTGAGGTAAGCCGGTAATAAGGATTTGAATTTTGGGCGGGATAGATGAAAAAAACCGCATTGCCATTAGTTGAGAAAACTCCTATAAATAGGATTTGAGGTGTCAGTTTTCGTTGTAATCTGCCGTCCACAATGGATACCCGAAGGCGCAGCCCGCCATTAAAAACCAGCCACTACTCGTTAATTTTTTTAACGTTGAGTTTTCCAATCTCAGAACAATGCGGTCGTTTTTCTTAGTACAAAGATAAAGCATTTTTTTTGACGTTATCTGTATTATGATCAAATAATATCGTTAAAAATACGGTTTAAGATGCTTTTTTATGTTTAAAAAAGGCAATTGGAATTCGGAACAAAAAAACTCAATCCAAAATTTCGTTATCTAAAAGAAAATGTCTATTTTTGCAACTCTGAATAAAAAAAACGAATTAACAAAAGCAATAAAATAACACTATTCTTATGTCGAAAAAAGAGGAAAAAAAACACGACGAATTAGAAAATGTTCAACACGCGTTAACAACAACTGAGGCATTTATAGAAAAATATCAAAAACAAATATTAATGGGAGTCGGAGTGGTTGTACTTGTTGTACTGGCAATTTTGTCATTTCGCAATTTTTATTTGGAACCACGCGAAATTCAAGCCCAGAATGAAATGTATAAGTCTCAGGCTGCTTTTGCGGCAGACTCATTTAAAATAGCTCTCGAAGGCAACGGAAAGGAATCAATCGGATTTAAAGAAATAGTTTCGGAGTACGGAATTACAGCTTCAGGAAAATTGGCTGCAGCTTATGCAGGTATTTGCTACTATAAATTAGGTCAGTTTGAAAATGCTGTAAAATATCTTTCACAATATGATGGTGATGATACATATTTTGCTGCTTCTGTTATTGGTTTAACCGGCGACTGTTACGTAGAACTTGGAGAAACTTCTAAAGCAATCAGCTATTTTGAGAAAGCTGCTGATTTGGAAAATACAGTAATGAGTCCTGTGTATCTTAAAAAAGCCGGTTTGGTTTATGAATCGACAAAAGAACCTGAAAAAGCTGAAAAAGCCTATACGGCAATAAAAGAAAAATATCCGAAGAGTCCTGAAGCTGCCGATATTAATAAATACTTGGCACGTGTTCAGAAATAATTTCGGGAAACCATACAAATAATTAAAAAGCTGCTTCCGTTAAACGAAGTGGCTTTTTTTGATAATGACAAATTCAAAACTTTAAACCCTATAAAATATGGCAACACAATATCAAAACCTATCAGAATATAATGCAGAATTAATGCCCGATAAAGAATTGGTAGAGAATCAGGCTTATGCGATCACTGTGGCCGATTGGAATCCCCAAATTACACATACAATGTTACAGGGAGCTATTGATACACTCGTTCTTGTTGGAGTTAATCCGGAAAATATCAATGTGATTCACGTTCCGGGTACAGTTGAGCTGACTTATGCTGCAAAACAACTGTCGAATTCAGGAAAATATAATGCAATAATCGCTATTGGATGCGTTATTCAGGGTGATACTCCACATTTTGATTATGTTTGTCAAAGTGTAACGGCAGGAATTACCGAATTAAATTTATCGAAAGATGGATGTCCTGTAATTTTTGGAGTTCTCACTACCAATACCTTACAGCAAGCGTTGGATCGTGCCGGAGGAATTCACGGAAATAAAGGTGTGGAAGCTGCTACAACAGCCATAAAAATGGCAAATATTATTTGGTAGTTTGGATAAATTAAACTATCTTTGCACTGCTTTTGAGAAATACAGGGGCAGTTACCAGAGTGGCCAAATGGGGCTGACTGTAACTCAGCTGTCTTTCGACTTCGGTGGTTCGAATCCATCACTGCCCACTTTTTTCAAATGCAATAAATTGCGGAAGTAGCTCAGTTGATAGAGCATTAGCCTTCCAAGCTGAGGGTCGCGGGTTTGAGCCCCGTCTTCCGCTCTCAAAAAGGGAAAAAGACACTAACAAAAGTTAGTGTCTTTTTTGTTATTTGCATTTACTCATAAACTTTTCAATATTCACCACGACTCGCTCGTGTGTTCCTTCACCGATTAAATCTCCGCTTGAATCGGTTGCTTTCAGTTCAAAACTATATTTTCGACCGTCAATCTCACTTATGGTAGCTGTACAGCAAATTGTTTCGCCTATGGCGCTTGCTTTTAGATGTTTCATATTGACGGAAATACCTACGCTTGAATTGCCTTCTGGAAGCTCGATAAGCTGCATAGCTGTGTTTTCCATAAGTGCAATTAAAGCCGGAGTGGCAAATACCGGTAATAATCCAGAGCCATATTGCTCTGCTGTTTGGTTTTCTTTAACCTGGATTGTTTGTGAAAAAGAGGTGTTGGGCATAAAATATAATGAATTGTTTTTGTTGTATTATTTCGAATTTTACATTTTCCGTTGAGCTTTAAGGTAGAAATATCGAGAAGTCAAAAGAATAACTGAACTGCATAAAATAGAGGCATAAGCTGCTCCCATTAATCCGAAGCAATGAAGAGCAAGAGAAAATACTACAAGATTAAATATTAAAGAAATGGCGCTGGTATAAACCATATATTTTATTTTTCCAAGTCCAAAAATAGCTCCACTTTGTAATTGAGTGAGTTGACGAATACTCCAACCTAATGCCAAAATATTGAAATATGGCATTGATTTATCGTACTTTCCAGAAAAAATCCAATGGATAATGATTGGGGTAAACAACCAGGCAGCAATCAGGGTTATCGCAACAACTGCATACAATATCATATTGTATTGTTTGAATGCACTAATAAAGTCAGATTTTTTGTTGGACAAAGAAGAAAAATAAGGTATTGTGATTTGCTGAACTGTGCTTGGAAATAATTGTAAGACGACAATAAGGGTAAGTGCAAAACTGTAGAATCCAATTTGTGTCATATCTGTAATGAAGTATCTAAGCAATAAAATATCTATGTAAGCTGCGAGATTTGAAAGTAGATTTGCAATCATAGATGGCTTCGCATAATGCCAGTGAATAAGGAATTGAGAAAAATTTTTTGTTGAAAATAATTCTTTTTTGAAAGCAGATTTGAATGCTCTGAAGCACACAAATAGCATAAATATGAAACTCAGGTTATAAGCTATATAATATCCTTTTATCCCAGCGAAATATGACAAAATTATTATAGCAGCAATGGATATAATTTTGTTAGTAATTGTTAGATTAGACATCAACTTAATTTTTAATGTCGCCTGGAAATACGATATAAAAACCATAAAAAGTGAGTTGCTAATTATTGGAAACAATCCCAATGGGATTAGCCATTTAATTAGTTTGTCAGGTGAGAATACATTAAATAAGTTTAATAGTATTATAAGCGTATATAAACTGACAGTAGATAGTAAAGTAAAAAATAAGGCAGTGCGAAATAACGAAGACTGTTCTTCTTCTGTTCGGTTTTCGGAGCAAAGTTTCAGTGTTGAAGAACTGAAGCCCATGCCCGCTATAATTGAGAATATTGATAGATAGGTTTGAATAATTTTTATGCGTCCAATATCATCAGGTGCGAGAATTCCGGCCACAAACAATTGTGATCCAAATCCGACAAGTTGAATGAGTATGTTTGCTGTCAGCAGATGGAAAAATCCTTTCTGACGGATATTCAGGAATATATTGAATAGTTTCTTATTCATTAAAAAGTAATTTGTACGCACTTAGTAATGTTAGTGCCTGGGTTTTTTCTGTAATATTCCCATTTTGGTATAATCTGATCAGATCATCTCTAAGTTCCTTATGATCGAATAATAACTCAATATATTTATGGAAATAGGAGTCAAGTGCCTGTTTTATATTTGAGTTTTTATCATACCACAATTGCTCAGGATTCATATTGTTTTTCCACATTGTTTTTAGAGGTAATCGTTTGATTATGGATCTTTTATACCTGTAAATTGAACGCAAATAATTGTTGTTAGTTGGTTTGCCACCAATACTTTCCCATGTAAAGTTTGCAATTTCAGGGTGCAAAGTTTTTATCCAATCTATATAAATGTTTTCCTTATATTTGTATTTACGGGGGATTGAGAATGCGTAGGAAAGGAATGAACTGTTTAGGAATGGCGATGAAGACTCTCCAATTAAATCAAAGTATAGAAATCCATTATTTGCACCCAAAAAAGCGCGATTATAGAATTTATAAAGTTCTTCGTTTGGATAATTGCTAATTGATTGTTTTATTGTTTTTTCTGCTTTGTTGATAAGGCCTGTTGAGTATAAACCATTATAAATATTAGGTTTGGTTGGAGCTGGTTTAGATACAAAACTACCCATTACGGCATCTCCAATCATTCCCGTATGAATCATTCCGGTTTCAGAATGTTGGGTATGTTTTAAAGCATCGTATGCGTGGCTACAGGCAGAGTAAAGCGTGAGGCCATCATTCACAGATACAACTTCATCAATTGCAATTAAACTTTGTTCGTTTAGTTCTTTTTGGATAAGAGGTATTTGAAATTTTTTTGCGATTTGTTTTGCAATAACTTCATCTGCATAGCCTTTTTGGGAAAAGTTTAATAAAATTTGATCTCTGTATCCTGTTTTGTAGGATATAAGTGCTGTCATTCGGGAGTCTAATCCACCACTCAGAGTTGTCAGATGTTTAAGTCCGTTAGATTTATCTATTTCAAACTCAAGTCGAACGGCCTCAGTAAATAAACCATCCAAATTTTCTATAATTGTTTTCTTGGTGTCATTTGTTTCAGAAAAATTTTTTAGGTTAAAATATGAATGAATTTGAATAGTGTTATTTTTATAATGGCAATATTCACCTGCTCTCAGTTGTTTTACTTCGTTAATTAATGTTAGATTTTCGTGCATGAAACCACTTGTAAGCAATAGATAGGCGCTCTCTACATTCAATGAATAGTGAATTTTCAGTTGATTTAAACTGTGACTAAGAGTTTTTAAATCTGAAGCGAAAATTGTGTATTGGGAGTTGTGAAAGTAAAAAACTCTCTTCATACCCGTTTTGTTGTTAAATGTGGTTAGGGTGTATCGGTGTTTGTCGAAAAGTAAACCTGCATAATTCCCCTCGAAGTGACTAAAAAAAGTGTTGTTATTTGTTTGATAGTATTTTGTAATTAGACTTTCAGCATTTATCGAATTATTTTTTTTACATAAGTCATGCATGTTGTGTATGACTCCTTCTGTAATAAAAATAAAATCATCTGTATCAATCCATAATTTTTCTTTCTCAAGTTTTTGAGAACTAAATTGCTCAATTTGGTAGGTGCCACCATTTTGTTTGCGTTGTACAAATTTAGATTGAAAATCAAAAGGTTTTTTCCAATAAATCGGAATGTCCGTAGTGATGTTTTTTTCGGAAGATAATATGATAATAAATCCGTTCATAAAATATTTGACAATAACTATTTGAAATCAGCAATAATTATCAAATTTGAAAAACAATTTGCCTTAAAGTGCATCTTAAATCCAAAGAGCAATTTTGTACGTCTTAATACTGCTTGTAAAAAAGGAAGTTTAACACGTTCATTGAAACTTAATTCGCAGTTTTTGAAACCACTTCGAATTAGTATTTTTGTCAAAGTAAAAGGTGAAAACCAATATCTATGATCAGTATTTATGTTTTCGTTGTTTTTCTTTATATCATTAATTGTTAGTAAATTAAATACGTTAGGAGCGGTAACAATAATTTTATCAACTTTGCCCTTGTATTTTTCTCTTATTTGCGACATGAATGCAACCGGATTGTCAATATGTTCAATAATTTCTCCAAAAATCATATAGTCCCATTGAAAATCATTACTTAATATGAAGTTGTCGTTCAAAATGTCAAAGCAGTGCACGTCTTCAAACCCCAATTCTTTTTTGATATAATCTATTGTTGTTTGATTGATATCAATCCCAATACATTTTGCGGCGGATTCATGTAGTAGGGCATGGAGCCATTTTTTATTCTTAATTTTTTCTTTGATAAGAGGCAAATGATCTGCACAGCCAATGTGAATTACACGTTTATTTTTCGCGAGTTCTAAAATTTTTTCAATCCTTGTAATGTCTGGATATTTTTCATCCGCAAATGAAATATCCAAGCCTGGCGAAAATGCCTCATCAATTAAGTATTTGTTTATTTCGCTGCTGAACTTCATATAATTATTTGGTCGTAAATTTTAGATATTAATAATCCAACGCTCTCATAACTAAACTTATTTCTCGATTCGGCTTTGATTTTTGAAGAATCATAATCTTCAAAGTGATCAAGCAGTTTGTTCATTTGTTCAACTAATTCGATTTCGTTCCCTTTTTCTATGAGAATGCCATTTGACTTATTGATTAATTCGGAGATGCCACCAACATTGGTGCTTATTACGGGTTTTCCGCAAACCAAGCTTTCCGCAATTACAACGGGGGAATTTTCATAATTTGAGAATAAAACAAAGAAATCGCTGTTTCGCATCCAATTTGCAACTTCTTCAGGTGTTTTTTCGCCAACAAAATGAATTATTCCTTTTTGAAAATCAAGTGATTGGGCATAGTTGTAAACATTTTCAAAATCAATTCCTGTGCCGATTAATATTAATTCAAAATCCTGTCTGGTTTTTGCGAGTTCGTGTGTGGCATGTATAATTCCTTTTACATTTTTCGCTAATTCGTCAAAACACGAAACATGAAGGATTCTTTTTTTTGTTCGATGTACCGGAAGTGCTTCATTAAAGAACAAATTGTCAACAACATTATTGACTACTCGGTAGTTTTTATTGAATAAATTGTGTGATAGCATTGCATTTTCCAAATTCTTAGATACAGGAAGAATGGCTTCTGCATTTTTTACAACTAATCGTGTTATCAGCTTGCGAACAGTTCCTGAATAAGTATTTCTGCTTGGCAGGTAGCGTGACCAATGCTCAGTGACGACATAAGGAATACCTTTCGCCAATTTAATAAAGTATGCAATCAGTCCGGTACGCGTTAATATATTCGCGTGGATAATATCTGGCTTGAAGTTTTCTTTTTTTAATAGATTAAAGCCTATTTGGTAGGCTTTTATGTAATTAATTGTTTTGTAGATCTTGTAGAAAGCCTTGTCTTTTTTACAGGGATAGTACACGATAAGTTCAGTGAGATTATTATGTGTTTTTTTCTCTATTTCAAATTTATCGATGTTTTCATCGGCATGTACGTAAAGTACCATTACGTTGCAATATAAGCAAACCGCTTCGGCATGTTTTTGCACAAATAAGCCAGACATAAGATCGTATCTATTTGGATACCATTGTGATATGAAAAGTGCGTTTGTCATATTTGCTTGCTGTTATTGTTTGGCTAAAAATGTAGGGCGTAAATGCTTTATAGTATAGTAAGGATGATTTTTACTGCCAAAACCTTTGTAGAATCGTGCAATCCCTTCAATCTTTGAGCCTTCAAAGTCAAATGTGCTGATTTTCTCGCTTTTTTCACGGATTAAAAAGTCAACAAGCAAAAACATAGCCGAGGATGTTTTTCCTTCTGTGTTGGAAGCGGGTAATAAATTTGTTAGTATGTTGCTGGAGTTCAGAAGACATAGTTCTGCAATCAGTTCATTCTCATTTGAATAAACGCCGTAAAGTGTTACTATATTTGTATTAATTCCAGCAGTTATTAACTTGTCAAGTGTAGAACGTGCTATAGTTGAATCACATGTATCTGTTGAAAAATAAAAATCTAGAAATTCTTTTACTGATATATCACATTTGATTTTTAGATTTAATTTATTTGCTTTCTCAATATTTCTGTGTGTGTTTTTTGAGTATGAAGACGCAATTTGACTATAAGGGCGGTTTAAGTCTAATGTCAAATTTGGTTGTGGCAAAGCTTTAGAATAAAAATTACACTCATTCAGGTTAATCTCATAGCTGAAATAGGGTATTTTTTTTATAAATTCCTCAACAATATCTTCTCCAATCTTATGTTTGGAAAAAACTCCCAGTTGTTGTGTGAGTATTGGTTGTACAAGATATGATATTTTATACTTTGTTTTTACAGGCAATGGCATTACAAATTCATAATTTTCTGTAACCAATGCTTCCCAGCCGGGTGAAACGATGTCGAGATACCATGAATAAGCATAGACTAACTGATTGTATGATTGGGTTATACAGCTATCCCAAAGTTTACGGTCAATAGAACTATTTCGGAGATGTATTATTTTCATGAAAGGAGTTAACGGAAATGTAAACAAAAGTAATGGATTTTTAGAATAAAACAATATAATCACTCGCAAAAAGCACTTGTAATGGAATATATAGGATGATTGATGCTATGTGGGCTATATGTTTTTTAAGCAATTATTTTTTTATTCCGAAAGAAAGCTGTAATTTTGAACGTTCAAAATAAAGACACTTAAAATTATGGCAAAAGAAGTTGTAACAAGTCCGGGTGCAATGTATAATGCACTTACCAATGGAAGTAAAATTGTTGGTAAAATCTTCGCTGACAGCGATTTTAGAATTGATGGTGAAGTGGAAGGGACTATTACTTGTAACGGAAAAGTAGTAATTGGTCAAAAGGGTTTTTTGAAAGGATCAATTTCGTGTGTAAATGCTGAGATTGTCGGAACAGTTGAAGGTGACATTGTAGTAAGCGAAACCTTATCGCTTCGTGGTTCGGCCATAATCAAAGGCGATGTTAAGACCAAAGTGTTGATGGTTGAGCCAAACGCCGTTTTCAATGGAACTTGTTCCATGAAAGATTCGGCTGCAGTGTCGGTTGTTGAGTAAGATTAATTAAACACAAGTCTGTGTTTTCTGAAATAAAATTATAACGTTGAAGTGTATAAAACCTTCAACGTTTTTGTTTAAAATATAAGATGAAATATTGTTATGGAAGGAATTAAATATAAGGCATTTGTAGTAGAAGAACTGGATGGAAAATTTACGCAAAGTATTCAAACGCTCTCAACTGCGAATTTACCTGATGGGGAGGTATTGGTTCAGGTGCATTATTCTTCGGTTAACTACAAAGATGCGCTATCTGCAACCGGCAATAAAGGTGTGACCAAACAATATCCACATACACCGGGAATTGACGCTGCCGGAGTGGTAGTTTATTCCGAAGATTCTCAATTTAAAGTGGGCGATGAGGTAATCGTAACCGGCAATGATTTGGGAATGAATACGTCTGGTGGCTTTGGACAATATATTCGCATTCCGGCTGACTGGGTGGTTAAGTTGCCTGCTGGCCTGACCATGAAGGAAGCAATGATTATTGGTACTGCCGGTTTTACTGCTGGAATTTCGCTTTTACGTATGAGTGAATTGGTAAAGCCTGCAGATGGAAAAGTAATTGTTTCAGGTGCTACTGGAGGTGTCGGTTCTGTGGCTCTTTCTTTGTTGTCAAAGCTCGGTTATCAAACTGTAGCGGTGTCAGGTAAAGAATCGGAATACGAGTTTTTGGGTAACTTGGGGGCTACAGAGGTAATTCCGAGAACGGAGTTTCAACAAATAGATAAACGTCCAATGCTTTCTGCTAAATATGCAGGAGCTATTGATACGGTGGGTGGACCGATATTGGAGAATATACTGAAGGCACTTCAGCCACTTGGTGCTGTAACTACTTGTGGGAGCGTTTCTTCCACTCAGTTGAATATGACAGTTTTTCCATTTATTCTGCGTGGAATATCTCTGATTGGCATTTCTGCTCAAAACTACCCAATGGATTTGCGTCGGACTTTGTGGGAAAAGCTTAGTAACGAATGGAAACCGGCTCATTTACTCAACTTGTATACTGAAATAAAACTTTCGGACTTGAAGGGTACTATTGATTCAATTCTTAAAGGAGAACTGAAGGGTCGCACCATTGTGAAAATGATTGATTAGCAGGATTATTTTTGAATTTAATCTGTAGGTTAATTGAAGTCCGGATTAACGAAAATAGTTTCAATTTGTGTCAATATTCGAATCTTTTTGCGCAAAACGCTTTTATTAATGAAAAAAAAAGCGCAATTTTGCATTTTATTTTGATCGATTTTCAACCTCATTTATAACCCTTCTCACGGAATGGCATTAGCGAACGAGAATTATTTAAAAACTCCCGAAATCTATTGTTTTGACGAAATAGAGAAGCGTGTTAATGCCTTTAAAGTATTACATCCCAATGCAAAAATAATTCGGTTAGGGGTGGGCGATGTGACACGTCCTTTGCCCAATGAAGTGGTTGTAGCTATGCATAAGGCTATTGACGAAATGAGTCAGCCTGACTCCTTTCGGGGATACAGTCCGCCTCAGGGTTATGATTTTTTAATTGAAAAAATTTTAAAAGAATACCGTTCGCAAGGGGTTACGCTTGATAAAGACAGTATTTTTGTGAACGATGGGGCCAAGTCGGATATCGGAAATATCGGTCATGTGCTGGGTCGAGATAATATCATTGCCATTGCTGAACCGGTGTATCCTGTGTACGAGAATTCGACCATTATGAGTGGAAGGGCAGGGGTATTAACTGAAGATCAGAAATGGAGCAATGTTGTTTATCTACGTTGTACCGAAGAAACCAATTTTGTTCCGGAATTGCCTACTGAAAAGGTTGATGTCATTTATCTGTGCAACCCGAATAATCCGACCGGAACTGTTATGAATAAAACAGAACTGAAAAAATGGGTGGATTATGCCATTGAGCATCAGAGTATTATAATATATGATGGCGCTTATCATGCTTTTGTAACTGAACCCGATGTTCCCAGGAGCATTTATGAAATAAAAGGGGCAAAGAAAGTTGCTGTTGAAGTGCGAAGTTATTCAAAAACGGCAGGATTTACTGGTCTCCGGTGTGGATATTCCATTTTCCCTCCGGAATTGATGGTTTATTCCAAAATGGGAGAAGAGGTTCCTCTAATCAAGCTCTGGAGCCGTAGGAATGCCAATTATACCAATGGAGTTTCGTATTTAGTGCAACGGGGTGCTGAAGCTTTATATTCGAGGAAAGGAAAGGCAGAGACGCAGGAGCTTGTAAATTATTACTTAACGAATGCGTCTCTTATCCGAAATGAGTTGTTATCAATTGGTTTTGAAGTATATGGTGGTATAAATTCACCTTATGTTTGGTTCAAAACAGCAGATAATCAATCTTCCTGGAAATTTTTTCAACAATTGTTGTACGAAAATCATATAATTGGAACTCCGGGTATCGTTTTTGGTTCTTCGGGCGATGGTTATATGCGATTTACAGGTTTTAGCAGCCGGGAAGATATCTTACTGGCTTTAGAACGAATCCGAAAAGGCTTTTAATTTGTTTTTTAGTGAATTTAGTATTTGTCATACAAAATAATAATCAAAGAATATGTGTGGAATTGTAGGATATATTGGAAATAAACAAGCTTATCCAATCCTTATTAAAGGACTTCAACGGCTTGAATACAGGGGATACGACAGTGCCGGAATTGCTTTGTTGAATAATGACAAGCTCAACGTTTATAAGGCTAAAGGAAAGGTTTCGGATTTAGTTCGTTTTGCCGAACAGCAGGATATTCAGGGAACAGTTGGTATTGCGCATACCCGTTGGGCAACACATGGTGAGCCTAATCAGATAAATGCCCATCCACATTACTCTCAGTCTGAAGAATTAGCCATTATTCACAATGGTATTATTGAAAATTATGCTGTTCTTAAAAAAGGATTGAAGGCTCATGGCTATACTTTCCATAGCCAAACTGATACCGAAGTATTGGTTCAATTAATTGAGTATATAAAGAAATCGAATAATGTAGATTTGACAAAGGCGGTTCAACTGGCTTTGAATCAGGTTGTTGGTGCGTATGCAATTGCAGTTATTGAGAAGGGACGGCCGGATGTTATTGTTGCTGCCCGGAAAGGTAGTCCACTGGTAGTAGGAATTGGCGATGATGAGTTCTTTTTGGCTTCAGATGCAACACCTATAGTTGAATTTACCAATAAAGTTGTTTACGTTGGTGAGGAAGAAATTGTTACATTGGAGCGTGGGAAAGAGTTGAAAATTAAAACTATCGGAGATGTAGAGAAAACACCCGAAATTAAAAAACTGGAAATGACTTTGAGCCAGTTGGAAAAAGGTGGATATCCGCATTTCATGATAAAAGAAATTTTCGAACAACCTAAAACGTTGAGCGACAGTATGCGGGGGCGTGTAAGTATGGAAGAAAATGAGATTAAGCTTTCAGGATTTATCGACAATAAAGAAAAGTTTATGAACGCCAAACGAATCATTATTACCGCCTGTGGAACTTCATGGCATGCCGGGCTGATCGGTAAATATGCTATCGAAGAATTTGCGCGCATTCCGGTGGAAGTGGAGTATTCTTCTGAATTCCGTTATCGTAAACCGGTTATTAATAAAGATGATTTAGTTATAGCCATTTCGCAATCGGGTGAAACTGCTGATACGTTGGCCGCTGTTGAATTGGCAAAATCGCATGGTGCATTCATTTTTGGTGTTTGTAACGTGGTTGGGTCCTCTATCCCACGTAATACCGATTCCGGTTGCTATACCCATGCCGGACCTGAAATTGGTGTTGCCTCAACAAAAGCTTTTACGGCTCAGGTTACTGTCCTGACAATGCTAGCATTGCTTATTGGAAAGGAAAAAGGCACATTGAGTCACGAACAATATGAGAAAACTGTTATTGAGTTAGGCCGTATTCCGGAAAAAATAAGTCAACTATTGAAGCAGGATACATTAATTGCTGAATTTGCAAAAACGTTTACCTATGCTCAGAATTTCATTTATTTAGGACGTGGTTATAATTTCCCGGTAGCGCTGGAAGGAGCATTAAAGCTTAAAGAAATTTCGTATATCCATGCTGAAGGTTATCCGGCTGCAGAGATGAAACACGGACCAATAGCATTGATTAGTCAGGAGATGCCGGTTGTAGTTATTGCTCCAAGTGCCGGTATGTACGAAAAAGTGGTTAGTAATATTCAGGAAATTAAAGCCCGTAAGGGTAAGATTATTTCTATTGTTACTGAAGGTGATGTGGTGGTAAGCAATTTGTCTGATTATTCAATTTCAATCCCCGATACAGAAGAGTGTTTGGTGCCTTTATTGGCAGCCATTCCATTACAATTGCTGGCATACCATATAGCAGTTGTCAAGGGATGTGATGTGGATCAACCGCGTAATCTGGCGAAGTCTGTAACTGTAGAATAGTGTGAAAAATAACCCCTGCGCTAAACGTTGGGGTTTTTTATTTGTTATACTTCTTTTTGATATAATTCTCTCAAAATTAGATTGGAAAGTTTACTTTTATTATTTATAAAGCATTTATATTTTAAGAATAGATTATGTGCGGAATAGCAATGGTAAGGCTGTTGAAGCCTTTGGATTATTATCAGGAAAAATACGGAACATGGCAGTATGGTTTGCAAAAAATGTATCTGCTTATGGAGAAGCAACATAACCGTGGGCAAGAAGGAGCCGGTCTTGCAACCGTAAAACTGGATATGCCTGCCGGTGAGGAATATATCTGGCGCGAACGAGTGGAAGGAAAGAATGCTATTCAGGATATATTTGCAACAATAAATAAAAAAACGGCTTCGGTACCTGCAGAAGTGTATAATAGCGTTGAATTATCCAAGGCAGAACTGCCATTTGCTGGCGAAGTATATTTGGGACATTTGCGTTACAGTACCACCGGACGAAGCGGGTTATCGTACGTTCATCCATTCCTGCGCCGGCATAACTGGAAAAACCGGACAATGGTACTTGCAGGTAATTTTAACCTGACGAATGTAGACGAATTGTTTGAACACCTGACCCTTAAAGGCCAACATCCCCGTGACAAGGGAGATACCTTCCTTATGTTGGAATCGCTTGGATTTAAGCTCGATCAGGAAGTTCAGAAAGAATATGATTTAATCAAACAACGTTATACCAACGATTTGGTTATTACTCAGAAAATAGAAGAAAACCTTGACATAGCTTCATTTATCCGTAAGTCGGAAAAAATGTGGGATGGTGGTTATGCTATTTGTGGTATCCTGGGTCATGGCGATTCATTTATTTTCCGCGATCCGAAGGGCATTCGTCCTGCATTTTATTATATCAATGATGAAATCGTTGTGTCTGCTTCCGAACGTCCGGTGATCCAGACTGCCATGAATGTGAAGGAAGAAGAAATTCATGAGTTGCAGCCAGGCCAGGCTATGATTATTAAAAAGAATGGCACAATTTCATTTGAAACGATTCGTCCCGCTGCCAAGGAATTGAAAAAATGTTCTTTTGAGCGTATTTATTTCTCGCGTGGTAGCGATATTGATATTTATAATGAACGGAAGAAATTGGGAGAACAATTGGCACAACCCATTTTGAAAGCTATCAATAATGAGGTTGAAAATACCGTTTTCTCTTTCATTCCCAATACGGCCGAAGTGGCTTTTTATGGAATGAAAGATGGTATTAAAGCTGCTACGGATGTCCCTATCCGGGTTGAAAAAGTGCTAATTAAAGACATTAAATTGCGTACGTTTATTTCTACAAATAATGAACGTGATGATTTGGCCACACACGTATATGACGTAACTTACGGTTCTATCCGTCGGGGAAAAGTAGATAATTTGGTTGCAATAGATGACTCTATTGTACGTGGAACTACATTGAAACAGAGTATTTTAAAAATTTTGAATCGATTGGAGCCGAAGAAAATCGTGATTGTATCTTCTTCGCCACAGGTACGTTTTCCTGATTATTATGGGATAGATATGGCAAAAATGAGCGAGTTTTGCGCCTTCCGGGCCGCTATAGCCTTGTTGAAAGAGAGTGGACGCCAGCATGTGATTGATGAAGTATATCGCAAATCGAAAGCTCAGGAAAACCTGCCTAAAGAAGAAATTGTGAATTATGTAACTGAAATTTACGAGCCATTCACGCAGGATGAAATTTCTGTAAAAATTGCACAGATGCTTACTCCAACCGAAGTAGATTGCCCGGTTGAGCTGGTTTATCAAACTATTGAAGGCTTGCATCAGGCTTGTCCGAACCACAGAGGCGACTGGTATTTCTCCGGCGATTATCCGACTCCGGGTGGTACCCGCATGGTAAATAAAGCGTTTATCAACTATTACGAAGGAAAAGAGTCGTAAAAATGAATAACGGAAATTTTATATTCGAATCAGACACTGAATGTGAAGTGGTTGGCGAAGGAGTTAGCCGCCAGATTTTAGGTTTCGATCAGAAAATTATGACCGTGAAAGTGAAGTTTGAAAAAGGCTCGGTTGGCTGTGTTCACAAACATCCCCATGTTCAAACTACGTATGTGGCCAGCGGCGTCTTTGAGTTTCAGATAGGTGAGGAGAGTAAAATTGTAAAAACCGGGGACGGTCTTTATATGGAACCGAACCTACAACATGGCGTTAAATGCATTGAAGCCGGAGTATTAATTGATACGTTCAGTCCTGCCCGGGAGGATTTCCTGAAATAAAAATTTGATTTTGATATTGAAAATGCTTGATTCTGTTGCAGAGTCAGGCATTTTCTTTAGATATCGAAATGATTAATCTGACCATATTCCACCTGAAATTCAAAAGCCTTTTCTATCGGGAATTGCCCCCAAATAACTCCTATAGCCCTTATGACTCCGGCATGTGTAAATAATGCAATGTGTTGATAATCTGCTTTTTTTATTTCATTTAGGAACGACCTTACTCTTTCAACCTGATCTTTAAACGATTCTCCATTTGTAGTTTGCTCGTTTATCCAATCGGCATACCAAGATTGCAGATGCAGATCATTAATTTCATTCCAGGCTTTCATTTCCCAATCGCCAAAATCCAGTTCCATTATCTTTCTATCGAGAATAGGAGTACTGAACCCGCAATACACTGCCAGCTTCGTACAACGTTGCGAAGGGCTACTGTAAACCGTATCGAAATGAAGTTCCTGAAGTGCTGCCCTAACTATTTTTGCTTCTTCAGTGAATGAATGAGCAACGTCTACATTGCTTTGACCGTAACAGATACCCGGTTCTACTGCTACTGATGTATGTCTTATTACTGTAATTTTCATAATAAAAATGACCTTAACCTCCGTCAATTGTCGGACAAGCTCTAAAGGGGAACTAAGTTACTATCTTATTTAAAATAATTTGTGAGAGATTTATACCAGACAATACTAATTTAAATTCCCTTTCAGGGGTTAGGGGTCATTGCCAGCATTCCCATATAAAAACTCAATTCGCAGAGTAATGCCGTTGCTCCGCATATATCGCCGGTATAACCGCCAATTTTCTTTTTGGAATAAGACAGCATAAATAGCATTACTGCTAATGGTGCTAACATGCTTAACCAACTTGTTTTGTCAAGAAACAAGATCATTGGAATTATTCCAAAAATTCCGGCCACAATCAATCGAAAAGGATTTAATTTGTCGTACAGGGTTTTGCTTTTGCTTTCGTTTTCGGTACGGGCATAAGGCAAAAAGTTCATAAGTATAGCTGTCAGGAATTTAGCCAGCGGATCACCAACCAAAAGAACTGTACAAACCAGCTCTTTTGGTATAGAAATCACTGAGTTTATCAATAATAAATAATAAAAAATCATCCCAATCAGCGCGTAACTGCCTACGTGCGAATCTTTCATTATCCGCAATATATCCGCTTTGGTTTTTCCTCCTCCGAATCCATCAAAGAAATCGCCGAGCCCATCTTCGTGAAATCCACCGGTAAGTAAAACTCTTACGACCAGAGCTAAGATAATGGCCATAGCAGGAGGGAAAATAAGCGAAAATCCCCACCAACTTAAAGCAGTTATTCCTCCGGTTATCCAGCCAGTAAGTGGCCAGAAGCAGATTATTTTCCGATAGTTCTCTACAGGAATTTCTACGAGTTTCCAAATAGGAATCCGCGTGAAAAAGGTAATGGCAGCTGCAATTTGATATAGGATGTTTTTCATAAGACATAAATTCACCCCCGACCCCTAAAGGGGAGGAAGATATATTACAACCGATTACAGAAAATTTGAATATAAATAATTTAGGAGACATAACTAACTATGGCTCCCCTTTGGGGGTTGGGGGTCAGAAATACTTGGTTACTTTGGCATGTTTGAAAGTGCTCATTTCGTTGATCATCCGGACGGCAGAATCGACAAGAGGATAAGCACACAGTGCTCCGGTTCCTTCGCCCAGGCGCAAACCAAAGTTTAAAAGTGGTTTTGCTTCCAAATGAGTCAATACGAATTTGTGGCCGGATTCGTCGCCCTGATGGGTGAAAATACAGTAAGGCAGAAAGTTATCATTCAATTTTGAAGCTGCCAGCGCACAATTAGTCATAATGAATCCATCAATCAGAATCACCATGCCAAGTTCAGCTGCTTTGAGCATTCCACCCACTGCCATAAGCATTTCATATCCACCAAAGTAACAAAGAATATCTATGGTGCTTCCGTCGCCTTTATAATTGTCCTGTGCCTGTTTCAGCACGGAGTATTTGCGTTTCACTCCTTCAGTGTCGAAACCACTTCCGGCTCCCACGCAAATTTCGAGCGGAATACCGGTTAGGAAGCTCATCCAAAGCGAAGATGATGAGGTGTTTCCAATACCCATTTCACCAAAACTAATAATGTTGCAGCCTTCGTTATGGCAATCTTCAACGACTTTTGCACCTCGTTCAATGCACAGATCAAACTCTTCCCTGGTAATAGCGCTTTCGTGCAGGTAGTTACGGGTTCCTTTTCTCACTTTTAAGTCTATAAGCGTATCTAAACCATCAAAATCATAGTTAATCCCGGAATCCACCACTTTCATGCTTATGTTGTGCTGCCTTGCGAGGAAATTAATACCGGCACCGCCTTCCATAAAATTGAAAATCATTTGCGGGGTAACTTCCGCAGGCGAATAGCTAACACCTTCGGCTGTAATGCCATGGTCGCCGCCAAAAATGACGTGATAAGGATTTTGCAGGGTCGGAGTGAGGGTTTGCTGGATAGTGCCAACCTGGATGGCTAATTCTTCCAACCGTCCTAGGGAACCTTTAGGTTTGGTCAGGTTGTCAATTTTCTCTGTCAGATAAGGAACGATTCGTTGTTCAGGCTTTTGGATGTTGAATGTTTTGTTTAGCATAATTTTTATGTTATTAGTGACTACCCCTAATCCGTCATCTGACGGAGAATTAAGTTACAACCGTCTTTGAAAGCAACTTTTGAATAGTTATTTGTTTTTATTAATATACAATATGGGTATTCCCAAGTCCCCTTTAGGGGATTTAGGGGTAGTCTTATTTTATATAAACCGGTATCCCGGAAACCATTAATACCATTTCATCGGCATGTCTGGCAATATGCTGGTTTACCCAGCCAATCAGGTCGGTGAACCGGCGTTGCAGGTCGTTGGCAGAAATGCCACCGAGGCCAATTTCGTTGGTGACGAAGATAAAAGTGGCATCTTGCTGCACGAACTTATCGAATCTTTCGATAATTGATAACAGTGAGGCCTGAACATCGCCGTTGGTGTTGTTGAAAAAATTTGTCGACCAAAGTGTAACGCAATCAATCACAACTACTTTCCCTTCAATGTTAATGTTTTGAAGTTCGGTAAGTTCTTCTATGTTTGTCCATTCCGATCCGCGATCACGTTTATGGCGCTCAATACGTTGGCGGTGTTCTTCGTCCCAAACTGCCGAAGTGGCCAGATAAACCGGATTATCCGAAAGCGAAAGTGCCAGTTTTTGGGCATAACTGCTTTTGCCGGAACGCTGGCCACCAGTAATCATTATTATTTTCTTCATTTATAGTTAAATTATTGAATGAGTAAGGCCTTTCCCCATTATAAGTAAGAGGAATAATTAAATATCCTATTTTTCAACCACATAGTTGCACTTAGTTACATAGTAACATAGAGTATATTTTGTTGAAACATAGTACATACAGTTGTGCTGAATATGCTATTTGATACTATGTTACCTTGTTTTTGTTTTTTCTATGTGGCACCATGGCACTATGATTAACTATGTGGTTGATTTTCTTTATAGAATACGACATTATATTTTGAATACTACTTAAATACTCTATTGTAATATAGAAATAAGTCATTTTCTTATTCTTTTGCTTCATTTCCCTATTCTTTTGCTTCATTTCTCTATGGAAATGAGTCATTGTAATATGGAAATAAGTCATTTCCCTATTCTTTTACTTCATTTCTCTATGGAAATGAGTCATTGTAACAGGGAAATAGCAGAAGTTTTACGGGGAAAAGCATACAATATGTGGAAATTTTAATTTGATTCCCAATCAATAAAATGAAAACCGTCCCTAAAACTGCTGGTTGTGTATGGAATTTCAATTTTATATTGATGTAAAGGGCTATTTACCACCAACGAATGGAATTCGCCATCTTCGCCACAGCTGCATACATTCATTTCAATCAGTTTGTTAATCATTTCCGGATTATATGTTTTTCCAAGAAATGATTCACCCATATCAGCATTGCAGGCCACAATCATACTTTCGATCCCTGATTCTACAATTTCTTTTGCCAGCGTGTGTCTTTTACGTTCCCACAATGGCAGAACCGGTTCAAGTTCCACAATTTTGCAAACCCGTTCCTGCCATTCGCGGTGCGCTACCAAATCTATGTCGCCATACACCACTCCTTCGATTTTGTAATCCGATTTGGCCTTTTTCAGCGCGTTGATAAAGTTCTCTTCGTAATTTTCGCGTGACGTGGGAATAGCCATTAATTCCATATTCATAGCCTGTGCCTGTTGTTTTAAAATTTCAACAGGAAGTCCGTGCGACCTGGATGTTTTTCCATCATCGTCCATCATATTGAGCAATAATACAGGATTGTATCCCATTCTTTTGGCTTCCAGCAATGCATAGCAGCAGTCTTTTCCGCCACTCCACGAGCATAGTACATTTTTCATTGTAATTGGTTGTTTATTAATATTTAATGATTCTCAGCATAATGTTCTGCAATTATATTTTGGTAGTTTTACTTTTTTCCTTGATGAAAAAAGTAACAAAAAAATTAAGACTGATGCCCGCTTTGCTCGAAAAACTTACGCTCGGAGGCCTGAAATCTCCCAAACTCCTCCCTTCGGTCGTCAAACAGGGATATTTCTACGTCCTCCTCACTTGTTTTTCGGCTCATCGGCCAAGGTCAATCCGGGTGGCGAGGATGAATGTTAGCATTAGAACGATTGCGGATAAATACAATTAGTTAATTTTATTCAATTAGAAAATACAATCTCACAAATAGAGCAAATGAATTTCAGATTAATGCTTAAGTTGTTTATTAGTTGAGTTTAAAATAATATTTCGGTTTGTAACCAGTCATAATTTCCGGATGAAAGATCTTTACCAGGTCCGATAATACAACGTCCGGTTCCAAAGGGCCTTCTTCGTAAAAGGATGTAGTCCCTGAATTAACGGCAAATACGTTTCCGGCTTTGTAGGCTGCAAAATTCGTATACAGGTCGTATTCTTCGGCTAATAGCTTCAGAGTTAAGTCGAATTGGGTATTGTTGTATTTTATAAGCCAGTATTGTGCATCTATGGCTTTTGCAAATACTTTTTCGAAGGTAAAGGGAGCCGAACCTGTGTTTTTTAAATCGTTCCACAAATAATTCGCGCCTGCATCTTTCATGAAACGGCCCATATAACTGTTTCCACCGGCGATATACCAGGTGTCGCCAAACTTTTTTTCCATGAAAACGGTCGGTCTGCTTTTTGTTTTCTGTACTTTCAGGCAAATATCCAGGTATCGTTTTTCAAGTTTGGAGAAAATTTCGTTTGCCAGCGAGTCTTTCCCGAGAAAAGCTGCTTCGAATTTGATCCATTCGGCACGTCCGAGAGGCGAATCTTCCATGTAAGAAGCATCTTTTACCACACAAAGCCCGAGTTTCTTAAACCGGTCGTGCAGCGATTCTTCAAAAGGCGATACCACCAGAATATCTACCCTGGAAGCTACCAGTTTTTCAACATTGAGCGACATGGTCATCCCTAAATCACTGATTAAGCAATTCTTTAGTCCGGATTTTATCTCAGGAATATCCACGTATTCCGGCTCGCTTACAGCCACTATTTTACTTATGTCGCCAAGTTGTTTGTATTCCCCTGCAAAAATGGAAGAGCAGGTTGCTACGCGTTGTACAGGCACCTTTACCACGTTGCCATGCGGTAAGTCTTTTGGTATTTCTTTGTTTCTATCCACCAGAATATAGGTTTCCATAACTCGTGCCGTGTCCCACGGATTGCGAACGGTTATTCTGGAATAATCGGCATAACGTTCTATTTTAAAGCCTTTTGCATAGGTGACAATGTTTGCTGCCTGATTTTCTGCCTTTTTGTTTGCAACCCTTTGGTTTGAATTTCCGCAGGACAGGAGCAACAACATAGTAGAAACGATAATGGCCAATTTTTTTGTTCTCATTGAAATAGCTGAATTAAAAAATGAAATGTTAGTATTGATGTTACGACGAGTATAAGCATGGTTATCTCGCTTAACCGATTTATTTTTAATGCTTTGGTCATGTCCTGCGTTTCCAGTTTTCGCTCATTGGTACCAATGAATGGCTTCTGCACCAACTGGCCGAAATAATAATTCGGACCTCCAAACCGGCAATTGAGAATTCCAGCCAGCGCCGCTTCGGGATACCCGGAGTTGGGGCTGGAATGGTTTTTTCCTTCGCGCATAACAAAGCCTGTTTTAGAAAGGTTATTAGCAACCAAAAGCATTATAAAGGCTGTCAATCGTGCGGGAATGTAATTTGCAAAGTCGTCCAACCGTGCAGCAAATTTCCCGAAATGAAGGTAACGCTCATTCTTATATCCAATCATAGAATCAAGCGTATTTACCATTTTGTAGGCCAACATTCCGGGTGCTCCAAGCAGTAGAAACCAGAAAAGCGGAGCAAGAATGCCGTCGCTCAGGTTTTCTGATAAAGTTTCCAGTGCAGCCGAGCGAATTTGTTGCGTGTTCAGGTTGTTGGTATCCCTGCCAACTATACGGGAAAGCTGCTTTCGGCCATTTATTACTGAAATATCTAATTGTCTGAATACCAATTCCACTTCTTTGCGAAGAGTCCTGGCCGAAAGACTGTAAAATACAAATATCAATATGCCTAATGCCCCGGCTATTGGATGCATTTCATTCAGGAAATCGATCATTTGCCAGGATAATATGTAGGTTGAGAATACGAGAAAAATAGCCATAAAAGTGCCATTCGCAAACCGGAAGCGACCTTTATTAAGCCGTTTTTCGAAGAAAGAAATCACATTCCCAAATCCAACTACGGGATGTGGCAACGCTTCGGGATCGCCCCAAAGTTGATCGAGTACAAATCCAACGACTAAAGCGATGAGGGTATAACAGACTGGCTCCATTTTTCTAAATAAGTAATGAGTAAATTATTGATTTGGGCAGATTGTGTGCAAAGCCGGATGTGTTCGCCTTGCAATCCTTCGAAATTAGTAGCGTCGCGGACCAGTATTTTTTTGTCAAGAAGAAATGATTTCAATTCCCGGGCTTTTCCTGATTTTAGCTTTACCAGAAAATAAGGTGTTTGTGTATTTGTCGTTTCAAAGTTGTCTAAATTGTTGATTTGTTGTTTGAAAACTGCTGTTTCTTTAATCCATGCTTCAATGTTGAAGTTCTGGTCGATATGGTTTAGAATGAATTTTCCGGCTTCTATGGCAAGTGAATTGACCGACCAGGGCATCTTGAATTTTTCAATTGTAGATATGTGTTGTTCAGAACTTACGATATAGCCCAGCCGCAATCCCGGAATGGCAAAACGCTTGGTTAGTGATTGAATGATGATTAGATTGTCAGCTTGTTGTATTTCAGGAATTAGATTGGCATTATTCAAGGTAAAATCAATATAAGCCTGATCGATTATAAAGATTGAATGTGGAAAATGTTGAAATAGCTGAACCAGTTCAGTGGCCGTAAAGCAATGTCCATCCGGGTTATTGGGGTTGCATATCCAAATCAGATCGGGTTTCAAACTCTCAATATCCCCACACAGATTTTTTCTGTTTGTTTGATAAACAATGTGATTATGAATCCGGCAAGCATCGGCATATTCTGAAAAAGTAGGAGTGAGTATCAATGATTTTTTACCCGAAAATGCATTTGCAATCAGATAAAAAGCTTCTGTTGAGCCGTTGCCAACAAGGATCTGTGAGGATTCAACTTTATTACATGCAGCTAAAGCTAGTTTCAGTGAATTTGCATCTGCCTCCGGATAGCGGGCGACTTGCGGCAATGAAGCGGAAAGATACTGATATAGAGCCGAGTTATCAGCGCCATACCAAACGTTGGAACTGAAATTAGCTTTCAGTTCGGTTTGTATTTCATCTCCGTGTCCGTTTATCATATATATTACCCCTAACCCCTAAAGGGGAACAGAGTTAGTATTATTTGTTATTATAAGTTTGATTTATTATTTCAATTTTGAAACTGAAAAAGCACTTCTTGTTCCCCTTTAGGGGTTAGGGGTCATCATATCATAAATCAGTTCCATATTTACATGACTGCGAACATGGTCGGCAAGTTTGTCGAATTGTTCTTCTTTGAATTTAAAATAGTTGAATGATTCTTTCGATTTGTCTGTCAAATGAGGAGCGAGTAAATAGTCTACGAACGCTGAATTATCCAGTATTCCATGTATGTAAGTTCCAATGCAATTGGTAGTTATGCAGCCATCTTTAGAGTTGTCCTCCAATACATTCAAAGCTTCTGTATCTGCAAGCAAATCTGTTCGACCGTTGTGAATCTCGTAACCCATGCATTCGGTTTGTGAGCCCTTGAAGCGAAAATTCACCTGACGGGTTATTTTTTCGCCTTCGAGGGTTGTGCTTATGGGCAACAGGTTCAGGCCGGGCATTTGCATCAGATCACTTTCAATCCGGTTCGGATCGTGGAGTTCACGTCCCAGCATTTGGTAGCCTCCGCAAATTCCGAGTATGGTTTTTCCGTTTTGGTGTGCTTGCAAAATAGTTTGGGCTATTCCGTCACGACGAAGGATTTGAAGGTCGTGAAGCGTGTTTTTAGTCCCGGGAATGATGATGATATCAGCATTGCTAATATCGGTAGGTTGGTTGGAGTAATAAAGATGTACGCGATCGTCATGTTCCAATGCATTGAAATCGGTGAAATTGGACATGTGTTGCAACAAAACCACGGCAATATTTACTTTCCCGGCTTTTGAAATCCGGTTTTTGGTATGCAGCATTACCGAATCTTCTTCTTCTATATGAATGTCTTTGTAATAAGGCACAACGCCCACCACCGGAATTCCACAAAGTTCTTCGAGCATTTTTACTCCTGATTCGAACAGGCGTATATCACCCCTGAACTTATTGATTAGAATCCCTTTCACCAGCTTGCGTTCTTCTTCGTTCAACAAGAGTATAGAGCCATAAACAGAGGCAAACACTCCACCACGGTCAATATCGGCCACCAGTATAACGGCTGCTCCGGCATGTGCTGCCATGGACATATTCACTAAATCCACTTCGCGCAGGTTTATTTCCGAAATACTTCCGGCTCCTTCCAGAACTATTGGATTGTAGCGTGCTTTTAGCCGGTCGAAAGCAGCATTTACTTCTTTGCGCAGCACAGCTTTATTGTTCGACGTAAAATAATCTATGGCGTGTTGGTTTCCAATAGATTTCCCGTTCAGAACGACCTGGCAAATAGTATCTGCTGATGGTTTCAACAACAGCGGATTCATATCGGTATGGCAGGGAACACCTGCTGCTTCGGCCTGAACTGCCTGAGCACGGCCTATTTCCAAACCTTCCGGCGTAGCGAAAGAGTTCAAGGCCATATTTTGTGCCTTGAATGGAGCAGGAGTGTAGCCGTCTTGTTTGAAAATACGGCAAAAAGCTGCATTGATAACGCTTTTACCAACGTCGCTGCCGGTGCCGACGAACATGAGAGGAGTCATAATGTGGTGATTTGGTGATGTGATAATGAACTGATATGATAATTTGCCTATTTTCTATAAACTACTAACTATAAACTACCCTCTATTTCTCTATCCCAACCCGTGCTTGCACGCCTTGTTTGTAATAATGCTTGATTTCGGTCATTTCGGTTACCAAATCGGCATAGTCAATAATCTCTTCGCAGGCATATCTACCGGTAATTATAATCTCAATAGCTGGATTGCGCTTGTTGAGTATTGTTATCAAATCCTGTGCGCTGAAAAGCTTATAAAATACTGCGATATTGGCTTCGTCGAGAATGATTACATCATATTCGCAGCCAGTGATAAGCGCTTCCACTTCTTTGAGTCCTATATTAGCTGCTTCTATATCAGCTTGTTCTGGTTCATTGAAAATAAAGCAACCCAATCCGTATTGCTTCAGCGTAATATTGGGCAGATATTTAGCAATTGCATCTAATTCGGAGTAATGCATTCCTTTGGCGAACTGGGCAATATATATTTTTTTGCCGGCTCCGGTGGCGCGCAGAGCCAGTCCCATAGCAGCTGTGGTTTTGCCTTTTCCGTTTCCGGTGTAGACGTGGATGTATCCTTTTTTTTCCATGATTTTTGTTTTTAGAAAAACCGTCACCGGAATATGGCAGCATTCCGGCAACAGGTTTCTCACTCTTAGAAAATTAAACAATCAAAACTATTTTATTTAGTAACAAATATCACTTTACTTGGATTCAGTCCGGTTGTGAAAGTAAATTTCAAAGCACCGTTTTTGTCGAAGCAATACATTTTTCCAAGTGAAACGTAATCGGTTACTCCCAGATAAATGTCGTTAGTGGTAGGGTCAATATTTATGCAGTATGGAGTTTTAGCAATCGGTGTAGTCACTATGTTTTCCTTTACCAATTTTTCATTTTTCACATCATATACAGCAATGGTTTTGTTTGTAGCTTGCCAGTTCTCATCGTAGGTAAAGTTGTAAATGTAGGCATTATCTCCGCTGATTTCAAAATCTTTAACTGCGACATTAATGTCCGTAACTTTTTCTGTACCAGCTTCTATACGTTGAAATTTACCGGGAATTAATGAGTAATCACCGTTTGAAACCACATAAATATCACCATACGCATCAGCTTTCAAACCTTGCGGATTGAGGTTAACCTTTATTTTTTTCTCTTCGGTAAATGTAGTGAGGTTGATTACCGAAATAGTACTGTCTTTTACGGCAGCCATTCCAC
This sequence comes from uncultured Paludibacter sp., assembly GCA_964433885.1. Lineage (GTDB taxonomy): Bacteria > Bacteroidota > Bacteroidia > Bacteroidales > Paludibacteraceae > Paludibacter. The sequence goes on along the minus strand of CAYSTC010000004.1, from coordinate 17,058 downwards.
CGGTGTTCGCAACATATAATTTATTATTTGAGATAACACTTGCATCTGGATTTGCCCCTACTGCAATGGTGGCTCCCAGACTTAGGGTTGCTGTATCAAGCTGGGTAACATGTCCATCAAACAAAACGATATAGACTTTACCATTGGCAGCAGTCAGGGTCCGGGGAGAAGTTGGTTCGTTCGAAGCGTTTACCATAGGTATTGATTTAATGCTTACGCCGGTTTTTGCATTCACCACTTCAATAAGGCTCGATTTGTACACAGCAATGTATAAATTGGAACCATATTTAATCATATCCTGGCCGGTATCGCCCAGTCCGCGGTTGTTTTTGTCAAGAAACAAATCGGCAGATGCAAAACCTGTTGTAAAGTCGTAATAAGTCAGGCTGGCATTGTTTGATTTAAACTTGCCTTCGTTCAGCACAAATACTCCGGTGCTGATTTCAGGGATTTGTACGATTTCTTCAACAGGATTGCAGGAAGTGAAGAACGGCACAGCCACGGCTGTAAGGCACAATGAAACTAAAAGTTTGTTTGTTTTCATAAATGATAATTGTTTAATAAATAATATATTTAGAATTTATAATTGATTGTAATGCGATAGTTTCGTCCGGGCATGGGGTAGAATTGTACAATTTCATAGTTTTTATTTGTCAGGTTCAGGGCTTCTGCTGTCAGGCTGATTCTTTTATAAGTGTATCGGGCAAACAGACTGTGGTCTGAATATGGGTTTAGCAGATTTTGCTTGTTTGAGTTCTGACCAGTGTATCTTTTCCCCGAAAACAGGTAATTGTACCCATATTCCCAATTCTTTTGTTCGAATGATATAGAACCTGACCCTGAATGAATTGGTGTATAGGGAATTATATCCTGATAAGTATCTGTGCCTGCTGTGTAGTCCTGAGCCAATTGATAAGTATAATTTGTAGATATATTGATTTTACTTTTGCTGCTCAGCTTTTTCGAGGTTTTCAGGCTCACATCACAGCCTTTAATATCCACACGACCAATGTTACGGACTGTTGAAAAAGGCATTCCATATACAATGCTTATTTTGTCGGTTACACGGTTGTAATATGCATCAACAGTACATTCCATGCTTGATAAAAATGGAATTTTCGTTTCGTAATACGTAATTCCCACGTTGAACTGATTGGTAGTCTCCGGTAACAGATTGGCATATCCGAAATCGTGGTAATACAAATCATTGAATGTGGGCAATCGGAAAATATTTTTATAAAAAGCCCTGATTCTTAATTCTTTGTTTTCGAATGGTTTGTAAGAGGCAGATACAGTGGGCGAAAACTTGTCTCTGTTGGGTGCGGCTACTCCTTTCTGATTTGTTTCGCGGGTCAATGTGCACAATATGTTTGCGCTAATAGTCAGGTTGTTAGTTGTGCACTTGGCTGCAATATTGGCTAGCCCTGAATGACGTGTCGGTGTTGCATCTTGTCGGAAGCTTATGTTTGAATGCGAAAACAAATCGTTGTACCACCAATCAAAAGAACCTGAAACGGTGAAGTATTCGCTGAAATAAGTTTGAAAAGCCGAAGTCAGGTAATACTCGTTTTGAGCATAATTATCAATGCGTTTGTGATCAATTTCGGCCGGATAATTTGGGCTCTCTTCGCTGAAAAGCATGGAAGCACTATTAAATTTCCCTGCAAACTGATATTGGAAATAACAGTTTTGGCGGTTTTGATACTGAATTTGTGCCAGGTAGTTTTTGTCCAATAATCTGTCGGTGGCGTACGAACTGTACATGATGTCAGCACCGGGCAGTCCTCTTTCGGAGTAATACTGGTTGACTTTTAGGGCAATATGTTCAAATGGACTGAATTGGTATATTGAATTTAGTTCCGTGCGAACAGAATGTACATCGGAATTGATTCTGGTTTTCTCAACCAGATTTTCACCCTGCCTGTTCAGGTTCGCTATGTATTTATATTCGCCATTGGCCACTAGCCCGTTTCCCGAAAGGGCAATTGCCAGCTTCTTCGAAATGTTTTTACAGATATAAACCGAAGGGTTGATTAGTCCGAATGATCCTGCTTTAGCCGTAATATTTCCGGATAAAGTATGATTTTTATCGTATTCGGGCAATTGAGTAGAAAAACTAAGCACACCGGAAGACGCAAACATGCGGGCGGGCTGAAGCAGGTTGTTGGGCTGTCCGTTTGAAAGTGTCACTTCAGCAATATTTTCGACAGAAAACCGGCTCAGGTCAATCTGCCCGGATTGAACATCGCTCATCATAAGCCCATCGTAACTTACTCCGGTGTGCAATGCACCCAACCCCCGGATTGATACGGTTTTCAGCCCGCCGATGCCGCCGTAATCTTTTACGGTCACTCCGGCAAAGTGTTTGGCTACATCGGCTATGTTGGAAGCATTGAGCGTGGTAAGTTCTTTTCCGGAGATAATCTGAACGGGCAGGGCGGCACGTGCGGTTTGCAGATGCTGGCCGTTGACAACCACTTCGTGCAACTTTTTAAGATGCACCGAATCGGTTTGCTGTTGTTCGGCAACAACCGAAAAACAGGGCAGGGATACATTGAACAATACAAATGCACGCAATACTTGCGGACACGGAATGACCTTTTTAAACACAGTGTTAACTATTTGACGATGAAAAACCGCTCAAATAGCTCCCGAAAATGACCTAACAATGGCAAAACTGATGATTGTTTTTGCTGATGTTTCGTCGCTTTTTCCTCGAAAGCTTCTGAAAATTAATTAATGTTTTGGCAGGTCTTCTGACTTACTCCCGTATTTGAACGCCTTCCCATTTTTACTTGACAATTGACAGTTGACAATCGACAGTTGAGAAAAACCCAGTTGTCCGTTGTCCGCCGTCTGTTGTCTAAAACAGTGGCAAAAGTGTTGTTCAATACGTTTAAAAGCAATCAATAATTGCTTTTAGAGCTTACAGCAGCGGGACTGTACAGGATTTACACCTGTTTCCCTTTTAATCCGTCACGCAGGGTTGCGCAACAGGAACCAAAGCTGGCGCAAAATTAAAGCATTTTTTTCATACTAAAAAATGAAATGATCTATCGGGGATAATAATTATTTCTTTTTTCGTCTTGTTTATTTCTATTTTTATGTCTGATAAGTAAATGTATATAATTGATTTAGTGTGTAAAAATGGTCTTTGTTTAAACGATGTTTTTAGTAAGCATTTTTTTTTGCAATGTAACAGATGTTACAACTTATTCGGTAGTATTGCTGTATCTTTGTATCGAGTTTTTTTCATGAGAGTTTAAAATGTAATCGTGTCAGATTACAATTCGTAACTCATTTCGTCAAACTTATCTGCTTCATAGTTTCTATGTTGGACAGTATTTTTTTATAATTATTTATAATCAATACATTTTCTGACAAAATGTAAATGACATTTTCTGAACGAAAGCTTCAAAATGGTCAAAAATGAACAAAAACATGCTAAAAAACATATTTTCTGCAATAATCTGTTGGTTGCAAATGAAACCTTCAGTAACTTTGCAGCGCGAAACCGATTTCTCTTTGATAAACATTTAATACTTTAATATAAACAAAAACCCTTTTTTATGAGCGAATTTATAGCTGGTAACTGGCAGGAACGTATTGATGTGCGTGATTTTGTAACGCGGAACATTACTCCGTACGATGGAGATGAGTCTTTCCTGAGCAAACCAACTGAACGAACCTTACATTTGTGGAAAATCTGCCTGGAGGCGATTAAAGAAGAACGTGACAGAAATGGTGTTCGTGCTATCGACAACGAAACTATTTCTACCATTGTGTCGCATGCAGCCGGATACATTGATCGTGAAAGTGAGTTGATTGTCGGCTTACAGACCGATATGCTGCTGAAACGAGCCATGAAACCTTATGGAGGTATTGCAGTAGTTGAAAAAGCGTGCAGCGAAAATGGCATGACCATTTCTCCCATTGTAAAAGAGATATTTACTAAATACGCAAAAACCCATAACGACGGCGTTTTTGACGTATATACTGCAGAAATCCGGGCTTTCCGAAGCGAAGGAATCCTTACCGGATTGCCCGACAACTATGCCCGTGGACGTATTATCGGCGACTACCGCCGGTTGGCACTTTACGGAACTGCCCGCCTGATTGAAGGTAAAAAAGAAGACCTGAAAGGGTTGACCGGACCAATGAACGACGAACGTATCCGTTTGCGCGAAGAGGTGGCCGAACAAATTAAAGCCCTGAAACATATACAGGAATTGGGACAATCTTACGGATTGGATTTATCGCGTCCGGCCGAGAATGCCCGTGAAGCGGTGCAATGGGTGTATATGGGTTATCTGGCGGCTGTGAAAGAACAGGATGGTGCTGCCATGTCGCTTGGAAACGTTTCTTCATTCCTCGATATTTATATTGAAAAAGACCTGAAAGCCGGTCTGATTACCGAAGAATATGCCCAGGAACTTGTTGACCAGTTTGTAATGAAGCTCCGTATGGTGCGTCACCTGCGCATGGATGCTTACAACGAGATTTTTGCCGGTGATCCTACCTGGGTAACTGAATCTATCGGTGGAACCATGGCTGATGGACGGCATAAAGTAACTAAAACGTCTTACCGCTTCCTTCAAACACTTTACAATCTTGGACCATCACCGGAGCCAAACATGACTGTGCTGTGGTCGCAACGTTTGCCTGAACCGTTTAAATTGTTCTGTTCCAAAGTGTCTATCGACACTTCGTCTATCCAGTACGAAAACGATGACCTGATGCAAAGTACTCGTTGCAGCGACGATTACGGAATTGCCTGCTGTGTTTCTTATCAGGAAATCGGAAAACAGATCCAGTTCTTCGGAGCTCGTTGTAATCTGGCCAAAACTCTGCTTTTGGCTCTCAACGGCGGCCGTTGCGAGATTTCAGGAAAGAAGGTTATCAACGGTGTTCCCGATCTGAAATCGGATATTTTGGATTTTGACGAAGTAATGGAAAATTTCCATATCGCTATGAGGGAAGTTTCACGTGTTTACGCCGAAGCGATGAACATTATCCACTACATGCACGACAAGTACTATTACGAGAAAGCCCAAATGTCGTTGATTGATACCAATCCGCGCATTAATATCGCTTATGGTGCTGCAGGTCTGAGTATTGTGGCTGACTCATTGTCGGCTATCAAATATGCGAAAGTAACAGTTGTTCGCAACGAACAGGGCGTTTCGCAGGAATTTAAGATTGAAGGCGACTTCCCGTACTACGGTAACGATGATGATCGTGTGGATATGTTTGCACAGGAAATTCCTACTTATTTCGATAAGATGTTGAAGGAACATGCTACTTACAAAAATGCGGAGCATACGCTAAGTATTCTAACCATTACTTCGAATGTGGTATATGGAAAGAAAACCGGTGCAACTCCTGATGGCCGTGCGGCTGGTATTCCGTTTGCTCCGGGCGCTAACCCTATGCACGGACGTGATACAAACGGGGCGTTGGCTTCGTTGAGTTCGGTATCGAAACTGGATTACAATCACTCGATGGACGGAATTTCGAATACATTCTCCATTGTTCCAAAAACATTGGGACCAACAGACGAACAACGCCGCGAGAATCTGGTAAGCATTATGGACGGTTATTTTTCGAAAAATGCACATCACCTGAATGTAAATGTGTTGAACCGCGAAATGCTTCAGGATGCCATGGAAAATCCGGAGAACTATCCGCAGCTTACTATCCGTGTATCCGGATATGCCGTGAATTTTGTCCGTTTGACGCGAGCGCAGCAGCTTGAGGTTATCTCTCGCAGCTTTCACGAAGCTATGTAACGAATTAATCTAATCCAACCCCTAAACTTTTCTGATAACCAGAATGTTCAGGGGTTTTTGAATATCTCTTACCTATGATAAAAGTTCATTCCATAGAATCGTTGGGAACCTTTGATGGTCCCGGGGTACGCATGGTCATTTTCCTGCAGGGTTGTAATTTTCGCTGCGTATATTGTGCCAATCCCGACACCATAAAAGGAGATAAGGGGCAGCAGAAAAGTGTGGAAGACATTATGACTCTCGCCCGTAGCCAGCGACCTTTTTTCGGGAAAAAAGGCGGTATTACCGTTTCCGGTGGTGAGCCGCTGTTGCAGGCACGGGAGCTGATTCCGTTGTTCAAAACATTGAAGGAGGAAGGGTTTAATACCTGTATTGATACCAATGGGAGCATATTGAATGATCAGGTGGAGGAGTTGCTGAATTATACCGATCTGGTGTTGTTGGATATCAAGGAAATAGATGAAAAATCTCATCGGATAATGACCGAACACAGCAATAAGCAAACGCTGCGAATGGCCCGGTATCTGAGTGAACGCAACGTTCCTGTATGGGTTCGGTATGTGCTGGTTCCCGGATACACAGATAATCAGGAACATTTGCATCAGCTCGGAAAATTTCTACAACCCATGGATAATGTTCAAAAGCTGGAGATTCAGCCGTACCACAAGTTGGGCGTGCATAAATACGAAGCGTTGGGTTGGCCCTATCTGCTTGACGGAGTTGCCCAAAACTCGCTGGAACAGTTATCTGTTGCCAAAGAGATATTTGAACAATATGTAAGGGAAGTTATTGTGAATTAAGAGAGCCCCTAGCCTCCGTCAGTTGACGGACAGGCTCTAAAGGGGAATGATGCAAGTTTGTTTTATAATGCATCATAGTGGCTGGTAATATATAAAGAAATTAAAATTTAAAGTTTAGAAAAGAAGCAAATTAGTTTCCATTAGGAGCTATGGGTTCTTTTGATAATAAAAAAATGTCTGATAATCAAGTAAATTATTACTCACCCGCCGAAGTAGTTGTGAAGGTGGGTGAAGCCGCGGCTGGAAAAGCGAATACGTCCGTGGTAAAAACATTGTTGCTGGCTTTTCTGGCCGGAGCATATATCGCTGTAGGTGGTTTATTGGCAGTTGTAATTGGCGGTGGTGCCACAGAGCTTGGATTGACTAATCCTGGTATTCAAAAATTCCTGATGGGAGCCGCCTTTCCGTTGGGGCTTATGCTATGTGCCATTGCAGGCGCTGACCTGTTTACAGGGAATACAGCTTATTTTATTCCTCCGGTAATGGCTGGTAAGCTTAACCTGTCGGATATGATCAAAAACTGGGTATTGGTGTATATCGGTAACTTTATCGGGGCGCTGTTTGTGGCTTATTTCCTGACATATTTAACCGATGTGTTGGCAACAACCCCATGGACAGAGGCCATTCAGCATATTGCCGAAAAGAAAACTGCTGCACCTTTCTATAAGGTGTTTCTGAAAGGAGTGGGAGCTAATTGGTTGGTGGCGCTGGCTATGTGGCTGGCTTATGCAGCCAAGGATGTTCCCGGCAAAATGCTGGGCATCTGGGTGCCGGTAATGGCTTTTGTAACGATAGGGTTTGAGCACAGCATTGCCAATATGTTTTTTATTCCTACGGCTATTTTCTACGGTGCACCTGTTACCTGGTCGCAGTTTATAGTAAATAACCTTATTCCTGCAACGCTTGGTAACATTGCAGGTGGTGCCATATTGGTTGGTACCATATATGGATATGTTTATTCTCTTAAGGATTAATAAGTTAATTATTAATATTGTACAAAAATGCCTGCGCAAGAATATTGTGCAGGCATTTTTTGTTTCTGTTTGATTGGGCTGTTATACCAATAACTCTCTCAGCCCTTTGTAATTCAGTATTGTATATTCCTTTTTATTGATACTGATAATACCATCCTGAACCATTTCCGATAAACTGCGAGCCAGTGAAGGACGTGCAACACCAAAGAAATCGGCCAGTTCGGTCTGGTTCCGGTTTATCTCAAACGGTTTGCCTTCACCTGGTGAATTTTCAAAGAGGTAATGGGCCAGTTTTCCTTTAATGGTTTTGATAGAAAGCAACTGAAGCCGGTTGGTGAGGAATTGGGTGCGATTGGCATTGTGAGTCATAAAACTACTCATGAAATCCGGATTGGTCATCATCAGCCGCATGATTTCCGCTTTAGGAATCCGCATAATTTCCACGTCTTCCAACGCCGTTACATCTACCGGAAACCGGTTGTTATCCGAAAATAGAAACGCCGGAGCGAGTGGGCGTGGAGCTTTAATGATTTCAATACCAAGAATATTACCGTTTTCTGTTATCATCTCGGTTTTTACCGAGCCGGAAGTGAGCATATACAAGGCATCGCAAACGTCTCCCTGGCGGAGAATCAGGTCATGTTTCTGAAAAACACTCACGGTGCATTTCAAATTTTCCAAAAATGCACCCTCATCATCTATATTTAATTTGCTGCAAACGGGACAAGCCGCTAAATCTACTTTTTTCATCTTCTTCTTTAACCACAATAGACATATCAATATGTGTTCTATGTGCCTATTGTGGTTCACTTTCAAATTATCTTCTGCAAAAATACAAACTTTTTTCTGTAGTGTAACATCTGTTACACTTTAATTGTTTCCGGGGATATACTTTTGCAGTGTAATTAAACAACAAACAATATGGCAGACTTTAAATTAGCTCCTAAAATGGAAAATAAAGCATTCCCAACCGCTGAGAAATTCAGCATGACAGACAAAGTGGCTTATGCCGAAGGATCTGTCGTAAGTAAAATAATTATTCGCAACGAACGTGGCAACGTGACTTTATTTGCTTTTGATAAAGGTGAATTCCTGAGCGAGCATACAGCTCCGTTCGACGCGATTGTACAGGTTCTTGATGGCAAGGGCGAAGTAATTATCGATGGTAAATCATTTGAACTGAATGTAGGCGAAAGCATTATTATGCCGGCAAACATCCGTCATGCAGTAGTTGCCGTTGAGCAGTTTAAAATGCTGCTGACAATGATTAAATAAGAAACCCCAAACCCCTAAAGGGGCTTTAAGACTCAGTTTCTTTCTTAAAAGTAATATTCTCGTAAAAAAAAACAATACTAACTTAATTCCCCTTTAGGGGTTAGGGGTCATATGAAACGAACAATAATAAAAATAGACGAAGAACTTTGCAATGGTTGCGAAGCATGTGTAAGTGGTTGCCATGAAGGTGCACTTCAAATGATAGATGGTAAAGCCCGTATGGTGAGCGAATTATTATGCGACGGACTGGGTGCTTGTATCGGCGATTGTCCGGTCGGGGCTATCACTTTGGAAGAACGCGAAGCAGAGCCTTATGATGAAATTGCAACCATCGAACGCATGATTCCGAAAGGCGAAAAAACGATTATTGCCCACCTGAAACATCTGAAAGAGCATGGTGAAGTGGAGTATCTGAAACAAGGTGTGGGTTATTTACGAGCCAACGGAATTAATATCGATTTTGCACAGGTTCATAATCATGGTGGTGCCGGCTGTGCTTCAAAGCCTGTGGCAGCTCCTGTTCAACACAATCAGGGTGGTGGTTGCCCCGGAAGTCGTGAGATGTCGTTTGCTCCGGCTGCTGCCCAGGGCTTTAAAATGGCCCAAGCTCCAACGGTTGCAGCACATTCCCAGCTTCGCCAATGGCCGGTGCAATTGCATTTGCTGAATCCGGAAGCGAGCTATTTCCATGGAGCCGATGTGGTTTTGGCTGCCGATTGTGTGGCTTTCAGCTTTGCCGACTTCCACAACCGCTTTCTGGCTGGTAAAATTCTGGCTATTGCGTGTCCTAAACTGGATTCCAATCAGGATATTTATGTTGAAAAACTGAAAAATATGATTGCGTTTTCGTCTATCAATACGCTTTCTGTGGTGATTATGGAAGTTCCCTGTTGTGGCGGACTGTTACGCCTGGCTCAAAAAGCAGTTGCTGAGGCTGGACGCAAAATCCCTGTAAAATTAGTGATTATCGGAACCCGTGGAGATGTTTTAAAAGAAGAATGGGTATAGGCATTTTTTCGTTTCAAGTGTTATATTGTTCTAATCAATCTAATCTTTACAATTAATAGAAAGAAAATGAGCGAACTAATTAATAATTCACATGCCAGAAAAGCAAAACTGAAAGAGCTTATTCTGAGACTGCATGCCGGTGATACGCAGGAATCGGTGCGCAACGAGTTACTTGTTTCATTGAGCCAGATTCCGTATGGCGAAGTGGTGGAAGTAGAACAGGAACTTATGGCCGAAGGACTCCCGGAAGAGGAAGTGATGAACCTGTGCGATGCACACTCGGCAGTGCTCGAAGGCCGGGTCGACCTTTCGGCTCTGAAAGTAGTCGCCGACGGCCATCCGGTGGATGTATTCCGCAAAGAGAATGTTGAAATCCGCAAAGTGACCAATACCATTTTTGCACTGATATCCGAAATTTCGCAGGGTGCTGATGTTATTGAAACAGACAAGCTCCTGAAACTTCGTGGGCTGTTTAATAACCTGTTCGATGTGGATAAACACTACCAACGCAAAGAATACCTGCTCTTCCCGTACCTCGAAAAGCTTGAAATTACAGGTCCTCCCAAGGTAATGTGGGGCAAACATGATGAAATCCGTGAGTTGATCAAAGGCAGTATTGAAGTGTTGCAAACAACAGAGATTACCAAAGAAGAGTTTCAGGCAACTTCGGAAATTTTACTCAAGCTGGCAGCACGTATAGCCAACGAAATGATTACCAAAGAAGAGGAAATTCTTTTCCCTATGGCGTTGGATAATCTGACCGAACGCGATTGGTACGAAATAAGCCGCCAGTCTATCGAAATTGGCTTCTGCCTTTACGATCCGGTGGTGGAATGGAAACCTGAATGGGCTGAAGAACAGTCGATAAACCAATCGCAGAAAAGCGGCAGCAATATCCAGCTTCCTTCAGGTAGTTTCTCGGCCGAAGAAATCATGGCCATTCTCAATACTCTGCCTGTGGATATGACTTTTGTGGATAAAGACGATAAAGTAAAGTATTTTTCGCAAAGTGCCGAACGTATTTTCCAACGCAACCGGGCTATTCTCAACCGCGATGTACGCCATTGCCACCCGCCTGCAAGTGCACATATTGTGGATAAAATACTCGATGATTTCAAAAGCGGCCGCCAAAGCCGTGCACCATTCTGGATCAATATGGGTGGAAAAATGATTTATATCGAATACTTTGCCCTGCGCAACGAAAAAGGCGAATATCTGGGCTGCCTCGAAGTTTCGCACAATGTAACTCCATACCGCGAACTGGAAGGCGAACAACGGATATTATCGTACAAATAATGGATTAATAATCAAAGTTATGGAAAAAAAAGATTTGATAATCACACCAAAAACCAAGGTGTATGATTTACTTGAAGCATATCCTGATCTCGAAGATGTATTGATTGGTTACGTGCCGGCTTTTGAAAAACTGAAGAATCCGGTTTTGCGCAAAACCGTGGCAAAAGTGGCCACTTTACAACAGGCAGCAGCCATTGGAAATGTAAATGTGAGCGACCTGATCAATGTTTTGCGTAAAGAATCGGGCCAGGAAGCTGAATTGGCAGTTATGGAAGATCAACAATACAACTACGCGCAACCATCTTGGTTTTTAGAAGCGAACGTAGCAGTACAATTCGACGTGAGGGAAATGCTGGCAAGAGGCGAGCATCCAGTAAATCAGGTAATGGAAGATCTGAAAATTCTTCCCGAGGGTAAAATATATCAGTTGATTGCGCCGTTTTTACCGGTTCCGCTTGTCGACAAAGCTTCCGGGTTGAACTTTTCGCACTGGATTGTGCAAAAAGATGAGCAATTGTTTTACATATATTTTTCAAAATAAAAAAAACGATTATGTCCGAATTTACAAATACTTCCGAACTCAGAGCAAATGAACTTGCCGAATATATGTTTGGTTTGTTGAGGGGCGAAAATGGTTCGGAGTTAATCGAAAAGCACGAAATCAAGACCAACAAATTCATTCCTCACGATATTTTGAATGCATTTGACATCCTGATTGAGAAAAACGTGCCGGTTGAAGATATTAAGTTTGTTTCCAACAAGCTCTTTAATATCCTGTATCAGACTTTGCTCGAATATCCAACGCTGGATCTGAATGAAAATCCGTTTACGGCTTTGATGGTTGAAGACAATAAGCTGATAACGAATAAACTGAAAGATACCAAGGAGTTTATCAAAAAGATAAATGCCAGTGTCGAACCCGGGTTATTGAACGAACTGATTGCGCGGTTTGAGGAAATTGAAAAATACATATTGCATTACACGGTTATAGAAAACGTGGTTTTCCCCAAGCTCGAAAGCGAATGGAAACACCATTTGTGTGTAAAGGTTATGTGGTCGTTTCACGACGATATCCGGCGTAATATAGCTAAAATGATAGCTCTGCTCAAGTCCGATGAATTCGACCTGAAAGCTTTCAACACCCTGAGCGGTTTGATTTTCTTCAATATCAGCACTATTGTTTTGCGTGAGGAAAAGATTATTTTCCCGGTTATGCTCGAAACCATGCCGGCTGAAATGCTGGAAAATATGCTGGACGAAGCCGTTGAAATAGGCTTGCCGTATGCTCAAACCGAACATAAAGCAAACAAAACGCAGCCGGCGTTCGCCTCTGAGGATAAAATTTATTTGCCCACAGGAGCTCTGACTGCCGAAGAGTTCAATATGATATTCAATCACATGCCGGTTGATATAACTTATGTGGACGAAAACGATACGGTGCGGTTTTATTCAAATCCGCCTCACCGGATTTTCCCGAGAACACCGGCCATTATCGGACGGAAAGTGCAAAACTGCCATCCACCTGAAAGCGTACATGTGGTGAACCGGATAGTTGAGTCGTTTAAAACCGGTGAAAAGGATGTTGCCACATTCTGGTTTCACATGGGGCCAAGACTGATTATGATTCAATACTTTGCGGTACGTGATGCAGAGAAGATCTACAAAGGAGTATTGGAAGTATCGCAGGAAATTACTGAAATCCAGAAACTCGAAGGAGACAGGAAGTTGTTGGACTGGTAAAGGACCCCTAACCCCTGAAGGGGAAAGGAAATTATAAATTATTTTTAAAATCAAATATTACTAACTACTCTCATTCCCCTTTAGGGGTTAGGGGTAAAAATCAATTACATTATGAATATGTTTTGCTATCAATGCCAGGAGGCAGCCAAAGGGTCGGGGTGCGAGGTTAAGGGAGTTTGTGGAAAAACTCCCGAAGTATCAGCTCTCCAGGACTTACTTATCTATCAAATCAAAGGTTTATCACATTATACAACAGCTCTTCGTCTGTTGGAAATCGAAAATGATGCTGCCAATGCCTTTATCACCGACAGTCTTTTCATGACTATCACCAATGCAAACTTCGACTACGAACGCTTTGTAACCCGAATCCGCGAAGGATTCAAACTCCGCTCTGAATTGAAAGCCATTCTCCACGAAAATAAAATTGAACTTCCACAAAACGAACTTCTTAGCTGGACAGCAGTTACGGCTCAGGATATGGAATCAATTGCGCAAAATGTGGGCGTATTGTCTACTGTAAACGAAGATATCCGCTCGTTGCGCGAACTGGTTATTTACGGTTTGAAAGGTATGGCCGCTTATCTGGAACACGCTTCTAACCTGGGTTCGTTCGACAACGAAGCTTGTGCATTTACACAACGTGCACTGGTGGCAACTACCAACGACAGCCTCACAGCCGACGAACTGACTGCTTTAGTTCTCGAAACCGGTAAAATGGGCGTGCAGGTAATGGCATTGCTCGATAAAGCAAATACCGGCTCATACGGCAATCCCGAAATTACGAAGGTAAACATTGGCGTTCGCAACAATCCGGGTATCCTGATCAGCGGCCACGACCTGAAAGATATGGAAGAACTGCTGAAACAAACCGAAGGAACCGGCGTTGACGTATACACGCACAGCGAAATGCTTCCGGCCAACTATTATCCTGCATTCAAGAAATACAGCCATTTTGTGGGCAACTACGGTGGAGCATGGTGGAGCCAAGTAACCGATTTCGAAACATTCAACGGCGTGGTTCTCTTCACTACCAACTGTATTGTTCCGCCTAAAAGCACTGCTACTTATGCCAACCGTGTTTACACAACCGGAGCTTCAGGCTTCCCCGGCTTCAAACACATTCAGGATCGCAAAGACGGCCAGCCGAAAGATTTCTCGATGCTGATTGAACATGCCAAAAAATGTGCTGCTCCAACCGAAATTGAAAAAGGAGAAATTATAGGTGGATTTGCTCACGCACAGGTATTTGCTTTGGCCGATAAAGTGGTTGATGCGGTGAAATCGGGTGCTATTCGCAAGTTCTTCGTCATGGCCGGTTGCGACGGACGAATGAAGGGCCGTAGCTACTACACCGAATTTGCTCAGCAACTTCCATCAGATACGGTAATTCTGACTGCCGGTTGTGCCAAATATCGTTACAACAAATTGCCTTTGGGCGATATAGGTGGCATTCCACGCGTACTGGATGCCGGACAATGTAATGACAGCTACTCGTTGGTAATGATTGCCCTGAAACTGAAAGAAGTGTTCGAGCTAAACTCTATAAACGAACTTCCAATTGCTTACAACATTGCGTGGTACGAGCAAAAAGCAGTAATCGTGTTGTTGGCTCTTCTTTATCTGGGAGTGAAAAATATCCACCTCGGCCCAACGTTACCAGCGTTCCTTTCGCCAAACGTTGCTAAAGTATTGGTTGATAACTTCGGAATTGCACCTATCGGAAGTGTGGACGAAGATATGAAACTGTTCCTGCCAAGTCTGGAGCTGGAAGAGAAATAATGCGTCTGATTTATAACTTTTCCAAAGTTCTAAACTTTGGAAAAGTTAGTATGAAATCAGCATTCGGAGTTATTCTGAATGCTGATTTTTGTATATAAAGAATTGATAATATTTTCTCTATGAGGCTCATAGAAGCCGGATTTCGGATTCTGGATTGAAGTGTCTACTTTTCTTCTTTATGCTTCACAAATTTGGCCATTTTCATCGTTCTGAGCAAAATTGGCGAGCATTTAAAAGCCACTTTTTTGACGAAAATAGATTCTGCCCGAAGTTCATCGGGTGACTCTACATGACGGCTTTCAGCTTTCAGCGAAAAAGTTCCAAAACCTTCCAGGCATACGTTATTACTATCAAGCAATTCGTCCTGAATGGTTTGAAGTGCCACTTTAATGGCCATTTCCATTTCAAATGAATTAAGCCGGCAATTTTCGGCCGCTTTTCTGGAAAGTTCCTCAATACCAATGGTTCTTTTACGTACTACGGTGGGGTAATAGCCTTTCTTTTTCTGTTCTTCGGGGTTCAGATTATCATTTTTCCCCATCATTTTGTATTGTACACTCATTGTTGATAGAATATTAGGTGATTAGTCAATATGTTTTAATGATTTATTCAGGTTGAATTAATAGAATGGTTCTGATAAATTTAAATCAAGTTGTACAGTATAAACATATAAATTGTACAGTTTATATATTTATACTGTACAGATAAAAAATCTGAACTTTAGATAACAAATATAATACATAATGTTGATTTAATTAATTTGTCAGCAATAATTATTTAGTTGAACCTGAAAAGATTGGTAGTTTGTTTTAAACAGATTCTCAAAGAGCATTAATCGGATGAGTCATTAAATAAAATGAATAAAACCGCCGATATTTGGAAATACCGGAAAACATTGCGAACTTTGCAGTCGAAATAACAGAAAACAATAATTGATTAAAATATGAAAACAGCAAAAATTATCACTGAAAAAGGAGAGATGCAGGTTGAGTTTTACGAGAAAGATGCTCCGGGCACAGTAGCAAACTTTATTAAACTGGCAAAAAGCGGGTTCTACGACGGGTTGACTTTCCACCGCGTTATTCCTGATTTTGTTATTCAGGGCGGATGTCCCAACGGAACGGGTGCAGGTGGCCCGGGTTATACCATTCCCTGCGAGTTGGATGGTGAAAACCAATATCACGACCGTGGTGTATTGTCGATGGCTCATGCCGGACGCAACACGGGTGGTTCACAATTTTTTATCTGCCACTCACGCCGCAATACAGCTCACTTAGATCGTCATCACACTTGTTTTGGTAAGGTGGTTGAAGGTCTGGAAGTAATCGATGCTATCCGTCAGGGCGATAAAATACTGAAAATTGAAGTGTCTGAATAAGATTCCACCGAAACTTTATAAGCTAACAGGCCATAAAGAATTGTTCTTTACGGCCTGTACTGTTTTTTGTAGCTAATGGTTTGTTTCCTGATCAAATTACTACCAATAAACCTATTGGATAATCAGTTTATTGGAATATACACGCCCTTTCCGTTCGGTTACTACGAAGTAAATACCACTTTTGTATTTCGAAAGATCCAACGAATACCTGTTTTCATTGATAACCATTTGAGTCAGCAGTTTGCCCTGATAATCGAAGATACGTACTGTTGATACTGGTATTTCAGACTCAATAACCGCAAAGTCTTTAGCCGGATTAGGGTATAATTTTATCAAATCTGATTTGGCAATAACCGATTCCACACCGTTTGGATTATTTACCAACAAACTGACTGTGTTGGATTTTGATAAACTTTGTCCGTCAAAAATGCAATAGCTGAAAACATCAGTCCCCACGAAACCATTTTTAGGGGTGTAGGTAAATGAACCATCCGGATTCAATTCTACAAATCCGTTTTTTGGAGCTTGCGACAATACGGCTGAAACAGTTGAACCATCCGGGTCGAAATCATTTTTAAACAGCCCATCAGTTGCCTGAACTGAGTAAGGATACGTTGCGTTTGACAGGTCAAAAGTATCGGGATAGGCAATAGCAGGGCTGTTGAAACTGGTCAGTTGGTTATACATGGTCCAGTAAGATGTTTTCAACAGTTCCACCACATCTGTATCGTTGACCATATTCCAGGTTGGCCAGGCAAAGCGGGTGTCCGGACTGTATAACTTGCTTTTGTACAGTATATTTATGGCTATGCCGTCCGAAACTCTTGTTTCAGTGCTGTCCGGTGTAGCCATGTTATCGTGAAAAACACGCATTTGCGAAGGATCGACATATTGCAGAAGCGACCATGGAATTCTTACATTTATTTTGGTATCGGAAATGGTTACGGCATCTTTGGAGGAAGCTGGTTGAAAACTGCGGTTAAGCTTCAAATCGCCAATGTACTGAACATCTGCCGGGC
>CAYSTC010000003.1:0-261652 GCA_964433885.1 uncultured Paludibacter sp. | reverse complement strand
ATTTCAGTAATATCAACCAAAAAATAGGATTTAAATCGACCGTCCATTCCTGTTTCTATGCTTCAAAACTGGAGTAGGGGTAGGGGGATGAGGGGTACTATCAACTGATTCCTTTTTTTCTAAATAAAAGTTTACGTTAAGTTAAGCTTTGTAAAAAAGAATTTGTATATTTGCAGGTGTTAAAAAGAAACGACATAAATCCCCAATACTAGTGGATATTTCTATTTAAATCGGTTATATAGCAGATATATAGAGAGGTTGGTAGGTATATTTTTGTGTTAGCAAACATTATAAAAAAATGAATATGAGAAAAATTGCATTAATTACCGTAGGAATATTTTTGACGTTACAAATCTATTCACAGCAGAAAATAGAAACAATTGACATTGTTGCTGATGCTTCACAAATGATTTTGCCTGACATTATGCAAGTAAACATTGATTTGAAATATAAAGACAAAAACCAACAACAAGCATTAAACAGATTAACGACTGGGATTAATGGTCAAATCCAAGCCATTCAAAATGCCGGATTTATGAAAGAAGAAATTAAACTGCACGAATTTAGTATTGACGAATTAAGTGACTGGGAATCAAATAAACTTAAAATATCAGGTTATGAGGCAGTTCAAAGAATCACAATTTCACTTCCAATTTCAGCAAAAGAAAAAATTGACGGACTGCTAAATAATCTAAGCATAAATAAGAACGAAAATATATCTGTAAAAATTGATGCAAAACTTTCCGATGAACTAAACAAAAAGATTAAGAATGAATTAATACAGAAGGCTATATCAGACGCAACAGAGAAAGCGCATATAATGGCTGCATCATTGAACATTAAATTAGGAAATGTTAAGTCTGTTGAATATGGAGACCTATTTTTTGTTCCAAGGATGAAAAGTTCAGTTAGATTTACTGCTCCAATAATTAACGAAGAGAATACTAAAGTCAAATCTTCAAATGCATATCAGTTATTAGGTATTTCAGAAACAGAAATTACTGAAAAAATACATGTTGTATGGTATATTGAATAAAATAATGTTTGCTAACCATGCTGGCGCGGATTTGTAATCCGTGCCTTATTCAATGTTTTGATATGCATAACACTAGGCCAAATTTACATTGGAACAGATTACAAATCTGCGCCATCGGAGGCTAATAGCAACCAGTTGCAAACTGCTTTAATTTCCAGTCCAAGTTACGCTTTGCTAAACTTGAACTAATGAGCGGAGCGCAAACTTAGACCATTAGGGTATTAAACATATTATAATTTCAGATATATACGTATAAGGTGGCTGTATGAGAAACACGGTTTCTTATACAGGAATTGAGTTTCTCTTAGGGAGATACGTTGTGCGCAAGTTTAAAAAATAACTACCAAACATTATGATTAAGGAAACATATAAACTTAACGATTCTGTCAAGAATCAAATTAAAATGGAGGAGATATATCGTAGTGAGATTAGGCAATCTATAAGTTCTAAAAATGAAAATAAGGTTCTTGACTTTCTAAACTCACCACTGGGTATTTGGATATTATCAACTATCGTGATTGGTATTATAACTTTTGGATATAAGAAATATAAAGAAAAACGTAAGATTGTAGTTGAAAATAATCTCAAACTAAGCCGGATTACTAGTGAAATTGAATTTAGGATAAAACATGTAGATAGAGTAATGATAAATGCTCGTAAAAATTTAAGAAGATATTATTCAAGTCAGACAACGACAATATTTGATTTGTTTGATATTAGTGTTACAATTGTTCATATTACTGTAATATTTGATTTGGGAGGGATATTTAATATTCCCAGTGATAAAAATGTTAGATGTACTCTCTTTAAAATTTTCAATTATAATATAGAGCATTTACCCTTTAAATCATCATTTAAATATTCTGAATTTGCAACTCTGTCAATAATAGACTTAATAGCCGCTAAAAATAAACTTACTAAGTCTAAGCAATTAAACAATTATAGTAGTCTTAATGAGATTGAGGATAGGTATTCTCAACATAAAGAGTCTGTTGTATCTAAACTTCGCGAAAGATATGGTATTAGTGATTTATCTATAAATAAAACAATAAATAGGGTAGAGGATTTGGATAATAATGTAGATTTATTTAATATTTGGTTTCAAGAAATAGATACATATTGGATTAGATTTAAAGAAGAATTTGGATTCTGAAAGATAAAACCCTTGCTGCGGCGCGATTGTATCGCGTGGTAGGTAAATCGCGTAGTAGGTAAATAGTAGAGTAAATAAAGTTTCCATGAGTAGAAATTATAAGTTCAAAAATCCCGAAGGTGTCTACTTTGTAAGTTTTGCAGTTGTAGAATGGATAGATGTGTTTATACGTAATGAATATAAGGATCTACTACTTGAAAGTCTACGATATTGCCAAAAGGAAAAAGGAATGGAGATATATGCATGGTGTGTAATGACCAATCATGTTCATTTGATATTTAGCAGCATTAAGGAAGAAAAGCCGGAATTGATATTAGGGAGTTTTAAGCGTTTTACAAGTAAAGCAATAGTTGCAGCAATAAAAGAGAATCCACAGGAAAGTAGAAAGGAATGGTTATTAAAGCAATTTGAAAAAGCAGGAAACAAGTCGTCCAATGTAAAACAATATCAATTATGGCGGCACGACAATAAGCCAATAGAACTTTGGAGCAATAAGGTAATTGATGAAAAATTAAATTATATTCATTATAATCCGGTAGAAGAAGGTTTGGTTTTTAGGCCGGAACACTATGTTTATAGTAGTGCTATTGATTATGCCGGAGAAAAAGGATTATTGGATATTGTGCTGATTTAGGGGTTTGTTTGCCACGCGATGCAATCGCGCGGCAGCTGGGGCTAGTGCAGAAAAGAAGACAGACAAAATTTGAGACATCATTAAATACGAAAAAGATATGTTTATAAATGGAAATAACTTAACTACAAAAGTATTGACTAATATGTCATTAGTTTTATTGTTGTTTTTATTTGGCTGTAATAGCGATGAAATTGAAATGACTGAAATAAGAACAGAGACATACCTAAAAAAATACATGAATTACCCCTCATGTGTTTATCCTTCACGATATCCCTCTTCTTTTACTTATATAAATTGGAGCTCCGACTATATGGCGAATGACTCAATTTCTATCTGTTATGACAACAATAAAATAGTTAAGAGAGTTGGTTATTTATTATTAGGTAATTCGGGTATGGGATATCCTTCCATGTTTACAAGAGACATTTATGACACTTTGATTTATACAAATAATCAATTAACCATTCTGACAAAAAGTAAATCTCAATCAATATCTGGAGTATCAGCTTATAAGAAAGTTATTTATTATGAAAATAATAGAATTTCAAAAACAGTTCAATCATATCAATATACGGATGAGCAAGACATAACTGTTTTTTATACATATTCCAACAACCTATTGACTAAAAAGATTGGTTATATTGGTACTAATTTATATTTCCAATCTGACTTCTATTACAATAACAATAGTAATCTTGATAGCATAATATCAAGGGTAAGTGAATATAACTCCCAAAACGACAATTTTGAAATTAATTTAAGCTCCAAGAATAAGATTAAAGAAGTTTTTGAGAATTATGACAAAAATAAAAATCAATTAAAGCCATTTATCGTTTTTGACGAAACTTTTAATCGGTCTTTGTCTGCAAATAACTATGGTAAGTATAATTATTTTTATTTTAACACTAATGGTATAATCAACAACGAATGGCATTATACATATAATTTAAAATACGAAAATGGGATTGTTGACTTTGCTAAATAGATATAGATTTTTCTTTTAATTTCTGTGCTTAGCGCAAGTCTGAGTGAAACGTAGACTTGTGCTGGAAAAGAGAAAAGTTTGCAACTTTATATTTCAGCGTAAAACAGTAACAATTTCCAGTCCAAGTTACGCTTCGCTAAACTTGAACTAATGAGCAGAGCGCAAACTTAGACCATTAGAGGGATTAAAAATCTGCGCCAGCGGAGGGATATGTTGTTGGATTAAAAATCCAAAGAATACAGTTACAGGGATCTGCGATCCCTATAACTGTGTACAAATTTTATAAATTTAATGAGCATATCCGGGAAGACGTGGGCAGTCTTATTGTTTAGTCGAACGGTTTTAATATTTTAGCTTCAAACTGTTTTAGAATAACACTTAACTCCGTTTCAGAGGCCAGATAAGCAGCTGTAGAAACTGCTTCGCCCATGGCAGGGTCGGTAGTTATTACCGAAACAGGTTGTTTGGCTTCGATGGCTTCACCGGTTGTGGGATTGGTAACGGGCCATTGTTTGCCGGGCTCGTTGCCCGAAGTAGTCAGGCATTCATTGTGAAGCGTACATTCTGAATTTGTTCCGGGAATGCCAATTTTCCACCCCCGACCGAAAGGATGATTCCCAAGGGCATAAACTGAACTGTTCCCCAGGTTAACCAGTGCATTGGAAATGTTTCCGGCTTTTAATATCGCAACCACCGAACGTAGGGCATAGCCTTTTATAAAGCCGGATAAATCGAGCCTGACATCCGGGTGAAGAAACCGGATGGTTTGGTTTTGCTCATTCAGCCCGATGGCTTCAATTCCTTTCCTGAATTCGTTCAGCGAATTCACGGTAATATCAAAATATCCCAGGCTTTTTGTGTTATAGTCTACGCATTCGGATATAATCTGAAATAAATCGGGAGAAACGGCAATCCCGTCCGGATAGGCAGTCCGGTTGACAAGGCTAAGCTCGCTTTTATCGTCGAACCGGTTGCCAATGGTTTCGATACGGACAATTTCAGCTTCAATCTTTTCAACAATACCTGTCAAATCGTTTCTTGTGGCTGAGTCAGATATAATAAGGTCGACTCTTGTAAACATGGCTGAAAACCATGCATACAAAAGTTGATTATTGTCGCCAAAGAATTTTTGTGAGTACTGCACGCTGATTATGAGTTGGGGTTAGATTTGGTTGGTTTTGACTTTTTAAACAACTGGCTTACTAATAGTCCGACTATCCGGATAAAACTCCACAGCAGGTAGAGGGCAACTGAAAAAGCCACTACATAATGAAGCGAGGTGAATATTTCCGAAAAACTGGTCTTATACCAGATAATAGCTCCCATATTGGCCAATATCCCCACCAACAGGCACACAAGAAAAGCAGCAATCTCTTTTTTTATCCGCTTTTGCGTAATAATTATATCTTTCATGCTTTTCGGTGGTTCAGATAGTTCAACTTATACTCGTTGGGGAAAATGATGGTACGTTCTTCTTCCATGGCCTGATGTCCCAACAAACTTAACGCCGTGGCATAATATCCTTCTTCGGCAATCATCGGTGGCTGTTTTCGGGTTATCACAGCTTCGACAAATGCTTCGAGTAATAACGAAGTACCATCGCCTTGCGGTTTTTTATCCATCAGGTAATCTCCGTTGTTCGTGTTAGCTGTTTCGGGCACCCAACTGGTTCCGGCAAAAGGCAGGGAACCAAACATAGCATTCTCCACATCGTTTATGAGTTGCAGGAAAGCTGGTGCCGGAGGCGTATCTTCAAAGTAGTATTTCCCTTTTTCGGGTTCAACGGTTCCTTTGCTGCAAAGAATCTGCTCTTCCAACCCGTAAAACTTATTGGACAGTACGGAGTCGAAATTCAATTTTACACCGTTGTCGTATACATAAATACAACTCACATTGTCGTAAACTTCCCGTTTTTGTTTCCAATAGGTAATGGCTCCGTGTCCCATCACCTTGTCAGGAATCTGTCGTAAAGCCCAGGTGCCTATCTGAAGCTGGTGGCAGGCCAGTTCGGTCATAATGCCTTTGGAATGGGCTTTGTAAAGGCGCCAGTTGATTTGCTCATCCAATGCCGGCGAAGGGGTAGGGCGTCGCCAGTCGTTGTTGCGGTGCCAAAAAGTCCGGATACCGCTTATGTCACCGAATTGTCCGGAATGAACCATTTCCATGGCGCGGATGTATCTGGGATCAAAAAGCCTTTGCTGCCCGACAAAGAATATTTTGCCCGAGTTGCGGTATTTCTGGTATACCTGATGGGTTTCGTCGAGCGAGTAAGCAATTGATTTTTCGCAGAAAACATGTTTGCCGGCATCAAAAGCATCTATAGCCATTTGGTAATGCCTGTCGAGTGGAGTTGCAATTACCACGGCATCTACTTGTTTGTCATCAAGTAATTTTCGGTAATCATGATATACTTTGGCTTTGGGTGCCATTTTTAATGCCGCATCAATTGACGGCTGATAAACGTCGGCAATGGCTACAATTTCTACTTTTGGGTTTTTTACCAGAAAACTCATCAGAAACTGCCCGCGCGATCCGGGGCCAATAATACCGATGCGGGCTACGGAACCCATTGTGTGTTTTTGTTCGGAGAATACCGAAAACCAGGGACTGGTAGCAAGCAACACCCCGCCACCAATCATTCCCACGTTTTTAAGGAACTCACGTCGATTCATTTTTTCCATTACAATTTATAAAAATAGCTCTACTGTTAGCGTAGCTCAGCACAAACCTGTAGTTGGTTTGCTTGTTTATTGTTTTGTTTGCTTTTTCAATCGGGTTCACCTTTTAAGTGCAACCAACTTTAGAAGTTTCGGAACCATATTTCCACCCTGAAAAAAACGATTGTAAAGGTACACATAAAACCCAAAATATTTACTGAGTAATTTTAACTCAAAGAGTAATTTTTAGTCAAATAAGAACAGAATTCTTTCAATAGCGAGTTGCCATGTTAAGATATAATATAAAACATTTATATTTGAACTCTGAAAAATGAATGACAATTGATATGGCTTAATCACATTGAAAAAAAATAAATTTAAAGGATGAAAAAGAAATCACGTATTTTTGTTTTATGGGTATTGTTTTGTACGTTATCGGCAAATGCTCAGGTTGTTACAGGTAATGTCAACGATTATGGTGTGTATACTTTTAAAAGTATATCAAGTGCACGGTATATGCAGGTTGCAGGGGATACTCTTTATAACGAAAAATATAAGGATAACGCAGCAATCGTTCAACACGCTGCCGATAATGACGCAGAAGCCAAACCCCAGAAATACCAGAAATGGCATATCATTTATGTCAGCACAGAAGGTGATGTGAAGTATTATTACATCAGAAGCACCATGAGTGGTAAACTTCTGAATGTTCCCGGTGCTTCAAAAGTGGCTGGCATTCAATTGCAACAATATGCCGGGTTTTCGTTGCCTGCCGATCAGATGTTGTGGAGCATTGCTGAAGTTTCCACGGGAAAATATAAAATTACCAATAAGAACAGCGGATTGGTTCTGACTAATCAAAACTCGTCGACTCAGGATTATACGCCCATTACCCAGGATGTATACAATGGAGCGGATAATCAGTTGTGGGAAATCAATAAACAGGCCCTTTGTGCATATCGCGATGACAAGGTTGTGAAATTTTTTGAACGGAATAAACAAAGCTTTGGTTCGGCAGCTTTTGATCAGGGATCAAGTATTCAGCTTTCTAATGGTAAAGTGTTGTGGGTAACACAGGATTCATGGGATGGTTCGCAATTACAAACCAATAGCTTATTTTCAAGCAGCGCTTTCTTTCAGTATGGTAACTCCATGTTTTTGCAACCGTCCGTTAACGATTGGTCGCCGGATAATGCACCTAATATTACCCGGCTAAACAGCGCTCAGGGACGGGCGAGGCAAATTTGTGATATTCAACCCAACCAATCTTTTGCCTGGCCTTCAAATGGTGTGGAGATAAACGGGAAAGTATATCTGGCCTGCGGCGAAGGCAATGGTTTGTCGCAGGAAAAACAAACTCTTTACGAGATTTATCCGTCAGCGCCGGGTAGCCTGGTGTGGACTTCCATTCGCCACGAAGTTCCCGGATTGAGTAATTATAACACGGTAAACTATTCAACCGGCATGGTAAAGGCTGCTGATGGTTATGTTTATGTTTTTGGTACCAGAGGCCTTGGTTTTGGTGCTTATGTGCAGATTTTCGTAGCCCGTTTCTCGCAGGATAATCCTTTGGCTGCATGGACTTTCTGGAATGGTTCGGCCTGGGTAAATACGCCACCGGTTACCGATGCAGAATATACCAGAGCTAAGGTTTTTGAAGGTATTGGCGCATCGGCTGCAATTGGGTATGTAAATGGCAAATATGTGTTGGTTACCCTGGATATTGGCTTTTGGGCAACAACCTCGAGGTTTGCCCGGGGTGCTGTGGCTGATTCCCCAACTTCGGGTTTTGGTACTTCAAAGAAAATTTATGCTATCAATGAGTATATTTATGGTTCGCAGGCCCGCTACTATACTCCAAATGTTCATCCTCAATTTCAGAATGGGAATGATGAATTGTTATTTACCTATAGTTTGAATTATTCCGCAGTAGACAATAAAGATATAACTGTGAATTCGGCCGGGAAGAAAATTGTAAACGGCGTCAGTGTTGTAAATGGTGCATATATCGATCCGTATTTTTATCGGGTAAAAGGGGTGAGAGTTCCTTATTCGCTGTTGGGCATTCCGGCAACAAGCAGCCAGACAGCTGTTCAAGAGCTGAAAGACCAAAAAAATGATATCAAACTATTTCCCAATCCGGCAAAAAGATCAATAAATATCAGCTCTGAGGCTCCTCTTGATGGGGCCGCTTATGAAGTATACAATGAGATGGGCAGTCTGTTGAAAATGGGTATAGTCAGGCAGAGCCAAGTGAATATTGAAAATCTTCCTGATGGTTGTTATAGTCTGGTTATCAAAAGAAATCATTCTTATTGCGCAAAAAGTTTTATCAAAGCAAAGAAATAGCACAATTGCCTGACTAAACAATATGTACTTTCATTGATTGTAGTCGTTTTTGTATTGCTGTGGCAAAATGCAAAAACGACTACAAATAATCGAGCTCTGGTTTTGTATGCTAAGTTTAGTTATCCCAAATTCCGTTCATTTCGGTCAGTATAATTGGTTTCCCATCCGTTACGATAATGGTATGTTCGTGCTGAGCCATAAAGCCACCTTTGTTTCCCACCATAGTCCAGCCATCTTGAAGAGTTTCGGCATACGATGAGGTGGTTGAAATAAATGTTTCGATGGCTACCACCGAGTTCTTGCGAAACCGGCCTGTGTTGTATTTGTCGCGGAAATTGGGAATTTCGTCCGGCTCTTCATGAAGTTTCCGGCCAACACCATGTCCCGTCAGATTTTTGATTACTTTGTAGCCACGTTTTTTCGCTTCCGTTTCTATCAAGAGCCCGACATCCGAAATGCGGACTCCGCCTTTTATGTTGTAAATGGCTTTATGCAAAATATCTTTGGAGGCATCTACCAGATTCTGATATTGAAACTTATCGTTTCCCAACACAAATGAACTGCCGTTATCGGAGAAAAATCCGTCCAGCTCGGCTGAAACATCAATGTTTATTAAGTCGCCGTCCTGCAATATTCTCATGTTGGACGGAATTCCATGGCAAAACTCATTGTTCACGCTAATGCACGTCCAGCCCGGGAAACCGTAACTCACAAAAGGTGCTGACTTTGCACCGAGCTTCAATAATAACTGTCCGCCAAAATCGTCCAACTGCTTGGTTGTCATGCCTGGTTTCGCGTAATTACTCATCTCTTTCAGCGTAATCGCTACGGCTTCGCTTGCTTTTTTTATTCCTATTAATTCTTCTTCTTTTGTTATTGACATGTTGGGACGTTTGTTAATGTGGAGTTATTTCTCTCCAAAGGTAAATACTATTTTTTACTTTAACTGCATTTTCTTTCGGAAAACACTTTGACAGAGCTTTTGGTTTCCAGGTTGTCGGTAAATAATCCTTTCGCCGAAATTTCAACAACTCTTCCCAGATACTGTAATCTTTTGAAAATAATAAGGTACTAAAACAAACATGTTTGGCTGTTTGTTTAATAATTACTCCTCAAATGTTCTTTGTAATTCTATAAAATTCAATGTTATGAAGACCGAACAAGTTCTTGAAAATCTGAAATGGCGTTTTCCGAACGAACCGGAATATTACCAGGCTGTAGAAGAAGTATTACGTTCTATCGAAGATATTTACAATGCCCACCCTGAATTCGAAAAGCAAAATATTATTGAACGTATTTGCATTCCGGACCGTATTTTTTCCTTCCGTGTAACGTGGGTGGATGATCAGGGGCAGGTGAGAACGAATATGGCTTACCGGGTACAGCACAATAACGCCATTGGGCCTTACAAAGGCGGACTCCGTTTCCACGAATCCGTTTGCCCTTCTATCCTGAAGTTCCTGGCTTTTGAGCAAACATTCAAAAATGCACTTACAACCCTGCCAATGGGAGGTGGAAAGGGTGGTTCCGATTTTAGTCCGCAGGGTAAGTCGGACGGTGAGGTTATGCGCTTTTGCCAGGCTTTTATGCTCGAACTCTGGCGGCATATCGGTGCAGATACTGATGTCCCTGCCGGCGATATCGGGGTTGGTGGGCGTGAAGTGGCTTACATGTATGGCATGTATCGGAAATTGGCTCGCGAAAATACAGGAGCATTTACGGGTAAGGGCCTGGAATTTGGTGGTTCGCTTATCCGGCCCGAAGCAACAGGCTATGGCAATATTTATTTTCTGATGAATATGCTTAAACGCAAAGGAATTGATGACCTCAAAGGACAAATTGTTGCGATTTCGGGGGCCGGGAATGTGGCTACCTATACAGCCGAGAAGGTTATTCAGTTGGGCGGAAAGGTAATTACCATGTCGGACAGCAACGGATATATTTACGATTCAGATGGAATTGATAAAGAAAAGCTGGCTTATATTTTCGACCTTAAAACCGTAAAGCGTGGACGGATAAAAGAATATGCCGAAAAATACGGCTGCAAATATGTAGAAGACCAGCGTCCGTGGGGTGAAAAATGTACGATTGCCCTGCCTTCAGCCACACAAAACGAAATCACGGCTGAAGATGCAGAAATGTTGGTGAAGAATGGATGCATAGCCGTTTCGGAAGGAGCCAATATGCCTTCGACAAGCGAAGCTATTGAAGTGTTTCTCCGGCATAAAATTTTATTTGCCCCGGGCAAGGCGGCCAATGCCGGCGGAGTTTCGGTTTCCGGCTTGGAAATGTCGCAAAACGCCATGAAACTCAGTTGGCAAAAGGAAGAAGTGGATAATCGCCTGCAGCAGATTATGCAAAGTATTCACGAATCGTGTGTGAAATATGGCACCGAACCCGATGGCTTTGTCAATTACGTGAAAGGTGCCAATATTGCCGGATTTATGAAAGTGGCAAAAGCCATGATGGCGCAGGGGGTGGTGTAAGTTCCGGGTTTTGGGTATCTTTTCCAAAGGTTCATTTACTTTGGAAAAGCTGGATAGAATCAGACCCCAAAATCAATAAATTAAAACCCTAGCTCTTATTGTCAGATAAAAAACAGCGTTGCACCACCAATACTGATAATGGCCCCGATAACCTGTTGGGGCCTTATTTTTTCTTTAAACATAATGGCCGAAGGCACAATGATAAAAATAGGAACCAGTCCCATGAGAGTAGAGGCAATGCCGGTTTGGGTTTGCTGAATGGCAAACAGTCCGAGCGAAACACCGACAAAAGGTCCGAAAAATGAGCCAACCGTAACTGATTTCATAGCACTGCTATGCGTTACAGCTTGCGCTAACCTGTTCCAGCGTCCGAGTATGGTTATAAGGATTCCAAAACTTACAAGTCCGAACAAGGCCCTGATTTGAGTTGCCGCCACCGGATCGTAATGCCCCATTCCTTTTTTACTCAGAATCAGTCCTACGGCTTGCCCCAGAGCACCGCCAAATGCCAGTAAAAAACCCTTGAACGGTATGTTGAGTTTCATTTTCCGGTTCGAAATAGCCAGCATGATTCCGCTGATGCTTATTACAATGGCGATAATGTTTTTGGGTGAAAGAATCTCGTCAAGGAAAAACCAACCGATAACAGCTGTGAGCATAGGAGCCAGGCTCATAATCAGGGCTGCGGTTCGCGACCCGATAACCATGTACGATTGAAAAAGCAGCATATCGCCCAGGAAGAAACCTATAAAACCCGACAGGCCAAGCCAAAACCATTGGTAACCGGTGGCATCGGTAGGCAGAAATAGCCCGCGGCTGAAAAAAGTAGTAATGCCCAGAAAACCAATGGCCAAAACCAGACGTATGAAATTAACTGATAACGAGCCTATTTTGTGTCCTGCCTTTTCAAAAAACAAAGCACTCATGGTCCAGCACACCGAAACCCCGAGGCCGGCAAATTCTCCTATATGCGATTGAAACACGTTTTTGAATTTTACAATTTTAGATATATGATTTTGGATTTAAGCCGAATTCTGACTTCGGTTTGAAAATTTTTGCAAAGATACAGAAGAAATTTATAAATAATGAATTATAATGCGTTATTGTGCATTCGGTTGAAATATAACTTATTACAATAATCTGGAATCGCATAGCAATGAAATACAATTATTTAGCTATCTTTGTAGCCCGAATTGGATTTGAAAAAACTCATTTGTAACTGTCTTGCTGGCAGTTGTTTACTGTTAATCTAAAACAAAATTTCCGTGCCTAAAGAAGATTATTTATTGAAATATCTGGAAAAACTCAGTCGCGTGATTGCTGCTATGCTCGGCCTGCGCGAGAAAGGACTTCCGGAAGATGCTGTCCGGTTGGTTGACGAAACCTATAAAGAAATGCTCGATCTGAATACGGATGAGTTGGCCCTCATGCCAGTTTCTGAGTTTGTAGAAATTGTCCGGAAGGCCGGGTACAGTTCTTCTTATCTGGATGCTTTGGCAAAATTGGCATACGAAACGGCATGCTCGTTTCAGTTGAAGGGTAATAGGATATACGCCAACAGTTTTTTTCAAAAAGCACTTCAGGTTTTCTATTTATTGAACGAAAAAGACAAGACATTTTCTTTTGAAAGGGAAATGCTGATATCGGAATTGAAACAGTTGATTGAAGATAACCAATAGCTGTGTGTGCTTCAAGGTTTGTATCAGAAGAGAATGAATAACGCTGCAAATAAATTATAACAATGATAAACTACAAAAACAAACAACGTCCTGAGAAGGACATGATTTTCGGTATTCGTGCCGTGATTGAAGCCATTCAGGCGGGAAAAGAAATTGATAAAATCCTTATGCGTCGTGATATGACCAGCGAATTGTCGCGCGAATTATTTGCGGCTTTAAATGGCTTGCAGGTTCCTGTTCAGTATGTTCCGCTCGAAAAACTGAACAAAATGACGATGAAAAACCATCAGGGAGCCATTGCCTTTATTTCGCCGGTGGCCTATCAGCGCATCGAAGATATTATTCCTACCATTTACGAAGAAGGCCGCATGCCGTTTATCGTGGTGCTCGATGGAGTGACTGATGTTCGCAACTTTGGAGCCATTGCCCGTACGTGCGAATGTGCCGGCGTTGATGCAATCGTTATCCCAACTAAAGGCGGTGCGTCGATTAATGCGGATGCGGTAAAAACCTCAGCCGGAGCATTACTTTCCATTCCTGTTTGCCGGGAACAAAGCCTGACCAATGCCATCAAATATTTGTCATCGTGCGGTATTAAAATGCTTGCCGCCAGTGAAAAAGCAACGCACAACTACACCGAAGCAAGCATGAGCGAACCGATTGCTATTGTGATGGGAGCTGAAGACGAAGGAGTATCACCCGAAAATCTCCGCCTTTGCGACGAAATGGTAAGCATTCCTATGTTGGGAACCATCGATTCGTTGAATGTGTCGGTTGCTGCGGGAGTACTCATTTATGAAGCCGTTCGCCAGCGCGGAATTGTTGATTCTTTGATAGGTTAATGTGTTGATGTGATAATGTGATGATCAGATAAAAAATGTAATCACCATATTATCTATCACCCAATCAATCCATCACCTAATCATCGTATCACCACATCATCACATCTCCCATGAAAGTTCTCTACGAAGACAACCATATTATAGCTGTAAATAAAACCTGTTCGGAAATCGTGCAGGGCGACAAGACCGGTGACGAGCCGCTTTCGGAAACCATCAAAAAGTTTTTGAAAGAGAAATACAACAAGCCCGGAGAAGTTTTTTGCGGGGTGACGCATCGGCTCGACAGGCCAGTAAGCGGAGTGGTACTGTTTGCTAAAACCAGCAAGGCATTGGCCCGCCTGAACGACATGTTCAAAAATCAGGAAGTAAAGAAAACCTATTGGGCTATTGTAAAGGAAAAACCGGTACAACCCGAAGGACGGTTGGAGCATTTCCTGGTGCGAAACGAAAAACAAAATAAATCGGTGGCACACGAAAAAATGGTGCCTAATGCAAAGAAAGCGGCTCTTACCTACAAATTATTGGCTCAGTCGGATACTTATTTTCTGCTTCAGGTAAATCTGGAAACCGGTCGCCATCATCAAATCCGTTGCCAGTTGGCTAAAATGGGTTGCCCGATAAAAGGCGATTTGAAATACGGCTTTGCACGTTCCAATCCCAACGGTGGAATCAGCCTGCATGCACGTAGCGTGGAGTTTATTCATCCTGTTTCCAAACAGTTGATTCAGATTACAGCTCCTGTGCCCGAAGATGATAAATTGTGGCTGGCTTTTGAGAAAATGGTATAATATCATTACGCAAAGGCGTTAGAACATAAATTTCCAGTAAACAATTGAGGCTGCATCATTATGATGCAGCCTCAGTTGTTTTAGATATTTTCTTAGTGTCTTAGCGACTTTGCGTGAGGTTATAATTTCTCAAAAACTTCTTTTGCAAAGGTCTCCAGCCCCGGGTCGCGGGCACCCATCAAAAGGAGCACTGTTTGCTCTGAAAAATGTGGTTTTATAGCTTCAACCAATTGGTTGCGGTCTTCCACAAAAAAAGCATTTTTACCCAATTGTTTAATATCTTCAATCAGGTCGTTGGCCGAGATGTCTTTTACGGCAGTGCCTCCGGCATAAAAAATTTCACTCATCCAGATTTCATCTTCAGGGCGTAGAACGGCTGCAATTTCCTGTACAAAATCGTTGCGCAGGAATCGGGTAGGACCGTAGCCATGTGGCTGAAACCATGCAATTACTTTCGGAGCAATAGGCTGGCAGGCGGAGATGGAAGCAGCACATTTTGCAGGGTTGTGGGCATAATCATCAACCAGCAACACTCCGTTTTTTTCTCCGATTATCTGGTGGCGACGATAAATACCTTCGTAATGAAGCAGGGCTTCGGCACAGGTTTGGATGCTGATACCCAGTGAATTTACCACAGCAATGGCGGCCAATGCATTTTCCATGTTGTGTTTGCCCACCGTGTTCATTTTAATGGTGGTGCCGTTTACACTGAACTGGATTTGCAGTCCGTTTTGTACAAAGTTATTGCCAATATAACCAACTTTTTCTGCTGATGCAGCTGCAAAATCATTCGAAGGATTTACGGATAGTTCTGTAGCCAGACGGTTGGAACGGTTAGTGATAAACAAGCCTTTGGTATTGTCGCGGAAGATTCCGAAAATAGTCATTAGTTCGTCAATTTCCTGATGGTCTTTATCAATATTCAACAACAGTCCGATTTCCGGGTGGTATTGCACAATAGAACCATCGCTTTCATCAGCCTCAATTACAAGCCATTCGCCTTTACCTACTTTAGCATTTCCTATTTTGCCTTCGCGGATAATGCTTGTCAGTCCGGCACCGCTGATGATGCTCGGTTCCAGTCCCGCATATTGCATGATATCAAAAATCATGGCCGAAGTAGTGCTTTTTCCCGAAGTTCCGCCTACGGCAATCGTTTTTTTGCTTTCCGCAATCAAGGCCAGCACCTGTGAGCGTTTCAGGATAGGGATGTTTAGCTCCCTGGCTTTTTTTACTTCAAAAACAGTGTCTTCAATGGCTGTTGAAACCACAACAAGGTCTGTTTTCTCATTAATCCCGCTTCCGTCCTGCAAAAAGCAGCGTATTCCTTCTGCTTCCAGTTTTTCTTTGGTGTCGTTTGGAGTGTCGGGGAGGAAATAGCGGTCGCTACCGCTTACGTTTTTTCCAATGCCTTGCAGGTATTGAGCTATGGCGCTCATACCGGTACCGGCTACGCCAATAAAGAATATGTTGTTGAATTGGTTGATATTCATGGTTTTATTTTGAATCTCTCTTTTGATGTTTGTTTTCTGAAAAATGAACCCAAAAGTAATTAAAAAATCACGAATAAACGACTTTTTGTTTCAGTCGGTTAGTTCGTATATGCAAACACAAACATTATAAGAAAATCGCATGACTCAAAGGATACAAATTCGGAAAGCTATAGGACTCTTTTTGCAGGTTTAGATTTTATCGCCCGGCTTTTGCATGAATCTGTATGATTTCAAGTTTCAGGATCTCCATCTTGTCGTAATACGTATCTGATTTCAATAATTTTTCATCAACAACTTCCGGGTTATCCTCTAGATGATTCAACAAAACCTTCATACCATGCTTTTTCTCATCCATGTCGGCCACAATCTCCATGTTGCCCCAGAATACAGCTGTTTTATAATTATGGGCACATTCGTTTTGAACATAACCGCCATCTTCAATTACCGTTGCGCATACTTTCGAATTTTGTTGATGAAATCCAGTTTCAATCCATGTTTTGCACTGTGAAAATAAAGGGTATTTTTCAATTCATCATATCCGTAGCTCAATGTTACAATATACGGTTCATTGTCGGCGCACATCGAAATCACCGCATATTTCCCCGTTTTTAAAATATTCACTATCTCTGTTTGAGATTTTAACTCCCGGTTTGGCCTGTTGTGTAAATGATATTTTTGCATGTACTGTTGTTTTCTGCAAATATAAAAAATTTATTTAGTAAATATTGGAAGTGTTTTTTTGATGCTTACTTATCCTCAGCTTACGCTGGTTTCCTGAATAAAAAAAGCTGTCTCGAAAATAATTTTTGAGACAGCTTTTCTGTTTTTTTAATGGGTAAACCAGTCAATTTAAATACCAGAGTCGGAACTCCGGTCGGCCACAAATTAATTAATTAATTAATTAATTAACCCCGAAGTTTTCAGCAATTCTTCCATTTCTTGTTGCACTTTTTCAGCTTCCAGACGAGCAGCTTCGGCATAGTCTTTTTCAGAAGATGCATAAATAATCTGGCGCGATGAATTTACCAGCAGCCCGCAAGTGCTGTTCATGCCGTATTTAGCCACTTCCTGCAAGCTTCCGCCCTGGGCGCCTACTCCCGGAACCAGTAAGAAGTGTTCAGGGATAATGGTGCGGATATCGGTCAACATTTCGGCTTTGGTTGCACCAACCACGTACATCAGGTTTTCGTCGGAACCCCATTTTAGGGATGTTTTAAGTACTTTTTCGAACAAACGCTCGCCTGTTTCGGCGTCTTTCATAAACTGGAAGTCGTAGGCTCCTTTATTTGAAGTCAACGCCAGCAAAGTTACCCATTTGCCTTCGTAGGTGAGGAAAGGAGTTACAGAATCTTCGCCCATGTAGGGAGCCACCGTTACAGAATCGAATTCCATATTGCCAAAGAAGGTGCGGGCATACATGGCCGATGTGTTGCCAATATCGCCGCGTTTGGCATCAGCAATAATAAACTGGTCGGGGTAGTTGGTGCGAATATAGTCCACGGTGCGTTCCAGTACTTCCCAGCCTTCCAGGCCCAGGCTCTCATAAAAAGCCAGGTTTGGTTTGTAGGCCACGCACAGATCGGCAGTAGCGTCTATAATGGCTTTGTTGAATTCGAAAATGGCATCATCCGATTCGTCGAACAAATGTTCCGGAATTTTATTTACATCGGTGTCGAGTCCTACGCAAAGAAATGATTTTTTGCGCTGTATGTTTTCAAATAATTCTTGTTTTGTCATATCTGTTTATTTTATATTTCTTGTTTTGAGTTTCGTGTCAGTTTGCATTAGTTATAGTACTTCCTCATCATCACATCATCATATCACCACATTATAATTCGCTTTCTTTCAACCGTTCTGCATTTTCAGCTACAATTAGCTGGTCGATTACACCCTGGATGTCGCCGTTCATAAACGCCGAAAGATTATAAATGGTAAAGTTGATGCGGTGGTCGGTAATACGGCCCTGCGGATAGTTGTACGTACGGATTTTGGCCGAGCGGTCGCCTGTCGAAACCATGGTTTTACGTTTCGAGCCAATTTCGTCGAGGTATTTTTGATGTTCAATGGCATAAATACGCGAACGAAGTTCTATCATGGCCTTGGCTTTGTTCTTGTGCTGCGATTTTTC
The DNA here is from genome assembly GCA_964433885.1 of uncultured Paludibacter sp. Taxonomy (GTDB): domain Bacteria; phylum Bacteroidota; class Bacteroidia; order Bacteroidales; family Paludibacteraceae; genus Paludibacter. The sequence goes on along the minus strand of CAYSTC010000003.1, from coordinate 243,422 downwards.
GTCCTGGCACTGAACCGTGATGCCTGTAGGGATGTGTACCAGACGAATAGCCGAATACGTGGTGTTTACCGACTGTCCACCGGCTCCCGACGAACAGAACGTATCTACACGTACATCCGATTCTTTCAGTTCGATATCAAACTCTTCTGCTTCGGGAAGCACGGCCACGGTTGCTGCCGAGGTATGAACGCGTCCCTGTGTCTCGGTTTGTGGAACGCGTTGCACGCGGTGTACGCCCGATTCGTATTTCAATGTTCCATAGACATTTTCGCCGGAGACAGTGAAAATTATTTCTTTAAATCCTCCCGAAGTTCCTTCGCTTATGTTTGTAATTTCAATTTTCCAGCGTTTTGCTTCGCAATACTTCTGGTACATTTTGAATAAGTCGCCAGCAAAAATGGCAGCCTCATCACCTCCGGTACCTCCACGGATTTCTACAATGGCATTTTTGTTATCTTCCGGGTCAGCCGGAATAAGCAGCAACTTGATATTTTCTTCCATTTCCGGAATTCTAGGCTCAATTTCGTCAATTTCTGTTTTGGCCATTTCGCGCATTTCGGGGTCGGATTCAGTATCAAGCAATTCTTTTGCCTCAGCTAAGTGCGACAATGCCATCTCGTATTCATTCTTCGCATTGAGAATTTGTTCCAGGTCGTGGTATTCCTTGTTCAACTTCACGAAGCGTTTCTGGTCGGAAATTACCGACGGGTCTGTTATCAAAGTCGAAATCTCTTCGAACTTGTGTTGTAATCCTTCTAATTTTTCTAAAAGAGTTTTTTCAGCCATATAATGTATTGAATACACCTCTAGTCCAAAAGAGGAATCTGAGAGGTTGGTATTTATTGTTTTATTGTTTTATATCTTTGATTTTTAAGTTCCCTTGTGGGTTTGGATCATTTTTTCCCTTTTTTCTGACTCTTCTTTCATGTTTCTGACTAATTTTCTTAAGCGCCATTCCATGATTTTTTTGTAACGATATTGGGTAATAAAAATATCGAAAAACCAACCGAACTGAATATGTGTTTCGAGCACATAACCCGCCGTTTTATTATTACCTCTTGGTATAAATGTGTACACACCTGCCATTTTTTTTATAAACGGATTGGCTGTAACTAAATCAAGCCTCACATCCCGTCGTCCGGTGTTATATTTTCGTTGCGTTACTTTGCTATCGACGTATATATTGGGGAATGTAGTTATTCCCGGAACAATCACATCGCCAATTCCGCGGAGGATACTTGTTTTTTTATCGAACTTAGTTGTTTTAAAATCGAATTTCAGGAGTTCATCTTTGCCGTTGGCCAGGCTCATTCCTTTCAATCCCCACGTAAAAAGTCCATCCAGATCGTAGCACATTTGGTAAACGAACTTGTTTATTACTTCATTGGATATGCTGTCGGATGCATTGACACTTATCTGGCAATACGTTACAAATTCACCATTTTTATAAACAGTTGAAATTGAATCAGTCGGTGAAGCATATAATGTTAGGGTTGTACAAAGGCAAAATATACTCAAAAAAAGGTATTTCTTCATTTTATAACTCAAGTGAAAATCCTGACGATTTTGTTATTAATTGGCAGCTTCAATTTTCTGCCTGAGTTCGCATTCGTCAATTATGTTATCGTTGAATTTTTTTATCCGCCATTCCACAATGCTTTTGTAGCGTTTTTGTGTAATAAAAAGATTGAAAAACCATCCGAAATTTATGCTTACATTGGTAATGATTGACATGTCGTTATTCTTTTGAGGAACTAGCAACAAAGTACCAATTGCATTTTTGAGTAACAAACTGGAGTATACAATGTTGGCATTTACCTTAATAACTCCGCTTGTATATTTGGTTTTCGAAACTATGGCATCTACTTTGATGTTTTTGAAAGTCGTAACTCCTGGTACAACAATATCAAACACTCCATGCGTGATGCCGGTTTTGGTATCGTGTTCCGACGATTTAAAAACAATAATCAATTCATTATTTTTGTTTTGCAATCCAAGCCCCTTAAGTGCCCAAGTAAAAAGATGCCCCGGGGAATTATGGAAATCAGTAACCAGATAATCGGCTACTGCCTGTGCTGTTTCAGTAGAAGCTTTTGTCTGGCTCTGAAAACGGGTTTCAAATTTTCCGTCTTTGTAAACTGACGTAATTGAATCGGTATCTGAAGCCACAACCGCTGAAATGCAAACAAAAAGCAAAATAACGATACATGCGAAATGCCTGAAAGAACCGATTTTAGTTTTGCTTAGTCGATTAATATCTGATTTTTTTTGCATTGCATATTTAAATTGAACTGCAAAATTACCACTATTTTAGCTCACTTTAAAATTATAAGTGAAATTAGGTGAGAATTATAATTCAAAAATAGAATTTTTTGCTTTTAATTAGTTGGAATACAAAGTTTCGAGATTGTATTCGTTTGTTGGATTGATACAGCTTTTAACGGATTGTTGGTTCGAATTCCGTTAGTTAAGTTTTTATTATTTTCCAGTGTGGTAGTTATAGTCTTTCAGTAAAACTTGGATCAACTCACGGTCGCTTTTAAGGGGATTTTGGATACCCATTACCGATGCGATTTTGCGGGCCAACCTATCCAGTATTTGCGGATTGGACTGACTAATAGCTACCTCTAAATTTTCTTTGATAATCCGGATGTCGTTGTCGCTGAATAGCATAACCTGATTTTGAGAAAAGTAAGGCTTGTATTGATCGTCTACATCCATTAGGATAGTATGCGAGATGTTGTATTTTGATTTTTCGGAAATAACAGCTGTTCCGGCAGCTAAATCGCCCAGACGTTGGGTATGTTTACTGCTAACCATAGAAATAATGCCGGGGAGATAACCTATATGAATATCAACGATTGAAAATATCCATCTGATTAAAAAATCTATAAAGCCAGCCTTATAACCATCAATTTTTACCACTTTAATTTTCAGCAGTTTTTTCCCAAAGGTCTGCCCTTCCATAAATGTTTCGGATACAAGCGTGTAAAACATTAGTGGTAGCGCTAGGAGACACATCAATGCAATTGATATTCCGTCTTCTATATTAATGTTTTGTGATATATCCATCAAATGGAAGAATAGAAAGAAGATGACAATTCCGTAAGCAATTTTTATCAGTAAGTCAACGCCGAAAGCTAATATCCGCTCACCCACAGAGGCAGTGGCAAAAAATAGTTTAACGTTTTGTGTCGTGTTAATGTAAATATTTGACATTTTTGTTTATTTTTGCAAATAATTATGAGAGAAATAGCATTTATAAAGCAGAATAAATCGAAATGGTTGGACTTTGAACAATCGTTGAAGAGCAAAGATAAACGCAACCCCGACGAACTCGCGGATTCGTATATCCAATTGTTGAACGATCTTTCATATGCCCAGACTTATTACCCCAAAAGCAAAACCACGGTTTATCTTAACTTTCTGGTGTCGCAAATATACAGAAAAATTTACAAAACACGACGGGTGCAACATAACCGCATTGCTTATTTTTTTAGAACTGAGGTTCCTTCAATTGTTTATCAAAACCGGAAACAAATTTCCTTTGCTTTCATTCTCTTTTTCTTTTTTAGTCTTCTGGGAGCTATTTCTGCCCGGTACGACCATACATTTGTAAGGCTTATATTGGGCGACGACTATGTAAATATGACATTGAAGAATATTGACAATGGCGACCCGATGGCTGTTTACAAATCAGGCAATTCATTGGGGTCTTTTCTGGGTATTACCATGAATAATATAGGAGTGGCAGCCCGCGCTTATGTTTACGGGTTGTCAGCCGGAATCCTGACTTTTTACGTGGCCTTGCAAAATGGCATTATGCTGGGGTCATTTCAGTATTTTTTTTATGAACAGGGCGTTTTTGCCGAAAGCCTGAGAGGGATATGGCTGCATGGTGCCATGGAAATATTCAGCATTGTGATTTCGACGGCAGCCGGATTTATACTGGCCGGTTCATTCCTTTTCCCAAAAACTTACTCACGGCTCTATTCCTTTAAAACAGGGGTGCAGGAAAGCCTGAAAATATTTATCAGTACGGTGCCTTTTTTTGTGGCAGCCGGTTTTATAGAGGGGTTTGTAACCCGTCTCTCGAATACGATGCCGTTGTGGTTAAATGTACTGATTATTGCAGGTACCTTATTGATTATTTCGTTTTATTATTTAATATATCCATTCATTGTAAACAAAAAACAAAGCTATGTCAGTATTTCAACTTTACAAAAAGCGTGATTTTAGTGCCTATATTGGCGATACGATGCAATTTCTAAAACAATTCAGAAAAGATTTTTTCCGGAATTACATGGTCATCAATGGTGCCCTGTTGTTGGTGGTGTGTGTGATTTACTATTTTATTTTTAATAATAGTTTTGGAAATACTTTTAATCCAAAACAAGCCGATTCGTGGTTGATGTACAACAATAATTCCGGATTATTAGCCGGTTTTATGTTTGTATTTATGATAATTATGGTTGTTTTTTCCGTTTTTACAACAGCCTATCCCATGGTTTATATCAAGTTGGTTGGTCAAACTGACCGTGATTCGTTTACACCCTCGGAATTATTAGCCGGAATAAAAGGCTATGCCGGGCGTATTATTGTTTTCGGACTAATTTCTTTGTTCATTATGTTGCCAATAGCCATGATTGTTATGGCGTTGGGAGTTGTTTTGAGTTTTGTTCTTATCGGGATTCCGGTACTTATGCTGGCATTTCCTACCATACTGGTTTGGTTCATGCAGTCGCTGTATGTTTATCTGGAGGAGGGCTCCGGATATTTCGAGGCTTTGGGCAAAGGATGGAAAATTACGTTCAACGGTTATTGGGGCATTGTAGGATCTACACTCGCATTGTTTATATGTGTGATGATTTTAGGCAGTTCTGTTAGCATGATTCCATATTTTATGACTTTAGGCTCTATATTGTCTTCAGGAGGAAATCCCGGGCCATTAACGATGACTCCGTTGATGACTATGATTTATATTATTGGGCTCATTATTTCGTATATTCTTTATAATGTTGTGTATGTACATCAGGGAATGATTTACTACAGCTCCCGCGAAGCTACTGAGCATTACCAGAGTTTTTCCGATATTGATAATATTGGCAAAGATGAGGAATAAAATCTTCGTTCTTTTCTTTCTGTGCTTGACTGTGCAACCTCTGTTGTTTGCGCAGTCCGACTCTGCTGGCATTGATTCTAACGGGTTGATAAAGTCGATTCTTGCCAATAACAGCGGGGACAGAGCTGCTCAAATGGAAAAACTATTCAAAACGGTACCTTCTGATAAAACAGAACGGAAAGTGGTCTCATTTCAGGACGATTTCAGGAATAAATATTTGAATGATAAGGATTTTAATTATGATCAGGAAGCAGGCAGTAAGACCTTTTTAGCCCGGTTTCTTGAATCATTGGGCAATTTGTTGAAGAAATTATTTGGTTTTGGCTCACTCGGTAAAGTCTCGGACATAACTTCGTTGATTTTTAAAATAATATGCGGACTGATTGTACTGGTTGTAATTTATTTCATAATCAGGCTTTTTATGAACCATAAAGGCAAGTGGTTTTTTCAGAAGAAGAATGAAGCAGTATCGATAGACATTAATGATGCGGAACAACTGATTCAGTCAGCTGATTTTGAACAACTGATTTGCGAAGTTGAAAAGCAGGGCAATACCCGCCAAAGTATCCGGTTATATTACCTTTGGCTGCTGAAAGACCTTAAAGAAAAGGAACTTATTATCTGGCTTCCCGAGAAAACCAATGCCGATTACATGGCCGAACTGAAAAATGGGGCTTTGCGTGAGCGGTTTTCGTATCTTTCTTACCTCTATAACTACATTTGGTATGGCGAATTTTCAATTACCGGCGACGATTATCTCGGTGCCAAAAAAGCGTTTTTGATTTATCTGAGAAAGGATGGGCAAAATGGATAAAACGCTGAAAATATATCTTGGCGCACTTCTGGGAGTAATTATTCTCATTGCTTTCATTGATATGTCGAGAACAAAGCCTGTCGACTGGTCACCGACTTATTCGCTTGACAATAAAAATCCGCTTGATTTGTATGTTTTTAATCAGGAGGTAGAAAAAATTATTCCCAAAGAGAGGTTAAAGCGTATTACGGTAACTCCTTTCGAATATCTTCGTGAAAATAAAGAAGCGGCTAATTACATGATAATTAGTCAAAATATTTATGACCTGATAGATTCACTTCTGCTGAGTGAAGTGAGTAATGGAAGTAATCTTTGGATAAGTGGCGAGAATTTTATCAGGACTTTTACTGATACATTGCAACTGGAATACACCGATGTTGACCTGAACTCCAGCCTGAAAAAAATTGACTCGATAAAGTTGACCCTATCAATGGGGAATTGGCACGATAAATACTTTTGTTTGCATCCGGTTTTGAATGCATTTTCGTTTGTGAAACTAAATCCGGCTACTACAACCATCCTGGGGAAAACCGAAATGCCCGATGGGGTTGTTTATCCTAATTTTGTTCGGGTGAAGTTTGGCAAAGGCACAATATTTATTCATAACCAACCTTCCGTTTTTACCAACGTGGAATTACTTGCTCCGAACAGCTCGGCCGACTATGTGGCGCATATACTTTCATATATTCCTCAGGACAAGCCGGTAGTGTGGTTTGTGAAAGGGCAGACATATCATAAAGGTGAACCGGTTAATGAGTCGGCTCTGTCAGTGATTTTCAGGTATCCCGCACTACGCATGACCTGGTTGTTGTTTATCTATGGAATGTTGCTGTACCTGTTGTTCAACGCCAAGCGCCGGCAACGTGTGGTTCCGGTGGTAAAGTCGTTGAAAAACACTACCGTTGAATTTGTGCAAACAATTGGCAACCTCTATTTTCAGGAAGGAAGTACAGCCAATATATTTGAAAAGAAGATTATCTATTTTCTGGATCGGGTGAGGCACAGGTATTATCTGGATACCAATAAACTGGATGACAACTTTGCTGAAAAATTACAGGCAAAGTCGGGAAAAGACAAAGACCTGATTTATGCTATACTAATTTGTATCAGGGATTTTTATAAACTGAGAACAGCCATTCCGTCGGATTTGATTAAACTTAATAATCTGATTGAAGAATTCTGGGATGAAAAACGATAAGACAAAATACAAACTTTAGAATAAAAGAAATATGACAAATATAACAGATATGGAAAACGAACAAACAGTATCAACCGATATCCTTTTCGAATCGCGCATTGATTTGGGCGATTTGCAACAGAACATGGAAGCTGTCCGCAATGAATTGAAAAAAGTGATTGTAGGGCAGGACAAAATGATCGATCACTTGCTGGTGGCCATATTGGCCAACGGGCATGTTTTGCTGGAAGGTGTGCCCGGAATAGCAAAAACCATTGCCGTGAAACTGCTGGCAAAGACCATGGATGTGAAATTCAGCCGTATTCAGTTTACGCCGGATTTGATGCCTGCCGATATTCTCGGAACTTCGGTTTTCGATTTGAAAAAAACAGAGTTTGAGTTTCGTTCGGGGCCGGTGTTTGCCAATCTGGTGTTAATTGATGAGGTAAACCGCGCACCGGCCAAAACGCAGGCTGCTCTTTTCGAAGTTATGGACGAACGCCAGATAACAATTGACGGAAAGACTTATAAAATGGATACGCCCTTCCTGGCTATGGCTACTCAAAATCCGATAGAGCAGGAGGGAACCTACCGTTTGCCGGAAGCGCAACTCGACCGTTTTATGTTCAAAGTGGTGATTGATTATCCGGACCTGGAAGATGAATATGAAATTATCCGTCGTGAGCACGAAGCGGTAAGCGGCGACAAAACCACTGATGTGAAAACAGTGATTACCGGTGAAAAAATTAAAGAATATCAGGGTATTGTTCGCAGCATAATTGTGGAAAAAAACATTATCGAATATATAGCCAAAATAGTGAAGAATACCCGCGAGAATCCATTCCTCTACCTGGGCGCCTCACCTCGGGCTTCCATTGCTATTCTCAATGCTTCAAAAGGATTTGCGGCTTTGCGGGGACGGGATTTTGTGACGCCTGAAGATATTAAGGATTCGGCAGTGCTGGTATTGCAACACCGACTCATTGTGTCGCCCGAAAAAGAAATGGAGGGACTCAAAGCCAGCGAAATAGTAAAGCAAATTATTGAATCGGTAGAAGTTCCACGCTAAATGAAGCTACTCAAATCGTTATATCTCAATTACCTGTTTTTCTATGTCCTATTGGGTATAGGCGGATTGTTTTTTATTTCATTTTTCGTGAAATGGATGTTCGCTGTAGCTGTGATTCTGCTGTTGATATTTTTGTTGATCGCCATTATTGATGTTTTTATACTTTACGCAGGAAAGAAAGGGTTGGAAGCTACCCGCGAACTGCCAGACAGATTGTCGAACGGAGATGGGAATACTATCCGCATCACTCTGACGAACAATTATCCGGTTCCGGTTTTGGCGGAGATAATCGACGAGATCCCTTTTCAGTTCCAGAAACGCGATTTCCTTGTTAAGTTGCATTTGGTTGGCCATGCGACGAAAGCCATTGAGTATTCGCTTCGTCCTACCGAACGGGGTGAATATCTTTTCGGAAAACTGAATGTATATGCACAATCGCCAATTCGTTTGGTGTCGAAGCGCTATATTTTTTGTGAGAATGCAGTTGTAGCTGCTTATCCATCGTTTATCCAGTTGAGGAAATACGATATGATGGCTTTCTCCAATAATCTGCTGGAATTCGGTTTGAAGCGTATCCGCCGCATTGGCCATACCATGGAGTTTGAGCAGATAAAAGAATATGTGCAGGGCGACGATATACGTACTATCAACTGGAAAGCCACTTCGAAAAAGAATGCGCTGATGGTTAACCAGTATCAGGATGAAAAATCGCAATCCGTTTATCAGGTGATTGATACTGGACGCTCCATGCAAATGCCTTTTGAGGGGCTTAGCCTGTTGGACTATGCTGTAAATTCCACCCTGGCACTGAGTAATATTGTATTGAAAAAACAGGATAAGGCAGGCATGTTCACTTTTTCGAAAAAGGTAGGGAATTATGTGGCCGCCGAGCGCAGGGCCGGCCAAATGAACCGAATGATGGAGTCGCTTTACCGCATTGAGACTGACTTTCAGGAAAGTGATTTCAGCCGTTTGTATGTCGATATCAAGCAATCGGTAACGCAACGTAGTTTGATTATGTTGTACACGAACTTCGAAACCATGGATGCATTGCGCCGGCAGTTGGCTTTTCTGAAAGGAATTGCCGGGAATCATCTGCTTATCCTCGTTTTTTTCGATAATACGGAACTTAACCAGCTTATCAACCGTTCAACACAGAATGTGCAGGAAGTTTACGACAAGATCATTGCCGAAAAATTTGCCTTTGAAAAGCGGCTTATAGTCCGTGAACTGCAAAAGCATGGCATTCAGTCTATTCTTACCAGACCCGTGAATCTGACGGTAGATGCGATTAATAAATATCTGGAACTTAAAGCAAGAGGAATGATTTGAAAGTCATTCCTCTTTTTTGTTCAGGTGTTCATTGGAGATTAAACTCTATTTAAGATTTCACCCGGTTTTAGTTGACGGTTATTATAACATTTCCGGTTTTTTGTCGTGACTCAACATAATTGTATGCCTCTACAATTTGATCCAGACTGTATTGCCTGTCTGTCACGGGTTTAAATTTACCATTTTCCACCAGTTCTTTCAGGTAAATAACGTCTTCTTTGCAAATCGTTGGTATGGGAAACAAAACTCTTTTTCCACCCAATAGAGGAGTTGAAAGTGCCAGAAATATGTTTTCTGAGTTTTTTCCAAGCTCGGTGGATATATAGATGCCATTTTTCTTAAGTAATGGCTTACACTCTTTATATGAACTTTTACCAACAGCATCAAACACAAAATCAAAGGTTTGGCCTGTCGCTGTAAAGTCAGATGTAGTATAATCAATAACCATATCAGCTCCCAGGGATTTTACCAGTTCTACATTTTTTGTGTTGCAAACAGCAGTAACATTTGCACCAATATGTTTTACAAGTTGAACAGCGGCAGAACCAATGGCGCCGGTTGCACCATAAATCAAGACATTGTGATCTGGCTTCACTTTCGCAGCCCTGATATCACACAAAGCATAATGTCCGCCTTCGGTAATGGGTGCGGCTTCTGAAAAAGTAATGCCAGCCGGCATAGTTGTAATTGCTTCATCTTCTCCCATAATCATGTATTCGGCATGGGCCCCAAAGTGGGTGTCGTTATAGCCAAATACCCTGTCTCCGGCCTTAAATAAGGTGACGTTTTTCCCGGTTGCTTCAATTATTCCTGCAAATTCGTTTCCAAGCGTTTTATTTTTAGGTCGGAAAAGTCCGCTGAAAAATCTGGAAATAAAATATTCGGCACTTCTGAATCCACAGTCGGTGCGATTCACAGTAGTGGCATAAACTTTTATCAGGATTTCCTTTTCAGAAGGTGATGGTTTGTCAATATCCATTACTCTGACTACTTCCGGAGGACCATATGTTGTATATATAGCTGCTTTCATATTCTTATTAATTATGAGAATGAAATATTAAAAGTGATCTGCAAAAATCTAATGTCTTGGCAGATGAAATGTCATTATCGTTTTCCTGCACATTTTTCCATTTAATATAATTAGCTCGAGGTGTCTGTTGCCGGTATTGGATCAATTCTTTTAGTTGAGTCATAGTAGTTACTTTCTGGTTCCTATATTTTCAGGGTCTAAAAAGTAACAGGTTACAAATATGAACTATGTATTAGTTACTTTGCGTAATAAATGTAGAGATAATATTTGAGAATTTACGGATTAACGTTAAAAGTAAAGAATATTTAACCTGTTTTAAATTGCTAATACCCCTCAAAAATTGTTTTATCACAGCAACTTGTATTGATTATATATTTTCTTTGAATAAAATGTCAAGAATAATTTAAATAGAAAGGAACAACAAAAATGAAAATTGGAGTAACCGGAGCGACTGGTCAGTTGGGTCGCATTGTGGTAGAAAAACTGAAAGAAAAAGGATTGGCTGATAATATTGTAGCTTTGGTTCGTACGCCTGAAAAAGCTGCAGATTTAGGAGTAGCAGCACATGTATTTGATTATACCAAACCTGAAAGTTTGGTCGCATCACTTCATGGAATTGATAATTTATTGCTGATTTCCAGTAATGAAATAGGAAAACGTGCAGAGCAACATGCCAATGTGATTAATGCTGCCAAGCAGGCCGGTGTAAAATGGATTGTGTACACCAGTTTGTTGCATGCCGATACTTCATCGTTGAGTTTGGCCGGCGAACATTTGGCTACTGAAAAAGCGTTGAAAGCATCGGGCATTCCGCATACAATACTGCGTAATGGGTGGTATACCGAAAACTATACAGGGTCGGTTAAAGGTGCAGTTGGAGCGGGTGCATTTATCGGAAGTGCCGGCGATGGAAAAATTGCTTCAGCAGCCCGTGCCGATTTTGCAGAAGCTGCTGCAGTGGTTTTGGCTGGCGAAGGGCATGTTGGCAAAGTGTATGAACTCGCCGGAGATACGGCTTATACACTTAAAGACCTGGCTGCAGAAATTTCGAGCCAAACCGGAAAAAACATTCCTTACAATAACCTGCCAGAAGCCCAATATGCCAATGTTTTGAAAAGTTTTGGTATCCCTAATGATTTTGCTCTGGCCATTGCCAGCTGGGATGTAAGCGCATCTGAAAACGCGTTGTTTGATGATTCGCATCAGCTCTCAGCGCTTATTGGCCATTCAACCACTCCGTTCGCTAAGGTGGTGGCAGAGGCATTGGCATAATACACCTGGATTAAAGTCCGCTGTTTAATAATAGCTGACAAAACAGAAGATTATTCAGATGAAAAAATCCCGCTATCATTTTCGATAGCGGGATTTATAATATTCCCCTTTAGGAGTTAGGGTAAATTATTTATTCTTTTCCACCCAAGCTTTCGCATTTACAAACGCTTCCACCCATGGAGTGATTTGGTCGTTGTTTTTGCGATCGGCCGGATAGTGCGCACATTGCCAAGGGAAGATAGCACGTTCCGGGTGTGGCATCATCGCCAGGTGGCGTCCGTCGGCTGAACAAATACCGGCAACTGCATAGTCTGAGCCATTCGGGTTAGCCGGATATTCGGCATACGAATATTTAGCAATCACATTGTAATTGTTCTCTGCTTTAGGTAGGTAGAATTTTCCTTCACCGTGAGCTACCCAAACGCCTAGTTTGCTTCCACTCAACGAGCCCAGCATTACCGAATTGTTTTCAGGAATGGTTAAGCCTACAAATTGAGATTCGAATTTGTGAGAGTCGTTGTGCAACATGCGTGGTTTTACATCGTGCTCTGGAGTGATTACGCCCAGCTCTACCATCAACTGGCAACCGTTACAAATACCTAAACTCAAGGTGTCGTTACGTTTGTAGAAGTTGTCCAGCGCAAGTTTCGCTTTTTCATTGAACAGGAATCCTCCGGCCCAACCTTTAGCAGAACCCAAAACGTCGGAATTCGAGAATCCACCGCAGAACACAATCATGTTCACGTCTTCCAGTGTTTCGCGACCGCTTGCAAGGTCGGTCATGTGTACGTCTTTCACATCGAATCCGGCCAGATACAAGGCGTAAGCCATTTCGCGTTCACCATTGGTTCCTTTTTCGCGGATGATAGCTGCTTTTACGCCGCTTGGCTGACGATCCTGCGAAATACCATATTGCGAGAACTTACCTTTGAACGACGCGTTGAATGCAAATTCAAGCGGTTGTTTTTTATAGTTTTCAAAACGGGCCTGAGCACAGACTTCGCCACTTTGTTTGCGATCCAGCAGATACGATGGTTTGAACCACAGGTCGCGCATATCGTTGATCGAGAACGAATAAGCATCTTTTTTGCGGCTGATTTCCAAACGACGTTCGGCAATCGGGCTTGCGATGCGTGCGTAGCCGATACCGTTGTCAGTCAGGATTTTTTCAACCGCTTTTTTGTTTTTCACCTGAATCAATACACCCGGATTTTCGGCAAACAACATGGTTACTAATGAATTTTCGGCAATATAATCAAGATTTACGTTCAGACCGCCTTCGGCATTTCCGAAACACATTTCGAGCAGCGCGGTAATCATACCACCTTCCGAAATATCGTGACCAGCCAGAATCAAATCCTTGCCAATCATTTCCTGGATGCTGTCGAATGCTGCTTTAAAGTATTCGGCATCCTGAACAGTTGGTACTTCGTCGCCAATTTTATTCAACGTTTGGGCCAATACTGAACCGCCCAGTTTATGTTTGTCGAACGAGAAGTCGATATAATATACACAGGTTTCAGGATCGTTTACCAATACAGGCGAAACCACTTTCTTAACGTCAGAAACTTCAGCTCCTGCTGAAATGATTACGGTGCCCGGAGAGAATACTTTATCGTCGCCGTATTTCTGAGTCATCGAAAGGGAGTCTTTTCCTGTAGGGATGTTGATTCCCAGTGAGCATGCAAAGTCCGAACAAGCCTCAACCGCTTTATATAAACGGGCATCTTCTCCCGGATTTTTACAAGGCCACATCCAGTTGGCACTTAATGATACGCTATCCAATCCGTCTTTCAGCGGAGCCCAAACGATGTTGGTCAATGCTTCGGCGATAGCCAATACCGAACCGGCTTCAGAGTTAGCCAATGCTGCTAATGGTGCATGTCCAATAGAAGTTGCAATACCGGTAGTTCCGCGGTAGTCCAATGCAACAACACCCAGATCGTTTAATGGCAACTGCACTTCGCCGGCACATTGCTGACGTGCAATTTTACCGGTTACTGAGCGGTCTACTTTGTTGGTTAACCAATCTTTACAAGCCACCGATTCTACCTGAAGTACGTTTTCGATATAAGATTGCAGTTTTTCTTCCGAAATTTTGGGAGCTGCATAGCTTTCTTCGATGGTGTTGTCGGTAATCACCATGCGGGGCGGTTTACCAAACATATCTTCCAGTTTCAGGTTGATAGGAGTTAAACCATCGGCTTGCTCAAATACAAAATCCATATCGCCGGTTGTTTCGCCCACCACATAGAATGGAGCACGCTCACGCTCGGCTATATTTTTTACTTTTTCTACTTCTTTTTCCGAGATAACAAAGCCCATACGTTCCTGGCTTTCGTTACCTACGATTTCTTTAGCGCTAAGAGTTGGGTCACCTACAGGAAGTTTCGACATGTCGATTTTTCCACCGGTAGTTTCCACCAATTCAGATAAACAGTTTAAGTGTCCGCCTGCACCGTGGTCGTGAATAGAAACGATAGGATTCACGTCTGCTTCGGCCAGTGTACGGATTACGTTGGCCACACGCTTCTGCATTTCCGGATTTGCACGTTGTACGGCATTCAGCTCAATCGAATTGTCGTATTCGCCGGTTTGTACCGACGACACAGCAGCTCCACCCATACCGATACGATAATTGTCGCCACCCATAACCACAACTTTCTCGCCTGCTTCTACATTGCCTTTCAGCGCATCGCGCATGGTGCCAAAACCAACACCTCCGGCTAACATGATCACTTTGTCGTAACCGAATTTTTTGTTGTTTTCTTCGTGTTCGAAAGTCAGCAACGAACCGCAGATCAATGGTTGACCGAATTTGTTACCAAAGTCCGAAGCTCCGTTTGATGCTTTGATCAGAATTTGTTCGGGAGTTTGATACAACCATTTGCGGGGCGCAATATTGTTTTCCCACTGGCGGCTGTTGTCGTTGCGGGCATACGAAGTCATATACACAGCCGTACCTGCAATCGGCAAGCTGGCTTTACCACCGCCCAGACGGTCGCGGATTTCGCCGCCGGTACCGGTAGCAGCACCGTTGAAAGGTTCTACAGTCGTTGGGAAGTTATGTGTTTCTGCTTTTAGCGAAATAACCGATTCTATTTCTTTTGTTTGGAAGAAATCGGGTTTATCGCCACTGGCAGGTGCAAATTGTTCTATTTTCGGACCGGCATTAAAAGCTACATTGTCTTTGTAAGCTGATACCAACGCGTTCGGATTTTCTTCCGATGTTTTTCGGATCAGTTTAAACAACGAAAGTTCTTTTTCTTCGCCATCAATGATATACTGTCCGTTGAAAATTTTGTGACGGCAGTGTTCCGAGTTAACTTGCGAAAATCCGAAAACCTCGCTATCGGTCAGCTTACGACCTACTTTTACGCTCACACTGTTCAGGTAGTCAATTTCATCCTGGCTAAGCGCCAACCCTTCTTGTTGATTATACGCAGCAATATCGTCAATATACTGTATTGGCTCGGGTTGTTTGTTAATTGTAAAAATGTCCTGATTCAGACCGGAGTAGATGCGTTGGAGCATTGGGTCGTATTCCAACCCGCCTTTCACCGACGGAGTGTTAGGAACCAGGCTGTACTCTTCTATACGAATAATGCCGCTGATACCCATATTTTGAGTGATTTCAACGGCATTCGTACTCCAGGGAGTGATCATTTCGCGGCGCGGGCCCACGTAATTTCCTTCGACAGTTTCAGTTTCGAGCAACTTAGCTTCACCAAAAAGCCATTCTAACTTTCGGACTTCATCAGCCGCAAGCGGATGATTTGTTTGCACTGCATAAAGATGCTGGGCGGGAGTTCGGAAAAATTGAATCATAATTTATTTTGAAGTAATGATGTTTTGAGTTTGGTGTAAAGTGTAGATTTATTGTGAATTATGTGTAAGTGGCTTCTGTCTGCAATTCGAACGCAAAGATAGTCAAATTTTACGGCTAACGAAATATATAAGTTACTAAAATACTCTGGATTCAGTTGTATTTTCTGAACTGCTATTTTTGATTTTATGAATGAAAGATTGCATGTTAATTCGACTAATTTTCAATTCCGAAATAAACAATGAATTGAACTTGTTGTTGTAGTTCAGACTATTGAAAACCGGAAGCGTTGTATATAAACTAAAATCGAAAAATGTTAGAAAACAGAATAGATAAACGAATTTTAAAAGAAAGACTTTATAACGAGACATTTAAACGTAAAACAATTTCGTTTTACAAGTATTTTATAATTAATAATCCGCGGGAATTCAGGAACGATTTGTACCGAAATCTGGATATGCTGAATTGTTTTGGGCGGATTTATGTGGCGCAGGAAGGCATTAATGCGCAAATGAGTGTTCCGGAGCATCATGTTGACGGGTTTCTTGAATATTTGTATTCTATTCCCGAACTTAATCAGATACCAATTAAATGGGCAATTGAGGATGACGGAAAATCTTTTTACAAGCTGACTATCAAGGTGCGTCCGAAAATTGTGGCCGACGGACTTAAAAATAATACTTACGATTTGTCGAAAGTGGGCAAACACCTTACGGCGCTTGAGTTTCATGAGGCTATCGATAAACCGGGAACCATTGTGGTGGATATGCGTAATCACTATGAAAGTGAAATCGGGCATTTCAAAAATGCTTTTTGTCCGGATGTGGATACGTTCCGTGAAGAAATTCAGATGGTGCTGGATAAATATAAGAACGATAAGGACAAGGAGTTTTTGTTATACTGCACAGGTGGTATTCGATGTGAGAAAGCCAGCTCATTCCTTATTCACAATGGTTTTGAGAATGTGTCGCAATTGCATGGCGGCATTATTGAGTATGCTCAGCAAATTAAACAATTGGGCGTTGAATCTAAATTTTACGGCAAAAACTTTGTGTTTGATGAACGGTTGGGCGAGTCGGTTGACGGACAGGTGATTTCGTGGTGCCATCAATGCGGAAAACCTGCCGATACGCACACCAACTGCGCCAATAACGATTGCCATCTGCTGTTTATTCAGTGCGCGGAATGTGCTGCTAAATACGAAGGGTGTTGCAGCGAAGAATGTCAAACTATCTATCACCTTCCTAAAGATGAGCAAATTAATCTTCGTTCCACTCATGCTAATAAATATGCTGGTAGCAAAATTTTCAAGAGTCGTCTTCGACCAAAACTGAATAATGCGGTGACGAATGACTAATTTCTGGACGCAAATCAATAAACCCATTATGGCGTTAGCACCCATGGAAGACGTTACAGATACGGTTTTCAGGGAAGTCATTCGTTCGGTTTCTTCAACTGAGGCGCTGAATGTGCTGTTTACCGAGTTTACCTCTACTGATGGACTTTGTAACGAAATTGGTCGTAAAAACGTAAGCAGCCGGTTGGTGGTGAGTGATTCCGAACGGGAGTGGTTAAATAAAACTCAGACTAAACTGGTAGCTCAAATCTGGGGCGCTGATCCTGAAAAATTTCGCCGGAGCGCTCAACTGATTTCAGAAATGGGACAGTTCGATGGCATCGATATCAACATGGGCTGTCCGGTAAAGAAAGTGGTGAAGAGCAAAAGTTGCTCGGCTTTAATTAATTACCCGGAACTGGCGCGGGAGATTATTGTCGCCACCAAAGACGGAACGGATTTGCCGGTGAGCGTGAAAACAAGGATTGGTTTCAATACGGTTATTACTGAAAAATGGATAGGAAATTTGCTCGATGAAAACCCAGCAGCCATAACCATTCATGGTCGCACTCAAAAAATGCTTTCCTCCGGAAATGCCATGTGGGATGAGATTGGAAAAGCCGTGCAGTTGAGAAATGAACGAAATTCTGATACGTTGATTCTTGGAAATGGCGATGTGGACAGTTATTCTAAAGCCATGGAGCACATCGCAGCATTCGGGGTGGATGGCGTCATGGTGGGAACGGGCGTTTTTAAAAATCCGTGGATGTTCAATCAAACGCAGACAGAAATATCCATGGAAATGCGTATTGATTTATTGATAAAGCATATTACGCTATATGATAAAACATGGGGAAAAACGCAGAATTTCAATGTGTTGAAACGTTTTTTCAAAATCTATCTCAATGGTTTTGAAGGTGCTGCTCATTGGCGGAACGAACTTATGCATACCAATAGTTGCGACGAAGCGCTGGCAGTGATAAAGTTCTTGCAAAACGGTTAAATTCCCAGCAATGTTTCCAGATAGTGTTTCTCAATGCCGTACATTTTTTTTATGGCGCCAATGTTATCCAGGATTTGTTGTTTATCCGGATTGTATTTGGTCGTTTTCTTGCCCACTATCATCACGTTTTTGGGCGTATGCTCCAGCGAAATGAATTCAAAAACATTCGTTTTGTAGCCGTGAGCTTCCATAATCATGGCGCGGAGCGTGTCGGTAATTATTTCTGCCTGACGTTCTTTCAATATGCCGAATTTCGTAATATTGCCCAGTTCGTTGGTCACGTTCATGGCTTTGCGGATTTGCTTGTGGCAGCAGGGCGCACAAACAATCAACGATGCATCCGATTGTATACCACGGAAAATCGCGTCATCGGTGGCCGTGTCGCAGGCATGCAGGGCAATCAGGATGTCAATCTTTTCGAGGGATGTGTCGGCAATGGTTCCTTTTTCAAATTTCAATTGGTCAAAATTTGCTTTTTTGGCAATAGTATTGCAGGTATTTACCAAATCCTCCCGAAACTCAACGCCGGTCATGTTCACAGCGTATTTCAACTTATTCGTCAGGTAATCGTATAGCGCAAAAGTCAGGTAGCCTTTGCCCGAACCCATATCCACCACATGAAAGTTTTCCCGAAGCGACAGTTCGCTTAAATTGGGCGCCAGCAATTCGATGTATTTGTTGATTTGGCGGTATTTGTCGCTCATTTCACGACGAAGTTCAAAACCGGCATTGGTGATGCCCAGTTCCCGCAGGTAGATATTGTCTGTCAGATCAATCAGTTTGTCTTTGATTCGGTCGTGGGTGAAAGTGGTAGGTGCCTGAACAGTTATTGCGGTTGCAGATTTCAATTGAATTTTGCCGTTAGGCAAGGTGTACAGATTGATATTGTTGTTTGTTGCCAACAGTTCGGCATTATTGAAACCGGTATCAATGGCTTTTGAAATCAAATCAATGCCTTCCGTAATTTCAAAGTTTTTGGTAATGTCCTTTGTTTTGTGGCGGTACACAAAATTCAAACAGTAGCCTTTTTTCAGTTCTACAGCTGTGATAATGATTTTCTTCAGGTCGGATGACTTGTCTTTGGGAGCCGTAAGCGACAATTTAATCAACTCTTTATTGTCAATAGCTGATTGAAGTTTTTCAATGAATAATTCTCTGTTTGTTTTCACGCTGAATCTGAATTTGAAATTGGGTACAAAGATAGCTCTTTCGGCCGGATATGATGGAATATAAAAAATCAATGAGAATCTTCGGTTGTAAGATTCTCATTGATAAAATGTTGTGTAAAAGTTGAAATCAACCAAAAAACCATTTGTGTAATTCGCCGTAATGTTTTTTATACATGACAAAGCTATCTTCCATAATTTGTAGCGCTGTTTCTTTGTCGAAGAATTTTTCGATCACCACCGTTTTGTTTTCCAGTTTGGTGTAATCTTCGAAAAAGCTCATGGTTTCAGAAATCAGGTATTGCGGAAGTTCCGAAATGTCGTTGTAGTGGTTTACGCTGGGGTCGCCGGCAGCAACAGCAATAATTTTATCATCCGCCTCGCCGTTGTCCAACATGCGCATTACGCCAATTACTTTTGCTTCAACAATACAAAGCGGCACCACTTCTATTTGCGAGAGAATCAGAATATCCAACGGATCATGGTCGTCGCAGTAACTTTGTGGAATAAAACCATAGTTGTGAGGATAGTACATGGAAGAGTAAAGTACGCGGTCTAACCGAAGCAATCCACTTTCTTTATCCAACTCATATTTGGCGCGGTTACCTTTTGGAATTTCGATAATACCTTTTACAATGTCCTTATTTTCGGTGTGTGGCACTACCTGGTGCCATGGATTGAAATTATTTCTCATGAATCTTTTTGTCTTGTTTTATCAGGCTGCAAAAGTAAATAATAAAACTTACTTACAGAATGAAAGTCGAATATTTTTTTGATTTTAATTCTTCTCTTTTTGATCTTAAAAATCAACATATTCCCTCTTCGTAGTTTTGATTTTTTATCTGTCAGTGGGTATTGTTTATTGCAAACAAAGTGTTTATTTATTCACTGCAAAGTCATTTTTTTAATATTTAGGGCTATTTTTCTTTCAAAAAACAGTCTTATTCCAATTACTTGCTTTCAAATCGTAAGTTGAAGCTGCATACGCGATGCATTTGCGAATTCAGAATTAAAAATTGAATAGCATGCCTTTGTTTTTCTGATAAACCCTCACGTAATCGACACACAGTGTGTCAGGAAATGTAGTTGTATTGTCCGGTTTCCCCGGCCAGGTGCCGCCCACAGCCATATTTAGAATAATATAAAACGGTTGCCGGAATTCGTCGGTGTTTTGTTTGCTGGCTTTTATTTTGCCTTCGAAATACTTTTTCCCGTCTAAAAACCATTTGACATTACTTTTTTCCCACTCCACAGTGTAGGTATGAAACTGTTGAACCTTGCAGTTTCTTGATGTGGTATGGCTCACAAGCCCGTTATTATCCCAATGCATGGCGCTGTGAATTTTGTCTTCAGTATTCACATGTTCCATAATATCTATTTCTCCACATTTAGGACTTCCAACTTCAGCAATGTTTTGTCCCAGCAACCAAAAGGCCGGCCAAACTCCTTTGCCTGTCGACATTTTTATGCGGGCTTCAATTTTTCCGTACGTGAAATTGAATTTGCTGTCGGTGGATAATCGGGCTGAAGTGTATTGGGCTTTCTGAAAATTTTCTTTTCGGACTATGATTAGCAAACTGCCTTTTTTGACAATGCTGTTTTCAGGCCGGCGGTAAGTGTAATATTGCAATTCGCTGTTTCTGTTATTCCCTGTTTCATGAATCCATTTGGTGGAGTCGGGCAGGCCGGTATAGTTGAACTCGTCGGACCAGATTAGCTTCCACGATTGTGCTTCAAGCTGAATTGAAAAAAGAATAAATGCCAGAATTATATACCTTCTCATTGTCAAACAATACGTCCTTTTGTTGTGCCCTGGATTAATAATATTCCCGAAGATTATACTGATTGAACACAGATTATAGTCTGCATCTCTCAGCATAATCTGCGGGAATTTAAATGTAGATAAAATAATGAGCTTGGGAAAATCCGAAAGTGCCTTTATCCGAGTATCTGAGACGCGTGGGTTTTTGTATTCACTTCTTTGGGCAACATGATTCGGGTAATCGTTCCTGTTTCGTCAATGATAAAAGTGGTGCGGAACGTACCCATGTATTGTTTTCCGTACAATGATTTTTCGCCCCAGGTGCCAAATACTTCAGAAAGTTTTTTGTCAGTGTCTGCAATCAGATTGAACGGTAAATTTTGCTTGGCTATGAATTTCTGGTGAGATGAAGCACTGTCGGTACTTACTCCAATCACTTCGTAGCCTGCTTTGCGCAAATCGTCATAGTTGTCGCGCAAACTGCATGCCTGCGCCGTGCAACCGGGGGTATTGTCTTTCGGGTAAAAATACAAAACCAGTTTTTTACCGGCAAAATCAGCCAGTTTAATTTCTTTTCCGTCCTGATTTACTCCCAATATGGCGGGAGCTTTGTCGCCTACTTGTAATGCCATAATAATTTATTGTTTTATACCCCCAACGCCCCAATGGGGTTATATGGAAGTGAAATTATAATTTTAAAGATATAATTTGAAATTTACTGTTTTCTATTTAACGCAAATACAACTAAAGAGTTCAATCATGAATGATAAATAAATTAAATTAAATTAATTTAATTATGAAGCCCTATTTGGGGGTTGGGGGTCTCCGACTTATATTTTTTCCCTTGCCAGGAATCTCTCTCTGCAAGTCTTTTCTCCAGTTTTACAGCGAATTCAAAGTTTTTCAATCCCCATTCCGGAGCAATGATCAGGCTTGGAGGCGATTGGGAAATAAAGCGCTCGATAGCGATGTTGGGATTTAATCGCTCTACAAAATCAATCAGCAAATCAATATATTCGTTGGCCGTATAGAAATTAAACCACTCTGGATGTTCTACATATTGCCTGGCCATAACTGTTTTTCGTACCAATTGCAACTGGTGTAACTTGATAGCTGTCAGTGGCAATTCCGAAATCCGGTCGGCATGGCTTAAAATTGTCTCGCGGTCTTCTTTGGGTAATCCGAGTATCAGGTGTGCTCCGGTTTTAATGCCTCGTGCGGCAGTGGCCCGAATGGCTTCTTCGGCACAGGCAAAATCGTGTCCACGATTGATAAATTCCAGCGTATTGTCGTTGGTCGATTCAATGCCGTATTCAATCATCACATAAACGCTTTTGGACAATTCGGCAAAATAATCAAGTAACTCATCGCTGACGCAGTCCGGGCGCGTTCCTACCACAATTCCCTTCACCTGCGGGTGGGAAAGAGCTTCCTCATAAATGGCTTTCAGATTGTCTAGCGAGTCGTAAGTATTTGTGTATGACTGAAAATAAGCCAGATAATATTGGTTCTGATATTTGTGTTTAAAGAAGTTGATACCTTCTTCCACCTGTTGGCTAACGGTTTTTACCGGTTTGCAATATTCCGGGCTAAAGCTTTGGTTATTGCAATAGGTACAGCCACCCCGGCCTTTGCTGCCATCCCGGTTTGGACAAGTAAATCCGGCATTGATGGATATTTTCTGGATGCGTTCAGTGAATTCTGATTTCATAACCTGATTGTAATTCAGGTATCGTTGCTGGTCGGGAAGTTGCATCGGGGATATTTCTGTCATTTGTAGTTCCATTCTGTTTGCAAAGATACTATAACCCCGTTATAAATTAAAAAGTTCGGCGGGTGATTTTTAATATGGAAATATGCCTGCTTTTTGTTATTTTTGCCGGAGAAACGAGTTGTTAACTTTCTACTGTAAACTAAATCCATGTATTGGTCCAATTATCATAGTCATTCTACCTTTTGTGACGGGCGTAGCTCGATGGAGGAATTTGTGAAATTCGCCATCGCCAAAGGGCTGAAGAAGTACGGATTTTCGTCGCACGCACCGCTTCCGTTTGATACGCACTGGAATATGAAACTGGATGATTTTGCCGATTATCAGGCAGAGTTTTATCGGTTGAGAGAAAAATATGCATCTGATATTGAATTGTATATCGGCTTGGAGATCGATTATATCAACAATTTTTTCAAGGCGCGTAACGACCTGTATACTACCAGCCATTTCGATTACCTGATTGGTTCCGTTCATTTTATGGATCAGTTGCCCAATGGTAAATACTGGTGCGTGGATGGGCCTTTTGATGATTTTGATGCGGGCTTGCAAACACTTTTCTGTGGCGATATCCGCCAAGCAACCGAACGTTTTTTTGAAATCAGCAAGTTGATGATCAGTCATGATGGTTTTAATATAGTGGGGCATGTTGATAAAATTGCGTTGAATGGGGCTGGATATGCCGGTTTTGATATCACGGCTGCCTGGTACAAAAACCAAATGGGCGAAGTTCTTCAGCTGATTAAAGACAAAGGATTGATCCTTGAAATCAATACAAAATCATTGACCGATAAAGGTATAACTTATCCCGATATGCAGTTTTTTCCACTGCTTAAAGAGCTTCAAATTCCTGTTGTAGTTAATTCGGATTGCCACTATCCCACCAAAATTATCGATGGTTTTGAACCAACCTTCAAAATGCTGAAGCAAGCCGGTTTCAATACTATGCACCAACTGATTAACGGCTCATGGCAAGCTGTTGAATTCAATGAAAAAGGATTGATCGCGTAAAATTGTCCTGTTTTGATTATTTCCGCCTGTTTTATACATATTTTACTAAATAAGTAGCTTGTAATCCAAAATCAGGTTTTAAATTTGAACAGTAAACGGAGTCAGTTCACATGGAATTATATCCGTTTCCGAAATTCATTTTTTCCAACGAAACTAACTCTGAACGATCTTTAAAATCAATTATTATCCTGTAATTTGCCATGATGACTATAGATCGAAAACCAGCCGTGGCAGGACAATTTTATCCCGCCGATAAGGATAAACTGAAATCTGAGGTTCAACAACTCCTTTTGTCAGCTACTCCCAAACAATGTGAACAAGTCAGGGCCATAATTTGTCCGCATGCCGGATATGTCTATTCGGGCGAAGTGGCCGCTTCGTCATTCAACCAGATTGATGCCGCTGCAAATTACAAACGGATATTCCTCATAGCATCGTCGCATCGCGAAACATTTAATGGCGGGTCAGTTTATTGCCCGGGCAATTACCTGATGCCGTACGGTGAAGTGACGGTCGATACTGAATTTTGCAAATCATTGGTGGAACAATTTCCGGATGCATTTACCGATAATCCGGCACCACACCTGAACGAACATAGCCTGGAAGTGCAACTCCCGTTTCTGCATTACACACTCAAAACAAATTACCGGATTGTGCCCATTATTATTGGTACTTTCGATCCGGCGGTTTGCAAACGCATAGCCCGCGCATTGAAACCGTATTTCAATTCGGAAAACCTTTTTGTTATCAGTTCGGATTTTTCGCATTATCCCGAATATGCCGATGCCCGGCAGGTAGATGTTGCTACCAAAGACGCTATTCTGTCCAATAATCCGGAAACGCTGCTTGACACACTGGCCGCTAATTCGAAGAAACATATACCCAACCTGGCAACAAGCCTTTGTAGCTGGACATCGGTGTTGACACTGCTGTATATGACCTCACAATATGATTCGCTGAAATACCAAGCCATCCAATACCGCAATTCGGGTGATGCGAAATACATTGGCGAACGGGACCGGGTGGTGGGATATTGGAGTATTGTTGTGTCGGAGGCCGAAAGTCAGTCAGCCGGTTTCCGCCTCACAGAGTCAGAAAAGGAAACCTTGCTGAACCTTGCCCAAAAAAGCATTGAAGATCATTGTCATCACCAAAGAAAGTCTGACCTGAGCGCATACCAGTTTTCAGATACTCTGAAAACAAGATGTGGCGCCTTTGTTTCGTTACACAAAAAAGGCACTTTGCGGGGTTGTATTGGTCTTATTTCATCCGATTTGCCGTTGTATCAGGTTATTCAGGAAATGGCTGTGTCGGCTTGTGCCAACGATCATCGTTTCCGTCCGGTACAAGCGGAAGAACTCCCTGATATTGATATCGAAATCTCAGTCCTTTCGCCACTTCATAAAATAGAAGATGTTTCAGAAATTGAATTGGGCAAACACGGTATTTTGATTGAGAAATATCATCACCGGGGCTTGTTTCTTCCGCAGGTGGCTACCGAAACGGGCTGGAGCAAAGACGAATTTTTGGGCCATTGTGCCCGCGATAAAGCAGGATTGGAATGGGATGAATGGAAATCGGCCAATGTCTATATTTTTACGGCCACGGTGTTTTAAAGCTCTCATTAAATGGCTCTTTTCCTTAAATTATTTTGTTGCAAATAGAAATCAATACTCCATTTTAAAGCCACTTTAGGGGGTTGAGGGCCGTTATTCCCAAATCCCATCTATCGTTTCACCACAGAATTTGCAGTGGCCACCACGGATGTTATTCGTACTGACCACGTATCCGGTGCGTTCCACAAGTAGTTGTTTGCAGCCCGGGCAATAGGTGTTTTCTTCGTGCAGCCCGGGCAGATTGCCGATGTACACATATTCGATTCCGCAACTCAGGGCTATTTCTTTAGCCAGTATCAGGATGTTTTTTTCGGTAGGCTGTGTATTCTGAAGTTTATAGGTTGGGAAAAAACGGCTAAAATGGAGTGGGGTAGAGGCAAACCCGTTATCTACAAGCCAATCGCACATGGCTTGTATCATTTCCGGACTGTCGGAATATCCGGGTATAATCAGATTGGTGATTTCGAGCCATACGCCATTTTTTTTGAGAAGTTTTAATGTGTCCAATATCGGTTGGAACCGGCCTCCGGTGAGGTGGCGGTACACTTCATCGCTGAAACATTTCAGGTCGATATTGGCGGCACTCAGGTAAGGAATCAGTTCCTGCAATGGCTCAGGATTGATAAACCCGTTTGAAATATATATCGTTTTTATTCCTTTGGAACGGGCGGCTTTGGCTGTATCCAATACATATTCGTAGAAAACAGTCGGTTCGGTGTATGTAAATGCTATCATGTCCGAGCCATATCGTAAAGCCTGTTGCACAACTTCCTCTGGTAATAGGTCGGCATGTTCAATCTCCTGAGGTGATACCTGTGATATTTGCCAGTTTTGACAATTCAGGCAGCGGAAGTTACAGCCTGCTGTGGCTAATGAGTAAATTTTAGTCGCCGGGAAGAAATGAAACAGAGGCTTTTTTTCAATCGGATCCATACTTACCGAGCATGGATTGCCGTAAGCGATGGTGTATAAAACACCATCGTAGTTTACCCGGGTACGGCATAGTCCAGCCTTATCTTCATGTATTAAGCAGTTGTGCGGACAGATGTGGCAACGAACAAGTTTATCTGGCAGCGATTCCTGATACATTGCCGGTCGGGTCCATCTTTGTGTGTCTGCGGGTTTCATTTAATATGGCTTATTTTATATAAAAACAGATCAGCTTTGTAATCGTTTAGCAGTTTTGGTTGATTTATTCTTTTTTAAAACTATTGTGCCTGATTTTCAGATAAGCTCCGACATAAAACTATATTGCTGTTTTTCGATTTATTCTCCGCAATTTAATTCAACAACAACACACTTAAGCATTGGTAACAGTTTCATTTTTTGTCAATTAAACCCCGCCCGAAATTCCAGCGGACTTTGACTGGTTTTGGCTTTGAACAGTTTGCTGAACGACTGCGAATGCTCGAAGCCCAGTTCATAAGCTATTTCGCTCACCGACAGGCTGGTGGTAGACAGCTTCTCCTTGGCTTTATCTATCAGTTTTTCGTGAATATGATGCTGGGTGCTGAGTCCCGTCAGTTGCTTGAGCAGACTTCCCAGGTATTTCGGCGAAATATTCAGTTGGTCGGCTATGTACTGCACCGTTGGCAAGCCTTTATTTATCAGGTCGGTTTCGTTGAAATAGTCAGTGAGTATTTCTTCCACCCGATTCAGAATTTTGTTATTTGTGATTTTACGGGTAATAAACTGGCGTTCATAGAATCGCTGTGCATAGGTGAACAACACATCCAATTGAGCAATGATCACATCCTGACTGAATTTGTCGATATTGGAATGGTATTCCTGCCTGATATTGTCAACAAGCCCGTTAATAAGCGTTTCTTCTTTATCCGAAAGAAACAATGCTTCGTTCGTGGAATAGCTGAAATATTCATATTGTTTTATCTTTTTGGCGAGCGGTGTATTCCACAGGAAATCAGGGTGAATAAACAGCATCCATCCATCGAGATGGTGTGGTACTCCACCGTCTTCACCCCTGAGTACTTGTCCGGGAGCCATAAACGCCATCAGTCCTTCGTCAAAGTCATAGCGCTGTTGACCATAAAACAACTTGTCGCAGCCGCGCTTCATCGAGATTACATACAGGTCGAAAATAACGGCATGGATATTCGGATCTGCTTTCAGACCTTTTAGATCGACGATGCTAATCAACGGATGGTGCGGTTTTGGTAAATCCATTAACCGGTGGATTTCGGTGATGGATTTTATTCGGTAGGGAGCTGAGTTTTTCATTGTAGTCAGTTATTTATGAAACGGATATTTCAACCAAATCATTACCAAAGGTATCATTAAAAATGGAATCTCCATTAGTGCCAACTTAATATTCCCTGTATTTATTGCCAATGCCATAATCAGTACAATAGAAACCGCACTCAATACATTGCCTATGAAAAATGTTTTGGGAATCAGTAGCAGGATACCTGTCAGAATGGCCAAACCTCCGGGCCAGGTAATAAACGACTCGCTAATGCCCAGTTCAGTCATCATTTTCAGTGAAGCCGGATTACTTCTATAATGAAACGTATCCCAACCATGTTTGAAACTCAGGAATGCTGAACTAATCAGCAATACCAGGGAAATTATATTTCTGATCATTGCGTCTTTTGTTTTTTAAAGTTAATAAACTCTTTATGTCCAAATTTTATAAGTGCTTTGGGCATTAATTTGCTTGCCAATTGTATTATGTTAATTAACGCAGGTTTCAGCTCTGGTTTATCATTCAACATCCTTTTAATAGACACGCTCACCATTTTGTTCACGTCCATCAGCATTGCCGGGTTGGGTTGTATTGCCCAATCGTTTTGCAAATTCGTTTTTACTCCCGGCGGAATCATTTCAAACACCTTTATGTTAGTATCCTCCAATTGCAATCGCAATGCTTGAGTGTAAGCCCGCACTCCTGCTTTGGTGGCACTGTAAACAGGTGCAACAGAATACGGCATAAACGCAATACCCGATGATACATTGACAATAGCAGCCGATTTTTGTTTTAGCAAATGCGGGAGAAACTGATGCACCATTTGGATGGTTCCCGAAAGGTTAGTGGCAATCTCACGGTTGATGTTTTCCAAATCCAACGAGGCATCTTGCAAGTCAATTAACCGCATCAATCCGGCATTATTAATAATGATGTTCAAATTGGGAAAACGTGCTGTAACCAGAGCGTAAAGCAACTCAATATCTTTCGGATTACTTACATCACTCTGAAAGGTATGAACGTGAGGGAATTGTTTTTTTGTTTCGTTCAATGCTTCAAGGTTACGACCTGTAACGATAATATTCGCACCTTGCGCGGTCAATTGTTTTACAAGCTCCAGACCGATTCCGCTTGTTCCGCCCGTAATAAGGACAGTGCTGTTTTTTAATTGCATAATATTTTGTTTTAAATGTTTATGCAAAGGTAGCGGGATGATAACCTGCGCAAGTAGCCAAAAGGAAGAAGGATGTAGCCAAAAATCAACTATTTAAGCTTACTACTAACGACTAGGGTTATGGACAAAGTGAATTGAAAATCAGCGAAGCTAATGCCGGAGTAAAACCTGCAGAATGCGCTTCAGCCAGTCTATGACCAAGAGCTTGTATTAGCCACAGTAATTTTGTCAAGTTCTTCCGATATTTCAATTGCTTCGTTTATAATACTTTCGGGATAATCGTTGATTTGAAGTATTCTGATTGCGTTTCTGTTCTTTAATTTTCCTTCTTTTAGCTTGTAGTCAAAATCAACTGTTTTATGGTCAACAACTTCACTGAAGTGATATAAATCATATTCATTTTTCAATAAGTCGGCCAATTCAATGTCATGTGTCGAAACAAAAACGATATTATTTTCTTTGTTCAGCGAAGATAAAACAGCTTTGCCTGCCGAAATTCGTTCGACAGTGTTAGTTCCTTTAAAAATTTCATCAAGTAAAAACAGATTTATGTTTCCGTCTTTGCTTTTGTCAATCATTTCTTTAATTGTCATCACTTCTTCAAAATAATAACTTCTGTTATTCATTAAATCATCGCTGATCCGTATGGCAGAAAAAATACGCACTCTCGGCATAGAAAAGTGTTCTGCAAAACAGGTGTTTATAGTCAAACCTGTTATTACATTGATGGCTATTGTACGAATAAATGACGTTTTTCCGGACATATTTGAGCCTGTCAGTAAAATTGATTTTTCGGTTACTTTCAGTTTGTTTTTTACACAATTCTCTATCAATGGGTGATAAGCTTCCTGAGCAGAAAGTCTTTTCTGCTCACCAATAATTTCTGGTATACAGAACTTATTCAGTCCCTTACGTAGTGAAGCAATTGATATAATTGTATCTATTTTGCCAACAAACAGAAATACATCTTCAATCTCTTTTCTTTTTGTGTCAATACGCTTTAAAGTCCCAAACAAAAACAATGGTTCAATCAAAAATACGATTTTTACAAGTTCCATCATTGCCCAAAACACAATTCGCTGGTCGCTTTGCATTTCTACTTCCAGATTGAAGAATGACATCCGATTGCTGACCTTATTAATGACACTTGCCGATTTCATCAAATCCGGATTAATCTCCTTTAGACTATCATTCTTATATAATTCCTGAGCAACGCCATTTAGCTTTGACAGTTGTGGAATAGAACTAAAATAATTGAACAGGTTTTTCTTATTCCAGAAGTGAATAACAATGTTGATAACAGATAAACCCAAAATTACAAAAAAGAATACCGGATTAAAAAATGCCATTACAAACAACAATACACTTGCAAACGACAAAAGCGGAACAATAAAATACCATTTGGGCGGTTTTAAAATTTCATCCTGAAACAGCGAAGCGATATAATATACTTCCCGATCGTTCAATTTGTTCAACTGGCTTTGAACAGACACTCTAAAGTCGGAATTATTTGTAAACTCATCCACCAGCCTTTCATTCCTGTTATTTTCGGCTGAGTCTGCCGGAATGTTTCTTAATTTATTGTAGAGGTATTGTTGGCCTACTCTTGAGTTTGTCCGGTCGACAAACATGAATAATTCCTGAAAATCCAAATCGTTACAGGTTTTGTCAGACAGGCTCTGAAAAGCTGTGGAATTGTCCTTCTTTCGAAAATAGCTTTCTATGTTTTCAAAATCAAACGAATCCGGTTTTAAGTTTCCAAACTCATTAAGCAACTTTTCTATAATTCTATTCTTTCGATTTCTAAACATCAATTTCTATTTTTATAATAACCGGCTAACGACCGAAACTAGAGGTATGCTGAGATTTGCAATAGTGTTAACTGTTGCACAGCGACAAGATGAACACGGGTGCAAAACCTTCTAAATGCACAACTTGTCCCGATTTATCGGGATCAATCAACCAATGGACAAAGGCTTGTATTATGTATTTTTATTAGTATTTCAAAATTTTGTTTTAATTCTATTTAAAATCAACGGGTTAGTTCTATTGCCTTTTGCATGTCTGGAATTCCATATCCAAATGGTAATAGAGGGTTGTCGTACCTATCAGCAGATTTTCTGATAATATCCATCAGTTGTTTATTTGTTAGTTGCGGGTTTGCCTGCCAAAGACAAGCTGTCAGGCCACATAAAATCGGACTTGAATACGAAGTTCCATCTCTATAATCAATATATATTCCGGATCGACTAATAACAGCTGCTCCACTTCCCAGGGCAACAACATCTGGTTTTATTCGTCCATCAATTGTGAGTCCAAATGACGAAAAATTGGCTATTGAGCCCTTTTTATTTACTGCTCCTACTGCTAAAACATTAGGTGAATCGCAAGGTGTTCCTACCCAACTACTTTCATTCCCGGCACTGCAGACGATGAGAATTCCTTTGTCAGCAGCCATATTAGCGCCCTTAGTTGCAAATTCAGTTTTGCCATCTAAATTTTCGAAAATATAATGATATGGTGCAAAACTGGTATAAGTATAATATAACGATGTATTCACGACATCAACACCAACACTGTCGGCATATTCAATTGCTGCAACCCAATAATCTTGCTCAACCGGATACTCTGAATTAATATCTTCTGATCGCAATAACCAGTAATTTGCTTCAGGTGCAGTTCCAACATAATAACCCGGCATATTTGTAGCCATACAAGATGTTGTCCAAATTCCATGATCATCAGTTCCATAAGGATCCTGATCTTCATAGATAAATGATTTAGCCCCCTTTAAATGTATATTTTTCAACTGCGGGTTGGATGTAATATCAACAAATGCAGCGTCAATAACTGCTATGTCTATACCGGCTCCTTTAAATCCCAGATTATGCAATACTTGTCCTTTGTTTAAATTTATATTATCAAATGCTGAACCGTAAATGGAGTCTGTAAAACTGTTATTTAATACTGAACTTACTCTGTTTATACGCTTTTTCGCATTCAGGGCAACTGGTTTATTACTTGTCCATACTAAAACTACATCCTCTACAAAAGGGAGTGTTTTCAGTTTATCCATCAGGAAGTAATCAGAGCAAATAATTGTCACTGTTTTTAGCCATTTACTTTTTGCAACTACAACTGCTCCTGTTTTTTCAATTTCTTTTATATAATCGGTTGATATAGGTAAATCGGTTTCGTTTACCGACAGGTTTTGTTTTCTTCTTCTATCAATCGATTTAGCAGAAAGAAATTCTTCCGGTTTGCTTACCGAAAAACTTGTAGTTCCTTTATCTTTTAAAATTAATCTGAATTTATAGTCATTATTGTCCTTTACTATAACCTTACACTTAGCAGAAGCTTTCCCGCTAATAAGAGTTGCTACAATATTAGTTACACCAGCATTTATACCACTGACATAACCCTTTTCATTAACTGTAGCGACTCTCGGGTTTTCTGAACTCCAAATAACTGAATCGGAAACTGAATTTTCAACTGTGGCTTTGAGTCTCCATGAAATGAATTCAGCTTTGGCAATAATCAACGAATCCGGCGTTATCGTAATAGTTTCTTTTAAAACGATTTCAGGCTCTTTACACTCAGTCAAAAACAATACGCAACCCAAAAGGAGTAAAGTAAAATAATTCAATTTCATTTTTTCCATATTAAGATAGTTTTTTCCAATCTATTTGTTTTTTACACTTACCCCTAACCACCAGAGTTATTGGCATTAGGAGGTTTGCGGGAGCTAAACTGACTAAATGCACTGCTTGTCCTGAATTGTCAAGGTTAGATACCCAATGGACAAAAGTGTGTTAGCAACTGTAATTTATTCTATTGTTTCATTTTCTGGTTGTGCAATTTCCTCTTTTAAAGTCGTCCGATAAAGAAGTCCAATAATAAATCCACTTAGTAGTCCTCCAATGTGTGCTGCATTGTCAATTCCACCAGTCAAGCCCATAAGTAAATTAATACCCACGAATATTGAAGTACTGATTAAAAATGATTTCGCAAAAGCAGGTTCAAAAACCTTTGTTAAGAGCAATGCAAGGAAAATTCCATAAAGTCCAAAAATAGCACCAGACGCACCAACGCTGACTGTTGCATCATACCACCAAATGCTTGAACAGCTAGCCAAAATACCAGTTAGTAAGTAGGTAATTAAATATTTTGTTCTACCAAGTAATGGCTCTAAAAAAATGCCAACAAACAAAAGACCATACATATTTGCAAGTAAATGCATTAATCCTCCGTGTAAAAAAATATTTGTCAGCAGACGCCACCATTCGCCATCTGTTGTTATCGGGCCAAAGTTTGCTCCCCAGTTTAATAAATCTTGTCCTTTAAATGATATAAAACCTAAACCAGCAAAAAACATAATCAAATAGATTAAGATGTTTGCGTAAATCAATGTAGGTGTAATAAAATATCCCTCTTTGGGTTTTAAAAAATCAATGAATTCATTTAGTTCATCATCTTTAAGTTGTTTCCCACTTTCGAAACGACTGAGTTCTTTTTCATCAAACTTTGGTATTATAATCATTATAAACCAAATTAAAGCCCCTATTCCAAAAGAGCCAAATATCCAGTTTAATGTATTTCCGAGTCGACTTTCAAATGGCTTATTTATACCAAGAAAAACTGAAGTATTTTTTGAATTATATTTAGGACATTTCTTCACAGCCTCCTTAAATCCATCACCATCATCTGTGTTTCCAACTCTGTCAAGATAAATAAATTGATTCAAATCTTTATTATTAAAGTCGGTCTGACTTTGTTTTACAAAGGCTTGGTATTTATTCTCTTTTTCCGATGGCTCAAGTCTATTACTTATTCGTTCTGAATACTCCACGCCTAACCAGGCTAAACAGCTTGAGTTTAAAGTGTCAGATATACTTTCTAAAATTGGTATGACGATGTAAATATGCATATTGAAATCCTGATTGTTTTTTCCGGTAACTTCAAAAGAAGGGTGAACCCCAATAGTTGATTTGTTAATGTAGAATTTCTTGATTTTATAATACTTAGTCTGCTCTTGTTTTGTTATTTGGCTAATGCTTTCTAGTTGAGTTAGTTTTCCCGAGGCTTTTTCTAAATAATTTTGGGCAATTATTGTCGGAACAGAAAGTGCTATCCAAAGTATTAACATGTAAAAGTCACTCAAACTTCCTTTCTTAGTTTTTAAATCTAAAAGTTTGAATCGTGGTTTCAAATAAAGCAAAATTGGAATCCAGGGAAGTCCAAAGGGAATTCCAAAATTCACAATTATTTCTTTCACAGAAAAAAGTTGAAGTTTGATAATAAGCAACCAATTAAGGAATGTATAAATTCCGCAAAGTCCAATAGCAGTGAGTAAAAATGGAATGAAAAAAAGTTTTAGTTTCCTTGAAATTGTTGTTGTCATAAGTAATGCTGTATGTTTTTTATTATATCTGCTAATCGCTATCGCACTGCGAAGAAGTGAATTGAAAATCAGCGAAGCTAATGCGAAAGCTAAACTGCCGGAATGCACTTCAACCCGCCAATGAAAATAGGTGTGTGTTAGGGGTCAGTATTGTTTCTTGTTTTATGCGGAATCTCCTTAATGTTTCCATGGAGGTTGAAGCTCTACAATTGTTTTATAAAAGTAAATGTGAAATCTTAAAGTTGTTTTTACAGGTTTATTATCACTAACTAATGGTTTCCAACTTTTATGTAACTTTTCCATTACCGTAATAACTTCTGAATTAATTTCGTTGCTAAGTCCTTTATCAATCCTAAAATTCTGTGCACCTTTTGCAGTAACGTCGAAATCAAGAATTAATTCATCTGATACTTGATCAAGTGGAAAGTCTTCTGGTAATTTAATATTAATAGAAAGTAGTTCACCGAAGTTTCCTCCTCCAGGATATTCAAAAGTAGGGCTAGGTGTCAAATGAATTGAATCATTTGAAATCTGGTATTCTGAAACACGATTGCAACCCTTTGAACTCGTAGATGAGTGTAAATTCTTGATAATTATAATTCCATTATCAATAATTTTTGTCTCAGAGTAGGGAAAATTCTTTTGATTCATAAAATAATAAGTAATTGTATCTCCATTTTGAGCGCTTGTAGCTAAAATTAAATACTTATCATTTATATGCTTTACAACATAAACTCTTTCAGGCAATTCATACCTTGCATTTGGTAACCAATCAAATGAGTTCCCATCTTTAAAAACTATATCTTGAATAAGTCCCTTATCGAATGGGGACTTACATACTGTGAATGTACTATTTTTAAACTTAAATTTTAAAAAGTCATCTGCATTACCATATTTCCCTGTTGTTGCATGCTTTTGAGAATCTAAAATACTCACACATAACCAATCTCCTTGTATTCTTTGTTTAAGTTTTTGTGAATAAGTCAATAAACTTACCATTAAGAAAACGAATGTTAGTTTCTTCATATTTTTATTTTTTTATGCGACATAACGACTAGGCTATGGACATTTGGCGGTTTGCATGAGTGTTCGCTGTCGTGAAACGACTAAGTGAATTGCAATAAGCGAAGCCAATGCGTGAGCTAAACTGCCGGAATGCACTTCAACCCGCCAATGTACATAGGCCTGTGTTATATTTTGGCGATTATAGTGTTTTCGTTTCTAATTCTGTTACAATTTCCGTGTAAATCTCAAGAATGTCAATACCTGAAATTCTTTTTCGTTTTATATCCACAATTTCGGAATGAGATATTCCAGTTCTGCTTTTTCCGGCGATTAGTTTAAATTTCTCTCCCCAATTTGCCGAATTCACACTTACAATTCCGTCATTTTTACCTGCAACCCTGTTTAAATACCAATGTGACAAGCAATATGAAAGGTCGTCGAAGGAATTTTTCATAAAGGAATGATAACTCGAATAAAAAATACCTTCTATGTTTGGATTCTTTTCATTAAATTTTTTCATACTCTCAGTTGTCAACTCAGAAACGATTTTATAAGGTTCAGGTGATTTATCACCATACAGTTTCACGACAAGATTCACTATTATTCTGGCGAGAGGATTATAAATTGACTTTTTTTCAAAAATGTAGTCTACAAGCTCAGAACCCCAATGAGGTGTTGAAATTGTTGTCAAACTTGCTACTTTTTCTCCGTAATTGAGCGAACTTATTAAATATCTTGAATCAATTCCTCCTTTCGAGTGAGCAATTATATTTACTTTATTGCAATTGCATTCATCTAAAACTTTATCAACTGTTTTTTTTAGAAAATTTGCGTTGCTTTCTATGCTACCCCATGAATCTGTATTTCCAAGAAAAACTTTCAAACCAAGGTTTTCTAAACTCTTAGGAATTCTACCCCAAAATAGTCCGCTATCTTTTGCGCCTATTCCATGCACTAAAATAATGGGATATTTTAATTTGACTTTTTTCATAAATTTCGATTCTCTGTTTTTTTATTTTTTCGCTTACACCTAACGACCGAGGCATTGGCATTGGCAGTTTGCATGAGCGTTCGCTGTCGTGAAACGACTAAGTGAAAGCGGGCGCAACGACTGCTAATTGCACGTCAGCCAGCAGGTGACCATAGGCGCGGGTTAGCAGCTGTAATATTGTTCAAAATCATATCTATAAGTCGAGCACTGTCCTTTATGGACAATT
Organism: uncultured Paludibacter sp.; assembly: GCA_964433885.1. Classification (GTDB taxonomy): domain Bacteria; phylum Bacteroidota; class Bacteroidia; order Bacteroidales; family Paludibacteraceae; genus Paludibacter. The sequence continues at coordinate 207,118 of CAYSTC010000003.1, read as the reverse complement.
GTCTTGTATTCATTCTTAAATTTATTTCCAAGATCCATTTCAATTTGGTTGTGTTTATAATTGTAATGTTTCTTGTTTAAGAAGCCTACAGTTCTAATTGTTGGATGTTCAAGTATGGGTTTCAGATTTCCATCAATGATATTTGTGTCAACAAATCGAAAGTCAATCAAATTTGGAAAACTCTTCAAAAAATCAAGATTTTCAATTGAACCACAGCAGTTTAAACAAAGAACTTTAAGTTTCCTAAGTTGATGTAGTTCATCTGCAAAAACGAATTTCTTTGACATGTTGATATGTAAAAATTCAATATTCTCACTAAGTCGACTTAATCCAAAATCATTTTCCAACTTCACACAATAATGAAGTTCTAGTCTTTTTAAATTTTCAAACTTTTCAATTCCATCAAAGTTCTTAATGTTCGCCCAATTCAATTCGAGGTATGATAACTTATCGTTTACTGATAAATTGTCAAACGATTTGAACTTCTCTTTCATGTGCCAAATGATAGCATATTTTGAGTTGTCGAAAATCTTATTGTCTGTCTTAATGACGTTTGTTTTGAAGTCTTTATGATAAATTTGGTCTTGTTCTATTTGATCAAACCAGATTGTATTAAATCTCCAGTCCATTTCTCTTTATTTTTACGATTTCTTTTTTTCTATTATAGCTGCCTCTAACACCAATATATATAAGCACCTAAGTACTTATACATTTCTTTTATCAGTTCTCCTCAAATAACTTGCGTGTAGATTTATTGTATTTCCCGCGAGGTAACTTTTTTCTTTAATAACCAGTGATGTTCTTTTTGGTCTCCGTTGGTGAGAATATAGGATTGAACAAATTCCCAGCCCTCTTTTCCCATATAGTTCAGTGCATCAACTATCGAATTGAATAATTTACTTTTTCCTGTTTGCTCGTCTTTCAGTGTTGTGTCTTCCAGAAAGCGGGTTTCCTGCCCGTAGTCTACAGAAATCATAACTTTGGTACTGAAAAGTTTATGCAGGCTAATAAGCTCGCAATAAATAAATCGGTTTGTTGCAGTTGAGTCGGATGGAGTTTGCGCACAAACTTTGCATGTCATGCTTGCCCATACTATGAATAGCATTATAAAAATGGTTTTTCTCATCGATTCTGATTTTAAGTTTTTTGCTGCTTTTTTGTTTCTAACTTATGTGGCGTTTTTAATTAAATTGATGCCAAAGATAAACACATTGTTTTACATTAACAACTGTTTTGTTTAATTAATTTCTGTTATTCAAATAGTTTATTCAAACATAGAATTCATTTGATAGATATTTTCAATAAAATTTAAAATCTATTGATTGCATACGGTTTATCATACTTCATTCCGTTTCATTCTGTGTCAGTAATACTTCATTCTGTGTCAGGAATGCCTCATTCTGTGTTAGGAATACTCCATTCTGTGTCAGTAATGCTCCATTCTGTGTAAGGAATACTCTATTCTGTGTAAGGAATGCTTCATTCTTTGTAAGGAATAGACCCAAAAGAATCAAATGTTTAATTGATAATAATGCCGGAAAAAGAATAAAAATACATTGTACAACGTTTATTCCTTTATATTTTCTATTTTTGTGGCAGGATAATTGATTGGCAAGGGAAGTTTCGAACCGGCTGTAGGCCAATTGTATAGCTGGTTTTGCCACAATAAACATTTAATTTATGAGAAAAATAATTCTGATTCTATTGGTTTTTAGCAGTGTATTCCTTCGGGCACAACAGGTATACCGCACACAGATATTCCAACCAAACATAAAAACCCTGCAAACAGTCATTCCAAACCAAAAATTTGTATTGCCGATTATTGAACTGAATGGTTCGGACAGATTGCTGATCAGTTTCGACGAAATGTCACACGAGTCGCATTCCTACAGTTACAAAGTGCTTCATTGCAATGCCGACTGGACGCTTTCGTCGCTCTCCACCAACGAATATATCAACGGCTTTACTACCGGAACGATAACCGATTACGCCACCTCGCTCAACACCACTTTCCTGTACACCCATTATTCGTTCGGTTTGCCAAACGACGATATGAGTTTTAAAATATCGGGAAATTACGTGATTATTATTTACGAAGATAATCAGCAGGACAAACCTGTTGCGCAGGCTTGTTTTTCTATTGTGGAACCGCATGTGAGTATCAGTGCCACGGTGCGTGGAAATACCGACACAGAATTGAATGGCAAAGTGCAGCAACTCGATTTCGATGTGCAAATGGGTGGTTATACGGTGCGCGACCCGGCTACCGAAATAAAAGTGGTGGTGCGTCAAAACAACCGGTTCGACAACGAAGTGGCCGATCTGAAACCTACCTTTATGTCGTCCAATAAATTAAGCTTTATCAACAACCGGGCACTTATTTTTGAAGGTGGAAGCGAATACCACCGCTTCGATATTTCGAATGTTTATGCAGCCGGCGAGGGTGTGGCCACTATCCGCTATGAGCAGCCACACTACGATGCTTACCTTTACGACAATAAGATTCAGGCCGGTAGGGCTTATATCCGGGATATGGATGTAAATGGTAAATATGTAATAAATATGCAAAATGCCAGCGACGATAACACCGAAGCGGATTATATGCTGGTACACTTCAACCTGCCAACGCCGGAACCGTTTTTCGACGGGCAACTCTATCTGGGCGGTGAGTTTAATTACAATTTGATGAATGATATTAACCGCCTGAAATACGATGCGAATTCGGGTTCTTATTTTCAAACGGTTTTGCTCAAACAGGGAGGCTACAACTACCAGTATTGGTTTGTGCCCAAAGGCGAGCGCAAAGCCACTACCCGCCGGGTGGATGGCAGCTACTGGCAAACGCAGAACGAATATACCATTTATGTTTACCATCGTCCGTGGGGCGAACGGTACGACAAATTGGTGGGAGTAAAGGGAATTGAGTAATTGGTTGATGTATTGATGTGATGATGTGATGATGTGTTGATATGATGATGTGCTGATGTGTTGATGCAAATTCGTATAATTTGATTTAATTCGTAAAAATTAGTATAATAAATGAAGGTTTATAAATTCGGTGGCGCGTCGGTGCGCTCGGCAGAAGGAATCCGTAATATTGCCCGTATTGTTTCGGGTGTAAGTGATAATTTGTTTATCGTGGTGTCGGCCATGGGCAAAACCACCAATGCCATGGAGGTAGTGCTCGATTGCTTTATGAAGGCCGATCATGCCGGAGCCATTGAAAAACTGGTTGAAGTGGAAAACTATCACCGCGACATTATTGCAGAACTGTTTGCTAATAAAACAGTAGGGGAGAATGCCGTTGAACCATTGTTTGCCGAACTGGAAAAGCAGATTATAGAAGGTGTGGGAGACGATTACGACCGCTGGTACGACCGGCTGGTTTCGTATGGTGAGTTGATTTCTACCAGAATTGTTTCGGCATTCCTGGCCGAGTCGGGGAGTGCCAACAATTGGTTGGATATGCGTGCCCTGATTGTTACCGACAGTAACTTCCGCGAAGCCAATGTACACATGCAGGAGTCGCAGCTGCGGTTGAAGAAAGCGGCCGATTACAAACAGAGTTGTATTTATGTCGGTCAGGGTTTTATCGGTGCCAATATCAAAGGCGACCCTACCACGCTTGGTCGTGAAGGTTCCGATTATACAGCTGCGGTGGTTGGCAACCTGCTGGATGCCGAAAGTGTTACGATCTGGAAAGACGTGCCGGGCATTCTGAATGCCGATCCGCGTATTTTCGAAGGCACTGTCCATATTCCTGAACTTACTTACCTGGATGCGGTTGAGTTGGCTTATAGTGGTGCGCAAATTATTCACCCGAAAACAATCAAACCACTCGAAAACAAACAAATCCCGTTGTATGTACGTCCGTTTGGCAGTCCCACGGAAGCGGGTTCGGTGATAAAAGCTACCACCGATAAGCCGATTGATGTCCCGGTGTTGATTTTACGCAAGAATCAGGTGTTGATAACCATTCGTCCGCGCGATTTCTCGTTTGTGCTGGAAGAAAGCCTCTCCAAAGCCTTTTCGGTAATGAACAAACACCGGTTGAAAATAGCAATGATTCAAAGTTCGGCTATCAGCATCTCGGTTTGTGTGGACAACAGCCGTTATCTAAGTGGAGCTCTTGACGAACTGGGCAATGATTTTAAAGTAACCTACAACGATGCCCTTGAACTGCTCACTATTCGTGGAACCAACGATGAAATTGTGCAGAAATACACTACCGGGCGTACTATTTTGCTAACGCAACGCACCCGCCGCATTGGCCGCTTTTTGATGAAAGAGCAGGAGTAAGAAATAGTTTAAAGAAAACGGAATGCAGCAATGTCATTCCGTTTTTTTTATCTGTTACGGGCTCATTTAAAATATAATTCTTATCCTGGAGAGATTAACTGGGCATATCCCCGGTTTTGCTTCGCTCAGAGGAATTTTATAATAATCTGTAAGTAGGAGTGCTGAAAACTCAGACGGAGTTTACTGTGCTTAACCCCCAGTGAGCGAAGCGAAACTGGGGGCTGAAACTATCCCCGGGAATACAACCCCGTAGTGGGTTGAACATTCATTATATTTTAGGTTGAACCCACTACGGGGTTCTGTTCTTTGTTGTATTTTATTTCCCCGGGTTTCAACCCGGGGTTATGCACAGTTAATTCCTGTGGGATTACATATGTGGTCTAAACAATAAAGTGCATGAATTTTGAGCATTTGAATTCCAAAATCGTTCATATAAGTTTGAAAATATATTTTATATTATTAAATATCAAAAGTTTATTGTTGTGCAGACTAATTACGAATGACTTTTGATATATTTTCTTTTTTTTGTTATATCGGGGAAATGAACAAAATAGTACGTAAATGTATTTTATTGTACGAATGTAGTCCGTATATGTTCGTAATAAATTTTCCGCTATCTTTGGAAAACCAAAACGTACAAAATGAAAACAAAAGAAATTTTACTTGAATTGATCGACTATTTGGATAAGTACGAGCACGAAAATGCTCAAAACGCTTCGAATCTGAATACATCCGATTTTCTGGGGTATATAAATAGCAATTATCCGACTCAGAATGTCAAGGTCAGGGAATTGAATAACGGAAGCCGGGAATTTGAAAACGATGAATCGCGCGGTCCCAACACCGATATTTCCATTCTTATTGTCCTGTTGTTTCGTTATGCCAAGGGATATATAAAAAAAGCACTGAAAGACAGCCAGATTAAAACGGCCGATGAATTCTCGTTTCTAATTACCCTGATGACGCACGAGAGCATGATTAAAAGCGAACTTATTCAGAACCAGATTATGGAAAAAACTTCCGGAACCGATATTATTAACCGCTTGCTTCGGCTTGGACTGATGGAGCAGTATAACGACGAGGTGGATAAAAGGAGTGTGCGCGTAAAAATTACTCAGCAGGGCCGGTTGGAAATTATCAGTATTTTACCTCAAATGAAGATGGTATCGCAAATTGTTACCGGCAATCTCACCGATATTGAAAAGAATATGCTGGCTTATAGCCTTCGGAAACTGGAAGTATTTCACAACGATATTTTCCACAATAAGAAAGGGAGCGAGCTGACCGATTTAGTTTAGAAAAGCCTTTCGACAAACGGTATAAGCAAAGCCGTCATTATTCCCATAATACCAATGGCGAGTCCGCTGATGGCACCTTCCAGTGCTCCCATTTCCATGGCCCGTGCAGTGCCCAATGCATGTGAAGCCGATCCCATAGCCAGTCCTTTGGCAATTTTACTCTTAATGCCAATGCGGCGCAGAATGATCGGTCCAACCAATCCACCAAAAATACCGCAAATCACCACAAATGCTGCCGCCAGTGCCGGGACGCCGCCGTCTTTTTCGGCCAGGCTAATGGCGATAGGCGTTGTGACGGATTTCGGAGCCAACGAAGCCACCAGCATTTTATCAGCCCCAAAGGCTTTGGCAATAAGCACCACGCTCAGGATACCCACCACGCTTCCCACAAATACGGCAGTCAGGATGGAAATAACGTTTCCTTTTATATTTTCAATTTGCTCATACAAAACATATCCCAACGCTACCACACTGGGTCCGAGCATAAAGTTGAGGATACGTGTTTTTTCGCAAAAAGTCTGATAGTCGATGCCGGTTATTTTGAGAAACGGGATGATAACCAGCATGGCAATGAGCAAGGGTTGGATAAGGGTGATTTTGGTTCGTTTATACAGGTAAACGCCCAGTAAAAACGTTCCCATAACCAGAGCAAGCAGAAAAACTTCAGTGCTGATAAAAGGCTTGATTTGTTGCAAGAGGTTATTCATGGCGGTTTTCTCCTTTCATGCGGCGTTTTTCAAACCGTTCCTGAATCAGTGCCACGGTTATGATGGTTAACACCGTGCTAATGCCAATTGCCAGAAGAATAGCTACCAACGAATTGGATAATAATTCGCCGTAAGCCATTAGCCCTACGGCTGCCGGAACAAAGAATACAGCCATATTTTTGGTAATGACCATGGCTGTATCTTTTACATTTTCAGGTTTGATTATTTTGAAGAATAAACTCAGGAAGAGCAAAATCATACCCAGCACACTTCCGGGAATGAAGCCGTGAATAAGCAGGCTGAACATTTGCCCCAGAAAATAGAAGAGGAGAATATAGAAAGAACCTTTTATCATGCGAATGATGCTGGTAGTTAAATCAGTAAGGGCTCCGGTTTGAATGAAGCCCTCACAAAAATTTAGAAAATATACATTACAGAAGCAAGAATACGATGGTTGTTGACCGAATAATTACCGGTCGCAGTTCCATTCTGTTGTACCTTACCGTACGAAGCGGTCGTGAAATCATATTCCAGACCAAATTTCATGTTTTGAATATTGTAGCTTACCTGTGGAGCAATACGATACAAACGATCCAGAATCAATTGATCCAGATAGGCTGCATCTGTTTTTTTCAGATTGGCATTCAAATCGCTATTGTCGTAGAATCCGTATCCATAGTTGCTGAACTTTTTAGTTTTCGGGTTAATGACCAGATTATCTGCTGTTCCGAGGTTTTCAGAAGCTCCAATCAATAAGCCAACCTGAAGTTTTGTACCATATACAGCATTTACCCATGCACTTCCGTTTGTATAATTAGTATAGCCAAGCACTTTAGTAGAATCAACTCCGGTTCCATATTTGCTAACTCCATATCCGCCTAACATAAGTTGGTCGCTCAGGTTCTCGCCATAAAGAGCTTTCGCTTTCAGTTGGAATTTTTTGTTTACATATTGTGCGTAAGCCACTGCACTAAGCGATGAAATGGTTGCTGCATTTGTTGCATCGGGTTTCAATGTTTTGAAATCAACGCCAGCACCGGTTGTCCAGTGAGTGGTTTTATTTTCCAATCCGACAAATAAATCGGGAACCATTGCATTTTTCATATATACATTGCTTGTTGATGTACTGGCTGGACCATAAGAGGCATATTGCATTTCATACAGAGCTGCCGCTGTAGCCGACAATGTGTTGGTCAGCGTTTGTTTTACGCGGACCTGCGGGCTGCGATTGAAGGGCTGGAAAGGCGCTCCGCCGTTTGCCGAAAATGTTGCAGGAGCAATATTCCCAAACAGAGGATGCCAGGTTTGACCAACTAGCAGCTCGGTTTTGTTCCAGTTAAGTTTCATGAAAGCCTGGCGAATGCGGAATACGTAGAATGTAGTTCCGAATCCGGCGAAGTCAGCTTCTACTTTACCTGAAGATTTTGCTCCCAGAATGGGCGCTCCGGTAATGTCAATCCCTAAGCGGGTATTTACACTTAATAATTCTGCCTGCGAAGTAGCATTTGCATCGGCATTGGCTGCATTCAACGAAATGGGTTTGGGGAACAGCTGGATTACACCATCAACCATTTCTACATTCTGGCGTGAGTTGTAAAAGAAATCATTGCCTACATAACCGTAAAGCTTGACTTTAGTTGTGGGTTCTTCGGCGAAGGTGAAAGTTGTGAAAACGATTAAAATACAGGGAAGTAGTCTTTTTAGAATCATGTTATCTTTTGTGTTTGTATGTTCTTAATTTTGAAAGTGAGGTCATTGGCTTATTAAGTGTTCAATCAGAATTTTGATACCAATGCCAATCAGAATCAATCCTCCCACGGCTTCCACTTTCACATGGAAACGTTTGCCAAAATGAATGCCTATGTACATTCCGATAAATGCGAAGACGAAACTTACCAGTCCGATAATTGCTATCGCTTCCCAGATTACACCCGGATAAGGAACAAAAACAATTCCTGTGGCAAGTGCATCGATACTGGTTGCCAAAGCTAACGAAAGGAGTGAAGCCAGTTTAAATGGATTCTTCTCTTTATCGCAATCCGGATCGTGCGGCTGAAATCCTTCGTAAAGCATTTTTCCGCCGATTGCAGCCAGTAATCCGAATGCCAGCCAATGGTCAAAACTCATCATTTGCTTCGCAAATCCTGACCCCAGCGTATAACCGATTAAAGGCATGATAGCCTGGAAAAGTCCGAAGAGGAACGCCATGCGGAGTGTGTGCCAGAAGAAAAACTTCTTCGCACAAATTCCTTTACTGACCGACACGGCAAAACAATCCATTGCCAAACCGATACCTATAATAATGATTGATAATATATCCATAAAAAAAGGCCCCTAACCCCTAAAGGGGAACTAAATTAGTGTTGATTATTATTTATAATATAAACAATTTAAAAGTCGAAACTAACTCAGTTCCCCTTTAGGGGTTAGGGGTAATTGTTACAACATTGCTTTTACCTGGTTATAAACATTTTGTCCGGTAAAGCCAAGTTTTTCGTCGAGTACCTTAAAGGGTGCCGAGAATCCGAATGACTCCAGTCCCCATACTTTTCCATTGAAACCAACCAAACCTTGCAGATTAACAGGCAGACCGGCAGTGAGACCAAATATCTTAGCTCCTTTAGGTAAAACACTTTCCTGATATTCTTCAGGCTGGTTGCGGAATAATCCTTCAGATGGAACAGAAACCAAACGTATTTTTACACCATCGGCACGGAGCAGTTTGGCTCCTTCAAAAAGTGTAGAAACTTCAGAACCCGAAGCCACCAGGATTACATCCGGATTTTCATCCTCTTCTACAATGTATCCACCTTTCTGAGCTTGTTCTGCTTCTGTTTTACGATCAGTTGCAGCCGGAAGGTCGGCAATATTTTGACGGGAAAGAATCAGTCCTGTTGGAGTATGTGTATTTTCCATTGCCATGCGCCATGCTACTGTTGTTTCTTCTACATCGGCCGGACGAAGAACCAGCATTGAGTTGTGCCCTTTGTGGTTTTTCAGTTTTTCCATCAGGCGAATTTGAGCTTCCTGTTCAACCGGTTCGTGAGTTGGTCCGTCTTCACCTACGCGGAATGCATCGTGTGTCCAGATAAATTTTACGGGTAGTTCCATCAAAGCAGCCATACGAATAGCTGGTTTCATGTAGTCGGAGAATACAAAGAAAGTTGCACAAGCCGCAATAACACCACCGTGCAAACTCATACCTATACTGATAGCAGCCATAGTCAATTCGCATACTCCGGCCTGAAGGAAAGCACCAGAGAAATCACCTTTTACAAATGCTTTGGTGTTTTTAAGGAAACCGTCTGTTTTGTCTGAGTTTGAGAGGTCGGCACTGGCAACAATCATGTTTTCAACTTGTTTGGCCAATTCACCTAATACGGTTGCCGATGCAGCGCGTGTTGCCTGACCTGGTTTTTGAACCACAGCATCCCAGTTTACATTTGTTTTACCGGAGAAGAAAAGTTCCAGTTTAGCAGCCAGTTCAGGGTTTGCTTTTGCCCATTCAGCTTTAGCAGCTTGTTTTTTAGCAACAAGTTCTTTCAATTCTTCAGCACGTTTGGCATATAATGCTTTGGTTTCTTCAAAAATAACAAACGGATTTTCAGGGTCACCACCCAGATTTTTGATTGTTTCAATGTATGAAGCACCACCTTCGCTCAACGGCATACCGTGAGTTGCACATTGACGCTCGAAACTTGAGCCATCGGCTTTCAATGCACCTTTACCCATAATTGTTTTACCAATAATAAGTGTAGGGCGTGCTGTTTCTGTTTTGGCTTCTTTCAGGGCTGTGCGAATTTCAATCGCATCGTTTCCATTGATTTCGATTACATTCCAACCCCAGGCCTGGTATTTCATAGCTACGTTTTCGCTGGTAACATCTTTAGTCTCGGTAGAAAGCTGGATATCGTTCGAATCGTAGAACATAATCAGATTGTCCAATCCTAAGTGACCGGCAATACGTCCTGCTCCCTGAGATATTTCTTCCTGGATACCTCCATCCGAAATGAAAGCATAAATTGTTTGGTTCATTAATTCACCAAAACGGGCTTTCAGGAATTTCGCAGCAATAGCAGCTCCCACAGCGTATGTATGGCCTTGTCCAAGAGGTCCGGATGTATTTTCAACACCACGCATTACATCAACTTCAGGGTGTCCCGGAGTTGGACTTCCCCATTGACGGAATTGGGCCAGTTCTTCCAATGTGAATTTACCGGTGCACGCCAGCACAGAATAAAGCATGGGCGACATGTGTCCGGGATCAAGGAACATGCGGTCACGTCCTTCCCAGGTTGGGTTTTGCGGATCATATTCCAAAAATTCGGAATATAATACATTAATAAAATCTGCACCACCCATGGCACCTCCTGGGTGACCTGATTTTGCTTTCTCTACCGCAGAAGCAGCCAAAATACGGATATTATCGGCAGCTCTGTTCAAATTCTGTAATGAATTCATAAATTTATTAATTGTTTTTATTGTTTTTATTTTTAAAAATGATACCCTATTGTATAATTAACTCCCCAGTTGCCGGAAGCACTGATGCCGTAGCCAGGCACGTACCAGGGCGACACTTGCCCTTCGGCATCCTGGCTCAATAGGTTTTTGGTACGGACAGTCCAGCCCATGTATATGTTTTTTATAACTTCAACGCGTACTCCGGCAGCCAACTCCCACCATACTTTGGTAGCAGCAGGAATATTTGAGTAGTCTACAACTTCACTTCCTCCCCAGTAATCATTATTGATAGTTACATTTGTTATCTTGTATTTGAAATTGGACATTCCCAGACGCAGCCCTACTAAAAATAAATTATTGGTTGGCTTTGAATCTTTTTTCTTCTTCAAAATATTGAAATCAACCCCGATTCTTCCAAATGGTGCGTTGGTTGTAAAACCGATATTGTCGGCAGTCGTTTTGTTTGCGCCGGCAACTCCCAACTCCACTATGGGATAGTATTTGTGTTTAAAATCAAACTGAAGCCCTGCTTCGTACGAATAGCTTTCGCCGTTTGATAATGCTGAAGCAACAGCCGACGCTATATCAGCCTGAATCATAAAACCGTTGAACAAAGCTACCCGTGCTGTGTCTGCCGGTTCAGATGTTTTTTTCTGTGCATAAGCCTGAACTGTGCAAACAGTTGAACACAGCAAAATACTAATTATATAATTTGATATGTTCTTTAGCACTGGTTGAGGTATTTACATCGTGAATAAAGATACTTGCCGAGTCGAGAAAATGTGTGGTTGTAATCACCGAATCGAGGGTGTGTGTTTTTATACAACCGCATTCAAGCGATAAGTACGTATCGTAATTTGTATGCAAAATCGTCACGGTATCGGTGACGTTGTTGAACGTAATCTGAAACCGGGAAATACTGTCGAGTTTATTTAAGGGTAAAGTGAGGCTGGATTTCTTTTTTACGTTGTTGTATAAAATGGAGTCGACTCCTATTCCTTTAACGCTGATACTATCAATTGCTAAATAAGCTACAGTTCTGGTTTTGGTAGTGGGGTTGTAGGTAACATGATAAGTTCCAACCTGCATTTTTACATACCGGTCTTTCCGGCATTGTTCATCGTTGTTGCACGATGCTGTAAGCAGAATAACAAATAGCAGAACTATGTTTGTAAGACGTTTCATTTTCTGATAATTTTTGTGTCAGCAACTTTAGAAATAGTTCCGGACTTCATTTTTTAGCTTGTCAATAGCCTGTTCTGTAGGGGTTTGTTCTGTTACTCCGTAAACGTGAATAATCAGTTCAGCCAACCCGGTTGCAGATTCGTTCGGATCGCACTTCGAAGCACAGGTATTTATTAGTTGCAGTAAGCTTTCCTGAGCTCCCTGAATGTATCTCCAGGCTTCATCGCTTACGTAAATTTGCTGTGAGAGGTTATGCGAGAATTCCTGACGGACACTGGTCAACAGTTGTGCATGAAACTCCTGGTTTGTCATTCCTGGTTTTGCCACATTCAGAATCAAAGTGGCCGGAGTAGTACGTTCCAAAACCAGCATAAGGCGTTCGTAAGCCCGCAGGCGAATAGGAGTGATGGTGGCAGAACTGTTTTTGCGTAACTCAAAATTGCGTCGTTTTTCTTCATTTTTAAGCAATTTATCTATGAGTAAATACGCGGTCAGCAAAACGAGCAATGCCGGTAATACTATTTTAAGGATATCTGTTATTTCCATTTTCTCTTTTACAAATTGGCCTTATTTCCTTTTTTCTGATTTACTTCTACCGGAGTTATTGTTACCAGGCAGCCATTGGGAATTTGCCGTAAATCTGTTTCAATTGTTTTAAAAAACTTTTCAAGAATTTCAGTTTTGTCAATCAACTCAATAATTACAGGGCATTTTTCAACCGGTTTCCAGAAACACAACCAGTTCAGTATGCTGTTTCTTCCAAATCCTTTTATTCCCCGATAAACTGCGGTACCTGTAATCCCTTGTTTATTTGCCATAGAAACCAAATGTTCATAAAGCAAGTCATTCCCGATTTTGTCGGTGCTGCAGGCACAAATCTTTAGTGTACTTTTTTCAGAAAAACTCATGTTTTACAATATTAGTTGTAAGATCGTTTTAAAAAATATCGAAAAAAGATAAGTAATCTATATAACAGTCTCTTTTATGAGAACTCATTTGACTACTGAAAATCCACTAATTTCAAATCAAAGCAAGAAGACATACAACCGGTAAAATTATCTTACTTTGATTTTTTTATCTACGAAAAAAAATGATCTAAATTTCCTTTTCTATCTGATAATTGTTTCGTTCGGTTGAATTTCGGGTGACCAATTCGCCCAAAAAGCCGGCCAGAAACAATTGGGTGCCCAATACCATGGCCAAAAGTGCAAGATAAAAATACGGACTTTCGGTAACCAACGGTGCTTTTACATGCTCTATGATAGCAATCAGTTTATTGATGCCAACAGCAGCCACTGCCAAAAATCCAAGTAAAAACATCAAACTTCCGTACAACCCGAAAAAGTGCATGGGTTTTTTGCCGAATTTCGACAAAAACCATAAACTCAACAAATCCAGGTAGCCATTTACAAAGCGGTTCAACCCAAACTTGCTTTCGCCAAACTGGCGTTTACGGTGCTCTACCACTTTTTCTCCGATATTGGTAAAACCTGCATTTTTGGCCAAAAACGGAATGTAGCGGTGCATTTCACCATACACTTCAATGTTTTTAATTACCTCTTTGCGGTAGGCTTTCAAGCCGCAATTCATATCGTGAAGCTTCAAGCCGGTCACTTTACGCGCTGTGGCATTGTAAATTTTGGATGGTATGTTTTTCGTGAATTTCGAATCGTAACGTTTCTTTTTCCAGCCGGATACCAGGTCGTAATCATCATTCTTTATCATCGAAAACAGCTCTGGTATTTCGTCCGGACTATCCTGCAAATCCGCATCCATGGTAATAACCACATCGCCCTGTGCAGCATGAAATCCGCAATACAAAGCCGGAGATTTCCCATAGTTGTGGCGGAATTTTATTCCCCTCACATGGCTGGATTTCTGCTGAAGCGATTCAATCACGTTCCACGATTTATCAGTACTTCCGTCATTTACAAAAATGACTTCGTACGTAAACTTATTCGCAGTCATAACACGTTCAATCCATTCAAGCAATTTGGGGAGCGAATCTTCTTCGTTATAAAGCGGTACTACTATTGAAATATCCATATTGTAAAATTATCAGTTAGACTGTTATGTGTGTTCTGGTTTCGATAAATAATAATGTTCTTATTGCTCAAAGGGGCTTTTTTCTTTTTTGATAAATGCGGCCATAATCAGTCCGACAATAGTTCCTAAAAGCATATTCGACCAAATATATAACAATGAGAAATTAAGTGGTTTGAACATTTTTTCGGCTTGTTCCATTTCCGGGGTGTTCATAGGGAATTTCATGGCTTCTAAAGCCTTCATGGTTTCCTGATATATGCTTTCGAGGTAAGTCTGGTCGATAAACCTCAGATAGATGAATTTAACTACAGTGGAAATCAGTGCGGCGTAGAAAAAAATGAGTAGAATGTATGAAAAGGCTTTACCATAGCTGATTGCACCATCGCATTCGGTTTCTCTGAACCGAATTGCAATTTTATAAAGCATAATCAAAATTAATATTGCAACAGCATACGTGAGGAGTACTAAAGCAGTTATTCCGGAAACAGACAGCAGAAAATTTACAGAAAAAATGACACCCACAATCAGACCGTTATGCATGGCTGATTTCATGATATTTGGTTGCATATAAATTAGTTTTTGATATTAATTTGCAAAAGTACAAAAAAACTGCTATAATCGAAAGTTTAAGAAACATTTATCTGTAATGTTCAGTTCCTTAAATGTGCAAATTAAAATCATTATTTTCAGCTATATAATGTTCTGGATTTACCTCTTATTTGTCAGAATGGATAAACAAAAAAAGGAGATGATTATTAATCACCTCCTTTTTTAGCATCGTCCTGAGTTATAATTCAGGAATAATAGTTTATCTATTTTTTAAAGTCCTTTTTCAGACAAATACCGTTCTGCTTCGATGGCAGCCTGACAGCCTGTACCCGCAGCTGTAATAGCCTGACGGTAATGCGGGTCTGCAACATCACCCGAAGCAAATACGCCCGGAACATTAGTGCGCGGAGTTCCCGGAATAGTTTTTATGTATCCTACTTCATCGGTTTCTATCCATGGTTTGAAAATATCTGAATTCGGTTTGTGGCCAATGGCTAAAAAGAAGCCATCGATGTCTATATGAACCTGCTCTTCGTCAGGTTGTCCACGACGTTTTACCAGATTGGCTCCCTGAACCACGCCTTCGCCTGTCAGTCCAAGGGTTTCATGTTCAAACAATACTTCAATTTTGGGATTGTCGAAAACCCGTTGTTGCATAATTTTAGACGCGCGTAAAAAGTTTTTGCGAACAATCAGATACACTTTGCTAGCCAGTCCGGCCAGGTAAGTTGCTTCTTCGCAGGCTGTATCGCCACCGCCAACAACGGCAACTGTCATTTTACGGTAAAAAAATCCGTCGCAGGTAGCACAGGCAGAAACCCCAGAACCTGCATATTTTTGTTCATCGGGCAAGCCCAGATATTTTGCAGTTGCACCGGTTGAAATAATGAGCGTGTCGGTTTCAATCACTTTTTCGCCATCAATGGTCACTTTGTAAGGAGCCGCAGACAAATCGGTAGCTGTAGCCATCCCGAAACGAATATCGGCACCAAAGCGTTCTGCTTGTTTTTTCAGGTCTTCCATCAGTTCGGGTCCGGTTATTCCTGCCGGGTAACCCGGAAAGTTTTCCACTTCGTTAGTTGTTGTCAACTGTCCGCCGGGTTGCATTCCTTCGTACAATACGGGAGAAAGATTTGCGCGTGAAGCGTAAATGGCAGCCGTATATCCGGCGGGTCCTGAGCCTATAATGAGGCAGCGTACTTTTTCGTTCATATTTCTATTTCTGTATGTAGTTTTATTTTTATGCAAAGATAAAGGATATTGTCTCAGTACAAATAAAAAATGCCGGGTAATTTTCAGGTTTGAAAATCTATGGCTTTATAAATAAAATCTATTAAATGACAGTTCTGAATTGATTTGAATTATTTGCGTTCGAGCTATTTTTTACCTACTACACCTACCAGATTTTTAAAATCTGGTAGGTGTAGTCTAAATATTATAAAATAATTACTGAGTTGTACTTAGATCTTACCGAAGGTCATTTACAGCTACGCCTTTGTATCTCGACTGATTAAAAACAAAGAAACTGTCAGCTATTTTCAGCCCTTTCTGGAAATTGCTGACGGTGAGTACTGAGGTGCTGCCGTTGGTATTGAAAAGTTTTATTGAGCTCAGATTTCCGTTCGTTTTATTTACCTGAACTTCAATTTTGGCAATATCTTTATTCTTTACTTTTGGGGTCATTTCAATGCAATGGTTTTGTTCCGATTTTATTTTGGCTGAGAATTTTACAGTGCATTTTGCCTTGTAATTGGATAAAATAGCCATTGGGTTAGTCTCAGACAATTCTTTTTCGGTTGGTTCTGTAACCGACACCTCCTTGTTTTGCTCGTTGTAAGCCCATTGTGTTTTGCCATCAAACCATACTTTCATATCCACAACGTCCAGCATAAACTTATTTCCTTTCAACGTAAATGTTCCGGTTATGAGTCCTTGCGGATTGTTTTTGTCGTTTGTAGCCAGTTTGAAATTGGTTTTTATAGCGTTGGTTTTTGCCGATAAAAGTAAATCACTCAGGATTTTTTCAGCTTGCGCATTGCTTTGTGCCGAGATGTTTGCAACAGCAAAAATAACCATTGCCAGCGTGTAAATAATATTCTTTTTCATGATGTCTGAGTTTTAATTTGGCATTTTCTTTACAAAGAACATACCAATAAAGTGATTGAAATAAAATAGCAGAGACCTCGCATGCAAGGTCTCTTTAAATTATAGATTTTTCAGAATTTGTTCCAAATGATAATCGTCCATAACCAGTACCTGACGGGCTTTACTGCCTTCGAACGGGCCGATAATACCAACTACTTCCAGCTGGTCGACGATACGTCCGGCACGGTTGTAGCCAATGGAGAATTTACGCTGGATAAGCGATGTGGAACCTTGTTGGTTAGCAACAATCAGTCGGGCGGCTTCTTCGAAAAGCGGGTCGCGTTTGCTCATATCCACCGAGCTTACATCAATTCCTTCGCCTCCGTCACCGGTATATTCCGGCAGATAGAATGCTGTTGGGTATGCTTGCTGTTCCCTGATATGATGCACGATATTTTCAACTTCCGGTGTGTCAACGAATGCACATTGTACGCGGGTCAGGTCGTTTCCTTGCGAGAAAAGCATATCACCGCGGCCCACCAACTGGTTTGCTCCCGGTGCATCCAGAATGGTGCGCGAGTCAATCATGGACGAAACGCGGAATGCCACGCGAGCCGGGAAGTTGGCCTTGATTACCCCGGTAATAATGTTTACCGACGGGCGTTGGGTGGCAATAATCATGTGAATTCCCACCGCACGGGCCAACTGGGCAATACGTGCAATCGGCATTTCCACTTCTTTTCCGGCAGTCATAATCAGGTCGCCAAACTCGTCGACAATAACCACGATATAGGGCAGGAAGCGGTGTCCTTTTTCAGGGTTCAAATGGCGGATAAAGAATTTTTCGTTGTATTCCTTGATGTTACGCACATGCGCTTTCTTGAGTAAATCGTAACGGTCATCCATTTCTTTACAAAGCGAGTTTAGCGTTTCCACCACCTTGCTAGTGTCGGTAATAATGGCATCGTCGCCATCGGGCAATTTGGCCAAAAAGTGTTTTTCAATGTCACCGTAAATGTTGAACTCTACTTTTTTAGGGTCAACCAACACCAACTTCAGTTGTGATGGGTGTTTTTTATAAAGAAGCGAAGTGATAATAGCATTCAGTCCGACGGATTTACCTTGTCCGGTAGCACCAGCCACCAGCAAGTGAGGCATTTTAGCTAAATCCACCATGAAAATGTCGTTGGTGATAGTTCGTCCGAATGCAACCGGAAGTTCGAATTTCGATTCCTGGAATTTTTTGGAAGCGATAATTGAGTGCATTGAAACCACCTGTGGGTCAGCATTTGGAACCTCGATACCAATAGTTCCTTTGCCAGGAATCGGCGCAATGATACGAATGCCTGTTGCAGCCAAACTAAGCATAATGTCGTATTCCAGGTTGCGGATTTTGGAGATACGTACACCGGCTTTCGGTACAATTTCGTAGAGGGTGATGGTTGGCCCTACGGTTGCTTTAATGGTGTCAATCTCAATGCCGAAATTTTGCAGGATGGTGATAATCTTGTTTTTATTCGCATTCTGTTCCACCATGTCAATCTGCGTATCGTTGTCGGTGCCGTACACTTTCAGCAAATCGAGGGTAGGAGGGTTGTAATGTGATAAATCAAGCGTTGGATCGTATTTTCCCAGCTTCGATACGTTATAGAAAGGATCTTCGTTATCATCGTCGGTTAGTCCCGATTCATCGGCATCTACCGCCTTGTTTTCTTCTTTTATTTCGGGTTGCTGAATTTCAAAAGACACATTTTCATTGACATTTTCTTCCTCAATTTCAGGTTCAATCTCATTCTCAGGTTCGAATGTCACCGGTTCGATAATCAGTTCTTCTTCCTTGTTGGCTTTCACCACCCAGTCTTCAGGAATTATTTCGGTGCCAACAGCCACGCTTGCTTCTGCAAGGTCATTCTCAATAATAAATTCAGGTTCTGTTTGTTCAGCAGCTTTGGGCTTGCGCGAGAAAAGTCGTTTCAGAAACGGAACAGTGGCTTTTGAAGATACAATGGTGTATGACAGGAACAGTCCGATCAAAATCATTAATGTTCCGGGCATGCCCACGTATGAAATAAGCCATTGGCTGGCCTCGTCGCCATGACGGCCGCCGGGTGAGAAAAACAGATAGTCTTTGTAATAGGGTGCAAGGGCATAACCCAGTAATACAGATAACCAGATCAGCCAAAAGCTGGTATGAAAAAACGCTTTCCAAACCGCCGTTACACGTACTTTGATCAGGCGCATGGCTACTACAATGCCAAAATAGATAAACGCAAACGATGCCACTCCAAACCAACGGTTGATAAATGTTTCAGCTAAAATAGCTCCCGTTACGGATGCCCAGTTGTGGATGTCGGTGCGCATTTGTTGCAGTTCGCTCCACGAAAGATCCATTTTGCTTTGGTCGGCAGCACCGGTGAAGAAATATGAAACAAACGATACGAATAAAAACAGAACGCCCAGCGATAACCCTATTCCCATGATTAAACGGGTGCGCTCATCGGTAATGAAGGTGATAAATTTAGTTCCTAATCCCGGTTCGTTCGGGTCTTTGGCTTGTTTTATCCTGACTTTCTTTTCCTGTCTGGCTTCTTGTCTGGAGTCTGGTTTTGGGGTGGGTTTGATCGGTTTTTTGGGTGCCATGTATGTTGTTTACAGATATTGTGGTTTCATTTTATTGTTCGAAATGCAAAAATAATAAAAAGGAACACCGCTGTTACATCTTTTCCTATAAATTTGCAGAAATTTAAAAATCAAAATCACAGGGCGCTCGCAGGATGATTGCCCAACCAAATTGAACATGACAACAAAACAACGATTCAACTCAGTAATAAGCTGGTTTAACGAAAATATGCCTGTCGCCGAAACCGAACTGCATTACAAAGATCCTTTTGGATTGCTGGTGGCGGTTATTCTGTCGGCGCAATGCACCGATAAGCGTGTAAATATGATTACGCCTCCGCTTCTGGCTGATTTCCCAACTCCCGAAGTGATGGCTGCCACTACTCCTGAAGTGATTTTCGAATACATCCGTTCAGTGTCGTATCCCAATAATAAGGCGAAACATTTGGTGGGCATGGCTCAAAAGCTGATGAGCGACTTTGGCGGGGAGGTGCCCGACGATATCGACAAACTGCAAACCCTCCCCGGGGTGGGGCGCAAAACGGCCAACGTGATTGCTTCTGTAGTGTTCGACAAGCCGGCCATGGCAGTTGATACACATGTTTTTCGTGTGTCGGAGCGGATTGGGCTGACCACTGATTCTAAAAACCCGCTGCAAACCGAACGCGAACTGGTGAAATATATCCCGGCCGAACTCATTCCCAAAGCGCATCACTGGCTTATTTTGCATGGGCGCTACGTGTGCCTGGCCCGAAAGCCCAAATGCAACGAATGTGGTATAAAAAGCTGGTGCCGGTATTATTCCACGCATTTGTCATAATCTAATCAGAATTGCATTTAGAGAAAAGTTGATTTTTTTTATCGGGGCTTCCGCCCCAAACCCCGACTTACTTTTTGTCTTACCACAAAAAGTAAGCAAAAAAGGCAAGACTACGCCCGCTTCGCTCGAAAAACTGGCGTTCAGTTGGCTGAAACCGTCCAAACTCGCTCCTCTGTCGCTCAAACAGGACAGTTTCTTACGCCAACTTCACTGGTTTTTCGGCTTCACCGGACGAGGTCACTCGTTGGCAAACTGTGTGCGATTAATGTCATTTACTGATTTATTGAAAACATCTATCAAATGCACTACAGGTTAATTTATTAATGTTCTCCTTGTCAATTATTAATTAGTTTTTATATTTGTGGCTCTATTTTAAATTTAAAATCAAGACAAATATGATAGATGAAGAATTAGTACGATGCCGCCCCTGCGGATATGTAATGAAAGCGAGTGACCTGGGCGAAGGGGTTTGTCCGGCTTGCGGGTTGCCTCACACGGTTTTTGAACCTTATCGCGAGCGGGTTTCGGCCAATCGGTTATTTATTTTGGGATTGGATATTCACCCCATTGCCATACACCTTTCACAAACCTTTGTAGCGCTTGCCCCGCTGTTGATTATTTTTCACATGATTTTTCCCGATTTTCAGGAAACTATTGTGCATTCCGTTGTTACGTTTTCCATTTGGGTATTGCCACTTTCGTTGATTGCTTCTTTCGTGTCGGGTATTGTAGACGGTATAACCCGGTTCAAAACGCTGCGAACGCCTATGCTTCGTGCAAAAATTATTTTTAGCATACTTATAATGGTTACTTCGTTTACCCAGCTTATCTTGTTTAAACCGGAAGAATATACGTGGGTAACTGTAATTCTGAGCCTTATTTCGCTGGCATTTGCAGTTAAGTTAGGTTTATTGGGAAAACATTTGTTGGATGTGATTTTGCCGGGTACGTATGTTCGTCGCAAGAAAAAGCCAACAAAATATGCTCCTAAAGCTCCCGGAACGAGAGTTAATGCGCCAGAAAAACCTGCGGCCCAAGAGTCTGCCAAGACTGCTGATAAGCCCGAAACAGCTGAGTGATAAAATAATAATTGGAGGAATCCCCGTTTTCATTGTGAATGAAGACGGGGATTTTTTTGTCAAAACAGAAATATTAAATATATTTGCACTCTCAAATAAAACTTTGATACTATGAGTAATAAACGTAAACTGATTCTTTACATAGCCGCGAGCCTGGATGGATATATTGCCACCAAAGACGATGGGCTGGATTTTCTTTCGTTGGTTGAGCAGGAGGGCGAGGATTATAGTTATAGCGATTTTGTGAACACGGTGGATACCATTATAATCGGACGTAAATCGTATGAAAAAGTATTGTCGATGGGCTATGAGTATCCGAATGCAAACAAGGAAATTTACGTGATTACGCATGCCGAGCGTCCGGCTCAGGGCAATTTGAAGTTTTACAACGGCGACCTGAAAGCCCTGGTGGAGGAACTTAAGGCTAAACCCGGCAAGAATATTTATCTGGATGGCGGTGCAATGCTGGTGAATGAATTATTGAAAGACAATCTGATCGACGAATTTTATATTTCGGTAATCCCTGTGTTGTTGGGCGATGGCATTTCGCTGTTCAATTGTGGCAGGCCGGAACTTAACCTGAAGCTTGTGAGTTCAAAATCGTACAGCAAAGGATTGGTGCAGCTGCATTATACCCGTAAGTAGATAAAAAAAAAAGCTGGTTTCGCGAACCAAAGGTCACAACTGTAAGGAGTAATTTTAATCGCGTTCAAAATAGCAAAAACTGCGATTGAAAATCGCTAAACCCATTTGACAGGAGCAAATCTATGCTCCTGTTTTTTTTTGCTCCATTCCCGTTTTTTTTCTTTCTAAAAATATTTTCTTTTTTAGTGAAAAATTCTTCCTGTTTTCTTGTTAAGATAAAGAATATATGTTTATATTTGCCCACTCGTTTGGTTAATGTGAAAATATAACCCAATTTCCCCTGAAAATTCTCTGCCGTTATCCGAAATTCATTCTGCAAAACCTTCCTGTTGGCGACATGGAACGTTTGCAGGGCTGCAAAGCCTCCATGTTGCAAACATAGCCCCGTTGTACAGAAACAATGGCTTCATGTTCCGAACATGGCCCCGTTGTACGCAAACAATGGCTCCATGTTGCGAACATAGCCCCGTTGTACTCAAACAATGGCTCCATGTTGCGAACATAGCCTCGTTGTACGCAAACAATGGCTTCATGTTGCGAACATGCTTTTTTTGAAACACGGCAATGATTTATTTTTTGCGATTGATCCGAAATTGTTGATTCTCCAATTTTTATTTTGTTTGATTTTCCTTAATTTTCAAATAATAACTCAAAAAAAAATCAACAAACTATGACTGAAATTATTGTTGCACCACTCACACGATTTCGCCAGGAACAACATCTGGGTTTAATGACAAGCCTGGATCATTTGATTATGAATGATACTACGGTTAAAACAGGGCTTGGGCGACTGTACCAGCCTTTCAGCAGCGCGCTCGCGGTGGAAAGTGCTGCCATTAAAATTGAACTGGGAAGCCTTAGCACCGGCAAAATGGATGATAAGGATGACGAACGCGAAGTGCTGAATACAGGATTTATGCATTTAATTGAGAACGGACTACGGCATTTCGATCCGGATAAACAAAGTGCCGCCGAAACCCTGAAACATATGGTGGATAAGTATGGGAACTTCCGCCGTAAAACCAATGCCGACGAAACAGTAGCTATACGCAGTATGTGCAATGAACTGCTTAGCGCCGAAAACCAGCCTTATCTGGCAACGCTGGCCGACGGTGTGGAATGGGTTACCCGTATCCAGACCGTTAACGAAGAATATAGCGCCCTGTACGAGCTGCGCAATGCCGAAACGAACGGTACTCATGTTGTTACGTCGAGGGAAGCGCGCCAGGTGACGGATCCGTGCTATACTGCCATTGTAAAACGTGTCAACGCGCTGGCCGACATCAATGGCGAGGCCGACTACCTGAGCTTTATCAACCAGCTGAACGGCTTTATCTCCGACCTGAAAACTACCATGGCTATGCAGGAAACTGCCCGGAAGAAACAGGCTGCTACCGCACCCCTGACCGAATAATTAGTTTGAAATTTCTCCCTTCCGGCGAAAGCGGGAGGGAGATAAACTATTTATAAAATGAAATACACACTTTTTGCAATACTGGTACTTTTATATTTTGCCTTACCACTGCTTTTCCAGTTAATCGCAGGGATAAAAGCAATGCGTAATAAGATAAAAATGAAATTCTGGCTTGTATGTTTGATCAGCATTTTGGGGCAAGGAGCCCTATGCGCCATAATTCGCACTTTATTGAAATGGAAAATGAAAAATTCCGAAATTCATGATGGGCTGCCTTTTGTGGCTATCATGATGCTCACAGCATTATTTGGGGGTATTTTACTATTAGTAATCATCGTTCAAAGCATTGTGTTCATGCGCCGCAAGAGATCGAAAGAACTGACAACGGATTTGTAAACAAAAGCATGTTGAATCTCTGCTAAAATCAAAACTATATAAAATCAATTGAAAAATGAAAAAGAACATCTATTTCGCTATTGTTTCGTTGCTGTTACTGGCCGGTTGCACCACGCCCGAAGAACCGGTTGTAAGTGTAAAAAATGAAATTCAGGTAAAAGTGTACAACGTGAAAACCTGGAATGCGCAAACCGATAAAATGGACACGCTGGTGGGTGCCACTGTTTATTTGATTTCTGATGCAGGGACTGTCACAGCCATTACCAACTCGAAAGGAGTGGCAACATTTAGTGACGTAAAGGAGAAAACGTATTCCATTACCTGCTCTAAAGATAATTTGAGCAACATGCTGAACAAGGAAACAGTGAACAGTAAAGAGATTGGGAACCTGATAATCGGAGTTTACAAATCGCAGGAAGACATAAATAGTTCTGCAATGAATTCGAATGCGGTTGTGGGCGGTGCTAAATTGTATGATGTAAATGGTGATAACAGAATTTCCGGCGATGATAAGATTCAGGGGCAACCTGTCAATTTCAAAGAAAATTATAAAGACATTAATGCTGATGGAATTCTGGATGTAAAGGATCTTGTAAACGGAAGCCTGGTGAAAATAGATTCGCAAATGGATGTAACTGTTTTTGTTGGAAATTGAAGTGAAATCAAACTAATTAAAAACTCACACCATGAAAAAACAATCAATTATCATTTCGCTAAGCATTTGCATGCTATTTCTTTTTGGAGTTAAGACCAATGCCCAGTCAACTATCAATAAATCGAAGCTTATAGGCACCTGGGAGCAATGCGATTCGTTGGGCAATGCAAAGTTTATTGGGTCCGGAGTCAAAGAATTTAAAGTTATTACACCGCAATCGTTCACTGTGTTGCAAGCCAGCAAAGAAAAGGGTGTATTTATGGGAGTATTCTTTGGAACCTATTCTGTAGAGAACGACACCTATATCGAAAATCTCGATTTTACGCTGCCTCAGGGAACTGCCTCTAAAGGAACGAAGAATTTGTTTCATGTCGTTTTTAAAAACGATTTAATGTTTATTCGGGGCATTAATAATCCGTATAATCAGGTTTGGAAAAAAGCCAATTTGGCGGTGTGGTAAATGAATTTGAATTTTGGAATAGCTTTTTGTTGCGGGGTGACTTAAAATCACTCCGCAATTGTTTCAGGCATCCCAGATTTCACTTGCCGTTTCGCTGCATTATTCTTACATTTGCCATTCAAAAAAACAAATCCCCATGCTCCCTTTAGCCGAACGACTCCGCCCGCAAACCCTCGATGATTATATCGGTCAGAAACACCTGGTTGGTGAAAAAGCCATCCTGCGTCAGATGATTGAGTCGGGTCGTGTGGCTTCGTTTATCCTGTGGGGGCCTCCGGGAGTAGGTAAAACTACGCTGGCTAAAATCATTGCCAACAAACTCGACCGGCCGTTTTACACACTCAGCGCAGTTACTTCGGGGGTGAAGGATGTGCGCGAAGTGATAGAAAAAGCCAAATCAAGCCGTTTCTTTTCGCAGGGTGGAAATCCTATTTTGTTTATCGACGAAATACACCGTTTCAGCAAATCGCAGCAGGATTCGTTGCTCGGCGCGGTGGAAAACGGAACCGTGACGCTGATTGGTGCCACCACAGAAAATCCTTCGTTCGAAGTTATCACGCCTTTGCTCTCGCGCTGCCAGGTTTACGTGCTTAAATCGTTGGAAAATGAAGATTTGCTGGAGCTGGCAAACCGCGCCATTACTACCGATGCAGAATTGAAAACCCGTGAGATAGTGCTGGACGAAACCGAGTCGTTGTTGCGGTTTGCGGGAGGAGATGCCCGCAAGTTGCTCAACATTCTGGACTTAGTAGTGGCTGCCGCCGATCCGGCCGAAACCATACATTTCACCAACGAAGTGGTAACCGAGCGCCTGCAACAAAACCCAATGGCATACGATAAGGACGGCGAAATGCATTACGACATTATTTCCGCCTTTATCAAATCCATTCGTGGCAGCGACCCCGATGCGGCTGTTTATTGGCTGGCGCGCATGGTAGCGGGTGGGGAAGACCCCAAGTTTATTGCCCGCCGCTTGGTAATTTCGGCTGCCGAAGATATCGGGTTGGCTAATCCGAATGCGTTGTTGCTGGCCAATGCCTGTTTCGATGCATTGCAGAAAATTGGTTGGCCCGAAGGACGCATTATCCTGTCTGAAGCCACTATTTATCTGGCTTCATCGCCCAAAAGCAATTCGGCTTACCTGGCTATTGACGATGCGCTGGCTTTGGTGGAGCGTACCGGAAACCTTCCTGTGCCGCTTCATTTACGCAATTCGCCTACCAAGTTGATGAAAGAGCTGAACTACGGCAAAAATTACAAATACTCGCACGATTACCCGAACCATTTTGTAGAACAGCAATTCATGCCCGACGAACTAACCAAAGAGCGGATTTGGAAAGTGCAAAACAGCCCGGCTGAGAGCAAGTTGGGAGAATGGCTCCGAAGCTTGTGGAAAGGGCGATTTTAAATATACAAAAAACGCGAACCGACTATTTTCGATTCGCGTTTTTTTTTACTGGTTTTAGTTGATTTCGTACTTTTAAGCAACCTCTATTTCTTCTGAATACATCTTACTTAAAATTCTATCGGAAATTTTGCAAAATGCCCATGGGTAATAAATGCCGAGGGTTATTAATCCGAGTAGCAACTGTCCCCAGATAAATAAAAAGTCGCTTCCAGATTCAAGGTCGTAGCCAAATTTTTTGCTGCTTGTTTCGGATTTTGCGATGGTACGTTCAGCAAAATATTTATATAATTTGAGCGAAGCAAGTGGCAAATAAATTCCAAAGGTAATGATGGACAAGAATAATTCTAAAGCTATTTTAGCAGCGGAACTCCAAAAGGTGGTTTCCCATTGGATACTATATCCTTTGTAGCTAAAATTTACTCTCCATTTGTATGCATAATACAGGTAAGGGATAACCATTAATAAAATTGCAAACATTGTTATTCCGGCCGAAAAAATTGCAAATGGACTCATTGCCGGATCATTTTTCGGTATAGCTCCTTTCATTCCTGCAATAAAGGCGAATATCCCGATTACAAACATCAAAACAATCAACGGAATAATAAAAGTAAACAGGATGATTAAAAACAGATCAGAACCTTTACCTTTGAATTCCAGATTGTCTGATTTATAAGATGTTTTTTGAGCGAAAAATTTCATTATGTTAGCTGTAAACCACGGAGAATAAATTCCGATAGTGATAATGCTCAACAGGAAACCGGGAATGTATACCGATAGAAATTCACCAAATGTGCCTGCAAATGAAAACGATTCTTCTTTGTACTGGATAGATTTGATGGATAATTTAGCAATAAAAAACAGAATGGCGTATTCAACAATAAGCAGTACAAACATAACGCCGTACCATTTAAACATTTCGCCAACCATCTCCATTGCAGCTTGCGGATCGTGTGGATTAGTTTTAAAACTCTGAAGCTTAAACTGGACAAAAATGTATGGAATTAAAAACAGAACCATAAAAACGAGCCAAACCGGAAATAATTTGTTGCCCGTTAAATTAAATTTAAAGTAATTTTTCATTGATGTGTGAGTTTTTGAGTGTTGAATGATATTTATGTTAATCGGGCGTAAAGATAATAATTGTTTACAACTATTAAATCAATTTTTTAAAATATTTTTATTGGCTTTTTAATGCCAGATTGAGTAGCTCTGTTGCAGTTTTAATATTACGGCTCGAAGCAATGAGTTTGAGCTTAGTTTCGAAGAAGTTGGACGTCAGTTTGGTATTCCCATAACCGTTGGGACAATAGTTGTAAATAACTTTGCCCACTTGCCGGAACTTGTCGGGAGCGTAATAATCCGGAGGTATTTGGTTCAGAATTGTTGGGTCGGGAACACCAGATAAAAAGGTGAGATGCATTTGTCCCGGATCTTTCGTTGGATCAGCCAGAAAAGGATTTTCCTTCAACGCGCTGTCAAGTTCTTCGACAGTGAGTACCAGAGCCGGTACTTCAAACCCAAATGTTTCCATGATTTTATCACTTATTATCCTTTCCAGCTTTTGGGTATTGGTTTCCGCTGACTGAAAAATCACATTTCCGCTCTGGATATAGCTTTGGATCTCCGAAAAGCCAAGTTAGTACATTTGTCGCAGAGCATCCATTTTAATTTTTTTATGCCCTCCGATGTTTATTCCGCGGAGCATAGAGATGTATGTTATCATGGTCTGCAAATCTTCACAAGAATCTGAAATAAATGTACACAAAAGTAGAAAATCTTTCTGATTTCAAATGTTTAGTAATCAGTAGCGTTTTTGCAATTTTGGATAAGCCTGTGCTTTTGTCGGCATTTTATGTTTTGATTATAGCTGGAATGGATTTCTTTATCAATAAGTTTACTTGCATTTTTACGCAAGAATTCTTTAGGTGAATCTGATAACTAATGAGCCATTTTAATGAAAAATAGTTGAATATAATTTGAGATTTGTGAGTGTTGGCTAAAAATATTCAAAAACGCAAATAAGGCATGAATTTTTTTCGAATAAACTTGCTTTTCGTCTAAAAATGTGCTGATTATTCGGGATTTTTTACGACCTTTGCAGCCCAAATACACATATAAAAATTTGAATGAAGACAAACAATGAAAAATGGCAGGGAAATTCGGGTCATAAATCGAATTCCGGTGCCGGCCGTGATGGTAAACCGTTTGAGAAACGCGATGTGAAATCGATATTGAAAGGCTCAAGAGGAGCAGGAAAATTTGGTTCAGACAGACCAACTCGTGACGATAATTATTCAGCCGGAGGCTCAGATTATAAAAAAAGAGAAGACAACCGCTCGTCTTATGGCGATCGAAAACCTTACGAAAACCGTGAAGGTCGTCCTTCTACAGGTGAAAAGAGATCATTTTTTAGCAGCGGTTCTTCGTCGAACGGCGAACGCAAACCTTACGAAAACCGCGAAGGTGGCCGCTCGTATGGCGAAAAAAAATCATTCCACAGCAGTGGTTCTTCGTCTTACGGCGAACGTAAACCCTATGAAAACCGCGAAGGTGGCAGGCCAACGTTCTCACCTAAGAAACCTTGGGAAAAACGAGAAGGCGACTCATCAACAGGTGAACGCAAACCCTGGGAAAACCGTGGCGACAAGCCAGCTTACGGAGATCGTAAGCCCTACCAAAGCCGCGAAGGCGGACGTCCCTCTTTCGGTGCTAAAAAACCGTGGGAAAACCGTGACAGCAAGCCAAAACCATGGGAGGATCGCTATGATAGCAACGGTGAGAAGACTTATGGAAGAAGCTTTAATAATGCAGGTGATGACCAGCGTCCGGGTAAATTAAGTTTTAAGAAACCGGGCGAAGGTGCTAAAACCGAATACATCGAAACCCGTTTTGATAACAGAAAAGATGGTGTTGCTTTCCGTAAACCACGGAAAAGTGATGATAACTACGATCCAAACTCAAAATACAGCCAAAAGAAACAACTTGAATTTAAGAAAAATGTGGTGGATCTTACAAAACCCGTTCGGTTGAATAAGTTCTTGGCAAATGCCGGAATCTGCTCGCGTCGTGAGGCCGATGAATATATCCAGGCTGGCGTTATTTCTGTAAATGGTGAAGTTGTTACCGAAATGGGTGTGAAAGTATTGCCAACCGATAAAATCATGTTCCACGACCAGCCCGTTCGTTCGGAGCGCAAAGTTTATTTGTTGCTGAACAAACCGAAAGATTGTGTGACCACTTCGGAAGATACTCACGATCGTTTGACTGTGCTTGACTTGGTGAAAAACGCTTGCAGCGAACGTATTTATCCGGTTGGTCGCCTTGACAGAAATACCACCGGCGTTTTGCTTTTGACCAATGATGGAGATTTGGCCTCGAAACTGACTCATCCGAAGTATGATAAGAAAAAAATCTATCATGCTACGCTGGATAAAGCTTTAGAAGAAGCAGATTATAATACTATTTTGGCTGGTGTAACCCTTGATGACGAAACCATTGCTGCCGATTCACTGGAATTTGTAAAAGAAGGTGATTTGAAACAGGTTGGTATCGAAATTCACTCAGGGCAAAATCGCGTAGTACGCCGTATTTTTGAAAAATTAGGCTATAAAGTGATTCGCCTGGATCGGGTTTTCTTTGCCGGACTAACTAAAAAGAGCTTACCGCGCGGTAAATACCGTTTCCTGAATGAACGTGAAATCAGCATGTTGAAAATGGGAGCGCACGAATAATCAAATCCTTTTTGATGATAAGATAAATATGAAGAATCCCCGGCAACTTTTGTCGGGGATTTTTTGTTATAAAAATGCACCAGTTGGATCGTTAATTTGCTATGTTTTTACATACGTGAAATAGCCTAAGCATAGATTTCTAATGCCACTAATTTATTCTTATAACTGTTGTTCGCCCAGCGTTAAAGGGAGAGCAATTTTACGACATTTGAAAAAAATCATTACCGTATGAAAAAAGTTGTAATTGCCGGAGGTACCGGATTTATAGGGCAATATCTTACAAAACGTTTTGAAGAAAGCGGTTACAACGTACTTGTTGTTTCACGGGGGCAAAAGTATGTCTCCTGGAAGCCCGTTGAGCTGACTGAAGCAATGGAAGGTGCCGAATTGGTTCTGAATCTGGCCGGAAAAAATATAAATTGTAGACATAACGCGGCTAATCGTAAAACCATTCTCAACTCCAGAATCAATGCCACCTTGTGGATTGGTAATGCACTGGAAGCTTGCGACACTCCTCCGCGTCTTTGGGTAAATGCCAGTGCAAGTGGAGTGTATAAACCTTCGTACACGAAAGCTATGACTGAAGAAGAAACTGATCTGGGCAATGATTTCCTATCGGAAGTTGTATGTGAATGGGAAAAAACTTTTTTCGGATTCAAACTGCCAGATACGAGGCAGGTTGCGTTGCGAACATCGGTTGTATTAGGGCGGAATGGAGGAGCTCTAAAACCTCTTGTTATGTTGAGTTGTTTCGGGTTGGGAGGTAAGCAGGCCAATGGAAAGCAACTGGTCAGTTGGATTCATATTGAGGACTATTTTCAAATTCTTCTTTTTCTGATCAAAAATCCCACAGTAAATAATATTATAAATTGCACTTCGCCAACTCCCGTTTCTAACGATGAATTTATGCGTTTGCTCCGGAAAATTCTGAACGTAAAGATAGGCATTCCTGCTCCGGCCTTTGCAATTAGGCTGGGAGCAAAAATTATAGGCACAGAACCGGAATTGATACTTAATAGTTTAAATGTGATTCCAGGACGCTTGCTGGAAGCGGGTTATAAATTCAGATTCCCAGCACTCAAACTTGCATTAGAAGATTTGTTGCATTCGGCCTGATGAAGCGGTCGACATTCAAAAAAATACCCCAAAAGTTTTTTTGTATTACTTTTGGGGTATAGTTTATAACTACAGTGATGTGTCCTTTTAAAATGTAGGTGGTGGTCCGTCATGACCTCCCATTCCTCCTCTGCTACGGCGTGGCTCACCATCGCCTCCGGGGCCAAAACGTTGAAAATCGAGATTTTTTTCTGCTGGATTTCTGTTGCCGTTAAACTTGTTGATCTTGTATGAAAAACTTAACATGAAATAAGACGTAAGTGTGTTGTACTTACTGTATTGAATGTAGTTGTCACCAATTGTCTGGCGTATGTTGAGTTGCTGACGCAGGATATCGTTCCATCTTAGTGCCAATGTGCCTTTGCCTTTAAACAGCGATTTATCAATAGAAGCATTCCAGAGTAATTCATTCAGGTCGAAATTGGAATATCCACTTCGGGTAGTGTAATTAATGTCCGAACTAACATTAATATTATAGGGTAAATGCAGAACCACGTTTCCACGTCCGGTATAATCCCAGGTCTCTGCCACTTTCGGATTCAGGTTGTTGAGTGTATTCGAATAGCGAACCGTACCGCTTGCTCCAATTTCTACCACATCGTGAGTGAAGGTGAGTGACAGCTGTTCACTGGCATTGTAACGGCGGGTACTGCTTAAATCCCCCATCGTTAGGTGATCAATGTCAATATCTTCTGTGTTCATTCCTTTTTTTGAATATCCGTAACGCATGCTGTAACCTGCGGATGTATTGGTGTTGAAATGCAGACGTTTTTGAATAATAGGAGTGTTAAACATGATGTTCCCGTTTGCACTGTAAGGGATATCTTTAGCATTTACCGTCTGATTATACTGCTTGCCGGTAGCATCATAAATACTGTTCGATACTAAAGCATCTTTTGTTGCTGTAAACATGAGCATGGTGTTGAACGACGAAAAATTCTTTTCGTTGTACGAGCTGTAGAACATTCTGAAGTTGTGATTAAAAGCCGGATTCAGCGTAGGATTACCCACGGTTTCGTTCATTAGGTTCGAATTGTTTTTTACAGGCTGCATTTGGCTCATCGAAGGTTGGTCTGTTTGCCCGCGATAGTCGATGCGTACAAATTTCTTTCTTGCAAAATTATACTGGAAGCGTCCGGTGGGAGCAAAGTTTACCACTTCGTTTGTGTATGGTCTTGTCACTCCATTGTTATACGTGCGTATGCTGTAGGTTTGCGATGGTTCGGCTTTTCCACCCAGCATCAGGTTGTAATTTTGTTCAGTGTATCGGTAGTTTAGCTCCAACGTTTCGCTATAGAAAGTATTTTCGAAAACATTGCTGTATACGCTATCCCGTAAAGTGTATTCATTTTGAGAGTCTTTATTGTACTGATTTTTCTCACTGTTGCTAATTGTGTTGCGTAGCGAAACAGAGGTTTCAAGCAGGTTTTTTACATTCCATAATGGTTCTACAAAAGATAGACGGAAGTTGAAATTGTACTTGTTGGATGTGTTTTGTGTCATTTGATCGACCACGATGGTGGTATCTTTAGTGCTTTTTAGAGAATAGTTCCAGCTGTCATTTTCACTTTGAGAAAGCCCGGCATTGAAGTTGGCCGTCAAAGTGCGCCCTTTTTTTGCAAATTTGCGGTTGTAAATAAAATTAAAGCCTCCATCTATACTCGATCCATCTCCGTTATTGTGGCTGTTTCCCCAACTTGTACTGTCATTTTCGGTTAGGTACAGGTAGTTGCGCTCGCTGTTTGAATAATTGCGGTTGTAGCTCATGTTAGGCTGAATTACAAACGTATTCAGGCTGTCAGGCTTCCATTCTACTTCCAAACGCATATTAGTTGAATAATTGTTGTTAATTGAACCAGTAGAATCACTGTTGTTGTATTTCAAATTTTTGAGGTAGCTTTCTTTCTCGCTTTGAGTTATAGCATTATTTTCGGAATGATTAAACGAAGCATCACCGCCGATTTTCAATTTGGGACTGATAATCGTATTGTTATTAATCCCAAGGTTTTGAGTGGTGGTAATTCCGGCGTTGTTGCCACCTCCCCAGTTGCGCCCACGGCTACTGCGACTGGTGTTTACGTTGTTGGCTCCCCCTGTTACAGCTGTTTGTGCATTACCATCCATAATGTTTACGAATGCATTGCCATCATAACGGGCACTATTGTTTGTGTCCAATCCTCCACCGGCAGTCACATTGCCAAAAACGCCTTTCTTGCGGTTTGGCTTTGTTGTCAGGTTTATAATTCGTTCTGTATCATTGTCTTCAAATCCGGTGAGCTGAGCCATGTCCGATTTTTGCTCGAGTACCTGAATTTTGTCGATCATATCGGCCGGAATATTTTTTGTTGTCATTTCAACATCGCCGGAGAAGAATTTTTTACCATCTACCCGTATTTTTTTTATTTCCTGACCGTTCACTGTAATTTTACCTTCGGTTGTGACTTCTACACCAGGTAAACGTTTCAACAAATCTTCCACCACCGCATTGTCGGCCGTTTTAAATGCTGTGGCATTATATTCCATAGTATCGCCTTTCACCACCATTTGAGCGGCGGTTCCTTTTACTTCTACTTCAGCAAGGGCGAGTGCATTTTCTTCCATTTGAATATTCTTCAATATCTGATCTTTGCGCTCCATTTTGATAGCTTGCCGGTAATCTTTGTATCCCACCATGCTTATCAGCAAAGTATAATTTCCGGGCTTTAGTTTTGATAACATAAATGCTCCGTTACTATTGGTTTTAGCTCCTGAAACAAGCGATGAATCAGTTGGATTAAGTAACCGAACGGTAGCCATTTCAAGTGCTAAACCGTTTTTAGCATCAAAAACCATGGATTGGATGCTGTGTTGTGAGATAGCAGTAAGGCTGGTTAAAAGAAAAGCAGAAAGTACAATAAAAAATTGCTTCATGATAAAAGTTGAATAATAAATTTACAAATCTAACCCAAAAACTAATACACTATAGATTACTGACCTGTATCGGAAATTTCAAATATTATTTGGTCAGGATTTCACGAATCTATTGACCTCGATTTCCACAAAAGGTTTAAAAGGAATTGAAAAAATTGGAACAAAGACTATTAAAAGTAAACTCCCCGATACAGATCTAACTGTATCAGGGAGTTTTATTCTTAATTGATTTGATTTTATTGAATTTTACCTTTTTTTTGTTGAGATGTTATTGCATTTTATTTGGTTTTTCGGTGGTGATGCTGGTTTTGATGCGCCATTCCCATTGCGTTTCCCCTGCCACCATTCCTCACATGAAGGCTGGCCACGTTAAGAGTATGCTCTGCATTATTCATCATGTTTTTTTTGTAGGCGTTTTTCATTTTATCCCAATAATTTGCTGCGGGATTCATCTTTTCTGACATTGTTTTTTGTGTCATTTTTGTCATTAATTTATGAAGTTGCATGATCTTAATTTTAAAGTTAGACATTTAGAAAATCATTACTCACTATACATAAAACAATAATCTTTCAGAATTGGTTGAACATAGCCGTAAAATAATTTGAAACTTATCTCCGGCAATCGAATGTTTTCTCAAAGCCACGGATGTTTCCAATGTATGAAATCGAAATCTTGGGAATAAAAAAAGTCGCATAAAAGTTTTCGGTACTTTTTGCGACTTTAATGTCAGAATATATTATCAGAAACTTACTTTCCGGTATTTATTTTTTCGGTTTTGTTTTCAGTGCCAGCTTGATAGCTTCCTGTGCCAATGGTTCCATAACCATATAGCCGGCAACAGTGCAGTGTACACCGTCATACGTCAGCTCGGCTTTCATGCCGTGGCGTTCGTCGGCCATTGGAGTAAAATAATCCAGATATGTGAATCCTTTTTTCAGGCAATAGTCTTTTATCCAGGCATTAAGAGTTACGATTTTTTCTGCAGGTTCCAATCCGGGTTTCCATGGATATTCAAAAACCGGCAAAACCGACGAAAGTACTACGCGAATGCCGTTTGCATTAGCCAATTCGGCCATCGAAGCAAGGTTGTTTTCAATCATTTCCAAAGTTGATGGACCGGTGTTGCCGGCAATGTCGTTTGTTCCGCCAAGAATAACCACAACTTTGGGTTGCAGCGAAATTACATCCTGTCGAAAGCGAACCAGCATTTGAGGAGTGGTTTGTCCGCTGATACCACGACATATATAAGGATTTTTAGCGAAAAAGTCGGGCCGTGTTTCTTTCCAACCTTGTGTGATGGAATTTCCTATAAAAACCACTCGTTTTTCGCCTTTAGCAGGTAGCCCAACTAAAGCATTTTCGGCACGGTAACGGTTTAGATTAGGCCAATCCTGCGCGTTTGAAAAGAAGGAAGTAAGCAAAAATGCACACATAAAGAATAGTTTTGTAGCTTTTCTTGAATTCATAATAGTCCGATTTTAAATGAACGTCAAAGTTAAAGAAAACTATTTGTATTCGGACAATAAAATAGTTTGAATTTTACTTTTCTCGTTGCCTTCCAGTTTCGAAATGCAGTTTTGAATACGCTTGCGAAATTTCCAGCATGTCATTTGGTTCAAACCCAGTTGATCGGAATAATTGTATGTAGAAAAATCACTTCCCAGCACGCAAACGTTGTAGGCAATGTAAAATGCCTTGTTGATGGGGAATTTTATGTTGTGGAAAATTGTATTGGCAGCCGCTGATTCTTCTTTTTTGCAACGAGTACAGCGCCGGGATGAAGGCGTTTTCCCTTCGCAAAAGTTGGTGTGCCCGCAGTTGCGGCATGCAAAACCGTCCTTCCATTTAATGTCGGCGATGAATTTCAGTACTTTTTCGCTGTCGTTGAAAAGTTCGTTGGCTTTCTCAATTGAGATTTCTTCTTTGAATAGCATGTATATCAGTATGTTTTGTCTTTTTGTGGATTAATTCGTTGACAAAGATAGAAAATATTTTAGTGATAACAAAATAATTTATTGGTGATACTATTGTAATTTAAAAGAATGTGTATATCTTTGCGAAATAAAACTGAATTAGGTAGAAAAAATATGATTGAAACATTAAAAAAGTTATTTGGAGTTGCTCCAAAAGTAGATTTGGGAGAGTTGGTAAGGGAAGGCGCAACCATTATTGACGTTCGTACGAAAAGCGAATATGCCGGTGGCCATATCAGAGGTTCGGTAAATATTCCGCTGGACAAGCTGGTTGCCAATATGAATAAGCTAAAAAAGAACAAGGCTATTATTACTTGTTGTGCTTCGGGTGCACGCAGCGCTTCGGCCAAAGGAATTCTGACTTCGCACGGTTTTACAAACGTTCACAATGGAGGCAGTTGGTTTAGTCTGGATCGCAAAATAAGTTGATTAGAATGATAACGGAAGCAATTAACGAACGATATACAAGCCTGAGCGAAACAAGTTGTTGTTTGTCGTGCGGTGGTGCCATTAATCATGCAAAGCCTCAACCGGGAGAAACATGTGTTGATTTAGGGAGTGGCCGTGGAAACGATGTGATACGATTGGCTGAGGAGGTTGGCATAAAGGGTTTTGTTTTTGGGATTGACATTTCTGAAGGAATGATTGCCAAAGCGAATGCAAACCTCGAAAAGTTTGAGGTGAGAAATGCTAAAATACTGAAAGCTGAACTTGAAAGTTTACCCTTGCGAAACGATAGTGTGAATCTGGTAATATCCAACTGCACCATCAATCATGCCTCTGACAAACCTGCCGTGTGGAATGAAATTTATCGTATACTAAAAAAAGACGGACGTTTTGTTGTAAGTGATATTTATGCCACTCAACCGATAGCTGAAGAATACAAAAATAATCCTGAAGCAGTGGCCGAATGTTGGGCCGGTGCGGTAACGCGTGCGGAATACCTGACTATGTTGGAAGATGCAGGATTCACCGATATAAAGATATTTGAAGAATCGGAGCCTTATGCAAAAGGGCAGGCAGAAGTTGCCAGTTTTACTATTTCAGGAAGAAAATGATTTAAAACCACAATAGGTACAATAGAAATATTTAACTATTGTTCGTGTTGTGGTCAATGATAAAAGGTTTAATTTTAAGCCGTTATTCACAACTAACAATAAAATATTTATGAAAAGTGTCGTGAAAAAATGTTGCTGTACAGGCAACAAAGAATCGAAAGTTGCACAATGTTGTGCTAAAAATTCGATTATCGTAGCTGGTTGTCACGACTAAGCTACTAATTTTATAACTTTTCCAAAGTGCTAAACTTTGGAAAAGTTATTTTCATATTTAAATAACGGTTATGGAAATCCGTTCTCCCCAAAACATATTAATATGCCATTATCCAACCACAATATAATCGTTCCTATTAAAGACTCAGAAGAGTTTTTTATTGTCAATCCGCTACATAAATCGGCTGATATTATTTCGTCCAACGAACTGAAAATGCTAAAAAAGAAGTTGGATATGACCGGTGAATTTTCTCAAAAAGGTTATCTGATTGATGAGGCACGAGAGAAACGTGCTTTCAAACTGGCTTATCTTGATTTTACCGAAAAGCGTGAGGAAGATGAAATTCAGTTGTTTTTTGTGCCAAACTATTCCTGCAATTTCGCTTGTTCCTATTGCTATCAGGAAGGTTATAATCCGGTTCAGAAAGTGGTGAATAATGAGGTGATAGATGCTTTTTTCAGGTATGTCAAAGCAGAATTTGCCGGACGAAGGAAATATATCACTGTTTTTGGAGGCGAACCGTTGCTGCCGGGAGATAATCAGCGAAATATGCTGAGTTATTTTATTGCCGGAGCCAATGAAGCCAAACTGGATTTAGCCTTTGTGACAAATGGTTATACATTGGCTTCTTATGTCGATTTGCTGAAAACAGCCAGTATCCGCGAAGTACAGGTAACGCTTGATGGAACGCAGGAAGTTCATGATGGGCGTCGTTACCTGAAAGGAAAACAACCTACTTTTGATAAGATTGTTGACGGAATTGATGCCTGTTTGGCTGCCGGAATCAATATAAATCTGCGCATGGTAATTGACAAAGAAAATATTGAAAATCTGGCCGGACTGTCGCGTTTCGCTATTGATAAAGGATGGACTGCTTCGCCACTTTTTAAAACTCAAATAGGACGTAACTACGAACTTCATTTCTGCAACAGCACACCCGAAAAGCTATTCGACCGGGCGACGTTGTATCAACATTTGTACGAATTGTTGAAAGTACATCCCCATATTGCAGAGTTCTATAAGCCGGCTTTTTCGATTGCCAAATATATTTCGGAGCACGAAGAATTGCCTATGGTGCTATTTGATTCCTGCCCGGCTTGTAAAACCGAATGGGCTTTTGACTTTACCGGTACCATTTATTCTTGCACGGCAACAGTTGGAAACAAAGGAGATGAACTTGGCACTTTTTATCCCACAGTAACGAAAAATGAAACAGCGATTGAAAGCTGGCAAAACCGGGATATTACGACTATTGAAAGATGTAAAACCTGTGACGTTGCGTTGGCATGTGGTGGTGGTTGTGCTTCGGTTGCCAAAAACAAAAACGGACACCCAAATACGCCCGATTGCCGGCCGGTAAAAGAGCTGTTGAGCTTGGGTTCAGCCTATTATTTAAATCATTGAAATTGGTAGGGCAGGTTGTGACCTGTCCTTTAAATAGTATTTATACATGAATAAATGAACATGTATCAGAAAATATAAAGAGTATAAGGATATGAAAGAAATTAATGCAGTAGATTTTGAAAAGGAAGTTCTGGCTGGTGGAAAAGTGGTTCTTGACTTTTATTCAACCGAATGCCCGCCTTGCGAAGCGTTAGCACCAAAATTTGAAGCTATGTCTGAGCTGTATGGTGACCAGATCAAATTTCTGAAGATTTTCCGGCAGGGAAACCGTGAGTTAGCCACCAAATTAGGCGTGAGTTCTTCGCCAACTTTATTGTTTTTCGAAAATGGGAAACAGATTTTAGATGCAATCAGTGGTGGTATAAAGAAATCGGAAATTACTGAAAGATTAGACAAAATGCTGGCTCCGGAGGAAATATCAGCCATTAAAGCCAATCAAAAACCGATAGTTTCGGAATATGATGTGGCTATTTTGGGTGGCGGTCCTGCCGGGTTGACGGCTGGTATTTATCTTGGCCAGGCTAAAATCAAAACGGTATTAATAGACCCTGCGTTACCCGGCGGTTACATGGGCATTACCCATCAGGTTTCAAATTATCCCGGATTTGAGCAACCACAACCAGGATTTATGCTGGCACACTACATGAGCGAACAAGCCAAACATACGGGAATTGATTTTAAAGCAGCAGTGGATATTACTTCGGTAGATTTGGTGAAAAAAGAAATTGTTATTGACGAACTTGAAACCATCAAAGCGAAGAAAATTATCATTGCCACCGGTACTACACCAAATACTATGAATGCCCCGGGTGAAAAAGAGTATAAAGGCAAAGGTATTTCGTATTGCGCTACCTGTGATGCCAAATACTTTGTGGACAAAGAAGTAACTGTTATTGGTGGTGGAAATTCTGCTGTGGAAGAAGCCTTGTTTATCACCAAATTTGCCAGCAAAGTGACTATGATTCATCAGTTTGACAAACTGACAGCAAACCAAACAGCTATTGAACAACTGCAAGCCAACGACAAAATAACTGTGATGTACGAACACGAACCACGTGCTTTTGAAAAACGTGGAAACATAATGATTACAAGTGTTGAAGATTTGAAAACCAAAGAGGTAAAAGAACTTGAATCGGATGGTGTTTTTGTATTTATCGGTTTCAAATCGAATGTGGAAGTTCTTGGCAAACATTTACCTGAAAGGAATAACTGGGGCTACATAATTACTGACGAAGATATGAAAACAAGTATTCCGGATGTATTTGCCGTTGGTGATATTATCAGTAAGAAATACCGCCAGATTACCACGGCTGTGGCTGATGGAACCATTGCTGCTATGACTGTTTCGAAAGAATTGAATTAAATCTTCCGGTAATCTTTTCCAAAGTTCTAAACTTTGAAAAAGATTGAAGAAAATAATAAATAAATTTAAAAATTAGAAATTATGAAAACAAACATGGGAATTATTGATAGAATCATCCGCATTGTGCTTGCTTTGATTTTGGCCGGATTGTATTTTGCAAATGTAGTTAGTGGAACGCTGGCCATTGTATTGCTTGTTTTGGCAGGAGTATTTGCCCTGACAACGTTAATCGGTTTTTGCCCTTTGTATTGGCCTTTCGGGATAAATACCTGGGGCAAAAAGAAATAATTCAACTTTAAAACAAAAAAAATTATGAAACCAAGATTTTTATTGCCAGCATTGATTTTGATGTTGGTCTCAATCAGCAGTTTGTCTGCTCAAAAGACGCAACTTAATTCTCCGGAAATTAAGAAGATTTTGAAATCCAACAAAACCATCGTTGTTTTAGACGTCAGGACACCGGAAGAATTTGCTGCAGGGCATTTAAAAGATGCAAAAAACATTGATGTTCGTCAACCTGATTTTAACTCCAAAATAGATAAACTGGATAAAAAAGCCACTTATCTGGTTTATTGCAGAACCAATCATCGCAGTGGAATTGCCACCGATTACATGGTGCAGAAGGGTTTTAAAACAGTCTATCAAATGATGGATGGTTTTCCCGGCTGGGCAGCGAATAATTTTCCTTACGAGAAATAAACCCGGATGAAATAAAGATAAATGTGAAAGATTGGTTTTGCTGTATTCTTCCTTCAATATTAGTTGTTTAACGTGAGCGGAGTAATAATTTGCTTATTTTGAACAGTTATGACCCTGTTCAAAATAAGCAACGACTTTCGAAATGTAACGGTATAGTTTCCGATTGTTCATAATTTTTCAATATAGAAAGTAGATAAACAACAAGCTGATAAAAGCAATAAAAAACCACAAGCTAACGCCTAGCACAAGCGGTTTTATTCCCACAGATTTAATGGTTGACCTCGACAATCCGGCTCCGATAAAGAAGAGTGTCAGTGTTAAGCTTTGTCTGGAAACCAAAACAATGCCGTGGGTTATTTGCTTCGGAATATTCAGATAACTGTTTAAAACCATGGCGAGTATAAAGAACAAGATAAACCATGGAATGAAGACTTTTTCGCCTTTCGATTTGAAATAGAATGATGTGAATACGGAAAGAGGAATAATCCACAAGGCCCGGGTAAGTTTTACGGTTGTAGCCACTTTTAGGGCTTCTTCGCCGTAAGTTGCCCCGGCTCCAACAACGGAGCTGGTGTCGTGAATGGCAATGGCAGCCCAAAGTCCGAATTGATGTTGCGAGAGATTCAGCCAATGTCCCAATAGTGGAAAGAGAAACAGAGCCAAAGCATTCAGTACGAAAATTGTGGCTAATGAAACAGACATTTCGCTTTGGTTTGCTTTGGCAATTGGTCCCACAGCAGCAATGGCACTTCCTCCGCAAATGGCTGTGCCCGAAGCTATCAGATAGGACGGGACTTTGGAGATTCCCAGCCACTTTCCGGCTATTATTCCTAAAAGTATTACGCTGACTACCGAAAATAACGTAAAAATCATCCCGTCAGAACCTGCCTTGACCGAATCGAGTAGGTTCATGCCAAAGCCCAGGCCAACAACCGAAATCTGAAGCAGATATTTTGATGCTTTTTTGTTGAATTCGTGAAATGAGCTACCAATGGTTAGTGCTAACACCAAACCCAAAAATAAGGCAACCGGCGCGGTTACAAATGAAGTAAAGCACAACAGCGCAAACGCAACGTACATGGTTCGGCTCATTAGCTGCCGTTGATTCAGAATTTTTTCGACTAATACAGGCATATTCCTTTTTTATTTCAGTTTCGGATTATTTTCCTGCAAAAGTACTTCAATTGTTACCCTGATTTAAATCGTAGTTTTTTATGACCGATTACCTGAAGTTATAGTGCCTCGCAAATTCCATAAACACATCCGGAAGTCCTTCTGTGTCGCCGTGCAACTGGATGAAGTGAAACGTTCGTTCAATGTCCAGATTTTCTATATCGATAATCGTCAGTTCATTGTTTTTCAATTCTTTAAAAATAGACGAAATGGAGAGGAATGCCATACAGCCCGAATGCAAAAGGTATGATTTGATGCTTTCTGTACTGCCGAGCTGCATTTCGCAGTGTAAATCAGATATTTTTATGTTGAAAGGTTTCAGCGCATGAGCTATTACTTCCAGCGTTCCCGAGCCGGGTTCGCGAAGTAGCAAGGGGATTTGGAGCAGTTTTTCGGTAGTTATTTCTGTCACTTTTGCCAGCGGATTGCCGGTGGCAGCCACCAGTACGATTTCGTCACGAACTAACTCACTGTACTTAAACAAAGTGTTTTTGGCTCGTCCCTCCACAATGCCAAAGTCGATGTCCTTATTTTTCAACGCCTGTTCAATTTGTTCGGTATTGCTTATAGTAAGCGACACGCGAATGTCTTGGTAGCGCTTGTGAAAATCGGCCAGCAAAGGAGGAAGTACGTACTGCGCAATGGTTGTGCTGGCTCCGATGCGTAATTGTCCTTTAAAGGTTTCGGTTAGCGAATTCAGTTCAAATTCAAGACTGTCGTACAATCCGAAAATCTGGTTGCAAAAATGCAACAACACTCCGCC
This sequence comes from uncultured Paludibacter sp., assembly GCA_964433885.1. Lineage (GTDB taxonomy): Bacteria > Bacteroidota > Bacteroidia > Bacteroidales > Paludibacteraceae > Paludibacter. The sequence goes on along the minus strand of CAYSTC010000003.1, from coordinate 164,587 downwards.
GGCTCTTGTCAGGCTGATTTTATTTCCATTCCGTTCAAAAAGCCTGACTTTGTAGAAGCTTTCAATTTCCTGAATATGTTTGGAAACTGCCGGCTGAGTGATGCAAAGTTCCTCGGCTGCTTTGGTGAAATTCAATCGCTTTGCAACGGTTTGAAAAACTTTTAATCTAAAATCGAACATATTTTATCCGTTTAATTATGACCGCAAACGTGATCTCCTTCGTGAGTGTGTGAATCGCAATTTGAACCACTATCCTGAATTTTCCCTGCCAAATAATCTTCAACCAGCTGATGCACATCGCCTTGACAATTACGAATTACCTGTATGTTTTGCGAAGCCAGTTTGTTGATGGCTCCTTCGCCAATCCCTCCGGCAAGCATTATTTCCACACCCATTTTGGCCAGATCGTAAGCAATGTTCGACTTGCATCCGCAACCTTGAGGAGATTCGAGCCGGGTTTCAGTAAGCACTTCTTTGTCGTCTGAAATCAGAAAGATTTTGTAAAACTCACAATGTCCAAAATGACTGTCAATTTGGTTGTTTTCTTTTGTTGGTACTGCAATTTTCATTTTATTGTTGTTTTTGAAATTAAATGACCAATTTCATTTGCGATTTTTTTTCAGGTCTATTCCTGTTTGTTGATAGGCGTTAGTTCATCAGTTCCGAAGCTTACGCAGTTCTTGCATTTCACATGATTCTCCAGTCCGCCAACCAGTTTGAAGCACTTTTTACATCTAAACCATTGCTTTTCAAACTGAACGTTTCCACCCTCAATGACAATCGTCTTACCTTCAACTAAAGCCCGGGAAATTGTTTTTCTGGCTTTTTCGTAAATGCGCGTTAACGTTGGGCGCGATACGTTTATTTTCTTAGCAGCCTCCTCTTGGGTCATTCCTTCGTAATCGAGTAGGCGAATGGTTTCGTATTCATCAAGTTGCAATGTGACTGAATGTAACTGGCTATCTGGAATGCCAAAAGGCTTAAAGCCTTGCATAAGAGGCGGATTTGAAATTTTTCGGTCATGCTGTGGACGGGGCATACGCTGGTTTTGTTTGAATTTGGAAATGCAAAGATATAAATAGTTTTGAACTTATGTTCATTAATTTGTGCCGTTTGTTCAAAAATTGGGATGTATAAATAAAAATAATAGTGATATTAAAATAATTTATTAGTGATACTATTGTAATTTAAAAAGATTGTTTTACCTTTGTGCCGTCATTAAAACAGAGAAATAAATTCAAAAACATATATGGAAAAAATTATCATTATCGGAGGGGTTGCAGCAGGAGCAACAGCAGCTGCCAAAGTTCGTCGCATTTCGCCCGATGCGCAAATAACTATGCTCGAAGCCGGGCCGGATATTTCGTTTGCCAATTGCGGATTGCCTTATTATATTGGTGGCGATATTAAAAGCCGTTCAAAGTTGATTTTGCAAAGCCCGGAAAGCTTTAATGAGCAATACGGTGTTGATGTTCATACACATACTATTGTGTCATCTATCGATCGTGCAGCTCGTACTATCAAGGCCATGGATACCCGTAGCGGTGAACAAAAATCGTTTGAATACACCAAACTTATTCTGGCACAGGGTGGACGACCTATCAAACCAACTCTGCCAGGAGCGGAAATGGAACATGTTTTCACTCTTTGGACGCTGGAAGATATGGATAAAATAGCCCGCCATTTGGATGAAAAGAAACCTAAAAATGCAGTGGTTGTGGGTGGCGGGTTTATTGGGCTCGAAATGGTGGAAGCACTCACCAAACGTGGTCTGAATGTGAATGTGGTGGAAATGATGCCGCACGTAATGGCTATCATGGAACCCGAAACAGCCGGATTTATCGAAACGGAAATGCTTTCGTACGGCGTTGGCATTCATACAGGTGCCGGGGTAACTGAAATCCTTCCACATTCGGTGAAACTGGATAACGGCAAAGTGCTTGAAGCTGATATGGTTTTACTTTCGATAGGTGTTCGTCCTACTTTGCAACTGGCCAAAGAAGCTGGATTGGAAATTGGTGAGGCAGGAGGGTTGCTTGTAAATGAAAGATTGCAAACCAACGATCCGGATATTTTTGCTGCGGGCGATATGGTGGAAATCGAGCATCGCGTGAATGGTAAAAAAGTACGTATTCCGTTGGCCGGACCTGCTAATCGTCAGGGACGCATTGCTGCCGAAAATGCATTAGGCGGCAATCATTCCTATAAAGGTGCTCTGGGAACTTCGGTGGTTCGCGTATTCGAAGCCGTGGCCGGAATAACCGGTTTGTCGCTCAAGCAAGCTCGTGCAATGGGTATCGATGCGGATGCCATTGTGGTTCACAAAGAACATCATACAAGCTATATGCCGGGTGCTGAAAATGTAACAGCCATGTTGGTGTACGACCGAGAAACCGGAGTGATTTTGGGTGGACAAACAGCCGGTTACAAAGGCGCTGACAAACGCTTGGATGTGATTGCAACGGCTACTGCCGCAAAATTAACTGTCAGTGATTTGGCTGATATTGATTTATCTTATTCTCCGCCAATCGGAACGGCTAACGACGCCATGAATATGGCTGCTTACACGGCCGAAAACCGAATGTCGGGCTTTAGTCCATCGGTAACAGCTACTGAACTTGACGCTCTTGTGGAAGAGAAAAATCCTGTTTTTGTGGATGTTCGTGATGTGTTTGCATTTAAGAAAAGCCACATTGAGGGAGCAATTCATTTACCATTGGAACTGCTTTTGCAACAAATCAAATCCCTTCCAGCCGATCGTCCTGTGATTGTATACGACGAAACAGGTAAAAAAGGTCATCAGGCTCTACGTACCTTGGTTGGTGCTGGTTTCAGTGATGTTACCAATATTTCGGGTGGACATATTTCATTGCAACGCCATGCCCGTGCCTTTGGATTTAAACATATCAGCATTGATCTTTTACCAACAGAAAAAAAGGTAATTGGCGAGGACGTGGCTGAAAAAGAAGAGAAAGTGGAAGCAAAAGTTGTAGACCAAAACCAACCTCTGATTGTTGATGTTCGCACTGTGCCGGAATTCAGAAGCGGAGCTTACCCGGATGCGGTGAATATTCCGTTGGATGATTTGATGAGCAGGCGTGAGGAATTTGGTACAGACCTGAACCGGGAAATTGTTGTTTATTGTGCTTCGGGTGGACGCTCGGCTTATGCGCAGCGCCAGTTGATGCAGTTGGGCTACACGAATGTGAAAAACGGCGGCGGACTGTCGTCGATGATGGCCAACCAGAACAGGGCATCGGCTTCGAAACAGGCCAATACGCCCTTAATTGTGGATGTTCGTACACCGGGTGAATTTGCCGGTGGAGCGTATAAAGGAGCCATTAATATTCAATTAGACGAGTTGCCGGCCCGCGTCCATGAACTGGGAGATAAATCGAGAGATATTACGCTGTATTGCGCTTCGGGTGCCCGTTCGGCGTACGGACAAAGGATTTTGCAACAAATGGGATTTACTAACCTGAAGAATGGCGGCGGATTGATGCATATGATGATGCGGGGGTGATCTCACTTCTCTAACTTTTCCAAAGTTCGAAACTTTGGAAAAGTTAGGGAATAAACAAAACGGGCGTAATTTCGATTTGAAATTACGCCCGTTTTCAGGTTTAAAAGAATGATTAATAAAGCTTTTCGCCCAATGCAATTTTCAGGCGTTGCAAACTAATGGTATAGTCTATTTTTGTTTTGAATAATGCAAGTTTACTTTCCGATACGGCTGTTGAACTGTAGAGTAAATCCAGGTTTGTCAGGCTACCGGCTTTGTAGCTGACTTCGGCCAGTTCGTAGGCTTGCTCGGCTTGTTGCAGTTGCAGTTCCGACTGTTTTACTTTTTTCAAAGCCGATTCGGCATTGGACCTGCATTCTACAATTTCTGTAGTGATGGAACGTTTGGCCAATTCGGTTTCCTGTTGGTTTCCTTCATAATCGGAAGTAGCCATAGTTTTGAGATATTTGGAACGGTTGGCGTCAAAAATCGGAACCTTGATACCCACACCTACTGCATAGTTCAGTTTTCCGGTATCTTCAAATTTACTGTTGAAATAGCCATTTTTCAAACCTCCCGACGCAAAAGCGTTCAGTGATGGGTTGTTTTGAACCTTGATATAATCCAGCCTAGATTTGGAAATTTCTTCTTTCTGGCGGGCAATCTTAAGTTCATTGCGGTTGGCAAAAGCAATATCAAGCAACGAATCGGTTGGCATGATATTGCCCATAATTAGTACGTTTTTTGAAACTGCCAGTGGTGATTCAGGCGATTTGCCCATCAGTGAGTTCAACTGGCTGATTTGAACTTTCAGTGCGGTTTGCAGGTCTGTTTTTTGATTTTCAATACCCGAAATCCGGACTTTAGTACTTAATACTTCAAACTTGGTAGCCGAGCCGGTAGAAAGACGTTTTTCAACAAAAGCCAAATGTTCATTCAGGTTTTTCAACTGTTCATCTTTAATGCTGATGGCTTCCTGCAAGAAGCTTATAGCATAATAGTTAGCCATTGCAGCTGTAGAAAGTTTCTGTTTAATCTGTTCTGAAGTTAGCTGAACCATGTCTTTTGTTTTTTCGTCGATAGCCACACTTTTCGCTGTTTTGCCGAAATCATAGATGTTCTCATTTACCGATACGGTAGCATTATACACATTGGGTGGATATAGTTCCAGATTGTGAACGGTTCCACCAATGGGCATGGAAATGCTTGAAGTAGGACCAATGCGGGTGTACGAACTTGAGAAGTTTATATCTGGCAGATAGGCAGTTTTGGTCAGACCGATTTTTGCATTAGCAGCCACCAGATCTTTTTCAGCTTTTTTTAATGCCGGATAATTGCTTATAACTGTGTTCAGAATACCTGAAAGTGTAAGCGAATCACCTGTAGTTTGTGCTTGTGCCTGTAACGTTGGCGCGAGCAGCAAAGCGATTATGAATTTTTTATATGTCATTGTATTATTATTTTTTGTAAATCAATTTTTTCAATGAATTTATTTCGGATTAATCGAGATGCGCCATAGCTTCCTGAGGGATAGCTTGTTTTTTCTTTTTCTTCATCATGAGAATAGGAATAAAACAAAGGGCAGTAATTCCTGCTGCAATCAAAAAGTCATCATTGATTCCTTCGATAAAAGCCTGGGAACTAACATGCGACATGAGCACACTCTGACTTTGCTTAGCGGCTATGGCTGCAGAACTTCCGGCATTGTGCTGGATATAATTGGCTATACCACCAATTGTATTCCGAAATGCCTGAGAATTTGACTGAATAGCCCCTCCGAATATCTGAGCGTGAAAGTTTACGCGCGAAGTAAGCATAGTCGACAATAAAGCAACTCCAAAACTACCTCCAACCTGACGAATCGTGTTTGTGATTCCCGATGCCTGCGCCATTTTATCACGTGGAATGGTTGATAGTGAAAATGAACTTAATGGGGTGAAAATCATGCCCATACCCAATCCGCGCAAATAAAGCGACGTCATTACAAACGAATGTTCGGTCATGAAGGATAGTTGCGAATTCAGATAAAAACTGATAATTAGCAGTACTATCCCCAGAATTAAAGGCATTCTGGCATTTACTTTATCGGTGAACCAACCTGATATGGGAGAAATAAAACCCTGTATGATTCCTACCGGTAAAAATACCGCTCCTGATTGCAGAGCCGTGTAACCCATTGAGTTTTGCAGGTATAAAGGAAGCAAAAAGGTGCTCCCAAACATACCAATACCAAACATGAATAAGATCAAATTAGACAAACCGAAGTTCCTGTCTTTCAATAGTTTTAAATCGAGCAGCGGATTTTCTGTTGTCAATTCCTGAGTAAGGAACACCACAAGTCCTACAGCTGAAATGGCAAAGCAAGCCAGAATATAGGGTGCCGACCATCCTTCGGAGTTAGTCTGTGCATTTCCTTCGGATAACGCAAAAAGCAATACAGGCAGGGCAATGATGATGGAGATGAATCCAACATAATCGAACTTGCGTGTGGTTTTATGCACAAATTCTCGCTGAATGATAACAGTAAACAGCAATGCAACGATACCAATCGGTATGTTAACGTTGAAGATCAGTTGCCAGTTGAAATTATCAACCAGATAACCTCCAATCAGTGGTCCGAATGAAACAGATGCTGCTGCGGCAATGGACCAGAATCCGATTGCAATACCACGTTGATGAGGTGGAAATTCGCGGGTAATAATAGCCATACCAAGTGGTTGTACAGTCCCGGCACCTAATCCCTGAATGATACGCGCAATTATAAGCGTTGTTTCATTGTCGGAAAGACCGCAAAGGAACGAACCAAATGTGAATAGGAATAATCCCCAAAAATAAACCCGTTTGTAGCCAAATTTGTCAGCCAGCCAACCCGAAGTAGGCAACATGGCAGCCATAGCAAGCATGTAAGCCGTAATAACCCACTCGATAGTGGAAAGCCCGACTCCGAACGCAGACATAATTTTGGGCAGACTTACGTTTACGATAGTACTGTCCAGCACTGCCATAAACGTACCCAGCATCACGTTGGCCAACACAAACCACTTATATTTTTCGTGTTTTGGGTGGAATGCAGAGTCCCGGTTGCGTAACTTTCGCCTTATTTTATGTGCTTCTGAAATTTTTCTCATCTCTTATTTTATAATTTTAACCACGGCCGACATGCCGGTCATTAAGCGGTAAGCAGATAAATTTTCTCCACCTTCAGTACCATCAATCGAAATTTTCAATTGAACGCGTTGCGTCACTTTTGTAAAGTTGCCCGAAGCATTGCTGGCAGGGATGAGCGAGAACTGAGAAGCTGTGGTTGAACTTAAAAGGAATATTTTTCCGGTAAAAACAACATCCGGATAAGTGTCCAGCGTGAATCTTGCAGATTGACCAACATGTAGTTTTTCCACTTTTGTTTCTTCCAGAAAAACGTTAACCCAAAATTTTGAGTTGTTGTTTATCGTAAAAATTGACTGCCCCGGATTGGCAATATCACCCGGTAGTAACCAGCGTTTGGCAATAATACCATTTGCTGAAGCGTAAATACGTGAGTTTTTTAACTGAGTGTCTATTACACCAATTTGAGCATCCGATGTTTTAATTGTAGTTTCAGTAGCTGCAATCTGGGTTTTCGATAGCTGAATTTGAGCTTTGGCAGCTTCGTATTGAGCCTGTGCTGTTTCCAGAGCTTTTTTCATGTGGTCGTATTGCTCTTTTGTAGTCACGCCACCGTTGAATTGAACTTTGGCACGATCGAAATCTTCTTTAGCACGCTCAACTCCGATTTTCAAAACGTCAATATTCTTCAAATCAAACTGATATTTGGCTTCAGCCTGTGCTTTGCCCGCTTGGGTTTGTGCTTTAGTTGAAACGATTGTAGCTTTCTGTGCCAAAATATCTGTACTGTCCAGTTCGGCCAATAGTTGCCCTTCCTTCACCGAGTCGCCCTCTTCTACGTATAATTTGCTTATTCGGCCCATAATTTTAGGGCTAACGGTAACAACATCCGATGTTACAAAGGCGTCATCAGTTTTTATGAAGCTTGAATAATCAATATACCAGTAAATACCACTGGCAATCACAATTAGAATCACTAATGCCAACGGGATGTAAATTTTTAAATCTTTTTTCTTTGCCATACCTTTAAATTTTATTTTTTGTTTGTCGTTAATTTTATGCTTTGTTACATTGTGTCATGGAATGAGTTGAATCTATCATTATTTCAGATAATATGTCCCTGACCTGTTGAGTAGAATCGTATAACAGAGCCAGTTTCTGCTTGTCAAGTTTTTCAATGCGCTCACGCATATCTCTGCTTATTTCCTGTTTAATTGCCTTAAAGTCTTCTTTCCCTTTTTCTGTAAACCGGATATTGATGATTCGTCTGTCATTTTTATCGAATAAACGTTCCACCATATCTTCTGCTATCAATTTATCAACCTGAGCTGTAACATGCGGTTTGGGCATGGCAAGTTTACAACCGATTTCAGACATCGACAACACATCGTATTTACTCAGCAGACCCAGGATGTAAAGGCTTCCGGGATTCAGATTTGTCTTCGCCCGGATCGAGCGGGTTAAACTCTTTGATAGTAAGGGATGCAGGTATATTAAATTCTCAATTATCCTGTCAATTGATATCATTTCAGTTTCATTCATAATAGTTCGTTTTCAAAATGGTTACAAAAATATAACTATTATTTTATATGAACTATTATTAAGTTGAAATATTATGAAAATATAACAGTGGAAGTTTTTAAAAGAGATTAAACCTGAAAAATTAGCTTGTTATTTTTTTATTCATGTCATTTTGCGGTTCAAAAATCTTATCTTTGCAACTCAAAATTTAAAAACCATTTGTAAGGTTCAAAAACGTATGATTAAAGTAACATTCCCCGACGGTTCGGTACGCGAATTTGCCAAAGGCATTACCGGACTCCAACTGGCTGAAAGTATCAGCTCCCGACTGGCACAAGAAGTGCTTGCTATCACAGTAAACGGCGAAATATGGGATTTAACCCGCCCGATTGAAACCGATGCAGCTATCAAATTACATAAGTGGGATGATGAGGAAGCCAAGCATGCTTTCTGGCACTCGTCGGCACACTTGATGGCCGAAGCGCTTCAGGAATTATATCCGGGCATTAAATTCGGCATTGGTCCGGCTATCGAAAACGGTTTCTACTACGATGTAGATCCGGGTGAAGTAGCTATTAAAGAAAGCGATTTGCCTGCTATCGAAGCAAAAATGCTTGAATTGGCGGCCCGCAAAGAAGCTATTGTTCGCAGCGACATCAGTAAAGCCGATGCTTTGGCTCGTTTCGAAGCCATTGGCGAAGTATATAAAACCGAAATGATTAACGATCTGGCCGACGGAACTATCACTTTGTATTCGCAAGGTAATTTTACCGATTTGTGCCGTGGGCCTCACTTGCCCAATACAGGCGATATTAAAGCTATCAAGGTGTTAAGCGTAGCCGGTGCATACTGGCGTGGCGACGAAAAACGCAAGATGCTGACACGTCTTTACGGTATTACTTTCCCAAAAAAGAAAATGCTCGATGAGTATTTGGTTTTGTTGGAAGAAGCCAAAAAACGTGACCACCGCAAAATTGGCCGTGAACTGGAGTTGTTCATGTTCTCTGAAATGGTGGGCAAGGGACTTCCAATCTGGTTGCCACGCGGAACGGCTTTGCGTCTGCGTCTGGAAGATTTTCTGAAAAAAATCCAACGTCGTTTCGATTACCAACAGGTAATGACTCCGCATATCGGAAACAAACAATTGTATGTGACTTCAGGGCACTATGCAAAATACGGAAAAGATTCGTTCCAGCCTATTCATACACCCGAAGAAGGTGAAGAATACCTGTTGAAACCGATGAACTGTCCGCACCACTGCGAAATTTACAAGTTCAAACCACGTTCATACAAAGACCTTCCGTTGCGTCTGGCTGAGTTTGGCACTGTTTATCGGTACGAGCAAAGTGGCGAATTGCACGGATTAACCCGTGTTCGTAGCTTTACACAGGATGATGCGCATATTTTCTGTCGTCCGGATCAGGTGAAAGATGAGTTTTTGAAAGTAATGGATATTATCTTCATTATTTTTAATGCGTTGGAGTTTGAAAACTTTGAAGCTCAAATTTCATTGCGTGACCCGAACAACCGCGAAAAATACATTGGTACCGACGAAAACTGGGATAAAGCAGAGCAATCCATCATTGAAGCTTGTGCCGAAAAAGGATTAAAAGCCCGCGTGGAAACCGGTGAAGCTGCTTTCTACGGACCAAAACTCGACTTTATGGTGAAAGATGCTATCGGTCGCCGTTGGCAGTTGGGAACTATTCAGGTTGATTACAATCTGCCGGAACGTTTCGAACTGGAATATACCGGCGAAGACAATGCGAAACACCGTCCGGTAATGATTCACCGTGCGCCGTTTGGCTCTATGGAACGTTTCGTAGCGGTATTGATTGAGCATACTGCCGGCAAATTCCCATTGTGGTTAACGCCCGATCAGGTGGTTATTTTGCCAATCAGTGAGAAGTTCAACGATTATGCTTTCCGCATAGCCAAGGAAATGAACGCTCAGGATATTCGTGTTCAGGTAGATGACCGTAACGAGAAAATTGGCCGTAAAATCCGCGATAACGAATTAAAACGTATTCCTTATATGTTGATTGTAGGAGAAAAAGAAGCTGAAAATGGTGAAGTAGCCGTACGTCGTCAGGGCGAAGGTGACAAAGGCACTATGACAGTAGCTGAATTCTCGAAACTGATAACAGACGAAGTAGATGCTTTGGTGAATCAATACAATAAATAATATATAATTTCATTATAAAAAAACGCGAACCGGCTCTGCCGATTAGCGTTTTTTTATTGTAAATAAATGGAGTATTTAGTTCTTTACAGGTTCTATCCCAAAAGTAAATCCGCTTTTCACTCGCTCAATTAATTCGGGAATGATGTCAGTGTATTCGCCTACAATACCGAAGTCGGCAAAGTGGAAAATCGATGCTTTTGGATTGTGATCGATGGCGATAATTTTTTCAGACTCTTTCATGCCGGCAATATGCTGGATAGCTCCGGAAACCCCGACAGCCACGTACACTTTCGGACGAACGGTTTTACCGGTTTGGCCAACTTGTCGTGCATATTCCGAGAAACCTTCGTCAACTACCACACGGCTGCAAGCCCATTCAGCTTTCACGCCTTTTTCTTTGAGTGCTTCGGCCAGTTTCTTGATCAATTCCAGCCCATCGGTAGTAGTCCCTCTGCCGCCGGAAACGATAATGTCGGCATCGAAGAGGTTCACAGAGCTGCCTTCGCCACGTACCGTTTTCAGAATTTCTACTTTAAATTCATCTTCAGTCAGGGTAGGCTGGAATGTAGAAATCACTCCCGTGCGGCCTTCCACTTTGGCCGGAACTTCGAAAGTGCCAGCACGCGCCGTAGAAATTTGCGGATAAACAAAGCCCAGAATCGTAGCCAGTTTACTTTCGCCATACGTAGGGCGGCGTGAATGCAGAATCGGTTTGTTAATTACTTTGTCTTTACGGTTCACGTATTCGCCAATTTCCAGTCCTGTACAGTCGGCAGTTACACCGCTACCGGTTTTCACACCAATGCGCGGAGCAAGTTCCCGCCCGGAAGTGGTGGCTGCAAAAAGGCAAATTTCCGGATTACGATCTTTAATTACCTGAGCAAAAATAGAAGAGAACGGCAACACCAAATATTCTTCGAGTTTGTCATTTTCTACCACAATTACTTCGTCCGAACCGTGTTCGAACAGCACCTGAGCCTGATCTTTCACGTTTTTTCCTATAAGCAACGTCATAATTTTAGTTCCTTCGCCCAGTTGATCGGCCAAATGTCGGGCAGGAGTCAATAATTCGATCGAAGGACGGACAATTTTACCGTTAGCCACTTCGGCCCAGGTCAGAATCCCCTTGGCACCGTTGCGGTTGTCGTAAAACGGAAATTCCGGTTTCTCGGAGGCTTTCTTTTCAGCAGCTTCCTTTTTCTCCAGCACATTTGCACCTTTTTTGAAATTGGAAATCAAGCTATCCACCAGTGCTGTTTCGTTATGTCCTTCAGACATGATAATAGGAGCACGCTCGCTCACAATATTCACCACATTGGCTACAATGGTGGGCGAACCGCTGAGTCCGATTTTTTCTGTTCCTAAGCCGATATCGTCAATACCGAAAACGGTAATTTGAGCATTACGGGCTTTGATGGCTCCGGTAAGTGATGGTTTGCGTGGCGGAATGCCGGTTGGAGTTAGTGAAATGGTACAAGGCATAGGCAATTGCATCATTTGGTAACCACCTTCGATAATGCGTTTTGCAACTACATTTCCCTTACCATCAGCTTTTACACTTTCAACAAATGTAGCTTGTGGAATACCCAGATTTTCTGCTACCTGCGATGGTACGTGGGCTGTATCTCCGTCGCTGGTTTGCCTTCCGGCCAGGATGATAAACGGTTCTTTGGCGTCTTTGGTGAATCCCAAATGCTTCAGCATAGTAGATATAGCCAGTCCTGTGGCGTAGGTGTCGCTTCCGCCAAGTTTGCGGTCGGAGAGGAGGAAAGCTTCGTCGTAGCCCATCGAAATGGCTGTGCGTAATGCCGTTTCAAAAGAACCAGGTCCCATAGAGCAGGCAATCAGCCGGGCATCGGGGTATTGTTTTTTGAGTTGCAATCCGGCTTCCAATCCAAATTGACAATCGATATTAATAATGGATTTAGCCTTGGTTCTATCCATTAATCCATCTTCTCCCATACGCATTTCGGTTGGGAGTGGTACTTGTTTTATTAAACTTATAATTGTAAGAGCCATTTTTTCAATTTTGAATTAAAAATTAATAATTAATAATTATGAATTATGCATTATGCATTGTAAATTCTGCATTAATCACATGTTCTGAAAATCAGGACCATTGCCGCCGTTTGGAACATTCCATGTAATTCCGTCGCCCGGTGTTTTTATATCGCAGGTTTTGCAATGCATACAGTTCTCGGCATGAATGCGCAGTTCCTGATGTCCGTTTTTATCGGTATGCAGTTCGTACACTTCCGACGAGCAGAAAAACTGGCACGGAGCACCGTATTGCTTGATATTAATGGCTATAAATGATTCAGGATTATTGACTCTGACGTGTGGAACCTGTTGTTCATCATGAGCTACGCCGGAATGATAAACATCTGTTGCTTTATCAAAAGTCAGCACTTTGTCAAACTCCAGTTTACCTTTAAATCTTTCTTTGAATGGTTTGCCTTTAAACTCTGCCAATGTTTTCGTTGCATCTTTGTCAGGATGAGTTTTCAGCTTGCCAAAGAAACCTGCACCACCGGTAATGAGTTGACTGCCAAAATGTAAGGATCCAATAATCAACCCTTTCGAAAATCCCTGTCGGAAATTCCGAACCGGGTATAGATCTTTATAAATCAGACTGTCCTGGATGGATGTCTCATACGTGGAAAGAGTTTTTTCCGAAAAATCGTTTTTGCTTAATGCTTCTGCCGCGGCTTTAGCAGCCAGCATTCCCGATGTGACTGCCAGGTGTACCCCTTTCAAAGCAGGCATGGCAACCAATCCGGCACTATCACCAACAATGAGTGCGTTGTCGGTATATAATTTAGGTATAGAGTACCAGCCACCTTCGGGTAATGTTTTGGCACCGTACTCAACCAGTTTTCCTCCTTTCAGGAATTTTGAAATAAATGGATTTGTTTTCCATGCCTGAAATGCATCGTGCACATCGAATGTTGGGTCTTCATATTCGAGTCCTACCACTAATCCTACGGCTACTTTGTTATCTTTTAGTCCATAAACGAATCCTCCTCCAAATTCTTTCATATTCAGTGGGTACCCCATGGTGTGATATACTTCGCCTGGTTTGATGTTGCCTTCGGGAATACTCCACAATTCTTTTACACCTAGCGAGTATATCTGGCAGTTCTTATCTTTCTCCAAATCATATTTTTGAATAAGCTTTTTGGCCAGACTTCCTCGCGTACCCTCCGCAAAAATGGTTAGTTTGGCTTCAATGCGTGTTCCGGGCTGAAAATTTTCCAGTTGGTTGCCATGATGGTCAACGCCTGTGTCAATGGTTTTAGCCCCGATTACTTTGCCGTCCGCATACAGGATTTCATCCACAGCGAATCCCGGATAGATTTCCACGCCTTTTTCTTCTGCTTTTTTTGCCAGATAACGGCAAACCTGTCCAAGCGATGCGGTATAATTGCCTTTGTTGCTCATGTAAGGAACATGCACTGGTAATTTGAATGCGCCATTTGCGCTCAGCAGAACTGTAGCATCTGTTTCAACTTTGGCATTGAACGGAATCTCATTGAAATCGACATCGGGCAATAGATTCTTGAAAACGTCAGTTTTGATAACTGCCCCTGATAAAATATGGCTTCCGATAGAATTTCCTTTTTCAATTAATAAAATTCTTCGGTTTAATCCTCGTTGTTTCAGGATATCGGCCAAATGGATAGAGGTGGCCAGACCGGATGGTCCGCCTCCGATAATTAAAACATCGGTAGATACGGTTTCAGCATTTGTCATTAGATTCTGGTTTTAAATTGTAATTGTATTTGGTATTATCTGTCTGGTTAACGGTTCTTTGAGGGTGTGTTAACTTTTCGATTTGCAGATGTGTGATTGCTTGCTCCGGTATTGTGCCGGCTCATGCAAATGGTTTAAAAACAGAGATATGAAATATTTCAGGAAGAACCGTACAACATCGGCGATGCGTACGTTTTTCTGCAGGAGAAACAGATTGGGGGATGTGTAATCAAGAGATTCAAGGTTGATGGTTGATTAATTCATTTTAGCGAATCATTCAGGTGAAAAATGTCAGTTTGTTGTTTTGCTAACATCTTGCATGGCAAAAATAAGTATTTTAATTGGTCGACCAACTTATTTTGGGATGTTTTTGAGTTAATATATGTTATATTATGCGCAAATGAACGATTCGTGTGCAACAAAATACTCTGACAATATGCTTTCAAGTATTCATATAAGTTTAAAAAAACTGTGCAGATGTAGTGTGTTGAGTGAAGCTCTGTAAATGATTTTTGATTCCTCCGTATATTTTCCGTACTTTTGTACAAAATCGTATCCCATTAGTTTGAAGTTTGAACTTGTGTATTAGATATGGGTACATTAAATATTCTATGACATTTGATAAGTTAGATCTTGTTGAGCCGATCTTAAATGCTCTTCGTCACGAAGGTTATTCCCAACCAACCCCCATTCAGGAAATTGCTATTCCCATTGTACTTAAAGGTAAAGATTTATTAGGCTGTGCACAAACTGGCACCGGGAAAACGGCTGCCTTTGCTATTCCCATTCTTCAAAAATTATATTTGACGCATGAGAATGATAAGATTCATCGTAAAATAAAAGTACTGATTGTAACTCCAACCCGCGAGTTGGCCATTCAGATTGGTGAAAGTTTTGCTGCTTACGGGCGCAATATGCGGTTTCGTCATGCTGTTATTTTTGGCGGTGTACCTCAAAATCCACAAATCAACGCCTTGAAATCCGGTGTGGATATTCTAATTGCCACGCCCGGGCGGCTTCTTGATTTGCACAATCAGGGTTATATTAAACTCAATGATTTGAGCATTTTCGTTCTCGACGAAGCTGATCGGATGCTTGACATGGGTTTTATCCACGACGTAAAAAAACTGGTCAAAATTATTCCGGTTAAACGGCAGTCGCTTTTTTTCTCGGCAACCATGCCCGATTCCATTCGTGTGCTGGCCGGAACTATCCTGACAAATCCCGAAGAAGTGGCCGTGACTCCGGTTTCGACTACAGCTGAAACCATTCAGCAAGAGTTGTATTATGTGGAAGCTGTCAATAAGAAAGATTTATTGTTGCATTTGCTTCAGGATAAGTCTATTAATACGGCTTTGGTTTTTACGCGTACCAAACATGGTGCCGATAAAGTACAGCGCATTTTGACCAAAGCGCATATCAAAGCGGAAGCAATTCATGGAAATAAATCGCAAAATGCACGTCAGAACGCGTTGAAAAACTTTAAAGATCGTTCAACACGTGTGTTGGTGGCCACTGATATAGCTGCTCGCGGAATTGACATTGATGAACTGAACCTGGTAATTAACTACGAAATACCTAATATACCTGAAACTTATGTTCACCGAATTGGCCGTACGGGTAGGGCGGGGCATGATGGGAAGTCTATCTCGTTTTGCGACGTGGAGGAATTGGAATATCTGCGCGATATTCAGAAGCTGATTTCTATGGAAGTGCCTGTGGTAGAAAATCATCCTTTTCCAGCCGAACATGTGTTGACAGATAAAAAATCCAAGACTAAACCAAAAGTTGCCACACGTGGTAAAGGTTCGGGCATTGATCCTGGCAAAGGGAAGCGACGGGCTGCGTCAAATCGAAATGTGAGCAAGCCACAAGCTTCTAAAACGCCAGTTTCTATTGTTGCCAAAACCGAAAGCGCTCCAAAAAAGGTTTTTGTATTGAAATCGGACAGATAGTTTGATAATTTAAATACAGCAACAGGCATATATAAGTTTGAATTAAAACTTTTATATGCCTTTTGTGTTTTTAGTGATAATACGTATTTTATTTAATTAATCTGTAAATAAATTATCTTTGCACCTATGAACATGATGCATAAAGACATAAAGACTTACACTTTCTCGGAAATGGCCCAGAAATATTCTGATTTTGCGCTGAAACGTATGGAAGATATCTATCGTAGTACGAATGGAGCGCCTGATAGTCCGCATCGGCATGAATACTACACTATTATTTTTATAGAAAAAGGCGAAGGTACTCATTTTGTCGATTTTACAGAATATAAGATAGAAGATCGTACCATTTACTTCATCCAGCCCGGACAAATGCATCAGGTCATCCTCTCGGCTGAACCTGTGGGTTGGGTGATTACTTTTACCGAGCAATTTCTGATTGCCAATTCCATTCCGGAGAAGATGATAAACGATATTTATCTCTTCAACGATTATGGGCAGTCGCCTCCGCTTACAATAAATGAGAATGACATGGCGGTTTACAGGAGTCTGGCTGAACAAATGGCTCACTTTGCGGCTTCGCTGGAGACGTATACGCAGGAAGCAGTTGGGGCATTGGTGAAATTATTTTTGATTCAGAGTAATAATCATTGTTCGCTTCGCAAAAGTAATAATCCTCAATTGCTGGAAACCAGCAATCATATCCTTCGCACGTTTAAGCAATCGTTGAATAAGCGATATGCCCAATCTCACATGGTTTCCGATTATGCCGAAGAACTGGCCGTTACTGCTGATTACCTGAATAAAACCGTGAAAAACCTGACCGGTAAATCTGCTAAGGAGCATATTCAGAGTAAATTGATTACGGAAGCCAAACGTTCTCTACTCTTCAGTAATATCAGTAATAAGGAGCTGGCTTTCGAGCTAGGCTTTGAAGAATCGGCCCATTTTAATAATTTTTTTAAGAAAATTACCGGTCAAACTCCCTCCGAATTCCGCGTTTTAGCACGTCAGTCCTGATTTTTGCAATCATTCTCCTGATTTCTTTACTTCGCGGAGCATTTTGCTGCCGTACCTTTGTCGTGTCAAGAAGAAAAGAAAAAAATGACCCCTAACCCCTAAAGTGGGACTAAGTTAGTTTCGTCAATTATTCCCTTTTGATTTAAATGACAATAGTAACCAAGCTCCCCTTAGGGGTTAGGGGTCGCAAAAAAAAATAAGTTATGAAAACAATTTTGCACAAATCAGAAACACGCGGACATGCCAATCACGGTTGGTTGGATACGCATCATACCTTCAGTTTTGCAAACTATTATAATCCGGAACGTGTAAATTTTGGTGCCATCAGGGTGCTGAACGACGATTGGATTGCAGCAGGCGAAGGTTTTGGAACACACCCACACGACAATATGGAAATCATCACTATTCCGGTTGCCGGAGTTGTTGAACATAAAGACAGTATGGGAAATCATGGAACGATTAAAGCGGGAGAAATTCAGGTAATGAGTGCCGGAACAGGTATTTTTCACAGTGAATATAACCACGAGAAAACGATGCCGCTCGAACTTTTTCAGATTTGGGTTTTTCCGAATAAAAGGAATGTTACTCCGCGTTATGACCAGATTTCGCTGGCAGACATTGAAAAAGTAGATGAATTTTTCCAGATTCTTTCACCCAATCCCAATGATCAGGGAGTTTGGATTCACCAAAATGCTTGGTTTCATTTGGGCAATTTGTCAGAAGGCTGGGAAGGAAAATATGAACTGAAAGATAAAAATAACGGAGTGTATTTCTTTGTAATAGAAGGAGATGTGACAGTTGCAAATCAAGAACTAAACCGGCGAGATGGTTTGGCCGTCAGCGAAGCTGCAGAAGTTGAAATAAAATCAAATTCGATTAGTAAAGTATTGGTTATGGAAATTCCAATGACTGCAAAATAAAGTATAGTAAATCAAATAATTAAATTGAAAATAAAAGTAAATAGAATGAAAACAATCAAACAATTTTTAGCAACAGATCAACAATCATGGTCATTACTTTTGGTACGTGTAGCTTTAGGTATCGTAATTTTACCACACGGTATGCAAAAAGCGCTCGGACTCTTCGGAGGGTATGGTTTTTCAGGCACTGTAGGCTTTTTCCAAAGCATGGGAATGCCGTTTATAATCGGCACGCTTGTTATTTTGGCGGAATTTGTAGGCAGTATTGGACTTATCCTGGGTTTTGGAACACGTTTCATGGCGTTCTCGGTTGGGTTAACGATGACAGGGGCGGCTATTTTGGGCGGTCATGCTGCTAATGGATTTTTTATGAATTGGTTCGGAATGCAAAAAGGCGAAGGTCTTGAGTATTTTATTCTGGTAGTTGGAATGGCTCTGGCTGTTCTGGTGAGTGGTAGCGGGAAATACTCGTTCGACAATTTGATTTTGAAGAAAATTAAATAAGAATAAATTGAGGTTGCAAAGGGCAGGTCAGAAAACGATCTGTCCTTTGTTGTTTTTATATGCTATTGATTTGCAGAAAACTTATCATTACACTTAATTGTTTATATATCACAATATTTAGTTTGCAGGATTTTGCATGTGTTCTTTCATTATTCGGGAAATAATTTGTTTTGTTATTAATATAAAGTTATTAACTATCTAATCTTTGAAAAAATGAAAAATGTAAGTTCAGTTGCAGCTTTACTCTTTGTAATCGTTGTTTTTATTGGGATTTGTTTTGCATATGTGTTAAATGGTAATTTATCGTCGCCATCGAGTACGATTATTGTCGGATTTTTTGTTTTGATTGGAGCAATTATAGCCTGGTCCACTAAGGTTGCCACCCAATGGAGCCGGGCTATTGTGCTGAGATTAGGGAAGTATCATTCGATGAGGGGCCCCGGAATATTTTTTATTATCCCCATTATCGACACTATTCCTTATTGGATTGATATCCGGGTAATCAGTACTGCTTTTAAAGCTGAAAAAACACTGACGAAAGATACAGTTCCGGTGGATGTGGATGCAGTCCTTTTCTGGAAAGTGATTGATCCGAAAAAGGCTGCTTTGGATGTGGCCGATTATTACAGTGCTATCAGTTGGGCTTCGCAAACTGCGTTGCGCGATGTGATCGGAAAGACGATGTTAGCCGATATGCTGGAGGGACGTGACAAGATTAGTTCGCTTTTGCAGACTATAATTGACGAACGAACTGAGCCATGGGGAATTAATGTTATTTCGGTGGAAGTAAAAGATGTGCTTATACCTCAGGGGCTCGAAGCTGCCATGTCGATGCAGGCGCAGGCCGAACGGGAGCGCCAGGCCAGAGTTATTTTGGGAGATTCCGAACGTCAGATTGCCGAAATGTTTAATGAAGCCTCCAAAAGTTATGCTGAAAATCCGACGGCTTTCCACTTGCGTGCCATGAATATGCTTTATGAAGGATTGAAAACGAATTCTACCATAGTTATTGTACCAAGCACCGCAGTTGAAACAATGGGCCTGGGTGGAATAAACGGGACGGTGGCGCTGACCAATGCCATTCAAAAAGATAAATCGGTGTGATGAAATTGTTTTTTTGTTTCAAGCCGGAATTTTTTGTAAAAAAAGCCCGATACACAAAAGTGTACCGGGCTTTATCGGGATTTTGAATTGAAAACTTATTCAGCTACAACTTCGAAAGCAACCTCTACAGTTACTTCTTTGTGAAGTTTTAAAGTAGCTTTGTATGAGCCGATTTCTTTAACGGCATCTTTAAGTACTATTACTTTGCGGTCAACAGCAAAACCTGCTTTTTCAAAAGCATCGGCAATCTGGATAGGACCCACAGCGCCGAAAATTTTACCTGTTGTGCTAGTTTTAGCGCCTACTGTCAATACTACATCTTTCAGTTTTTCAGCCAATTCGATAGCTTCATTTTTCAGACGTTCCAGTTTGTGAGCGCGTTGTTTCAAATCTTCTGCCAACATTTTTTTAGCTGATGCTGTAGCCAGAACCGCTTTTTTTGTTGGGATCAGGAAGTTACGTCCGTAACCTGCCTTTACGTTAACGATATCGCCTTTGTAACCTAAGTTGATTACATCTTCTTTCAATATAATTTCCATACTTTTTCCTCCTTCTTTATTATTTCATCATATCGGTTACATAAGGAAGCAACGCGATGTGGCGTGCTCTTTTAACTGCTTGAGCTACTTTACGTTGATATTTCAACGAAGTACCGGTAAGGCGACGAGGAAGGATTTTTCCTTGTTCGTTCAAGAATTTTTTCAAAAATTCAGGATCTTTGTAATCGATGTATTTGATGCCGCTTTTTTTGAAACGACAGTATTTTTTCTTTTTTACATCTACTGAGGGTGGAGTCAAATATCTGATATCTCCGTTGTTTGCTGCCATGTTCTTAGTTCTCCTTTACTTCTTTAGATTTTACATTTTTTCTTTTCTCTGCGTATTCGAACGCATATTTGTCCAAACGGAACGATAAGAAACGTAGTACACGTTCGTCGCGACGGAATTGAGTTTCCAGTGTAGCGATTACTGATGACTCTGCATCAAATTGAAGTAACGAATAAAAACCTGTGGATTTCTTCTGGATTGGATACGCCAGCTTGCGCAATCCCCAATTTTCCTCATTGGTAATAGTCGCACCATTTTCGGTTAAAATGGATTTGAATTTTTCTACCGCTTCCTTCATCTGTACATCAGACAAAACGGGAGTTAAAATGAAAACGGTTTCATAATGGTTTAACATACTGTTTGTTAGCTTTTTAGTAATTTGTAATTAGTTTTTATTAAAGCGGGGCAAAGATACGAATAAATCTTTGATTGACAAAGCTATTTGGGAATGTTTGTTGGGGTTTTTCTCGTGATTGAATAATTTATGTATGAATTTCTGTGTGTTTTTTATAGGCAATTAAACCTGTAAAATAAATTTTTGTCAACAATAATTGTTGTTTTAACGTTGTATTGAAATTTAAGAAGGATTGTTTATGAGAAAAATAATGATTTTTTTGTTGGTAGTATTTCCTTTTAAGGCATTGTATCCGCAGGCTGTTTATTACCCACCGTTAAGTTCGCAGGCTTTATGGGAAGCTGTTTCTCCGGCTTCGCTCGGTTGGTCAGCCGAAAAGATTAACGTGTTGTATGATTTTCTGGAAAAAGAAAATACGAAAGCTTTCATTGTGTTGAAAGATGGGAAAATAGTATTGGAAAGGTATTTTGGGGCTTTTGCTCAGGATAGCGTCTGGTATTGGGCATCGGCCGGCAAAACGATAACTTCGTTTTTGGTGGGTGCTGCTCAGGAAGATGGTTATTTGTCAATTACTGATCCTGCGGGTAAATATTTAGGCACTGGCTGGACCAGTTGTACGCCTGCTCAGGAAAGTGCTATTACCATTCGGCATCAACTGACTATGACATCTGGCCTGGATGACGGTGTGACTGATAATCATTGTACTTCGCCCGTTTGTTTGAAATATCTTGCCGATCCGGGGAAGCGTTGGGCATATCACAATGCTCCGTATACGTTGCTCGAGCAGGTGTTGGAGAAAGCTACTTCAACAAATATAAATCTGTACACTCAATCGAAACTTAAAGCAAAAACTGGTATGACGGGCATTTGGGCAATGCTTGATTATGATAATGTGTTTTTTAGTACAGCCCGGAGTATGGCCCGCTATGGATTGCTTGCCCAACGAAATTTTGTTTGGAAAACTGATACGTTATTGCATGATAAGGCGTATGTTGGGGCTATGACTACTGCTTCGCAGGATTTGAATAAATCGTATGGCTATCTGTGGTGGTTAAATGGTAAACAAAGTTATATGTTGCCAACTTTACAATATGTTTTTCAGGGTTCATACGCGCCGGAAGCTCCGGCTGACATGTTTGCAGGCTTGGGTAAAAACGGACAAATAGTAAGCGTTTCTCCTTCGCAGGGTTTGGTGGTCGTGCGAATGGGAAATCAGTCCGGCAGCACGGCGGCAGACATTACACCTCAATTTTGCAATCAGATTTGGGAAAAACTGAATGCAGTTATTTATAATAGGACCGCTATAGATGAGGTTGTGTCTAATACCAATGGAATTAAAATATATCAAAATTCTTCCGGAGATTCTATGACATTGGAATTTAATGGAATTTGTGATCGGTTGGTGGTGTTTGACATGATGGCTAAGCCTGTGAAAATTTTTATTTCTCCCCAAAGTCCCTTGGATATTGAAGTTGGCAGTTTGCCTAAGGGTGTTTATTTGATTCAGCTAAAATCGGGGCAAAGCATAAAAAAAATGTTCTTTATAAGATAATAGGTGGTTTGACTATGGATATGTTGTGTGGTGTTAGCTCTTTGAAAGCAAATGTTTTATTTTGATTTACAAATGAAGGTGTAATGATGTTTTTTTGTGAGGTTTGTGTTTTGTGTGTTTTGTGTTATGTTGTGTCAAAATGATATTATTTCTTGCTTTTTTTGTATTTATGTGTGTTTTATAATTTAAAAAGCTACATTTATGTATGAAATATCAACATAAATGTGTACTTTTGCACCAAACTAAAAAACACCATTATGTTAGATGTAGGATTGACCACTTTTATGATCCTGGCCACGAGCCTCGTCATGCTTATGACTCCGGGATTAGCCTTCTTTTATGGAGGGTTAGGCAGTAACAAGAATATCTTGAGTATTATGATGCAGAGCTTTGTTTCCATGGGAATAAGCACAATACTCTGGTTTGCTTTTGGATATTCGGTTTGTTTTAGCGGCAATATGGCCAGCGGAACTGATTTTTTCGGTATTTTCGGAAATTTAGACAAAATGTTTTATCATGGGATTACTCCCTCCACACTTTATTCGGCAGAAAAGCCATTTCCTGAATATATTTTTATCGCTTATCAAATGATGTTTGCCATCATTACTCCAGCGCTTATTACAGGTGCATTTATCAATCGTGTTTCATTCAGATCGTACATTGTTTTCCTGATTTTGTGGCAGATTTTTGTATATTATCCTTTTGTTCACATGGTTTGGGGCGGCGGTTTGCTTGCTGAGTGGGGTGTGTTTGACTTTGCCGGCGGGATTACAGTTCATGCTACGGCGGGATTTGCTGCACTGGCTTCGGTTTATTTTGTAGGACGACGGAATGAAAAACATGAACCTAACAATATTCCGCTGGTTGCAATCGGTACGGCTTTACTTTGGTTTGGATGGTATGGTTTCAATGCCGGAAGCGAACTGGCTGTCAATTCAGTCACCATTTCAGCATTTTTGAATACTGATACGGCGGCTTCATTTGCAGCTGTTACGTGGCTGATTATTGAATGGAATACCGGCAAAAAGAAACCGACTTTTATTGGGTTGATGACCGGTGCAGTAGCAGGATTGGCAACTATTACGCCTGCCGCCGGTTATGTGGATATCTATTCCGCGGCTATTATTGGAGTAATTGCGGCTATCGGCTGTTATCTGGCTGTGCATTTCAAAGAGAAAAAAGGCTGGGACGATGCGCTTGATGTTTGGGGTGTGCATGGTATGGGAGGAGTAATCGGAACTATTTGTCTCGGGTTTTTTGCCAATAGCACTATTAATGCAGCAGTTCCTAATGGATTGTTTTTCGGTGGAAATGGTATGTTGTTGCTCAAAGAATGTGTTGCACTTGTAATTGCCATTGTATATGCATTCGGTTTTACAGTGTTATTATTCAAGGGGATAAATAAATTTATTCCGGTGCGTGTTTCGGAGATGGAGCAAACAGTAGGTTTAGATATAGCACACCATGGTGAAGTTGCAAGACGTCATTGATCAAGTTTGAAATATAATATGTAAACGGACTTGCCTGAAAATCAGGTGAGTCCGTTTTTGTTATGCAAAGATGATATTTGAACAAGCTGATTCTTAAAATATAATCGTTTTTTTTTGAAAAGTTTTGTGCAAAAAAAAAGGTAACTTTGCAGTTCGTTTTTAAGTTTAAATTTTATGAAGACAAAGATTGTAATTGTTGGGCTTGGTGGAGTAGGAGGCTACTATGGCGGAATGCTTGCAAAACACTATGCTAATGATCCGGAAGTAGAAATATATTTCGTGGCACGTGGCCAGCATTTGAAAAAAATGCAGGAGAATGGTTTGACTTTGATTACCGAGAACGGAACTTTTCAGGTTTTTCCTACATTGGCAACCGATAACGTATCGGAAATTGGTCCGGCTGATTATGTTATTATGACTCCGAAAAGCTATGATCTGGATTCTACTGTGGCACAAATAAAGCCAATTGTTGGACCAAATACGGTTATTCTTCCATTACTCAATGGTATTGATAACTCGGACCGAATTCGGACTTTGCTTCCGGGAACTGAAGTTTGGCAAGGCTGTTGCTATATTGTGGCTCGGTTGAATGAGCCCGGAGTAGTGGAAAGTTCGGGCGGTCTGCACCGGTTTAATTTCGGATATGAGCACAAGCAGACCAACGAACGTTTGAGTGCCTTTGAAATGCTTTTAAAGGATGCAGGGATTGATGCGTATCTTCACGAAAAAATTATGCATGTGATCTGGACGAAGTTCTTCTTCATCTCGGCAACCGCCTCACTCACTTCGTATTTCAATGTCAGCTTCGGTGCTTTGCTGACCGACGATATACGAAAAACAACGCTGGTAAATTTATTGGAAGAACTGTTATTAGTAGCTAATGCCGAAGGCGCTGAAATAGAGCGAACGGTAATTGATAAAGTGATACATCAATTGGAAAAACTGCCATTTGAAACCACCGCATCGATGCATAGCGACTTTCAGGCGGGGAAAAACACAGAAGTGCACGGACTGACCGGAATCGTAGTGGAATTAGGGAAAAAACACGGAATACCAACGCCTACTTACGAAAAAGTATATAATGATTTGAAACAACGAATGAGATAAATTTTGATTTATACGAAAACTGGGCGTAACCTCAGGTTGCGCCCAGTTTTCTTTATTTAAATTATCTTGTAAATTTCCATTATGCTGCCAAGTATATGATCGAAATCTATTTTTAAATCAATCAATTGGCCGCTGTGAATGTCAAAAACCCAGCCGTGAACTGTTAACAATCTGTCTTTGTATGCTTTTTGTACGTCAGGGGTTTTGATGATGTTTACACATTGTTCCTGTACGTTCAATTCAATAAGCCGCTTGTATCTTTGCTCTTCGTCAATAATGGCATTCAGCTCTTTTTTATGAAGCCGGTAAACGTCCCGGATGTTTCGCAGCCAGGGATTTAAAATGCCCAAATCGGCCGATTCCATTGCCGATTTCACACCGTTGCAATAATAATGTCCGCAAACAACGATATGCTTAACTTTAAGGTGGCTGACGGCGAAGTTGATAACCGACATGACATTCAGATCAGTATTCGGAACCATGTTGGCAATATTCCGGTGCACAAAAACCTCTCCGGGTTGTACGCCCATCAACTCTTCTGCCGAAACGCGACTGTCCGAACAGCCAATGTAGAGAATTTCAGGATTGTGAGTCGCTGATAATTTCTTGAAATAGTCTTTGTCTGTCTTGATTTTTTCCTGAATCCACTTCTGATTATTGCGAAAAATATGCTTAATCTCCATATTGATAGATCTTTGTTATTGCGTTGAAATGACTTAAATAGTTTTTTTTACGATTCGATTATTCTTATTTCAGATGTTACTTCAATGGCCTTGCGATAAAGTGCTTCGACTCCACAATACGTTTCTTCCGACATCCTCACTGCTTTTTCAAGTTTTTCGAGCGGCAGGTTTTTCCCGGTAAATTTGTAGATTACGTGCATTTTATAGTAGTGCTTTGGATGCTCGCTGGTGACATCGCCCTGCACTTCGATGGAACATTTTTCAATTTCCACGCGCATTTTTTTCAGAATGGAGACTACATCCATTCCGGTACATCCACTTAGCGCTACAAGTTGTAATTTTTTAGGACTTGGGCCTGCATCTTGTCCACCACCTTCTAAAGTAGCATCCATCAGTACTTTATGGCCATTTACATCTGCCTCGAAAGCCATATCGCCTTTCCATTCGGTTTTTATAATATGCTTGTCTGACATTTTTATTCGTTTAGTTGTTTGTTTATTAATTTTGTTTATAAAAACAACGCACAAAGATAAGACTTTGTTTTAGGAGCGGCTTAATCTCTGAAAAATATGTACTTTTGAAGCTCAATTTTTAAATCCGAAAGATGAAAAGAATTATAACAATCTGTTTAATTGGAGCAATAATACTTCCATTTTATGCTCAAAAGAGCAAGTATCGCCTGCTAGTTGGAACCTATACCAATACAGGTAAAAGTCAGGGTATTTATACATATGATATCAATATGAAAACCGGTGTTTTTAATCGGAAGTCGGTTGCTGCCGGGCTTTCCAATCCCAGTTATCTGGCAATTACTTCTGATAAAAAGAATGTTTACTCGGTAAGCGAAAATTCGGGTGGAAGTGCTGCCGGTGCTTTTTCTTTTGACGAAAAAAATGGGCATTTGACGCGATTGAACTCGTCGTTTACCCAAAGTGATGATCCTTGCTATATTTCAGTGACACTCAAACACGTTTTTACGGCCAATTACAGCGGTGGAAGCATTTCAGTTTTCGGAAGGCGGGCTGATGGATCATTGACAGATCTTTTGCAATTAATTCAACATGCTGGTAAAAGTATAAACACAGAACGTCAGAATGAACCGCATGTCCATCAGGTGCTTCTTTCTCCGGATCAAAAATATCTTGTAGCCAATGATCTGGGGACGGATAACGTGACGGTTTATAAGTATAATCCAGATTCACCAACCGATATATTAACCCCATTTGATAAGCTGGCCGTAAAGCCCGGAAGTGGACCACGGCATGCAGTTTTTAGTAGGGGTGGAAAAAGACTTTTTCTGGTTCAGGAAATTGATGGAACTGTTTCTGTATTGAAAATGGCGGAGGGTAAACTGACTTTAATGCACGAAACCACAGTAGATTATAAGCCCGGTACAGTGAATCGTGCTGCAGATATTCATTTATCGCTTGATGAAAGATTTCTGTATGTCACAAACCGCGGAACAGCCAATAACATCACCTGCTTTTCGGTGGCAAAAAGCGGTGAGCTGGCTTTGACTCAACAAATTTCATCCGGGGGCGATGGTCCGCGCAATTTTGCCATAACTCCAGATGGCAAATATGTGTTTGTGGCTCATCAGTTTACCGATAATATAGTTATTTTCCAACGCGATAAAAAATCCGGAAAGCTAACTGATACCGGGAAGCGGATCGAAGTAGGATCGCCGGTTTGCCTTGTGTTTTATTGAATAATAAGAGAGCAACTCAATTATACATTACTGGGTTGCTCTCTTTCTTTTAATTCTTACGCTATTTTACTTCTTCGGTAATGCTTCCGTAACGGTGATATTCGTAAGCAATACTTTGTTCTTTTACATAATGCAGTAATTCAATTCGACCTTCAATTATAGGACTTTGCGAAGCAATGTACTGTCCGGTTTTCGCTGCTTTACGGTAACACTCATCGTGCAACGGACTACAGGTGCGAATGCGTTCGTATTTATCCATTTCAACCAGAAATTCAGGTTCTGTCTGAATGACTACGGGAAAATCTTTTCCAATACATTTTTGTATGGAGTCCAGTTTCGGATCGTATTTGCTGATGCTGATTGTCATGCTTACTTTTACTATTTTAGCGGCTGCCAATACCATAAGAACATCACACAGATTATCGCTGGATTGTACCCGCAATCCTATTTTCTTAAGTGGCAGGTATCTGAATGTGTTTCGTTCACCCAGCAGGTTATGAATATCAAGTTCCTGCGAAAATTCATTGTCCATGTTGGTTTGATAGCTTTCCACAGCATTGAGAAAGCGAAGTCTTTCTGTACCCTCCAGAGCATTTGAATAGGATTCATAAGCCTTATCATTTTTTATCTCAGTGTTGGGAAGTGGATTTTCAGCGATATTTACAAAACAAGATACATAATTGCGTCCGCCGGCCTTGATGCCACCTCCAAAAGCAGATCGTTTCATTCCTCCGAACGGCTGCCTGTTGACAATTGCTCCTGTAATTCCACGGTTTATATACAGATTTCCGGCTTCTATACTGTTTTTCCAACGTAGTTGTTCGGTTTCATCCAGACTTTGTAATCCGGAAGTCAGACCGTATTCGGTTGAGTTCATCAATTTGATTCCATGCTCAAGATTATCGATACAAACCACTCCCAATAGTGGTGCAAATAATTCGTTTTGGAACGTATAACTTCCGGGTTTTACGCCCCATTTTACACACGGTTTGAGTATATAATGTTTTTTGTCGACAAATTCGGGCTTTACTAACCACCATTCACCTTCTTCCATATTGTTGATGGCGTGAAGCAGTTTTTCATTCTCGTTTGTTATCATTGGACCTACAATATTGCCGCCAAACCAAGCGCTGCCAGTTTGAATACTTGTCACGGCGTCAATCAGTTTTAACTTGAAATCAGGGTCGTCGTAAATTTCTTTTTCAAGCAGGAGCAACGAACAGGCGGAACATTTCTGACCGGCATTGCTGAATGCCGATGTTACTATGTTCTGGATGGCGTGGTCGCGATCCCCGCTGGCAGTGAGAATGATGGCATTTTTTCCACCGGTTTCAGCCGAGAGCGGACAGGTAGGGTTGCTTTGCAATATGCGGAAGGCAGTGTCTGTACCGCCTGTAAGAATAATGTGTTTGATAGCCGGGTGAGTGGTCAGATAATTCAACGTGTCCCGTTCGGCCGGGCAAACCACCTGAAGCGCATCTTTGGGGACGCCTGCTTCCCAGAAACATTTTGCAAATTTCCAGGCTACGGGTAAAGCCACTGTTGCCGGTTTAAGAATAACTGTATTCCCGGCGGCCAAAGCTGCAGCCACACCGCCAACCGGAATAGCTAACGGGAAATTCCAGGGTGGAATGACCAGCACGATGCCTTTGGGTGTACAGGTTACTGTTTTAAGGTTGGCAAAGGTTTTCATGGTGATCGGGTAGAAGCGGCAGAAATCAATAGCTTCCGAAACTTCCACATCACCTTCCCCAAATGTTTTTCCGGTAATGGCTGACATGCACCCGATTAAATGTCCGCGATTGTTGCTCAGGTTTATAGCCACCTGATGCAGAATCCGGTTTCGGTCATCAAGTGACGTTTTTCGCCAATTGGACGCATCCGTTTCGGCTATGGAAATGACTTGTTTTAGTTGTTCCAGGTCGGCCAGACTTGCTTCGCACACACAAATTTCTTCTGGCTGGTTATGGTCGTAATACGCATGTTTTTTGTTGCTTGAAAGCTCTTTGTCGCCAATCTGAACCGGAATTTGATAGGGTTTGTCGCTTGTCGTTTTTTTCCATTCTTCCCGTATTTTGTCAGCCCACAAACGGTTGGGATGAAGGTCAAAATTAGTATCCGGCTCATTGTGGAAAATATTCAATTCGTTATCCGACACTCCTTCCTTTTTCTTATTCCGGTCTTGTGTCCTGAACGATTTAGCTTCCATGCCATCTTTCAATGAATAGGCTTCAAGAAATTGTTCTTTCAAAAAATTCCAATGTTTGCTGTCGTATTTCAGACCAAAGGAGTAACTAAGGAAGTTGTCTTTTCCTGTATTTTCATCGAGACGACGTACCAGATAGGAAACTGCATTGAGGAAATGTTCGTTTTTTACAACCGGCGTGTACAGGATAATTTGTTTATCGAGTTTGCGCATTACGCGGGGCAGGTGATTGGCCATTCCTTCCAGCATTTCGAAAGTAACGAATTCTTCCACGCTGTTTTTTTTGCTCAAAAGGCAGGCATAGGCAATGCTGAAAAAGTTGTGTGACGCAACACCAATGTGTAAAGCTTTTGCATTTTCTGGTTCCAGTGCCCGATCCAGAATATGCAAATAATTGGCATCCACTTCTACTTTGCTTGGCAGAATAGGATTTTCCCAACCTTTGAGCGAAGAAATAATGCTTTCCATTTGCAGGTTGGCGCCTTTCACCAAGCGCATTTTAAGTGGTGCGCCACCTTCAGCTACCCGTTTTCTGGCAAATTCAAGCAATTCGGTCTGGAAATTCCACGCATCAGGTAAATAAGCCTGGACAACTATTCCTGCGCTGTAACTTTTAAATTGTGGTTGGCTCAGCACGGTTTTGAACACATCCAGTGTTAGTTCAGTGTCTTTATATTCTTCCATATCCAGATTCACAAATTTAGATATGGAATTTCCGTGATTGTCGATGTATTGAAAATCAATGGATTGCTGGTAAATTCGGGTCAGACGCTCACACAGATCTTCTTTGTTTCTTGCGTAATTGAGCGGATTAATCTGTGCGTAAATGCCGGATATTTTGATGGAAATATAATTAATCTGTGGGTCGGTGAGGGCATCGAGATAATGATTGTACCTGTGGTCTGCTTCGCCATTTCCGAGTACAACTTCGCCCAGCAGGTTCACATTCTGACCAATATGTTGCTTGCGTCGTTCGGTCAGATGATGATTTAAAAGTGATGGTTTTTCGTTGATAATAACTTTAGCAGTATCCGAACGAAGTCTTTTTTTGAATATCGGCACCGAAATGAAATCGAACCAATATCCGAAAGCAGTAAATAGTTTTAGCAAGAAAGCATCTGTTGAATTGAAAAATTCAGGCACGCCGTAATGCTCAATAAGCAATTTCATGCGTTTGGCCAGTTTGCGGCTGTCGTGAATTTGCGACGATTCGTCCAGCATTTTTGACAGTAGGGTTTTGTCATTCGGATTCTGGATGAGAATGGCGTACTTTTTTTGTTCTTTCAGTTCATCTGCTGTGATTTCTTTTTCCGATTTTTCAAGAAAATCTTTTGCCCATTCAAGGACTTCTGATGTGCTTACTCTTTCCATAACATTACCTTAGATTTTAATTGCCGAAAGATAAAATAAAAGAATGAAATAAGTATAAATATTACTAAAATTTTTAAAGAAAAGTTTTAAGATGTTGTATCCTTATTGTTTTCGGGTTTTAATTCTATTTCGATTGATAGAATTTAATTGGTTTTATTTTCGGTTTTTGCAAAACAACACTTTGTATTTGGAAATGTGGAATTGTGAGATCATATTTAACTATGAAGCTTTGTTTCATAAAAAAACTCCTGCTACCGGGAGGTAACAGGAGTTTTTTTTATTATAAGTTGAAAGATGTCTTAGCTTCTTGGGGTAGCTTCTTTAACAACCATGGTACGGCCATCAAATTCCGCTCCGTTTAATTCTGCGATAACTTTTGCTGCAGCAGCATCGTCTGGCATTTCTACAAATCCAAATCCTTTAGATCTACCTGTTTCACGATCCTGGATGATTTTGCAAGATCCAACCTGACCATACTCTTCAATAACCCCTCTAAGGTCATTTTCTCTAACTTTGTAACTTAAGTTACCAATGTAAATGTTCATAAAAAAATATATGTATTAAATAATTGCGATTCGAGATAAGTGGAGCAATCAGGATATAACTGTGATTTTTTACCACACTTTCTTTCTTCGGCTACAAAGTAACTCATTTTATTTGAGTTACACAACCCAATAGTCAATTATTATTGAAATATAGACACTTAATCTTTTTTATTTACATTTTTATACATTTACGTTGGAAATAATTAGTTCATAATTAATTTTTCTACTTCAGTCCAGTTCACTACGTTCCAAAATGCTTTGGCATATGCAGCCCGTTTGTTTTGGTATTTCAGGTAGTAAGCGTGTTCCCAAACATCCAGTGTCAGCAACGGTTTGCCTTTTACTTCGGCTGTGGGCATGAGCGGATTATCCTGATTGGGAGTGGAGGTAATGAGCAATTTGCCCGAAGCATCTTTGATAAGCCAGGCCCAACCGGAACCGAAGCGCCCGAGTGCTGCTTTTTCGAATTCAGCTTTGAAAGCGTCAACGCTTCCAAAATTATCAATCAGCATTTTCTCCATTTTGGCCGACATGTTGGCTGTACCGGCGGGTGCCATTATTTTCCAGAAAAAATTGTGATTGTACACACCGCCACCATTGTTTCTCACTGCTGTTTGAATTTCTTTGGGCAATTGGGTCAGATTCTGGATAAGTTCCAATTCCGGTTTTTTATACAACTCAGGATATTTTTCCAGCGCCTTGTTGAGGTTGGTAACGTAAGTAGCATGATGTAAATCGTGATGAATGCGCATCGTCGTGCTGTCAATGTAGGGTTCCAATGCGTTATATTTATAAGGCAAAGCGGACAATTTATATTGACCATAACTTAACAATGGAACAGTCAAAAATAAAATAAAAAGAGAATTGAATCGTTTCATAATTTTTTAATTTCCAGATTAATACTGAGACAAGTTGTTTTTTATAACAAGCTTGTAATAGGTTTGTTTAGAAATTATAGTTTTTTTGAAAACAAGACAGATGTAAGATTTTAGGTGTTTGAATATGAAAGCTATTGTGAGAAGCTGAAAACTTCACTATTTTTGCCGGTGCAAAGTGAAAAATAGCTATCGCTACAAAGCGAAAACCAAACTTAAAAATCGGGATCATGAATCATTCAAAATTACTGTTGTTCTTTGTACTGGCTTGTTTAACCAGTTGTTCTCAAAAAATAAAAAATGATGCTTCTATTGGCGATCCGGAAAAGAAAGCATATTTGTTTCTGACGGATAAACTGACGAAGGATATGAAGAAAGAATTCGCCGGAAATATGTACGAAAGTGAAAAAATTACACCCATTGAAACGAAAGAAGCTATTACCATTGGCATTCCCAATAACAGATCGTATGCTTTTGCAAAGGATAATTCGAAGTTTGTGAAAGGTGATTTGAATAATGATAAAAAATCAGATTTGATTATTTGTGCTTATTTGACCGAAGCTAATAGCCTGGAAACAAAGACTTATTTCGTATTTCTGCAAAATGATGAAGGCTATCAGTTTTCCGGAGAGTATAAGTCGGAAAATATCGTGGCTGAAACTTGCGATAAAAACAATTTCAGAACAGGGATATTTAACCTTGATTCAATCAGTGGAGGTTTGCTGATAGGAAACTCAAACTACCGGGAAGGGCATGAGGCATATTTCCGTGACTATTCTTATCGTTGCGAAACCGAAAAATACAAACTGAACGTAGCTGCCAAAAAATTTGAGTTGGCTGATCAGTCCGATTTGTTGAAAAAGAACGACCAATCTGGCGAATACGAAAAAGCGAAATAATCTAAAAATTGTAATCTTTGATTTTTGGGAATTCCGCAGATTATCAGAGAACCTGATAATCTGCGGAATTTTTTTTATTGTAACAGAGTTTAGAAGCGCATATTAAATGGATCAGGAAACAATAATTCAAAAAACTGTAGAGTTTGTAAAGGAGACATTGGCCAATGCTGAAGGTGGCCACGATTGGTGGCACGTTTACCGGGTTTGGCAATTGTCAAAACACATTGCCGCTTCTGAGCAGGCCGATCTTCTTGTGGTGGAGCTTGGTGCACTGCTGCACGATATTGCCGATTCCAAATTTCACGATGGAGATGAAGAGCTTGGGCCGCAGAAGGCGCGAAGATTCATTGCTCAGCATGAAGTTGACGAATCGGTGATAGCTCATGTAGAGAATATTATTTCCAATATATCTTTTAAGGGAGGTCGGAAAATACAAAATTTTAAATCGTTGGAACTGGATATTGTTCAGGATGCCGACCGGTTGGATGCGCTTGGAGCTATTGGCATTGCGCGGACATTTAATTATGGTGGTTTTAAAAACCGTGAAATTTATAATCCGGATATTAAGCCCAATCTACAAATGACTCCCGAAGAATATAAGCAGAGCACAGCTCCGTCTCTCAATCATTTCTACGAAAAATTATTGCTGCTTAAAGACAGGATGAATACCAATACCGGAAAACTGTTGGCCGGGCAAAGGCACCGCTTTATGGAGCAATATTTGGCTGAATTCTATAAAGAGTGGAATGGTGAACAATAAAAAATGACTTTTCAATTAATGCATAAATTTAGATAACAATGATACACGCAAATAAAAATTCTGGATTTTCAACAATCATATTTTTTTCGCTATTCTTATTGGCTTCTTTGACAATTAGTTGTGGTCAGTCAGGCCGATCTTCCGTACCTTCGGGTTGGCCTGAGGCTAAAAACATTACGGGGGCAATAGACAGTGCGGGTGTAAGCGAACTGAGTGGGCTTCACTGGAATCCGGATTTAAACCGGTTGTACGTTGTGGGAGATAATGGTCAGTTGTACGTGCTGCAGTTGGATGCCGCCAAAAAAGGATTTACACTCATTGGCGAAGCTCATAAATTAGGTGGCCCTGAGGGAATTACTCAGGTAGATTATGCTGCGAATGAATTTTATACTATTGATGAGAAACATTATGAAATCAGGCGGTTTACCCATAATCCTGATTTTTCTAACGTTACGTTGGTTCATAAATGGAATCTGCTGGGCGATAATGCCGGCATGATTGATACCGGAAATGATGGTCCCGAAGGAATTGTATTTGTCCCGGACCGCTATTTATCGGCCATTGGTTTTGTTAGTTCGGAAACCGATGAGGAATATATTTCTACCAAGGGAATGGGCGGCTTGATATTTATTGCGCACCAAAAGAAAGGGCTAATCTGGGTCTTTGATGTAAATCCGGATAAAGATAATGATATTGCGTTGGTAGGAAAATATAAAACTAACCGGAACGAGAGCTGCGACCTGGCTTTTGACCGCTCTACAGGGCTGCTTTATATTTTGCACAATGCCGATGAAAATACAGTGGAAGTAACGGATATGTCAAGCACACAGCATTCGGGTAAAGGTAAATTTGTTATGAAAACAGAATACCAGATACCAAATCCAACCGGTAATATCAACATTGAAGGAATGGCTATTACTCCAAAATTCCCTGATTCTAAACAGGTTAGTGTGTGGCTTTGCAGGGATGTGAGTGATGATGAATCTGTTGATTACCAGAAAGATTGCTTGTGGTGGTATCGCCCATTTGCATCAGAAGGAACCTGGCTGAAAAAACAAAACAAAAAGCATTGATTGCTGTGTAAAGAGATTTTATATTACTCAGAAAGATTTTCATTAACTGTTTTTGTGAGTTAATAAAAACAAAACGCGGGCTTAAAGCGTTATTTTTAAGGATTATATTGAGATTTATAATTCTCTGGAATGTATTCAATAATTCTAAAAAAGCAGTATTATGAACGAACAGCTGGTTTTGTTTATTTTGATAGTTGCAGGAATATTTTCTATCCTTATTATTGCTTGTTTGGTAATCTTATGTGTCAATGTTTCAAAAATTAAAAAGAACATTGGCATTAGCGAGTCGGAAGAATATATGATTCAGAAAAAAATGGGTAACAAGGAGAAAGCTTATTACCATTTGCAGCGCAATTTTATTATTGAATCCATGAAAAGGGATCTGGAAACCTACGAAATTAAAGAGTATTACAGGTTGTTTTCTGAACTCGGATATAAAATACCCGACTTTGAACAGTTTAAAAATCTGCAAAAATTTGAATTGCTTGAACAAGGCCACGATGGAGAATGGATTTAAGAAAAACCCATTGTTCAGAAACAAATAAAACGTTGTATAACCCAATTATACAACGTTTTTAGCATCATACGGTAGTTTTGCCGGAATAAATTCTACATTTGCAGAATGAACATCGAAAGTAAAATTCGTTTAAAAGCTGCCGGTTTGTATATTGTCGTAGGAATTGCTGCGGCTTTATTGTTGATTTTTCTTTATAATTTGCGACGCAACATACAGATACAGAAGCAGGAAATTGAAAAACAGCATCATTCACTTTCTTTGAGCAATAAATTGGTTTATGCCGTAAGCGAAGCGCAATCGTCTGTAAGCCTTTTTGTTTCCACCAACAATACTGCTTACATGGAGCAATTTGCAGGAAAGGTTTTGGTTGTTGATTCTTTGATTGATACGCTTGCTGTGACAGCTCCTGTAGCGAAGCAAAAACTGCATCAAATCAGTATTTTGCTCCGGATGCAGGCTTCCAATTTAATGAAATTAAACCGACAATTGGGGAATAGCAATCCATTGGCAACTTTGAGTGAACGTATTCAAAATTATAATCCTCCACTTTCAGGAAATTCTCACATAGTTACTACCAAAAAGGATACCTTATACAAAACAGCCGGATCGAAGAAAAATTTTTTTAAAAGAATAAAGGAAGTTTTCAGTCCGGTGAGAGATTGTACAGTTGTGGTTACAACCCGACAGGTCGATACCCTACGTCTGGCTAGTCAGGATTCAATTCCTATCATAGCAGAAATGAAGAACCTGGCCAATACAGCAGGCAAGCGTTACGAGAAAAATATAAGAGCCATTGGGAAGCAGGTTGCAAATCTGATTACTGCCGATCGTGAAATTTCAGTTCAGATTTCAGGTTTGATGCTCGATATTCACCGGCAGTCGCTTAATTCCGCATTGGAGGCTATCGACCGTAGTGAGCAGTCTATCAACCGGAATTATGTAATTTCAGTTGGTGGAGGAATACTTGCATTGGGTTTGATTTTGTTGTTTATCTTGCTGATTATATATGATGTGAACAAAGGTAAGGAAGCCCGCGAAAAAATCAGGCAAGTGATGGAAAGCAGGCACCAGCTTTTATTGTCGGTTTCGCACGATATCAAAAGTCCGTTGGGTTCAATGTTGGGGTATCTGGAACTCAGAGAGAGTGAAGGAGAAGATGTGAAGTCAATGCAAACTTCTGCCCGGCACATATTGTCTTTGCTTGAAAATTTGTTAGAATTTTCAAGCCTTGAGCAAGGTTCTTTAAAGATTAGTACTTCGGATTTTTCGCTTAGCGAAATGGGAGAGGAGATCGGGCAAATGTTTGTGCCATTAGCTGCAGCAAAAAATCTCGGTTTTACTTATGTGTTTGATAATGTACGGATTAGCTCTGACTTAATGAAGGTTAAACAAATATGTATTAATCTGGTGTCGAATGCTATAAAATATACCATGGCTGGTGATGTGACGATGCAAATGAAGTATATGGATGGGCAGCTTTGCATTCAAGTCAGAGATTCCGGAGCCGGAATTCCTGACGATAAACTGACTGAAATTTACAAACCTTTTACCCGGGTAGAGAATAATAATGCTCTGGCTCATGGAACTGGTCTGGGAATGTACGTGGTGAAAGGACTGGTCGATTTGCTTGGTGGGAGTGTAAATATTGAATCTACAGTAGGTAAAGGTACCAATGTGAGGGTTGCTATTCCATGTGCGAATGCTCAAAAAAGCATAAAGCAAGGTACAAAGAAAATTGCTGTATACGATGATGATCCGGTGATTGTAAAGATGGTGAGCGATATGCTGATGCGCTTGGGGCACAAAATTGTAGAACAAGACTGTGATATGATACTCACCGATATGGAAATGGGCGAAATTTCGGGGATTGATATTCTGGCTTCAGCAGGTGATGCGCCTGTGGTAGTGATGACAGGTCATAGTGATTTTACTGCCGAAAAAGCCAAAGAACTTGGTTTTGATGGTTTTTTGTCCAAACCGTTTACCTTGGATGCTTTGCGGGAAATTTTTGGAGAAGGTGAAATTATGACAAATGATTTTCTGGGCGAAGATGTTGAAGAAATAAGAGAGATTTTTAGTGCTTCAACAGAAGTGAATTTTGAATTACTTAGACAGGCGTTGAAGGAATCTGATTTTAATAAAGCACAAGCTGTTTGCCACAAAATGTTGCCAATGTTTGCTCAGCTTGGTTACCCGATAACTGAATTGCGCCGCATGGATGCACAACGTGGGCATGCTTATGACGGTTGGCAGCTTGATGTGGAGTCAGTTCTGAACATTAAAGTTTAATGCCGTAGATGTGCATCTTGTTGTAAAGGGTTTTTCTGTCAATTTTAAGTAGTTGAGCAGCCAGCGTTTTATTTCCACGGGTTTTGCGAAGCGCGTTTATAATTTGCTCACGTTCGTTTTCGGGTTGTAACCCTAAATCTTCATTTGGGGCCGATGTGGCAAAAAAAGGAATGTCTTCGGGTGTGATAATCTCTTTCGGGGCAAATAGGACCGTCCGTTTTATCACATTACGCAGTTCACGCAAATTGCCACTCCAATGATGCTTTTCGAATAAAGCAATGGTTTCTTTTGAAAATCCCTGGATGTTTTTCTCCAGCTCTTCGTTGGCCTGGCGCAAAAATTCATTAGCAAAAATCTCAATATCTCCTTTTCGCTCCCGAATAGGTGGAATGAAAAGGGAAAATTCATTCAGTCGATGATACAAATCTTCGCGAAAACGTCCTTCAGCAATGGCAATTTCCAGATTTTCGTTAGTTGCTGCAATAATGCGGATATCTACTTTAATATCTTTGGCAGATCCTACCGGACGTACTTTCTGCTCCTGTAAAGCCCGAAGCAATTGTACCTGTACATCGTACGAAAGATTCCCTACTTCGTCGAGAAACACAGTACCCTGATCGGCTTGGACAAATACACCTATTTTATCTTCGATGGCCGATGTGAAAGAGCCTTTAAGATGGCCAAACAACTCGCTGGGAGCCAGTTCGCGCGATAAACTGCCACAGTCTACAGCTATAAATGGTTTGTTGCTACGCGAACTGTTTTCATGGATCATTCGTGCTGCATATTCTTTTCCTGTCCCGCTTTCGCCCAATATCAGCACTGACATGCGTGTGGGTGCAACGCGCAGGATATGGTCGAACATTAGTCTGGCTAGTGCACTTTTACCCAATATCATGTTGTTGGAAATGGATTGGGTTTTGTTTTCTTGAGCAGGTTTTATGGAAAGAGCCTGTTCTATTTTTGCTTTCAGTATAGTCGGATTCATTGGTTTTTCCAGAAAATCCTCAGCACCAAGTTTCATGGCGGCTACCGCACTATGTATTTCGCCGTAACTTGTCATTACTATGACTGGTGTGTTCATTTTCTGTTCCCTGATCCATTGCAAAAGCATAATCCCATCACCATCGGGCAAACGTAAATCGGTCAGTACCAGATTTATTTTTTTATTGGTTAATTCTGCTTTTGCCAACGAGACATTTGAGCATAATTGAGCTTCAAAACCATTACGAGAACACCACCTTTGCAACAGAGTTCCAAAGGTGGTGTCATCTTCTATTATTAAAATGGTCTGTTTCATAATGGGACAAAAATAATCAATTTAATTGATATTTTTCCACCAGAAACGAGCTCAGTAATTATCTATATATACTTTCTTCTTAATCAAAATTATATTTGCACAACCAAATATTTTGATATGCTCCAGAATTTAGAAGGATCGGTAATTTCGATTGTAATGTTCTTATCACTGCCAGTAACCAGATTGTAGCTGTTTTTTGGGTGTAATGAGAGGATTTTTACTTTTTTGCTACCCGTTGGTATCGAAGAAATGTTTCTTAGATCAACCTGAGTAAAGGCGCTGTTGTTGAATTCATTTTCAAGTACTTTTTTAGCCTGGAACAGCCCGGCACTTGTTACAATCTTGTCTTCTTTAAGTTTTTTAGCTGTAGCAATGCAATACCACACTGTATTTAAATTTGTGTCCTGTCCTTTAATCGTGGATTTTTGTTGTTCCATTACGCTTTGTTGTTCCGCAATGTTCTTGCTTTGATCGCTCACAGTAGTCGTAAGCTCATTAATTTTGATATTTTTTTGTTCCAGTTCAGCTTGTAAAGATTGAATTTGTGCAGTTTTTTCATCTAGTTCACCTTGCAGGCGTTTGATAGTTGCAGTCAGCATGCTGTTTGCTTTCCCATTTTTAGCTGCTAATTTCTGAAGTTCTGCAATTTTAGCTTTGTTTTGTTCCATAGTTTCTTTAATGGCCATCATTTGAGCCGCTATGGCTTCTTTTTTGTTAGTAGTGCCTTCAATCCCTTTAAGGTTTACTTTCATCTGGTTTTCATTTTGGGCTATCTCAGAAAATCCTGTTTCAACGTCATTTAAGATGGATAGCGTCCGAATGTAATTAGAATCAGAAGCTTGTTTTTCGAGAGCGAGTGAATCGCGTTGAGCAATGACGGCTTTGTATTTATCCGAATTTTCAACACAAGATGTTGTCAGAAATGCGAGAATCGCAAGAACTGTAAAAAATTTAATTGTCTTCATTTTTTTTTGAATTTAATGGTTGTATGTATAAATAAGGGTACAATTGTTTGGGTGTGGAATGTTGTGGAAAAACATACATTTAATTAAAAACTCATTTTTACATAACTTTGTTCAATGAGTTGATACTTTTTTGCGATTTAGTATTAACTAGTACAGCGGGTGAGCCTGATTAATCCTCCCAGTCCTTTTGTTTTCTATGTCCGTTACCTTTGCCATGAGCAAATCTCTCTCGTCCTTCATTTTGTTGCTTTTTGTAATAAGCTTTTCTGAAGTTTTCTGCCGGTTGGTCGTAGGAATAGCTACGGTTATTTCTGATTTTATGATAGTTACAATGTGAATAAGGATAGTCTCCATAGTAATCGTGTACCACGACTTTACGTCCACGATACAAATCATAATGGTGGAATCTCTCTGGAAGATGCCGTTTGCGAACCCAGTTGCCATTATAGAAATAAACAAACACAGATCTGTTTATATCGTAGTATGCTTGTATGTCAGGTAAATAGTAATATCTTGTGTAAGTTTCAACCTGTGGCCCCCAGGGAGGCAGAGTTCCTATATTTACATTAACTGATATTTGAGCTTGTATTGTACTTGCAAAAAACATCAGTGATCCGATTATTATAAATCTTATTGGTTGCATATTTTTGTATTTTATGGTTTGAAGTCTGTTGTGCACTTATAACCAATAGTCATACCAAAATAATTAATGTATTGATAACGTTTTATTTATGGTTTTTGTTTAGTGTGGAAAGTTGTGGATATTTGTAGAAAATATGTGTGGATTATTCGTTCACATTAGGGCATAAAAAAAGAGACCCAAATAGGTCTCTTTTTTTTCGTGGCGGAGAGAGAGGGACTTGTATTCTCCAAATACTATATTGAATAACAGTTTGTTATGCTCGTCAAATCATTGGGTACCCGAATTTTCTCCCGAAAAAAATTCACTAATAAAAGCAGTCTTTTAATTGAAAAATCGTGTATACAAAAATACCTAATTTTTACGAGATTACAAAGGAATGAAGACTATTTTTTAGTGTGGTTCAAATATATTATCTGGGGAGATAACTAACCTTTGGTATGCTTGATTTATTAGTTATCCGATAATAAGAGGATATACTTGTTCGGCTTTTAGTCCAGTGTATTGGCAGAACTCGTCAACGCTGACAAGCTGGTGATCTTCTTTTTGAAAGTGCTGCTTGATCTGCGTAAGCAGAGTCCTTCCATAACGTTCGCTCTTGCCGGTTATTCGTTGTACATCCTTCGGGTATATGCAAATGCGTTTTGCTTCCATTAGACGGCTTTAATTAAGGCAAATTTACAATTATTTCTTTGATATTTTAGTCATTTGCGGAAAAAACGGCTGGAATAAACATTAACGGAAGTGTACAGATTCCGGGAAGTTGTCTTGTGCTATACATTTGTTGCGATAATTTTAAATTTTTAAATTATGGCACAACAAAAAAGTATTCTAAAACTTAAAGGAACCATCGGTGGAATTACCTTCTACAAATCGAAAGATGGTTACCTGGCCCGGGAAAAAGGCGGAGTGGATGCTTCCCGAATTGCCAACGATCCGGGATTTGCCCGTACACGTGAAAATGGTGCTGAGTTTGCCAATGCAGCTTCTGCAGGTAAACTTTTGCGCAATGCTATTCGTGTGTTGGGTAAGGATGCATCCGATGGACGTGTAACAGCCCGTTTAACTCAAATCATGGCACAAATCAAGAACATGGATGAAGCCAATGCCAGAGGTGAACGAAGTGCAGCCGAGGGTATGGCCAAAGACGAAGCCAAAGCGCTTTTGAATGGTTTTAACTTCAATGAAAATGCAGTTCTGGGAGCTGTGTTGTATACACCATTTTCGGTGGATGCAGCAACAGGCGAAATCAAGATTGATGCTTTGAATCCACAAAATGACATTAGCATCCCAAGCGGTGCTTCTCATGTTGTTTTGAAAAGCGGGTTTGCAAGTATCAACTTTCTGACTGGTGAGTCGGAAATGACAGTTTCCGCTCCTTTGCGTATTGCAACGGATGCAGCCGCGCAAGCAGTTTCGTTGAAACCGGCAGCTGCTCCGGCAGTTGAAGGGACTCACATTTATCTGTTGTCGATTGACTTTGTTCAATCGGTAAACAATGCAGATTATTCTTTGAATAACAACTCGTACAACGTGTTGGCTATTGTTGGTATTGAATAATCATAAAACCATTGTGTATGAATACAGATAAGAATGCAACCGCAACCGATCCGAACAACATGAGTGTTATGGAACGTGTCAAAGCACCGACTCCGAAGTTTTTTAAAACGCTTCGGACAATCGGGTTAGCTTTGGCGGCTTTCGGTGGAGCAATTTTGGCGGCTCCAGTTGCGGTACCAGCTGCCCTGGTAAGTATTGCCGGCTATGTTGCTCTGGCTGGTGGAGTAATGACGGCAGTAAGTCAAACTGCAGTTGATACAAACACTAAAGATGGTCAGTAATGGAACTTCCAGAAACAAACCACGACGGGCAGGTATATGCCGGAACATGCGGAGGCATGTTTCTTTCCATCTTCAGCAATGTATTTGTTGAAGATATGGTAAGAACGGTGATTCTGGCCGTCGTTGGTGCTGTTGTGAGTTTCTTTGTATCGTTAGTTTTGAAAAAGCTTATAAAACGAAAAAACGACCCCAAACCTCCTAAGGGGGGATAAATAAAATTCGTTGAAAATAAATACATCTACTGTTTTTATGGTGTGGTAACCTTTGCAGTAGTTTAGCCTCCCGGCGGGGAGGCTTTTTTTATGCCCTGGTGTTACATGTAATTGTAGAAAAGCATTCGTTTTGCATCCTGAACCAGTTTTATATTCTGCCTGAATTTCTTTTCCATTTCTTCCAGGCTTCGCAAAGCATCCACGGCTTTTTGAAACTGAGCCGGATTTGCTTCTGTTTTTTCCAACCCATCCAACAGGCAAGATCTTACATCCTGCAGCACTACAAACGGTATAACCGAACCGCGCAAAAACGGATAAAAAGCCCTGGATTGCCAAAGGCTGTACAACAGCCAGTACACTTGTTCTTTTTCTTCCGGGGATTGAAACTGGATTACAAAGCAATTCGGACAGGGTGTATGAAGCGGTTTTCCGCTGTTATTACCTTTGTTCAGGATAAAGAAATGGGGATTTTTAATTTGTGATTTCCGGTTGTAAGATTTTAGAATAAAGGTACACATAAGCCAAAAAATTAGAGGTGAATACGCGAAAGCAGCTGCGGTTTTCATTACCCTGCGCAAAAACGCACCAAGGGGAAAAAGAAAATGTAAACACCCTCTTACTGCAATAAAAAGCGAAGAGAAACGGAGCGTTAAGGCAGGCAAGGTTTTTTGTCAGAATACTACCCGACCAAAGGGAGGTGTGGAGATTGTGACAAAAACCCGTAGGGCTTGACCTTTACTGACTTATTTTATTGCTGTTATCTTTGTGAACATTTTTTTTGTCGTATAATTTTAAATGCAATCATTTTATGGAAAATCCTTTTGAAATAATCGTACAACGATTGGATAATATAGAGAAAATATTGAGTGAATTATCAAAGCTTTTAAATGAACCAAAGGGGAATGAAGACTCGGACGAAATCATGACAGTTGATCAGCTTTCACAGTATTTGACAATTGCAAAGCAGACAATATATGGAAAATGCGGTGCCAGAGAAATACCGCATTATAAAACCGGGAAACGTGTTTATTTTAAAAAGAGCGAAATCAATGAATGGCTGATTAAAGGAAGAATTCATACTTCGGAAGAAATCAGAAAAGAGGCTGAAGAATGGATTAGAAAGCATCCTCTAAAAAGATAATGTATACAACAATCAAAATATAAGTGATTATAATATAACTCCAACTGCATTTATCTTAGGGGTGGGTGGTCGGGGGGGGCGTGGGAGAAGCAGGTTTAAACCGAATAGAAAAAACAGCCTTGAGCGTGCGTGGATAGCAAGGCTACATGCGAGAGAAGTGAAACGGAATGAAGTATGAAGCCTGTGCGTTGTGTGCGAGCCTATGCGAGTTGAGCGAGTGCCCCGGACACAGAAAGCGCTGAGCGCGGTGGACGGGTGCTGCC
The DNA here is from genome assembly GCA_964433885.1 of uncultured Paludibacter sp. Taxonomy (GTDB): domain Bacteria; phylum Bacteroidota; class Bacteroidia; order Bacteroidales; family Paludibacteraceae; genus Paludibacter. The sequence continues at coordinate 120,401 of CAYSTC010000003.1, read as the reverse complement.
GGCAGCTGGTTTGGCGCATTTTTTTGCCCGAACGTTGCGGGTGACGGGAGCAAGGGCTGGAAGTAATGAGCGAATGGAGTGTATTGGAGCGAATGAACGGAAAGGGTGTATGTGTGCGGTGGTGAAGCTGTGTGGAGTGAAACGGAACACGGCTGCAACCACATTGATTTGCAGGGTAGGAAAAGACATATACCCTGAAAGTGAAATGAGTGGAATGGAACGCAATGAGCGTATGAATGACAGCTCTTGCGTGGGGTTGGCGTTGCGGTGTGAGTGAAGGAGTGTAGAGAATAAAATGAACGAAAAGACTGAAAGAACACGGCAATAAGCCAACAGGAAAAGTGAGCTGCAAAAAATGTGACAAACCATAACAGCACGAGCGACCGCAGGCGAGCAAAACTCTAAGTGGCGGCTGCCCCCTACTAACAATAAGACGGCACATGTGCCGTCTCTACTATGGGGTTTTAGGGGGCAGGAGTAGCCACGACTGAGGAATGACAGAACGTGTGCAGCAAAACAAGCTAACACGCAATGACGAGCACCTACCGGAGCGCAGGAATGAGTGTGGAAGCGGTAGCCACAAGGGCAGCCGAAAAAATACTAGCTGAAGCGTAGCGAGGTCTGGAGATTTTTTTCAGGCTGCTTGTTTTACCCTTGGGGCTATGTTTTTGCGAACAAAGTGGCGGAATGACGAAGACCGCTTTACCTATTCGGTTTAAACCTGTGTGGGCTGTTCTTTCCCTTTTCAATTTAAAGAGATAGAATCTTCATCGAGGATTTTATCTTCTTCAGGGAAAAGGACGTCGAGAAAATTGATTCTATCAAATGCCAAAAATAGGAACTCAAGTTTTTTCTCAATTGATATTCCCACATCAGGGTATTTTTCATCAAACAACCGTAGAGCGGTAGGTAATAAATTCAATCTCATTATTTCATCAAACTCTTTATAAATCTTAATTAAAGAAAGTTGAAAATATCGGATTTCCTTTCCAGTGTCTAAAAAATATGGTTGGGGAATACCAAACATTTTCAAAAACTCCTCATGCCATACTATAAACTGATTATTCAGTAAGTTGATAAAGCAAGAAACATATTTATAGTTGATTGGCTGATATTTACCGTTAGAATCTTTGGCATAGGATAAAGCGACACAAATTTCCTCAATATCAATTTTATCCAGATATATAAACTTTTCCAGATTTTGGAAGTAATTCGTTATGTATTCCTGCCCTACTTGCTCAACATTTATTTGATAGTATTTACAAAAGAAATTCTGAAATGTTTTATCAGTTGAGACATTTGTTTTTTTATATTCAGTTTGAATATAAATATATGGCTCAACAAGTTCAGAAGTGATCTTTTCAATTACTTTTGGAGCATTGTATTCAATAATTTTGGCAATTTCAATTATATCCATTTTGGTAATACATGAATTTATGAACGTATTAGAATAGCGATTGTTGATTTAGTTCCGGGTAGTTTACCACCTCAAGTATTCCGGGATAATTACGGTTTAATTTTGAATTGCTGGCATTTTTAGAGATTGTATGGGCTTTCATTTTGTTTTCATCGTATGGTAAGATTATTGAGTTTATTTCTTCAGTCGTTGACAATGGATTTATCCATTTGTCAGCGGCTTCAAAGTCAAGAATTAAGGGCATACGTTTTTTTGAGTTATGAATGATTTCCATAAGCGGATTTGCAGGAGTTGTAACGATACTGAAAGTATCGTAAATTTCGCCAGTTGTTTTATCTTCCCAGGTATCGAAAACAGAACCCAGGAGAAAGCCCGGGTCTGTTGTGGGTTCTATGAAATATGGATATTTGTTATTGTTGAAATCACGCCATTCAAAAAAGCCAGTAACTGGTAACAGACATCTACGAGATATGATGTTTTGAGCGAAAGAGGGTTTTTCGTATATGGTTTCACCTTTTGCGTTTAATGTTTTATCCCGCAATTCGAGCGCATCTTCTTTTGATTTTACCCAAGAAGGAATGAGCCCCCATTCTTTCAACGTGAATTCATTTTCAGTTATTACAGGTAATTTTGGGTGAGCAAATCCACTGACCATATAAAGATTTGGAATTTCCGGCTCCATCGGATTCTTTTTTTTCTTTCTGATTTTTGCTGGTAGGCTATTGTAATACTGCTCTGCTGTCAATAATACACCTTCACGTACAATTGCGACTGTAAAACACATACTGATTTATAAATTAGGTATTTGAATATAGGGGAAAAATTCAGACTATTAAATCAACAGTTGAAATATATTATTGGTTCAAATGGAACAAAAAATCTGAAACAAAATCACTTACTTTGTGTTTACATAAGACAACAAAAAAGATATATTCATAATGCAGCATATCAGAAAAATAGCAAACTCAACAAACCTTGACTTTTATACCGCCAATACGAGTTCACATATGGAATTGCCTTTTATAGACGGTGGTATTGCTGCTGGTTTTCCAAGTCCGGCACAAGATTATATTGATCTGAAAATAGATTTGAATACAGAATTAATAAGTAATCCTTCAAGTACTTTTTATGCCAGGGTAAAAGGAACCTCCATGCAAGACGCAGGTATTATGGACGGTGATATATTGGTCATAGATAGAAGTCTTGAACCACATGACGGAGCGACAGCAGTTTGTTTTATAGACGGTGAATTTACATTGAAATTTATCAAAATAGAAAAGGACGCCATTTATTTAGTCCCTGCAAATCCGAAGTTTCAACCTATAAAAGTAACCGAGGATAATGATTTCTGCATATGGGGAATTGTTACTTACTCAATAAAAAGTCATATCAGATAAACATCAAAGAAATGAAAAGAGTATTAATAGATTTTTTCAACTTATGTTTTCCACCTGATAATGAAAACGAACTACCACGAAATTATGAACTAATTTTATTCTACGCTATTTTATTCATATTAATAATTCTCGGGTTCTTTTTACTAAGATAAAATGTTTGGACTTATTGATTGCAATAACTTTTATGCTTCGTGTGAAAGGGTGTTTCAACCCTCACTAAATGGCAAAGCCATCGTTGTTTTATCGAACAATGACGGTTGTGTTATTGCACGTTCAGCAGAAGCAAAAGCCCTTGGTATTCCTATGGGTGAACCAGCATTCAAATTAAAGGAATTGATTGAAAGAAATCAGGTTACAGTGTTTTCTTCTAATTATGTACTATATGGGGATATGTCACAACGAGTAATGACAACCATTAGTGAGTTTGTTCCGGAAATGGAAATTTATTCGATTGACGAGGCTTTCCTTTATTTGAATGGATTTGAGAATAACAATCTCAATGACATGGGCTCAAAATTAATTCGTACAGTTAAAAGGAACACCGGGATACCTGTCAGCTTAGGGATAGCACCAACCAAAACGCTTGCGAAGGTTGCCAATAAGTTTGCCAAGAAATACAAAGGATATAATGGAGTTTGTATCATTGATACAGACGAAAAAAGGGAAAAGGCACTTAAACTGACAAAGATTGGTGATGTGTGGGGGATAGGCAGACAATTTACTAAGAAACTGGAGTATTACAGCATCAATACTGCTTGGGATTTTACCCAACGAACCAAAAGTTGGGTTCGGCAAAATATGGGTGTTGTGGGAGAAAGAATGTGGCTTGAATTACGCGGAACTCCTTGCATTATTACCGAATCACCCAAAGCCAAAAAGACAATTTGTACTTCACGGAGTTTCGGAGAAAAACTAACAACGATTGAGCCGATTAAAGAGGCTGTTGCGAATTTTGCTGCCGGCTGTGCTGAGAAGTTACGAGTGCAAAAATCAAATGCTGCTGTTATCATTGTTTTTATTCATACCAATCCGTTTGCGACCAACCAACCTCAGTATTATAATCAGGCTGTTATTGAATTACCTGTATCGACGAATGATAGTAGTGAGTTGATACATTATGCAGTTAGAGGTCTGGAATCAATTTTTAGAGAAGGGTATCAATATAAGAAAGCTGGTGTGATAGTCAGTGAGATTTCACCACAACGACCTTTGCAAGCAGATATGTTTGACACGAGAGACCGCTCAAAGTATAACAAGGTAATGGAAGCAATGGACAAAATCAATGCTTCGTTTGGTCGACAGAAAGTGAAAATTGGAACACAGGGTTTTGATAGAAAATGGAAACTGAAGAATGAGAAACTATCGCCTTGTTATACTACTAATTTAAAGGACATATTTACAGTAAGAACAGAATAAAATAAAAAAACAGCCCGATTCTCACGAATTGGGCTGTTTAATTTAACCTTAATCTAGAATTGTCTATGACAGTAATTAAATTAGTCAATTACAAATATAGCAAATTATCTATAAACTCGTTAATCATGAATAATTTTGATTTTATGATTATATGTATTGCTTTTATAGGTGATTTCGAAAATGTAATACCCAATTTTTAATTTTGGGATTCGGATTTGTGTATTAGCATAGGATTTGCCATGCAAAACTATCTTACCTAATACATTGTAAATTGTGTAAGTAACTGGAAGTTGTGTGTTTGTGTTAAATGTAAAACAATTCTGATTATTGTTGAATGTGAATTGAAAATCAGATTTCTGATTTTCAATTGTTGTATTGGTTGTGATATTCCATGTTTGATCTATATTATTACCCCAAATATATTCTGCTAATTCAGGATAGTCAATGAAAGGGTTTCTATTGCCCTGAATAGAATAAACTTTTTCGTTGCGGGTGCGTTCTTTGCTACTGACCGGATCTTGTCTGTGCCATTGTAAAAGCAATGTAATTGCCCATTGTTTGAACACCGGATAGGTGTTGTTTTGCATCATGTTCTCGGGCTTGGTAATATCCCAAAGGTTTTTGTAATGTTCGTAAGCAGTTGCCATGTAAAAATAAGTACGGGCAAAATCTCCCTTGTATTGGTCGGCTGGTTCGAATACACTTCCAACATATCCATCATAAACTGCAGGTCCAATTTTACTTACCCCATTGTTTTTTGTTGGCGTTCCTGTAACGATACCCAAAGGGTTATCGTTTTTTGATAGATTTGTGCTGCCATCTGCTGGGTATAACTGATTTAAGTCTTTATATGCTGCCCATTCGTAGCTGCCCCACCAAGATTTTGGTAGGCTATGTTCAATATGAATTTTTTGACCGAAGCCAGGAAATCCCAGCGAGACATAATTGGATGCGAAATACCGCAACGAATCTGAATACATATCAATCACCAGATTGGTGATTGTATCTCTGTCTGTGAAATAAAAGCCGTTCCATGTATGATTTTCACCTGAACCGTATGAATAGTAACGGGTTGTGTCCTGCATGAGAATATTGTGCAGCTCTGTTTTTAGAGTTGCGGATGATTTGCCATTGAGGGAGGAGTAGTAGCCTTGAGGAGGGGTGGCAAATAGTTGACAAACAAGTGATAATAATAAAATAATTATGTACTTTCTCATGCAATAAAAGTACATAATTTTTCTTTACCGCAAAATCGTTGAATTGTGATGACAACTATATACCTTTTGCAATTATTTTGATTAATAAAAAGGTGTTTTCTAATATACAATGAAATGTGCTTTATAAAGCACTTTTTAATGATTTTAGTTTGATGGCAAAGTCAATTGGGATGAAAAGTGCAGTATATTGCACTTTTAAAGGAGAAATCGTGATTTTTGCTTCTTGTTCAATAAAAAGTGGTGTTCATTGGCAATGAACACTTTGAAAAATTGAACAGAACCATCATTTATTGTGGCTCACTTTGTAAAATAGCTCCAGCGAGGTATATTCGTATGTAATTTAGATCAAGTGTTTTAAGTATGACTTACCTATGAATATTGTTTTCAATGTACCATCAATCATTCGCAAATCAAATTCTTTCTGCTTGTTGAGAAAAATTTGAGATTTCGAAAAGTCTAAGTTAACTATTTGACCTCTATTAACTTGAGAAAAATTATTGACTTCTAGATATTCAAGTATTTTACTCGCTGAATATTCAGTTTTCCAGTTGATAATATAGCATTCTTTATTATGGTTTGCGAAAGGTTTATTTAAATGAACAATCTTTATCTTTCGTGAAATATCAATATAAATAATATCAAGTGGATTAATATATAAAACATCATAGGGATTGTATGGGTTGTAATTGTTTAACCTTATACTGGCAGGTTTGCTTAATAGACTTTTAATCGGATCAATGTATTTTTCCCCGAGATTTATTTCTTTAGCGATCCATTTTTTGTCCTCTGGTGAATATCTATTTAACCCTATAATCTGGATTTTACTCCAATCAGATTTTCGACCTCTTAAAGAAACAGTTCGAACAATCGTATTTTTATTTACCTGGACAAAATACAACTCACCTAAATAGGAAATTATATCCTTTAAAGACATTCTAGTTTCCCATTCAAATTCAAAATGTTCTCTGCCACTAATGATAAAAGGCCTACTTAAATGAATTAATTTGCGATACTTCTTTATGTGTTCAATATAAAACACATCAAGAATTTCCAACTGATTATTTTTGAAGTCTTTTACAATAGCTCTTTCACCAGGCTTCACCTGGTGTTTAAATATCCAATTTATAGTTTCAGACCATAATGTATCCATTTCATTCCCAAAATTCAAAATAAACTGTAATGACTATTATTTTTGTAGCAATGAATTTATATTCATGTAGTTAAACCAATGATAAATATTTAAAAGCAAATTTTATGGCACTTCGAGACGATTACGATTACTCTAAATCAGATTTAGATAATCATTCAGACCAACTAAATCCAAATAATGATGCTTACAGGGATTCCCGGAGAAGATGAACTTTGGAATTTTTATTTTTTAGGGTATTCCTTAATAAGGAGTACCCTTTTTTACTCTTCCTGACTTACATAGGTTTCATTATAGATATCCATCAGGTTTATACCATTGTAAGTCCAGTACGCTGTTGGCTGAAGTGCATGTTCTACTCCCAAGAGTTCTTTGGTGATAGCTGTTAAGGATTTATCAATGCCACCATATCTAACTTTTTTCGCATCAGAAACTTCAACAATGTAAGTTTCACCATCGCGGTTAAACTCGAGCTTAGAACCTAAAGGAATTCCCATTTCAATGTAATTGAGTGGGGGACGTCGGGCAATTTTCATTTTCTTACCAGCTGCTTTATCCACTTCAGTCAAATCGTTGTTGATTTCTTCAACGATTTCACTGGTAATGTCTTTGCTTTTATCTAAAAGCTGAAGTATTGCGATAGCCTGCTCCGGATTTATTTCAAAGAACTCACGCTGGGTATGAATACGATAAGGGTGAAAAGCAATGTGCAAAGCTTTTTCAACCTTTGCCGTTTCTGTGACTTTACAGGCATATTCACATTCAAAGGGTACGGGTACACTGGTGTTGAATAACTCTTTGAGACGTGCATCTACACTTTCCTTATTGGTCATTCCTATTTTTACCAAACCGGGCATGGCTGGATTGGTAAGAACATAGACTATTCCGTAATTGGATTTTTGGGAGGACATATAATTTGTTTTTATTTCTTTTTTAGTAATGAATCTTTTAGTGAACCAAAAAATGTAAACTCATAAGGGAATAATTAAGACTGTTGTTTCTTCTCTGTAGGATCTTTTCCATACCTTTCATAATTCATTTCATTGTACATTTTTCTGAGCTCTTGAAAAATATATTTCTGATCATCGAATAACATTTCTTCCGAAATAATGGTCTTAATAATGTTGATATTTCCTTGTTGTTCACCAAAACAAAATCCATAGGTATTAACGCATACAATATCTATTTTTTCGTTTTTATCCTGCTCTTCAAAATTATTATACACATTTTTCTGTTCCTGATTTAGTTTTGCACCGACTAATCCCCAATCATTCCTAAAATATAATCTGATTAAATCATCATTTGAAATTGTATCATCTTTCACAATCCGTTCTCTGAATCTTTTAAAAAAATGTGGTGGATAAATGGTACACATATTTATGTCAACTGAGGGTGCGGCTGCATATTTACCTTCAGGACGTGAATAAATACCATAAAAATGATTTATTGGATTATCAAAATCGCTTCTTTTTAAAGCAGTGAAACCAACCACCAATAAATTTTTGCTTTCCTTCGTAATGTATTCATAACTTTTAGTAACAGGATATTGACTTTTTCTCAATACGGTTTTTCTAAAATCCTTTGTAAATTCATTGAGTTTATTGTCTATGTTTTTGATATCCTCCAAAATCTCTTTGTGAATTTCCTGAACTGTCATTGTAGGTACTATCATATGAGATATTGCTAAATAATTTATTTGTATTTAATTGTCTATTAGTGCGATTGCAAATACAAGCCGGCGGCAGATAGGGCTGGATATAAGTTTTTTTGAATGAACAGCTAATGTACTTGACTACGAAACGTGGGCATTCAACAATCCTTTCTTTTTACATTCTTCAAGAAATTGCTTTTTTATGAAACCATAGCTTGATAATTCATTCATGCCTGCATCCTTAATCTTAAATTCAACCCATTTATCAAAATCAGTCACACCCATAAGTTTTGCGTTTTCAAATCCATCTACAACAGATGCAAACCATGAGATTCCTTCATTTTGATCACAACATAATTCCTTATACCGCTTTTCTATACCAAATACCCTTTTCCACGATTCTATTTGTTCTTCATAGCCAGGTGATTCAATAATAATATCAATTTCCTCTTCTTTGATATTTCTAATATCTTTAGTCTTTAAATCAACCGAGATATTAATCTTAGGGTGGTTAATGGCGAATGGGTAAAATGCAAGTTTTCTATCTTCTGCAAAATTAATAGGGTCTTCTGTTCCTTTATTTCGGGAATTACATTTATCGCACATTGGAGATAAATTTTTAAAGTTCACCGAATTAAAAGGGTATAATGATTTAGGTAAATAATGATCATAAGCCTCCCTGGTATCAACTATATTTCCATCTACTTTTGAAATTCCGCAAAAAGGGCAAAGCCCCTCTTCATTTTTTTCCATGAATTCTTTGTAATGAGAAGGAATGAGTTTTTTTGAAAGTTGACCAAATGCATCAAGATTAAATGGCGAAGTACTACCATATAATCTGGTGTATAAACTATTTATAGCTTTTTCCAGTTCAGGGTATAGTACTTTCAATGTCTTGTAATTTATTGGAGTTTTTGATTTATCGTTGCAAAGGATTTCAGTACTGTTATTGTTTGCATACCATTCTTTTAAATCATTTTTAAAATGATCATCATTGATCTTTGCAAATTCATCGTATATCCATGCTATTCTGTTGTTAAAAAACTCACCCCATTCTGTACCTTCTAATTCAAGTTTTTCACATAAGTCCTTTAGCTCCTTATTGCCATCAAGTTTATTGAAATCAAAACTACCCTCAGCAAGAATCCACACCTCAAAAAACAAGAAGTCAAGGTACTCTTGAAGTTTTTCAATGTCATGTGATATGTACTTATACGTGAATAGCATTATTTCTCTTCCATTTTATCAAGTAATTCGTTGATAAACAAAACCCTCTCAACAGATTCTCCGATTTCGTTTTGCACCTTTTTCAAGAAAGCCTTTTTATCTCCGGCTTTTTCAAATTCAGCTCTCAAATCTACAATTCTTTGATTTGCATATTCACCAATGGTATCAGCTTTATTATATACCTTTATTGTAATAGAATTTACTGAAGAACCAAGAGTTTGAAAGTCTGGAAAATGGACAGAAACTTTTTTTGATTCATTGTCTTTCGTAAACACGTGAACATACTTTGATTCGCTATCAGAAACAAGATATGGAGAATGAGTTGTGATTAACATTTCTCGCATTGTACTTGAGTCTTCTAAAGAAAAACAATGGCGTACACTTGAAATGAATTTGGCTTTCCAATCAGGATTAAAATGCGTTTCTGGTTCGTCAAGCAAGAACAAGCAACTTTCATTTTTAAATAGCAAACAAAGCCCAAGTGAATGAAGAAACTGATGTTCTCCGTCAGAAAGTTCTTTTGTAAAAAGAGGATGGTTTAATCCTTTCTTTTTAATCCAAAGATTTTTGAATCGAATGATTCTATCATCTTCTAATGGATTCGGATAAATGTCATGGTTTATGAAAATGTTTTTGGATTGATATACTCTTTTTTTATCCTCAGTAGAAACAACATAAGCATTTAGCTCTAACAGGATTTGAAACAATTGAAATAATTGCAATGGGCTTTCTGCAAAATGAAAACGGAAAGCATCTTTTGTAGCTTGTGTTACTTTGTAATCCAGAATTAAATATTCCCTACCATTTTCATTGTTTGATTGTTCTATGTATTGGATTTCAAAACAAGTTGCACATTTTTTCAATATTTCAATACTCTCTCTAAGGTTGTGAGTAAGTTGAACCTGATTGTTTTTATCATCATGCAATTGCTCCAAAGTGATTGTTCTGTCACGCAAAATATCTTCATGCAAATCAAGATATTTATCCATGCAAATAATCAATCTGAATTCATCTAAATCTTCCAATTCAACTTCTTCCTTAAAAGGGGCAAGCATTTCATCATCTTGCATTAGAAAATTTGCCAATAATATGGCTTGACTATATTGATTATCCAAATAAATCAATCTACCTTCTGATTTAGGGGGGTAACCAAACGGTTCTTCATGTATTAATTTATCAGCGTATTCATCATAATGAAGAAAGCGAGTTTTGAAGAATGGTAAGCTTAATAACTCATTTTCGCCAGAAGAATAACCTAACACATATTTGGGTAAGAGTAGTTGAATTTCCTTTTTGCCTAACGGTTCTGTTTTATTTGAATACTCATTTCTATTTAACCATTCGAAACAAGGTGTTTGACCAACTTCTTTTGTAATATGAATATAAGCTTTTATTTGATTGATTGGAGTGTCTGAAATCTTATCAATAAGAATTATGGGTATGTCTATGAAATACTCCAATTCAAAAGCATCTATAAGGCAAACTTTATTATTGAAGCCGCTTTTATCTTCTTCACTAGCTAAAAAACCATCTGGCAAATAGTCATTGAACATGCAGTCCAAATGGTAGAAAATATTTGCTAAAGCTTCCATGATATTTGACTTTCCGCTTCCATTTCTACCAGCCAAAATATTGGGGTTGAAATCGTGAGCTAAATTGTAGTCAAAATCTCTTAGAAAATAGATTTCAAAACCACATTGCAATGACCTGAAACCTTCGGGTGTATTAACTTTAAACCTTATAAGCTTCATCTGTTAATTTTAGTTTTATTCCTTTTGTTAATTTATCTCCTTCTTTATACTCTACAAACACCTGTTCTAAAATAGGTTGCTTGGCTCCAATGAATCGGAATATGATGGTTTTCCAATTGTCATAAGTAAACTCAAAACCTGTTCCTCTTAAAATATATTTTCTTGCGTATTGTTCTAATTCGGGCAAAGTAAAAGTTCTATCAGGGAAACCTTGTGTAAGTATGAATTGATAGAAAAAATCTTTATTCATATATGAGAATTCCATTCCTTCAGTTTCTTCATTATCAGGCAAACGCAGGTATTGCCGAATACTCATATTGCGAATATCCGTTTGCCTATTTGAAGGGACTTCCCCTTTTGGCAAAGTGTGTTCAAATGAGTCGATTAAATCCTCAAATTGTTCTTCTGTTATATCTTTTTTCACTTCAGGGGCTTTTTTTTTTGATTCTTTCATATCGGAAATATCTACTTTGCTTAAATCTAGTTCACCATTAAATGCTCTTTGGCTGATGCTTCCGTATAGGTTTTCAAGTTCTGTTAGGCTTTCTTTGAACTTATTTTTTACCGCTTCAACTTTATCAACTAATTCAGAGAATTCAATTTGTAATTCCATTGGCGGATAGAGAACAGGTAAGCTCCGAACAGCCGATTTAGTAATTGATTTTGTCGTTGCACCTTGGGTTCTTGACTGTATATTAACTTCACCGAAATTTGTAGATAAAAAGTATTTAATATAATTAGTATTCAAATCTTTTAGACGAATCACAAATTGATTTAACCCTAGTGATACTGGCCTCCCCAAATTTGGCATAATCCAAAATTTACCTGGGCTTCCAATCTTATTCATTATTATTTCTCCCCCATAAATTTTAGATTTAGAAAAGAAGTCATAAGTTTCTTTGGATATGTATTTAAGATTTTTTGTAAAATCATTTGCATTCAAATTCGTGGTACGTATCATAATAGCGTAATCTTCGGTATTAGACATAACGAGATTTTTTGATACAGTATCATTACTCCCATTCGAACCAATGTCTCCAATATATTCGGTGTAATCTCCAAATACTTTTTCCTCCCAACCAAAAGGATTCGTTTCAGGAGTACCGAACATTTCCATGTATTTGGACTTCAAAAGCTCATCCAATAAATCAATGCTTTCTTTTCGCTTTTTGATTAACTCTTCGCATTGTGATAGAATTTTAGTTATGCGTTTTTGGTCGTCAATTTCTTTTGGAAATTGAATTTTTAAAGACCTAATACTTTCATTGTTTAGAATTGGCAGAATTGCATTCTTTGCGTGACTTCGTAGCAGACGTTTATTAGCTTTTAACCAATAATAAAAATATTCAAAGTATACCTCATCATTTGTACGAATGCCTGTTATTTGCTGATTAGTGCATGATTCAACACTTGTAATACCTAACTTACCAATATCACCAATTGCACCAATAACAACAGTATGTTTTGGAATAATAGTAGCTTTATTTTCTGCAATAGCTTCAGCCGTAATTGTGCGATTAGATTTGCCTAAAAACTTTTCTTTATCTAAATCACCTGGTGTATACCAATTTATATTCCCATTATAATATCGCTCTTCTTTTGAAGGAGGAGTTTTACCTGTCTTTATTAGAGATTCAATTTCCCCTATTGTTTTTTTTATAATTTCCATTAAAACAGACTTTTTAACTCTTCCAATCCCTTAATAATTTCTTTTTCAAGTCCCTTCTCACCAATTAGTTTGTTTAAAATAACACTTGGCTTTTCGTAAGTAATCTCTTCAAAATTATCTTCTCTATACTTAGAAAAACTTAAATCGTAATTTTCTTCAATAATTTTTTCGAAAGGTACAAAGAAATATTTTCCTTTTCTATCATAATCGATTTCAGGTTTTCTTGATTTAAACTGATGAACTATATCTTGTAAATCTCCGTAACCTTCTTGCTTTGCTCTTTTATCATCTAAACTATAGCCATCTGATTCCATATCATAGAACCAAACATTTTCTGTTGTTCCACCTTTGGTAAATATCAATAAAGCCGTGCTTACACCAGCATAAGGTTTAAAAACTCCACTTGGAACTGTAATTACAGCTTTTAGTTCTGATTTTTCAATCATCAATTTTCTTGCATCTACAAACGCACCACCAGTGCCAAATAAAACGCCTTGGGGAACAACAATTCCTGCTGTACCTCCCATTTCAAGCATATTGTAAATACGTTCAATAAATAGCAATTCTGTTTTGGTTGTTTTTAATGCTAACTCTTCGTTTATATCACCCTTATCAATGTTTCCTGTAAAAGGTGGATTTGCTAATACTATTTTATATTGGGCATTCTCGGTATAGCTTTTACTCAAGGTATCTTTGTAATCTATTTGTGGGCTATCAATGCCATGCATCATCAAGTTCATTAAACCTAAACGCACCATGGTTTGGTCAATATCATATCCATGAAGACTTTTACCTAAAATTTCTTTTACATCTTCGGTTAATAATGCACTTCGGCTACTGCGTATGAAACCATCTTCATCAGGTTCTTTTTTGTCTTTCTCTTTGTCAAGTTGCGTGATCATGTATTGATAAGCACCTAATAAGAAACCACCTGTACCGCAAGCAGGGTCAGCAATGCGATGGCCTAATTGAGGGTCAACCAATTCCACTAAAAGTTTAATGATATGTCTTGGTGTTCTAAATTGTCCGTTTTTACCTGCGGCTGCAATTTCACTCAACAACATCTCGTACACATCGCCTTGTATGTCCTGGAAATCCTGTCCTTTTTCGTTGGCATCTTTTTCCATTTCTAAATAAATGGCATCTATGGTGTCAATAGCTTCTTTTAAAAGGGAAGGTTTCGGAATAATGAAAACGGCATTTGCCATGTGTTTGGTAAAAGAAGCATCCTCTTTGTCTAATTCTTTGATAAAAGGAAAAACATATTGTTGCACATACGAAAGCATGTTTTCAGTAGGTGTTATTCTCTTAAATTGACTCCAACGCAAAGTGTGTTTATCTACTCCTTTTGTTTTTTCGATTTCAGCAACTTCCTCTTTTGTTGCATCTGCCTTAGGTCTATCCTGTGGTAACACATAAATTCCTTCGAATTTTGAGCTATAAGGGTCGCCAGTAAATTCAGCATTAGCCAGATTTTCTAAGTCATTTTCATCTATTTTCTTCATGAAAAGCAAATAGGTAATTTGCTCAATGGCTGTCAAAGGATTGGAAATACCGCCACTCCAGAACTTTTGCCAAAGGTCATTTATTTTAGAAGCGATTTGTGGATTGCTATTTAATAAGCTCATATTATGCAACGAATTTTTCTGTTAATACTAAAATTTCTTTTATTTCGTCCGGGGAAAAAATGCCACGGATACCCTTTGGGTGAATGATTGTAAATGGTGCCTGAATCAAATCTCTTTTTTCTATATTACCTCTTTCAATTATGTATTCTTTCAATAGTTTCAGGAACTCAATCTGTCTGGTCGTTAAGTGTGAATGTTCCTGAATAAATTGCTGAACAGCTTTACTAACCTGTTCATCAAAACTCTCTAAAATCTCAATACCTAAGATATGTTTTATGAACTGAAGGAACTTTGCTTTTTGGTGCCTATACACCTTTCTTAAAAGTGATTCAGTGATATGTGGGTCTTCCTCATGAAGCTCTTCCGCTAATTGTTGGGCTTCTTCATCTGAAATGGCTTGTCCGGATTTTATTTTCTGTAAAACCGGGTTTCGCTCAGTTAACTCCGCAATTTTAGCTTCCACCATTTCACGGTATTTTGTAATACTTACTGCTTCGTTTTGTGGACCAAACTCCACCATTTCCTTTGTTTTCAAAACATCCTGCAAATTCAGCCTGGCTGGACCATCTGAATGAAAGCGTTGTTCTCGGAATTTGATAAGTGGTGAAATAATATCGGATAATTCATCAAATCCATTGTCGTTTATGACTGCCCAAAAATGGTTGCTTAAAACTTGTTTGATGTACGAAGTATGCTTTGCCACTATATTTACAGACAAAGGTAGTTCACTCACAATAGTAATGATATTTTCCTTCAAGGTATCAAACTTCTCTTTTTCCTCGGAAAGGTGTGCAAGGGATATTTCCAAAGCATCTTTTTGAAAGCGCATAGCTTTGAAATCAGTTTGAGAAACTGTTCTGAAAAGAGGTTTTACTGTATGCCTCAGAAATTCAATTTTATCATGGGTCAAATAATTCCAAAAGTTGTCTTCTTCAACTTTAGCCAAATCTGGTTTCGCATCTTGAATGACGACAGAGTTTTGTGGCAATTCAGCTATTTGAATGCGTAGTTTTTCAATTTCCTTTTGCGCTATCTTTTCCTCCTTTTTATCAAGAGCTTTTTCAATTTTCTCAATTCTGAGACCAACAAATCGTACTGGAAGCGGTATCTGTGCTTTCAACTCTTTTCCTTTTGGTTTGAGTTTAAAGTATTCAAAGTTATCCCAACAATCCAAGATAAGGAACGTGTCTTTTTTAGGACACCATGGTTTTATCTTAGATGATTCTAATAACCTAGTTCCCCGCCCTATCATTTGCCAAAATTTGGTGTAAGAAAAGACTGGTTTTACAAACACTAAATTCACTAATTCCCTTACATCTATACCGGTATCCAACATGTCTACACTAATTGCAATGCGAGGCATGTCGTTGTGAGTAAATTGGTGAAGTAATCCTCCTTTTCCATATACTCGTGGGTCGTCTGACACCATTACTTTTGCCAATTCACCTGTGTATTCAGGATAAAGTGAGTCGAATATCTTTTCAATCCTTCTGGCATGTGCTTTTGTAGCACAAAAGAAAATGGTCTTGCCTGGTAGAACTCCATTGGGATCTTTTATACACTCTTCCATGAACTCCTTAACAATAGTAACATTTGTTCCTTTGTTTGTTACAGTTTTTTCGAGTTCAGTACCTTCAAAATTAATTTCGGCAACTTCTTTTCCTTCTAAAATTAATTGCTTTTGATCTTCAAGACTTATCGTTCTTTTACTTATTCCTTCTTCTTGAAATTTCGTTTGTATTTTCATTACCTGAAAATCACAGAGGTAAGGAGGAATGTTATTTACTGCTTCTTCATACGAATAAGCAAATGTGGGTAAGCCGTCTTCACATTCAAAAAGCTTAAAAGTATTGTGGTCAATTACATCTGTTGGAGTTGCAGTTAATCCAAGCGTAATTGTATTAAAGTAATCAAGTACTTCCTGATAGGTATTATAGATAGACCGGTGACTCTCATCAATGACAATAAAATCAAAAAAATGAGGAGATAAAGAATTCTCTTCATCCCTGATTATATTCAACATTGTTGGATAAGTAGAAGTGTAAATTCGTCTATCTGTTGCAATTGATTTTTCACCAATTTTTGGCCAAACAGGTTCATTTGGTAGATACTCTTTGAATGCTTCTAAGGCTTGATTCCTTAACGCAATACGGTCAACTAGAAACAAAACTCGTTCAACCCAGCCGGCCCTCATTAAAGTATCTACCATGGCAATGGTGGTTCTGGTTTTCCCGGTTCCGGTTGCCATAACTAAAAGAAACGTCCTTCTTTTTCTTTCAAGACCTTCCATTACCGAACGAATGGCATGAATTTGATAATCACGTCCTGCAATTTTAGTATTAATCAATTCTGAAGCTAGAGGTTTCTTGTTTCTTCTAATATATTCATAACGTTCTAAATCGTCTCTTGTGGGAAAACCAATAACCTTCTTAGGCGGGTAGTTGCCTAAATCCCAAAAGAAAATCTCATGACCGTTGGTGTAAAAACAAAAGGGAAGTTCGCAGTTGTACTGTTTTTGAATGTGATAGCAATATTGTTTGGCTTGTTCGCGTCCTTTACCAGCATCTACCGAAGTTTTCTTGGCCTCCAAAACAGCTAATGGTTTACCGTCTTTGCCAAGCAATACATAATCGCTGTATTGATGACCGGCATAAGGCGTTGGTGCTTCGGCAGCAATATTTTTATCTACAATAATATCAAACTCTTCAATCACTTGTGTACGGTCACACACATCCCAACCCGCTATTTTCAGTCGGGCATCAATAATTTCTTTGCGTGTTTGTTTTTCCGTTTTCATTTGTGAAGCTTATCTGCAGTAGCGAGTACAGTATCTTTAAAAAGTTTCGAGTCGTTGTGCAGCATTATTTAATCCTCCATTTATTTTTGTTGGGCAATACAGACTCAGACACCGGAATTTTGTATTCTGTTACGGGATTCAGGGAGGTCGCTATTTTATCTGTCAAAGAATTATCAGCTCCTATATTTTCGAGCAATGCTCCACAAAGAGCCTGTACAGAAGGGTTGTATTTCAAAACCAGTGTAGCCAATGTTTTTACTTTTTCTGTCGAGAGTTGTGATAGAATAATCATCAATCGCTGGCAAGCCTCGTCCGGAGTAGTTGCGGGAATCTCCCGGATAAAACGAATGGCATCGAGAATGCGAAGCAATTCGATATTTGTTTTTGTAATCTTATTGGGCTGAACAATGAATGAGATTTTATACAAGCCCCTTGTAATAGCTCTCCGGTACTTGTTTGTCCCAATCTGGAGTGTAGCAGGTATCTGGGTTGTCAATCCCATTTCGTTGTAAGCATTGTAACCGGTAATGTATCCGATTATTTCGTCATCTTGCTCCAATAAGTCTTTTGCAATCTGATATGCAGAGGGCTGTAGAGCTCCAAACCGGGACTGGCGCGGTTTGTAGAATTTTCCTTTTGATAGCTTTGTTATTTTCCCCGCAGCTACCATTCTGTTCAAGGCTTTTACAACTGCATCCTTGCGATTCACATCTATATTGAAATCAGTATAGGTGAAAATGTAGTCGGTTGGTAACCTGTCTATGGTATTTGCAACGATATCAGATATTTTCATGAATTATTGTTTTGTGCAAAAATAAACTATTTGTCCCGTTTATTGCGTAAAAAACAGGACAAATTTAGAAAATAATTTATTATTCATGTGATATGCTTTGAATGAGGACTTTGGGGACATTGTGGACATAGGAATGTCAAGTAAAAGGTGCAAAATACTTGACCTAATTCAACAATCATTCAACCCCGTCCGGGGTTGGAAAACATGGGCAGTTCATCCCCCGGTGGCGTAAACTTACCGGGGGTTAAGCACATATTACCCCGTTGGGGTAAAAGAGAAATGAGGTGATATTAATTTGGGGACATTGATGACAATGGTTATTTTCGCTTGTCTTTGGCAGTACTGTCAAAGGCAATAAGATTGAACATCTCGCGCATACGGGAACGGACACGGTTGCCGTAGTAGCTTTCGAGCTCGGAGGCGGAGAGGTTGGTGGTGGCGTGTGTGATCATGTGGTTATTGATAAAGTGGTCGTACCTGGAAAGCAAAATTTCGCCCATGACATTGCATTGGTTGCCGTAGTACTTGAGTGTGCTTTCGGCGCCCAGGTCATCAAAGCAGTGGGAGTGGGGTTGCGGTGGATTAGTTGAGTTGTTGTAGGCATTTGTGCTGTACCTTTGTATAATTTCATAACCTTCTTTGATAAAGTCGAATGTTATTTCGCGGCAGGATTTGATTGCAAATCTCTGTTGCGGTGGTACCAATATCCGCATCAGGGACATTAAACTGGTTTTACCACAGCCGATAGGACCGGTTAGTAAAATACCTTTGTGGAGATTGAGTCCGAACTGCTGGGCTTGTGCTTCGTCCTGCAGAAACCATGTAAGTAATTTTTGAACCGGTTCGGCATCTTCGGGAATGATTTGGAAATGTTCACCGAACATTTCTTTGCCCTTGGTTTGGAGAATGGAGAGATGATCCATTTGGTAATGTGTTGATGTGATAATTTGAAGATTTGGTTATGGTGAACATTGATGACAATTGGAACTAAAAAATCAATAGGTTTATTTTTTGACCAATATACTTTTTGAACTTTGTTTTTCGGTAATCATGGCTAATAATTAAAGTGGTTCATTTAATAGAGCTGTATATTTTCTGAACTTGTTCAACTATTGAGACGATGCATGCCTCGTCTCTACGATATTTTTGCGCTATAATGGTTCTGCATAGTTTTTGGTGCCGATGGTGTTGAGTTGTCCGGGTGTTGGTTGTTCAGCTGTCAAAGCCTTTTGGGGCTTTGCAAATGCCGGAGCGTTCAGGAGCCAGTTTTGAGCAGCTGCCTGCCAGTCTTGCATGGGGGCTTTGCCACCGACTTTCCAACCGTTGCTTTGAAAATAGTTGTAAAACTTCCGAGCTTCGATTTCCGAGCTTTTGAGTTCGAGGAAGTAATTCTGTACTGAAGTGATATCCGGTGGGCTAACAAGTGCTCTGTAATTGCGTTTGTCGGCCTTCGGTTTTTGTGGAATCTTTTCCCCGTTTATTTCAACGACTTTCACTCTGTTTTTTGAAACTTTCAACACAATATCATTTTTTGATTGGGTTTCTTCTTTCTCTAAGTTTTCGTTTAAATAGTTTATATTATGTTTTAAAGAAGGTACTAATGCTTGTTCAATGCTTGTTTCGATATTAGTACGGTGTCGGTCTAAAGCTTGTTCAATACTTGTTTCGATATTAGTATTGTCGGGTACAGAAATAAGTCTGGCTGCTGACTGAAAATCGAACAGGTAAACAAGGCTTCCTTTGAATGGATTGTAAGACGGAATGTATTGTATATAGCCGAAATTGTGCAGGTCTTTTATGCATTTGTGATAAGTGGCTTTTGCGCTGATTTTGCTGATTCGCATGAGTTCCTGCCGGGAGATTGATACCGGATTTTGAAACCGTTCAGCGTTCCAGAATTGAAAAACGGCCATGTATAAACTGACGTGAGTGGGGTTGAGGCGATTGTCGACCGCAACTTTTTGGAAAAAACCGGAGAGTTGGAGGATATAGTTCATGATGTGTTGATGTGGTAATGAGTTGATGTGGTAGTTTGATGATTAGTTGATAGTAATAACCCCCAACCCTCCGTCATTCGATGGACAGGCTTTAAAGGGGGCTAAGCAAACACCTCCGCTACGCTCGTCCCCTTTATAAGGGGACAACATCAGGATTTGTTTTTTGAGAGTTGTTTTTCTATATCTGTGTAGTTGTAGTAATTGGTACCTCCGATTTTGGTATGAGGCAAAGTGCCGTTAATCCGGAGGGTTTGAAGTGTGCCTGGTGAAATGTTGAGTAATTTACGAACTTCAGCAGATTTCAGCCATTTTTTGGTTACAGGGTTTTGTTGTTCATTCAACAAATCCTTTATATCCTGAAGGAGTTCGGTTTTGAACTCCTTCAGATCTTCGGTGGTAATAATTTGAGCGGACATGTCTATAGTTTATAGTTAGTAATTGATAGTATTTTGTTAGTCATTGAATGAGAGTGAGCGGGAGATCCAGCCCAGGAGAAATTTTTTACTCGTTGGGCGTTTGCGAATAATGTTCATGTAGTACTCCATTTTTGCAACCGTGAGAGCTGTCTGAAAATGGCCAAAGTCCATAGAATTAATTTTGTTGAGAGTTTGTTCTCCAATAATTCCATCGATTTTTGCTCCAACAATGGATTGTACAAGTCGGGCGGAAGTGGTTGTGCCGGAGTTGACCGCAAAGTCAAATACAGAATCAGCGGAAGTCTGATTTTGTATTTGATCAGCTTTGAGTGGTTGCCAGAAAGAATCGAAATAGAATTGTTCGACCAAATTTTGAAGCTTTGTATTCGCTTCCATTGATTTCGGAAAGTCAGGTTTGATTTTGGAAGAATCGATTATTTGCCAACCCAGCCAAGAACCGTGGGAGTTTCGGGCAATACCTTTGTAAGTTTCACCTCCCAAATCATCGGGATCGTTGACGTAACCGCCTTCGTGAGAAAGCACTTTTGAAAGTGCGAGATTGAAATTTGCCATAATATTAATTTTCAATTTAAGGATTTACGATTTACGATTGAAAAACATAAATCAAATCCGGATTAGTATATGGCAAAATTGGTGGGTTTTGTATGATTAAATTCCCAAGGTATTCCACATGTGGAATAAATTTTTTGCGAAATTATTGGTATTCTTCATCAATTCTCTTTTGAAGTGTATTTTTGAGGTTATCAAGAAATTTTGTTTGAATGTTTCTTGATTTAATGTCCTGAAAGCCCCGGTAGATGTCTGTGAGTTGCACATTAAAGGCTTTTTCGAAAAAAGAAGAAAGCTTAATTATATCACATTTACCATGATTAATGCATCCAGTATAATAAAGCGCATAAATCAGTTCTATCAGTGCAGATTTATTTTCTGTCCATTTAAAATCATAATTTGGAAAATACCGCTGGTCTTCCACATGTGGTGTTTTGGATAATCCAGATATTTCAGAAATTTGATCTTTCAGAAATACCTCCAAACGGTCATTGGCCATTAATTGAGCTAATATATGATCATGACTTGAGGAGAATGCAGGATCAAAATTTATACATCCAGCATCGGCAAAGTGCATTAATTCCTTGTTTTGACGTACAAAATATAAGGTATCTAAGTGTGTTGAATTCAGTCGAAAGTATTGGTAGAATTCCTGGTTTGTATGAAAGAAGTAAGTAATTTCTTTAAGCTTTTGCTCGTAATAATTTATTTGTACACTTTTGTTCCCAATAGGCATCTTAATTAAAGTGTGTAATGATTGCTTGTAAAGTAAGTATTCACTAGTGAATCCAGGCTTAATTACTTTGAAGAAATTTATTTCTTCTTCAAGGTCAATGAATGAATGATTCTGGATAAAAGATTTTAATTGTAGAATTACTTCATAGTAACATTCAGTTTTAAGTTGCAACTTCCTGATCAAGCCAGTTTCTTTTTGTATTTCTAATAAACTTCCTTCAAGATTTGCATTGAGGTTTTTAACAAACAGTTTTAATCGTTGCATGTTTTCAAATCTGTGTATATTGAATATTTTTAATTAAATTCTATTGTTTCTATTAACGCATTAAAAATTTGGTTATTGTATATTGTTTTAGAAAATATATTAAATTCATATAAATTGCATTTTGAGATATATAATAATTGTGTTGATTTGTAGGCTTTTGTGCTTATTGGATTAGAAAAAGAATGCCAGTCAAATATGTTTGACTGGCATTCTTTATTAGTTGGCGTGTTTACTGGTTCTTAGTGTGTCATTAGCCATGAACTTTGTTCTCAGGATTTTCATATCATCACTGACTTTCAAATCAAGTATCTTTGCATAATGCTGGGTTGTTTTGAGGTTTTTGTGTCCGAGCATTTTGGAAACACTTTCGATCGGGACCCCGTTTGAAAGGGTGACGGTGGTAGCAAAAGTATGCCTGGCAATGTGAAAGGTGAGTTCTTTATTGATACCACAGGCATCGGCAATCTCCTTTAAATAGGAATTCATCTTTTGATTGCTAAGTATCGGCAAGAGTTTATCCTGATTGACAACCTGCGGGTGGTCTTCGTATTTTTCCAATAAATAGGATGCTATGGGAAGAATAGGAATGTTGGATCGGGTATCAGTCTTTGTCCGGTTGATGTAGATCCATCGTTCACCATCCACACCAATAGCAATGTTCTTTCGGGATAGTTTCTTTACATCGGCATAAGCCAAGCCGGTAAAGCAGCTGAAAAGGAAAATGTCTTTCACCTGATTAAGCCGGTCGGAAACAAATGCTTTGTTGAGCATTGTTTCAATTTCTTCCATAGATAAGAACGCCCGTTCTACTTCCACCATTTTGCTTTTGTAATTGATAAATGGGTTCTTTTCAAGCCAGCCATTTGCCAGGCAAATCCGGATGATCTTTCCAAAGTTTTTAATGTACTTCGATGTGGTGTTCTGGCAACAGTTGCAAACGCTCTTCAGGTAAAACTCGTAACTGGTTATGAATTCGTGGTCAATTTTTCTAATGTCGAGGTCGGAGACTTTGTATTTCCATTTAAGGAAATCAGCTGTGTGTTTCAAAGAGGTTTCGTATCGTACATGCGTTGCAGCTGCGTAGTCTTTACCAATAAGGGCTTTAATCTCGTCGTTATGCTGCTGAAATATGCCTATAATCATATGACTACGTTTATCAATGCCCAGGATCTTGTTCCGCATATTTTCAGCATTGACCACTTCATCTTCCCGGATAAGCTGCTGTTGGTAGTCGTAGACTTTGGCTTTGAGTGAGTCCAGGAATGAATTTATTGATTTAGCTTCTGCACTATAACCTTTCATGCAGCTTCCTTCAACGGACCATTTTTCAGGAAGTGTGTAACGCTTCGTACTTAATTCGATGCGTTCGCCATCAATAGTGACACGGATGTAAATAGGGACTAAACCATCGGTTGTGGTTTTTGCTCTCTTTGCGTAAAAGAGAATGGAAAGTTTTGCATTCATTGTGGTAACCTTTAGAATTGTTCAAAAATACTTGTTCTTAGATAAGTACACAAGATGTTCAATAATTGAACTGCTTGATTACAAGTGAGTTTGATTTGAATTCGGTTACCCGAGCCCTTCAAATTTTCGGGTACCCGAAAGGGTCTCCTAAAGTTTGATATTTTTTGAATATTTTGGATATATCCAAAAATGAAAAAGCCCGTAAATCATTGATTTTACGGGCTTTTGCTGTTTTTTGTTTTTGTATTTGCGGAGAGAGAGGGATTCAAACCCCCGGTACCTTTCAGTACGGCGGTTTTCAAGACCGCTGCAATCGATCACTCTGCCATCTCTCCAGGGATCGTCTTTTCTTCAAAGGCGCTGCAAAGATACGGCTTTTTCTGAAACTACCAAACGGTTTTTCAATTAAAATTTTTCAATTAATAATTAATAATTAAAGACCGTTTGGTTATCAGATGTTTATTGCTTAAACTGTTTTCAAATATTCTACAACATTTTTTTCTATACGGGCTGAAATATCGGCTATGTCGGCTTTGTCGAAGCTTTCACCGCTAATATTTTCGAATAATTCGATGTAGCGTTCGCTGATTCCGGCAACAATTTCCGGTGTCATTTCAGGTACTTGTTGTCCTTCTTTGCCCTGAAATCCATTTTCCATCAACCATTCACGCACAAATTCTTTCGAAAGTTGTTTTTGTGGCTCGCCTTTTTCGAAAAGATCCTGATAGCTGTCGGCATAGAAATAGCGTGAAGAATCGGGTGTGTGGATTTCATCGATCAGGTAAATTTTTCCATCGCGACGGCCAAACTCGTATTTTGTGTCAACCAGAATCAAACCACGTTTAGCTGCAATTTCAGTTCCACGCAGGAATAGTTCCATGGTGTATTTCTCCAGCAGTTCGTATTCTTCTGCGGAAACCAATCCTTGCTTTAGAATTTCTTCTTTGGAAATATCTTCGTCGTGCATGCCATATTCAGCTTTTGTAGTAGGCGTGATAATAGGTTGTGGGAAACGTTGGTTTTCGCGCATGCCATCCGGTATTTTTACTCCGCAAATTTCACGTACTCCGCTTTTGTAGGCGCGCCATGCACTTCCACAAAGATAACCGCGTACAATCATTTCTACAGGATATCCTTCGCAACGCAGGCCAACGGTTACCATAGGGTCTGGGGTAGCCAGTTTCCAGTTAGGTACGATATCGGCCGTAGCATCCAAAAATTTGGCAGCAATCTGATTCAACATTTGTCCTTTGTAAGGAATTCCTTTAGGTAATACCACGTCGAAGGCCGAAATACGGTCGGTGGCTATCATAACAAGTAAATCGTTTTTTACTGTATATACATCGCGTACTTTGCCATGATACACGTTTTTTTGTCCATCAAAATGGAAATCGGTGTTAGTTAAAGCATTCATATTGTTAAGTCTGTTATTTGCGATTAATATTATAATTAGTTATTTTTTTAGTATCAAAACATCTGTTTTTTCTGGTTCCTCTTTAGTGGCAACAGGTTCTTTAGCTCTTTTCTCGTATGCTTCCACAATCCGTTGAACCAGTTTGTGGCGCACAATATCTTTTACATCAAATTCGACTTTGGCAATACCCTTTATGTTTTTCAATACTTCCAACGCATCTATCAATCCCGATTTTTGCTGGTACGGTAAGTCGATTTGTGTGGTATCTCCGGTTATAATCATTTTGGCATTCAAGCCCATACGTGTCATAAACATTTTGATTTGCATGGTGGTGCTATTTTGGGCTTCATCCAGGATAACCACAGCATCGCTCAGCGTGCGACCACGCATGAAAGCCAGAGGAGCAATTTGAATGGTGCCGTTTTCCATGTATTCTTTCAGTTTCAACGGCGTAATCATATCTTGCAACGCATCGTAGAGTGGTTGCAGGTATGGATCAATTTTTTCTTTCATATCGCCCGGCAGAAAGCCGAGTTTTTCGCCCGCTTCCACAGCCGGCCGGCTGAGAATAATTTTTTTTATTTCACGATTCTTCAAAGAGCGGACGGCTAATGCAATAGCTGTATAGGTTTTGCCCGAACCGGCCGGTCCAATGGCAAAAAGCAAGTCGTTTGTTTCGAAGTCTTTAACCAATTTTTGCTGGTTAGGGGTACGGGCCATAATGGATTTCCCGTTTACACCATGCAGAATCAGGTTTTCAAACTTTATTTCAACCGGTTCGCTGCCTTTTACTATTTCAATAATATTATCTTCGGTAAGTGTATTGTTGTCAATACAGTATCTTTCCAGTTTTTCAATAATAGCATACAGATTGTTTATATCACTTTCGCTTCCGGATAGCTTGATGATATTGCCTCTGGCAGAAAAACGCACATTCGGATGGAGGTTTTTTATTAAATGAACATTGTGGTTGTTTATTCCATAAAAAACGGTAGTATCCGTAAGTTCGGAAAGTTCGAAGATTTTTTCAATCATATAAATAAATTTAGCGGTAAGTAGTAAGCTGCAAGCGGTAAGTATATTACTGCTTACCGCTTACTGTTTACTGCTTTTTAGTATGCAAATAATGGGTATTTTTCCATTGTCTTGTTTACACGTTCACGAACTGATTTGATAATTTCTTCATTGTCAACGTTTGAAAGTACTGTTTCAATCATTTCGGCAATTTCTGTCATCAACTCTTCTTTTGCTCCACGGGTAGTAATGGCAGGTGTTCCCAAACGGATACCTGAAGTTTGGAAAGCCGAGCGGCTGTCAAAAGGAACCATGTTTTTGTTCACGGTAATATCAGCTTCTACCAATGCTTTTTCAGCCACTTTTCCTGTCAGTTCAGGGAATTTTGAACGAAGGTCAACCAACATGGAGTGGTTGTCTGTTCCGCCTGAAACAATTGTAAATCCACGGGTAATCAGTGCATTTGCCAGGGCAGCAGCATTTTTCTGAACCTGAGCCTGATAAACTTTATATTCAGGTTGCAAACATTCGCCAAACGAAACGGCTTTAGCTGCAATTACATGTTCCAGCGGACCACCCTGAATTCCTGGGAATACCGCAGAATCGAGTAGGGCAGACATCATTTTGATTTCGCCTTTCGGAGTCGTTTTACCCCATGGATTTGGAAAATCTTTACCCAGCAAAATGATACCACCACGAGGGCCACGCAATGTTTTATGAGTGGTAGAAGTTACGATATGAGCCCATTTCAAAGGGTTCTCCAACAATCCGGCAGCAATAAGCCCGGCTGGGTGAGCCATGTCAATCATCAACAAAGCACCAACTTTGTCGGCAATTTCGCGCATGCGTTTGTAGTCCCATTCGCGTGAGTATGCAGAGCCACCACCCACGATTAATTTAGGTTGTTCGCGTAACGCCACTTCTTCCATTTGGTCGTAATCAACGCGACCAGTTTTCTCATCAACGTTGTATTCACAGGGCTTGTAAAGAATACCTGAACTGTTTACTAAAGAACCATGTGACAAGTGACCACCATGAGCAAGATTTAATCCCATAAATTTATCACCAGGATTTAAACATGCTAAAAATACTGCAGCATTAGCCTGAGCGCCTGAGTGTGGTTGAACATTTGCCCATTCAGCACCAAAAATTTCTTTCAAACGATCAATCGCAATTTGCTCGCTTTCGTCCACTACTTCGCAGCCACCATAGTAGCGTTTGCCCGGATAGCCTTCAGCATATTTGTTAGTTAATACGGAACCCATTGCTTCCATAACTTGTTCGCTTACAAAGTTTTCGGAAGCAATTAATTCAATTCCTTTCATTTGACGCTGTTTCTCGCGTGCAATGATGTCAAAAATAACCTGGTCTCTTTTCATTTTTATTTATATAATAATTTATTTGTTTTTTTATGTAGACAAGTCGCGACTTGTCCCTACGAATTTTATCCGTTTAATAATTCCTGAAAGCGCTCAATGAATTTCCCAATGTGAAAACCATCCATTAAGGCGTGATTTGCATGAATGTCTACTGGTAACCACATTTTGTCGCCATCTCTTGTGATTTTTCCAAAAGTTATTTTTGGAATGCTTTTATCTCTACTCAATATTCGGGCATGATTTACGGCTGTAAAATTGGCCCAAGGCAATGTTGAATAATGAATCAGATTCTCGCCCGGATAGGGAAATTTCAAACCACTTTCTGCTTTCACCTGTTTTACTTCTGCATTTGCCTGCTTCATAAATTCAGCAATATCTTCGTTGTATGGCATATATCCACAACCGTATGTTTCATCTTCACGGAAAATCGTCGGTCCGGCACCGACACTGTCGTAGCAATACACTTTGCCGTCCTCGATGCGATATCTGAATTCCTCTATTTCATTTATAGCTTTGAGCGATAAATATAGATAATATAACGAAAAAGGATATCCGGAGTTTTTAGCTACCCGATATGCCGCTGAACATTCTACACGAACAGTTATACCAAACAAAGGTTCATCGAAGCCATTAAAAACTTCAAAATGCTCCCGGCGTTTCCATGTTGATATGTCTAATTCGTATTTCATAAATGACCCATAGTTCCCAAAGGGGAATTAGGTTAGTTTGATTTTTATATTTGTATTTATTACTCCATTCAGGAGTCAGATTAATAGAAACCAAGGCTTAAGCCCCTTTAGGGGGTTGGGGCCTCTTCTTTTGCACAGTCCACCCGAATTTTCCGATTTCTTCTCCAAGCTTATAATAATGCCCATGAGAGTAGGCAATCAGTTTGGCTTTTGCCAGATTGAAAGTATCTGTTTCTGGATCAATGTATTTTGTGTCAGCTTGCACATTAATTACTTCAGCAATAAACATATCATGAGAACCCAGCGGGATAATTTCTTTCACTTTGCATTCAATGCATAGTGGCGATTCTTTCACCATGGGAGCATTTACCATTTCTCCTTTCACCGGAGTCAGGTTCATTTCTGAAAATTTATTGTAATCTTTTCCACTTCTCACTCCACACCAATCGGTGGCAAAAGCCATTTCTTCGTTAGTCAAATTGATAACAAACTCGCCTGTTTGTTTAATAATATCGTACGAATGACGTTCCGGGCGCACCGAAATATAACACATGGGCGGATTAGTACAAATTGTACCCACCCAGCTAATGGTCAGTAAATTATAATCTTCCGGAGAGCTTCCGCACGAAATCAAAACAGCCGGAAGCGGATATATTAACGTTCCTGGTTTCCACGAAACATGATTTTTTTCGGAATTATTCGAGTCCTTTTTCATTTGATTTTTACTTCTTCTTGCTTTATTTCCCGTTCACAATAATGGCATTTCAATACAATTTGCCCGTCGTGGTTCTGCACCTGAAAACGGGTGGTAATGGGTTGACTATTGGTAACACATACCGGATTGTTGCATTGTACAATCTCGCGAATTTCGTCAGGAAGTATCAATGGACGTTTTTCTACCACCTGAAAATCACGGATAATATTTATTTTTGCATTGGGCGCAATCAAAGCAATTTTATTTGTTTCATCTTCTGCCAAAGCGCGCTCTGATATTTTTACAAGTCCTTTAGATTCAATTTTTGCACTTTCGAGATTGTTGGCCAATGTGATTTGATTCAAACAGGTATCCAAATGCAATATTGATACTACTTTGAATAATTTATCTGCCGGAATATGGTCGATTACAGTTCCGTTGCGAAGTGCGGCAACTTTTAATTCTTTAGTTGACATAGCCTTAGTTTTATTCCCCCTTATTGATTTGTGAATCTAATTTCAATACTTTGCTTACAATTGCTTGTCGTACGTACAGACCGTTTTGAGCTTGTCGGAAGTAGTACGCTTTTTCGTTGCTGTCCACATCAGGATCAATTTCGGTGACGCGTGGTAGTGGATGCAGAATGCGCAGGTTCGGTTTTGTGTTTTCGAGCATGGCATTTTTTAGTGTATAAACGTTTTTCACACGTTCGTATTCCATCAAATCCTGAAAACGCTCTTTCTGGACGCGAGTCATGTATAGGATGTCTGCATCGTTGAAGTTATCGTTTAGCTCATTCACTTCAGTGAAAGGTATATTCTTTTTCCTGCAAAAAACCTTGTATTCGTCAGGCATTTTCAACTCATCAGGAGCAATAAACTTGAAAGTGGGATGAAAATGCGACATGGCCATAATGAGTGAATGCACAGTCCGCCCGTATTTCAAATCTCCGACAAGGCAAATAGTCAGATTTTCAAGCGTTCCCTGCGTTTTCAGAATAGAATATAGGTCGAGCAATGTCTGCGAAGGATGTTGGTTTGCGCCATCTCCCGCGTTGATAATTGGCACCGGCGAAACTTCTGCGGCATATCGTGCAGCTCCTTCAAGTGGGTGTCGCATGACAATGGCATCGGCATAACAGCTAACCATGTGGATAGTGTCGTTCAACGTTTCGCCTTTCGACGAACTGCTGGTAGCTGCATCCGAAAATCCGATAATAGATCCACCTAAACGAATTACAGCAGTTTCAAAACTCAGCCGGGTGCGGGTTGACGGCTCGAAAAACAAAGTGGCTATCACTTTACCATCAAGTATTTTGCGGTTTGGATTAGCTTCGAATTTTGCGGCGGAATCCAGAATTGCCAGAATTTCTTCTTTGCTGTAATCGGAAATTGATACTAGACTGTTATTACTCATAATATGGCCTCAAAAACCCCAAAAGGGCTTTAGTTAGTTTGTACTTTTATTTTTTATAGGCTCTTGTGCCCGTTTTAGGGTTAGGAAAAATTCTAACAAAAAAACCAACACAAATCCGATGTAGATTTATATTGGTTTCGCATTTTTCATGAGCAACTTATTCACGCAATTATTTCGCAGTGAGCTGCTTTGTTCGAAAAAATATTTAAAGTTTCTCGTTTTCATTTCGATTACAAAGATAGTCGTTTTATTTGAAATAAGGAAATAGAATTAAAGCTTTTGTTCCATTTATTCGTCTATCGATAAGTTGTTTATTTTTAATAGTTTACTTGTTAATAGTTCCACATCCTGTTTTCGGATAGAGAGTTCCATGGCGCATTGGTTGTCAAAAGTCTGAGAAATAATTTGAGGATTTAAATCTTTGATGATCCTCATTACATCGTTCATTTGGAGGTAATTAAATTTAATTGAAATGGTCTCGTTTTCAGTCATTTCAATTATTTCGGCCTGACTCAGGGCATCGGATGCGGCTTCTTTATAGGCTGTGACAAGACCTCCCGTACCAAGCAATATTCCTCCAAAGTATCGTACCACAATAACCAGCACGTTGGTTAGTTCGCGGCAATTAATTTGACCTAAAATGGGGCGGCCAGCAGTTCCCGACGGTTCACCATCATCATTGGCTCTAAAATCCAGACGTCCGGCTCCCAGCATATAAGCGTAACAAACATGGCGCGCATCAAAAAAACGTTTATGATATTCTTTTATAATTTCTTTTGCTTCTTCGGCACTACTTACAGGTATGGCAAAAGACAGAAACCTACTGCCTTTTTCCTTATAAATCCCCTCTGTAATGCTTGAAATGGTTTTGAAAGTATCGGACATGATTTTGTGCTGATAGGCTTATATTATGCTTGCAAAATTACAACAAAGTTGATAATAATAAAATTATATACCTGCTCCGGAATTAGATTTTCTTAGAGTTTCTTATACTAAAAACCCAAATTTGCAGAAACATTTTTATGTACAGATATGTTTTTCTTTTTAGATCGGAATATTGAATTGTTGACTTTTTTAACCTTTAAATTTTGATTATTATGCCAAGACTTGAATTAAAACAGATTTATTTGGAACTGGAACATGAAATTAAACGATTGAGCTTATCTAATGATTTAATGTATACAGATGTCACTCGGGATGATGCACATCAGGTAATATGTGAAATGCGGCAGGACATTGATGTGTGGGTGTCTCAGTTAAGTGAACGAACTCTGTCTTGTTACGATCTTGATAGGCTTTTGAAATCAAGAAAAGATCAGATTGTGCTTCGTGGGCTTGAAAATAAAGGTGTTGCAAAATTAAAACTGGAAAGCCTGAAAGATGAAATATTGCATGCAATTGCTCAGTCGATTATGAATACATATTTTAATTCACTATTCCGTTCGGAAGCGCACACTGAAAATAGAAATCTTAAAAAGGAAGTGCTGTTTTGATGATATTTTACTCGTCAACAATTTATATGTCTGTGTCTGCCGTTTTTTTATAAAATCGGCAGACTTTTTTTGTTTCTGAAACAAAAAAAAGTATATATTTGTAGTCTTAATTAGTTGTAGAATATCGCCTCTTTAGCTCAGCTGGTAGAGCAATTCATTCGTAATGAATAGGTCGTGGGTTCGAGTCCCATGAGAGGCTCCTGTTGAAAGCCAGCCAACTTTGGTTGGCTTTGTTGCATTATTTGAATCAGTTGATTCTGTAAGTAGATTAAAATGAATAGCTTCAACTCGCTGATTGTGTATGTTTTATAATAATATAATTTTTATGAAAAAGATAGTCTATTTTGTAATGACTGCTATGATTTTACTTCAAGCAGGAAATAGTAAGGCTCAGGAGATAAGTATTGTCAAGGTGCCCAAGCAAATCAGTGTTGAGGGTGGGTATAGGTATGTTTTGCCGGTTATCGATCGCTCAGCAGTACCTTTTGCTAACTCAACTACAAATGGTTACGGATTTCTGGTGGATTATGCATGGAAACTCAGCGGATTGAATGGTAAAAAGCCAGGAATCTATCTTTCTGTGCCTCTCGGGTATTCGGTGATGTTGCCGGACAACAATGCATCAAAACGTATTTCAATGCTAAATTATGGCTGGACGGTTCGTCATGAACTTTCAGTCAATAAGCCAATTACTCCGTTTGTAGGGTATGGACTTTTGTTGAATACGCTGAAAGTAGATGGAACCGATGGAGGTGTTATGGGACATCAAACACAATTTGAATTTGGAACAAATCTGAATACTAAAACCCGGTTAAAGTATTTTGCTAAAGTGCAATACAGCTATACTTCTTATCCAAAATTAGGCGATTCTAAACGGATTCATTTCCAGTATTTTGATTTGAGGTTGGGTGTTCGGTTCTGATCTGAGCAATAATTTATAAACAACAAAACCGATTGAATTCCAATCGGTTTTGTTGTTTTAATCTGAAAATATAATTACTTTTCAACTGAATGCCGATTTGATAGAAAGTGATAGCACGTTTTTTATAAGAGTATCAGGTTGATTATAACCACTTTCTCGAAGTGAGGTCACAAATTCGGCATGCGATCTGCCATTGCGATAATCAGGCTCTTTTGCCGGATGTTTCAGATATTTTTCAAAAGTTGCTGCAGGTTCACCCAAATTAAGCACAGCATGATACAGAAGCGCATTTTTACTTCTGTAAATAGCTGATCCAGAGATTTTTTTATCTCCAATAGCAATGTCGGAAATTCCCTTCATTCCCAACTGATCAATTCCCAGACTTTCCAATCCCGAAATTAGCAACTTATTTATTTGTAAAAACACATCTTTGGGTTTCAGTCCATTTTCTTCAAAAAGTACAGCTGAGATAATCAAATTGTTAGGGGTAAGCACGACAGTTTGTCCGCCCGATGGCCTTTTGAGCACTGTAATATTATCTTTTCTGACATTCTCAATGTTCAATGAATCTTCGGGATGATTTGACGCACCAAGTACAACATAAATTTTGTCGGGAATCCAAATTAAATACTGATTTTTCTCGCTTTCAAGTAAGTGAATGTCCGGTAGGCAATATCTTGTTGTTTCAATCATAATTTTTCAATTAACTGCTTTGTCAATTGCATCGAAGCCGACTTCCATATAAATTTCAGAAACAGTGGGATGCGCATGAATGGTTTTGGCAATATCGTAAATTGTCCCCTCAACAGTCATAAATGCACCTGCTTCAGAAATCATATCAGTAGCGTTGTTGGCAACTATCTGAACTCCAAGAACTTGTCCATATTTTTTGTCGGAGAGCATTCGTATAAAACCTTCCGTATTTCCTTCGATTAAGGCTTTGCCGTTTGCCGAAAGTGGAAATTCTTTGATTTTATAGGCAATTCCCGTTTCTTTAATACGTTTCTCGGTCATTCCAATTTGTGAAATTTCGGGGATAGTATACATGTTAATTGGGTATGTGGTGCTGTCGAAACTTGTTGTGATACCTTTTATGAAATTTACAACGTGAATGGCTTGAGCGGAGGCCAGATGTGCCAGAAAACTTTTGCCGCTTACGTCTCCAATGGCGTAAATACCCTTTAAATTGGTTTCAAAATAATCTGTCGTTTTAATAAAACCACGTTCGGTGAGTTCAATTGGAGTTTCACTTTCAGGAATAATGGCTTTACGCGAATTGCAATTAACCAGGATGTCGCAACTAATTTTTTGATTATCAATTAATAATTGCCCGTTTTCGAATTTTTCAGGATAAGCATTCAAAATAAGTTTTATACCTGCATTTTCAATGATTTTCAAGATGTACGATATTAAAAAGTCATCCAATCCATCCAGAAAATAGTCGCTGTTGGCAATAAGAGTTACTTTTTTGTCGATAAGTTTAAAGAACTGAGCCAACTCTATTGACGATATGTGGTTGCCCGTAACTATGATATTTTCCGGAATTGCTTTGAGAGTAAACAAATTTTCTACTTCAATAATAGGTGCGTTTGCAATTTTGGAGTCTGATATTTTTGGTTTTGAACCTGTTGCAATAATGATGTTTTTCCCGCTAATTTTCTTGTCATCAACTAAAATTGTATGATCATTGCCAATTTTTGCAGTTCCATAAATAATATCAACGCCATTTTTCTTAATCAAATAACTAATTCCGGCTGTAAGTTTGCCTGATATGTTTTGCGATCTCTTTTTTGCTTTCTCCCAGTTAAATGAAATTTTATGCTCAAAAATGCCATCAATTCCAAAGTCGTCAGCATGCTTCATTTTATCAAAAAATTTCGCACATTCAAGCAGTGATTTTGTAGGAATACAGCCCCAATTCAGACACATTCCACCCATATATTTTTTTTCAACGATGGCAGTTTTTAACCCAAGCTGACCTGCACGAATAGCTGCAACATACCCAGCCGGACCTGCACCAATAATTATAATGTCGTATTCCATAGTATTGATATTTAATTTTTTACTAAATAATTATTCCAACAGCATAAATACCGGATCGGACAAATAAGCCATAATCCGATTAATAAAACGGGAAGCATCACCACCATCCACTATCCGGTGATCGACCGAAAGAGAAAGCGGCAATACGCTTCCAACAACAATCTGATCGGCTTCTACCACCGGCTTTTTCACTATTCGTCCAATTCCCAAAATACCAGACTGAGGAAAATTGATTACGGGAGTTGCGAAAATTCCCCCGATCGAACCATAATTTGTAAGGGTAAATGTTCCGTCTCTCATATCATCCAACGATAGCTTTCTGTCTTTGGCTTTTTCGGATAATTCGCTTATTATCTGTGCTATCTGAAGTATAGAGAGCCGATCGGCATCTTTAATTACCGGAACCACCAGCCCTTCGGACGTA
Organism: uncultured Paludibacter sp.; assembly: GCA_964433885.1. Classification (GTDB taxonomy): domain Bacteria; phylum Bacteroidota; class Bacteroidia; order Bacteroidales; family Paludibacteraceae; genus Paludibacter. Next base: position 85,356 of record CAYSTC010000003.1, on the reverse strand, counting down.
TCAATGGCAATTCCGATATTATAGCGGTTTTTGTAAACCATCCGCTCGTTTTCCACGTCAATTTGCGAATTCAGTTGTCTGTGTTGCTTTAATGCTTCCACAGTTGCTTTCACAATGAATGGAAGATAAGTCAGTTTTACACCTTTTTCGGCGAATTTCAGTTTGAATTTTTCACGAATGCTTATTAATTCGGATATTTCCACTTCTTCGAAAAGTGTCATATGTGCCGTACTTTGCTTGGAATTCAGCATGTTTTTGGCAATGGCTTTTCTGATTTGCGAAAGTGGCTCGTAGGTATCCGACTCTGACACGAATGGTTGTACAACAAAGTCCTTTTGCTTTGTTTCCTTTGCTGTAACTTTTGGTTGCTTGTAGTTCTCAATATCTTCTTTGGTTACTCTACCGGAAGGTCCGGAGCCAATAATTTTATTGATATCTATGTTTAGCTCTTTAGCCATAACACGTGCCAGAGGAGTTGCGAGTGCTTTTGTTACCGGCTTTTCTTCAGTTCTTACGTTAGACGAACCTTCGTCGCTGGCAGGCAGGTATGCGTTACTTCCGGCCAATTCCATAGTTCCAACCACAGCTGCAGATTCTTCAATTGGTTCAACTTTTGCAGGTTCATTGGCTTCAGCTACTGCATCGGCACCAAAAACTCCTTCAATTTCTATTTCAACCAATGGGCTACCGACATGAATAGTTTCTCCAACACTACCGAATAGTGCCACAATTGTTCCAGATTTAGGAGACGGAATATCGGTTACAATTTTGTCGGTTTCCATGTTGACGAGAGCTTGACCGGCTTTAATGACCTGACCTTTAATTACGTACCATTCAAGTATTGTGCCTTCGTCGAGACCTTCGCCAATATCCGGAAAATTAAAAATATATCTCATAGTGTTGAAATTTAGAATTTAACGGTACGTTCAATTTCATAGAAAATCCGATCAGGGGTAATCATATAAAATGGTTCACCTTTGGCCAGTGGAACAATTGTATCAAATCCCATTACCCGTTTGGGCGGTGCTTCCAGATACAAAAACGCTTCTTCGTTGGCAATGGCAATCAGTTCAGAACCAACACTGAAAGATTCAGGTGCTTCGGCAACAATCACAATTCGACCTGTTTTTTTTATTGATTCGGCAACTGTTTCTTTGTCAATGGGATATATTGTTCGCAAATCAATTAATTCAACCGAAATGCCGGCTTCTTTTGCTATAACGATTGCTTTCTGGCATTCCCGGATCATAGCTCCAAAAGCCACAACTGTTACATCGGTTCCTTCATTCAGAACTTTTGCCTTGCCAATGGGGATTGAGAATTTATCGTCGGCAACTTCTTGTTTTATAGCCCTGTAAATTCGTTTTGGTTCCATGAAAATAACGGGATCATCGCTTTCAATAGCTGCAATGAGAAGGCCTTTAGCATCGTGTGGGGTAGAAGGTACCACTACTTTTAATCCCGGAATATGCGAATACAATGACTCGGGACTTTCGGAGTGATGTTCAAGGGCATTTATGCCGCCACCATACGGAAATCTGATTACCATGGGTGCTTTGTACATGCCTCGCGAACGGTTTAGCATACGCGAAACATTAGAAATAATCTGATTAAATGCCGGATACGAAAACCCATCAAACTGTAATTCCACCACGGGTCTTAAGCCCGATAAAGCCATTCCAAGCCCCGTACCAACGATGGCTGATTCGGCAATCGGTGCATCAAAAACCCGATCAACACCGTGTTTTTTTTGTAACCCTTCCGTTACTCTGAAAACTCCGCCTTCTACACCTGCATCCTGTCCGTAAGCAACTACAGTTTTATCTTCTTCAAGCTTAATGTCTAAAGCATTATTTATTGCTTGTACTATGGTCATTACACTCATTTTCTGCTCTCCTTCCATGCTATAAATTTCTCATATTCTGTCTTTTGCCTTTTCAAATCTTCGGGAATATCTACGTACATGTGTTGAAAAACATCATCTAATTTATACGGGGATGAATCTTCGGCTTCCTGAAATTGCTTATCCACTTCCAGTTTATATTTCTCAATTAATTCTTCTTCATTTTCTTTCCAAATGCCTTTATGATCCATGTATTTTTTCAATCGCATAATCGGATCTGTTTTATCCCATTCCAGTTCTTCCTCTTTTGTGCGATATTTAGTAGGATCATCAGAAGTGGTGTGAGCTCCTTTTCGATAAGTCAATGCCTCAATTAAGACTGCACCATTTCCAGCTCTGGCATATTCTGCAGCTTCTTTGTAAATGGCATACATAGCAAAAAAATCATTGCCATCTACTTTTATTCCGGGCAAGCCGAAAGCATATGATTTTATGGCCAGATTGATAGAATTTGTCTGATTGCGGACGGGAACCGAAATGGCATATTGGTTGTTTTGGATGGTGTAAATTACAGGAACTTTCCAATTTCCGGCAAAATTGAGTGCTTCGCTGAAATCACCTTCAGAAGTGCCACCATCGCCTATCGAAGTGAATACAATTTCATCTTTTTTTTGATATTTTACAGAATACCCAATACCTGTAGCATGCAAAAACTGTGAGCCAATAGAAATACTTATTGGTAGAACATGGTTTGCTTTTTTATAATTACTCCCTTCTTCATTTCCCATATAATAAAGGAATATTTCTTTCATCGTCACACCTTTTAAAAGCATTATCCCCACTTCACGAAAAGCCGGTGCAAGCCAGTCCTGATCTCTTATAATCATTCCTGATGCTGCATGAATTGCTTCGTGACCCATGCATGGCGGAAAAGTGTACATTCTTCCCTGACGTTGATAAGAAACTGCCATTTGGTCGGCAGTTCGAAAATAGAGCATGTGTTTATAGGCCTGTATAACTGTTTTATCGTCCAAATCAGGCATTAATTCTTTGTTTATTACCTTGCCATCATTGTCGATAATTCTAAATATCTTATCTTCCTTTGGATCAAAATCGTTAAAGATCATATTGGTGTTTTTTGTGTTGAATTCTTGGGTGTTAATTGGAATGGTTTTAAATAACTTCGGTATGGCTTATAACAATTAATTTTAGATAAGGTTTTGTTTTTTAGATTTTGTAAATGCTTTTAGAACAATTTAGAATATAAAAGAAATGACTAAACTTATTCTTGGTTTAGCCATTTCTTTTACTTGAAAAGCAAGGGTTTATTTTTCAAAAACACCGATACCAAATAACGCAAAATCGTATTTAATCGGATCCACTGGATCAAATTCGCGTAAAATGGTTGTTATTTCTTCTACAGCTTTCCAGTCATTCTGTTTCCTGTTTAGCAAGCTGTAAGCACGAGCTACATCGCCCGTATGCACATCGAGCGGAAGCATGAGTGCCGCTGACGGAATGTTTTTCCATAAGCCAAAATCAACTTCAGTTTCGTTACTTCGTACCATCCAGCGTAAGAACATATTCAACCGTTTAGCAGATGAATTGGCCGTCACGTCAGATATATGTTTCGTAACATGATTATCGTGCGGAATAGAAAGAAAAATTTTCCGAAAATATTTTAAAGCGCTGAAAACTGTTTTGTCAGAACGATAGCCATCAGTAAAAATAGCTTCTAAGCCGCCGTGATTTGTGTAAATATTTTTCAGCGATTCCAGGAAGAAAAGGCAATCGTTTCCGTTGAAAGTACGGTGAACAAAATTGCTAACTCTTTTCCAGTCTGATGCGTCAGCTTCCATTAAAAAATCAAGCGGAGAATTATCCATTAAAGCCATCAATCGATTGGCATTGTTGATAATACTCTTCCGTTGTCCCCACGAGATGGTCGCAGTCAGAAAACCCGCAATTTCAATATCTTCCTTTCGAGCAAAACGATGAGGAATCTGAATGGGGTCGGAGTCGATAAAATCAACGTTGTTGTATTGGAGAACGCGGCTGTCTAAAAACTGTTTAATTTCTAAATTTGTAGATTGTGAATTCATACTTTTATTAACGACAGAAAAGAACAGATTGTTTGCCGAATGAGAAGATTATTCTACAGTATTCATAGCTTTAGGTGCTGATTTTTCCTGATGGCAGCTATCCGCTAAATTTGAGCTATCTTTGCAGCATGAAAAATAATTCCCTCCAAATTGATAACACGCTGAGAAGCATGGGTATCGAATCGCTTAACGCCATGCAGTTGGCTACGCTTGAAGCAAATGAAAAAGATCAGGACATAATCCTTTTATCACCTACAGGATCAGGAAAAACGCTGGCTTATCTTTTACCTGTATTGATGACCCTGAATCCCGAAATTCAAAAAGTACAAGCTCTGATTCTGGCCCCCTCACGTGAGTTGGCACAACAAATAGAGCAAGTATGGCGTAGCATGAGCACCGGTTACAAAGTAAATACCTGTTTCGGAGGCCGGCCTTCTAACGGCGAAAAGCGAGAACTGGCCATGCCGCCGGCACTACTCATTGGTACACCCGGACGTTTGCAGGATCATATTGAACGTGGAAATGTGGAAGTTGATGATATCAGGACTTTAGTGCTCGATGAATTTGATAAATCACTGGAAATGGGCTTCACTGAACAAATGGAGTCTATTATTAGCCGCATTCCGTCTATACAAAAACGAATTCTTACTTCTGCTACCGATGCTGTAACCATTCCTGATTTTACAGGAATAAGCAATCCTGTCAAACTTGATTTTTCTGAAAAAGACAATGCCTTGAAAGGACTGAAAACATTTTTGGTCAAAGGAGATAGCAATGATAAATTTGATTTGCTTTACCGTTTGCTGTGTCATTTGGGTAATGACTCGACTCTTGTATTTTGCAACCAGCGCGATGCAGTGGAGAAGGTAAGCGCTTATTTAAATCAACGGAAACTGGCTAATGAGTTTTTTCATGGTAAGTTGGAACAACCAGAACGTGAACGCGCGCTTTCTAAATTCCGAAATGGAAGTTGCAGCGTGTTTATTTCTACCGATTTGGCATCGCGCGGACTGGATATTCCGGAGATAATAAACGTGGTGCATTTTGATATTCCTGTACGATTGGATGAATACGTTCATCGTAACGGGCGCACGGCGCGCATGGAAGCTGAAGGTTCAGCTTATTCTTTGCTCGCTGCCAACGAAGAATTACCCGGTTTTATTACCCCAAATCCGAGTAATTATTCCTTGCCTGTGCTGACTCCGGCACCTCCAAAGTCTGAATGGGCTACAATTTATATCGGTAAAGGAAAGAAAGATAAGTTGAGTAAAATGGACGTGGTCGGTTTTATGTTCAAGAAAGGACAATTAGCTCGGGAAGAGTTGGGAATGGTGGAAGTGAAGGATTATTATTCATACGTGGCCGTTAAAGTAAATAAGGTAAAAGAAGTGCTTCGGTTGGTCGGTAATGAGAAAATCAAGAATATGAAAACCAGAATAGAGCTGGCAAAATAGGAGAGAAACTCACTGGATATAAAAAATCCTCAACCGTTTTGGTTGAGGATTTTTTTGTGATATAAAGTAGCCAATTAAATATTTTCGTCAATCAGATTGATTTTTTGTTCAATCAGCTTGCTTTCTTCTTTCAATGCTTCAATTTTACGTTCCATTTCTTTAATCAAACCTCCGCCTTTTTTCGAATTTGAAGAGAAAAATCCGATATTGTTTTCGTAAGTAGCAATTTCTGATTTCAGGTGTTCGTAGGCACGTACTAGTTTTTCGCGTTCGCGGTACAGTTTGTTTTCACCTTTTCCAGCCATATCTTTCAGATTATTGCGGAAATTATCCATACGACGGTTTGACGAGTCAACATTAAGCACTTCAAATTGCTTATCAACAGCATCACGATATTCTTTGTAAACTTTATCTTTTTCTTTGAAAGGAACATGTCCAATGTTGTTCCATTCTGCCATTAAAGCCCGTAAAGCATTTAAAGATTCTGCTGGATTATCTGTTTTTTGGAAAGTTTCAATTTTTGCAATGAGTTCTTTCTTTTTGGCCAGATTTTCAGCTTCTTCACTACGCTGTCCGGAAGTGTTTTTATTTTTTTGTTCAAAAAAGTAATCACATGCGGCTATAAAGCGTTTCCATAACTCGTCGGAGTATTTTTTCGCTACCGGACCTATGGTTTTCCATTCTTTCTGAAGCTGAATCAGTTTGTCGGCAGTTTCTTTCCACTCTACACTGTCTTTCAGTGCTTCTGCTTTTTCGCACAATGCTTTTTTCTTGTCTGCATTCTGAGTCAAAACATTTTTGGTTTCTTTGTAGAATTCGCCTTTAGCAGCAAAGAAAGCATCGCAGGCTTTGCGATAGCGATCAAAGATTTTTTGATTCACTTTCCGTGGAGCAAAACCAATGGCTCTCCATTCTTCCTGCCATGCAAGCACAGTTTTCGTAGCTTCATCCCAGGCTTTATAGTTGCTCAGGCTACTGAAATCCAATGCTTCAATTTTTTCGCAAAGCGCATTTTTGGCTTCATAGTTTTCATCCTCCAGTTTGCGGATGGCATCGAAGTATGATTGATGCTTTTTGTTGATTACGGTAGAGGCATCTTTGAAGCGAGTCCATAGTTGTTCGCGGATTTCGCGGGCTACTGGTCCCAATTCATGCCATTCTTCGTGAAGTTTTTGCAATTGTTGGAATGCAGAAACAACATCCTCAACCGTTGCGAGTTTTTCGGCTGCTTCACAAAGTTGGGTTTTTAATTCCAGATTTTTCTTGAAATCATATTCCCGAAGCTCATTATTAATTTTTATCAGATCCCAGAATGATTCCTGATATAGATTATATTGTTTCCACAATTCGGTGGACGCGCTTGCAGGAACCTGGCCTATGCTTTTCCATTTTTGCTGGAGTGCCCTGAACTCGTTGATGTGAGTAGAAACATCATCGTTGCTGTCGACCAATACTTTCATTTGTTCAAGAACGTGTTGTTTTTGTAACAAATTATTTTCTTTCTCTTTTTCGAGTTGGGCTGTTAATGAGGCTTTTTTGCTGCGAAACTCGTTTAAAAGTGCTTTGAACGTGTCTTCCAGTTCGTCTTTGGGTGCTAAAAAATCAAGTTCTTCACCACCAGCTTCTACAAATGCTTTTTTTAAATCTTCAACTTCAGTTTTTGCTTTTTTGTAGAATAATTGTTTGACAATTTCAACTTCATCCTTTACAGCATCCACTTCTTTGTTGATAAGTACCTTCAGAGTTTCAACCAGCTCGGGCTTTGAATATGATGTGTAATCCGGAATAGTGGATTTCACGGTTTCTGGTTGTTCTGCGATTGCTTCCTGGCTCACCTCAGTGTTAACTTTAGTAGCTGCTTCTGTAATTTCTTGCGTAACTTCAGTAGGTGTTGCTACATCTATAATTTCATTAATTTCAATGGTTTCGCTTGCTGCAATTTCAGGATCCTTGTCTAATTCAAGTGGGCTCATTTTCAGTATGTTTTTAATAAATTGGTTTTTGTATTACTACGAAATAAACATTCGTAGAAAATTCAAAAAAATTCTTTGTGACAAAAATAGGTTATTTTTTCAAAATAATGTTATTTCTCGTCAAAAAATCTTTCTTTTCTCTGTGTAATTCAGGTTATAACTAATCCGAAAGTAAATTATTATTCCCGGTGAGCAATATAGGTATTAGCTTGTTGCGCTGGATTAATTTGAATGTCGTTGATGCTTACATGGGCCGGGCGTGTTATCATAAATTCAACCGCATCGGCAATGTCTTCAGCATTCAATGGTGTTAATCCGGTATATACAGCTTTTGCTTTTTCTTCGTCGCCATGGTATCGAACAATTGAAAATTCGGTTTCAGCCATTCCCGGAGAAATAGATCCTACTTTGATCCCATATTTTACAAGATCGATTCGTAAGCCTTTGGTAATAGCATTTACGGCATGTTTCGAAGCACAATAAACACTGCCATTGGGGTAAACTTCTATTCCGGCAATGGAAGAAATATTGATAATATGCCCGGATTTCTGTGCAATCATTCCGGGTACAACCAGCTTGGTAACGTAGAGCAATCCTTTTACATTGGTATCTATCATTTGGTCGAAATCGGCCAGGTCACTTTCGTTAAATGGTGATGCTCCGGCTGCCAATCCGGCATTATTGATAAGCAAATCTATATTTTTAAAGTTTTCCGGAATTGTTCCAAAAGCTTTTTTACATGCATTATTATCGCGTACATCAAAACATAAAGGCAACACTTCGACAGTGAATTCGGAGCTTATCTGTTCTGCTAATTCTTTGAGGCGATCAGCCCGTCGGCCAGTTATGATAAGATTATAATTCAGCCGGGCTAAACGAAGTGCAATAGCTCGCCCGAATCCGGAAGTAACTCCTGTTATTAATGCGTTCATTCAGTCTTTTTCTTGAAGTTTTTTGTAATCTTATTCGTTTTTGTCTTTCACATGTTTCAGGTTATGGCCCATGCGTTTTTTCTTTGTTGCCATGTAAAACTCGTTGTGCTGATTGGGTACAATTTCAAGAGGAACATTTTCAACAATAGACAGACCGTATGCTTCAAGGCCAATTCGCTTAACCGGGTTGTTGGTCATTAATCGTATTTTTGTAATGCCAATTTCCCGTAATATTTGAGCTCCAACACCATAATCACGTTCATCTGCATTAAATCCAAGGTGTAGATTTGCATCTACGGTATCCATTCCTTGTTCCTGAAGTTTGTAAGCTCTGATTTTATTCATCAACCCAATTCCACGGCCTTCCTGATTCATGTAGACGATAGCACCTTTTCCTTCTTGTTCTATCAATTGCATGGCTTTGTGAAGTTGTTCTCCACATTCGCAACGCATTGAACCAAAGATATCTCCGGTGATACAAGAGGAGTGAACACGTACCAGTACAGGTTCGTCTTTTTCCCATTCGCCTTTGATAAGTGCCACATGTTCCATTCCGTTGGAAATCTGGCGGAAAGGAATCAGTTTGAAATCACCATACTTAGTTGGCATATTTACTTTTACTCCTTTTTCTACCAATGATTCAGTTTTCAGGCGATAGGAAATAAGGTCTTTTATTGTGATTAATTTTAAATTAAATTTTTCAGCAATTTCCAATAACTCGGGCAAACGGGCCATGGTACCGTCTTCGTTCATTATTTCAATTAGAGCTCCGGCTGGTTGTAGCCCGGCTAAGCGTGCCAAATCAACAGCAGCTTCTGTATGTCCTGCACGGCGCAAAACTCCTTTTGAGCGCGCGCGGAGCGGAAAAATATGTCCCGGGCGCCCAAATGTTTCAGGTTTTGAAGTTGGGTCGGCAAGTGCCCGAAAAGTTGCGGCACGGTCGGCAGCTGAAACACCAGTGGTACAGCCTTCCAGTTTGTCGATACTTACAGTGAAAGGTGTGGAGTGGATTGCTGTGTTTTTTTCTACCTGCATTTCCAGATCCAGTTCTTCGCAACGTTCTTCTGTAATTGGTGCACACACTAAACCTCTACCGTGTGTAATCATGAAATTGACCATTTCGGGAGTGATTTTTTCTGCAGCACAAACAAAATCTCCTTCGTTTTCACGATCTTCGTCATCTACAACAATCACAAATTTACCTTCGCGAATATCAATCAATGCCTCTTCAATGGTATCTAATGTCGTTTTCATTTTATATTAAAATTTAATAATTCAATAATTATTCAGGATCAACTAATTTAGCAGCTGATTTGTTAATTATAAGACTGGTCTTTTGTTTGATAAAACCCCAGATTCTGATATATTGTTCAGGGTTTAATAAAGTGGCATCAACAACAGCTTTGTAAGTCAGGAAAATGCCTATCGGGAGTAATACGCCCGAACTGAGCCACATGCCTTCGTAGGCTGTCCAGAGACCTTCGCGCGCCATTTTATAACCTGTGTTGTCAATAATGTAGTAAAATATAAACATGACAACCGATATTACGACCGGCATACCTAATCCACCTTTGCGGATAATTGCACCAAGCGGAGCTCCAATGAAGAAGAAAATCAGACAGGCAAACGAAAGGGTAAACTTGCGATGCCATTCAATTTGATGGCGACGAACGTATTTAACCGGTTCATCCATCATCATTTTGTTATAGCTTATTTGTTCTTTCATTGCTTTTGCCCGTTGAATGGCTGAATTACTCGCCATAACCATCTCGTTTTGACTTAGTGAAAGGAAAAATGAGTCGGCATTTACCTTGTTTTTTTTAGCTTTTCGGGTAATGTCGTTAGCCAGTCTTTTTCCTGCAATTTCTTCGCGCCCTAGGTAATGCTGATTGATAAGTTCCTTGGCCTGTTCATTTTTGCGGATGTTTGCAATTTTACTAACTGAATCAATGGATTGGGTAAGTTGTTTGATATTTTTACTCACATGCTGGTCCTGAAGCATTGATTCATCGAACCGATTGAATTCTGAATCAAAATCCAAAAGCATCTCTTTGGTCTTGAAGGTTTCACGGCGGTATGGAATACTTGAAGCTGAGTTGTTGATTCGTTGTTTTTTCAGGTTTTCAAAAGTTTCGCCATCGTAGAGCGAAAGCAGCAGGTATTTGTTGTCGGCAGTAAATTGAACGCGACCTGAATCGGAAACCATAACACTTGCATTATCAAAGCCATTTGAATAGTCATAAATCATGAGGTCTTTCAGAAGCCCATGCTCTTTACCTCGGACATATATATTTACGCCATTTATACCGGAGTAAAATTCACCGACAGGAATATCAAATTCCGGCGATTTTTGGCGAAGTGAGAAAATGAGGGTCCATAATTTGGTTTGGGCCACCGGAAGTACATAGTTTGAAAAATAAAATGCGCCAACACAAACCATGGATATAAATATGATGAGTGGGCGTATAATACGAAATAAGGAGATTCCGGCAGCTTTCATTGCTGTAAGCTCAAAGTTTTCGCCCAAATTGCCGAAAGTCATCAGCGATGCAAGCAAAATGGCTAATGGCAGCGCCATGGGAACCAGAGAAAAGATAGCATAAATGAAAAATTCAGCCAAAACAGACCAACCAATACCTTTTCCAACTAATTCGGCTACGTGCTTCCACAAAAACTGCATTAAAAGAATGAAAATGCAGATAAGGAAAGTCATTAAAAACAGCGTAAAAAAGCGTCTGAATATGTATATGTCTATTTTTTTTATTCTTAACATGCTTGTTTTTTTGGAACAACAAAATTACGCTAAAAAGTTCAATAATCATGTATTTGAAATGCGAAATTAGTTTAATTAGAAACTTCACGGGCATAAAACGATAAAACCATTTAGCCGACAGCCAAATGGTTTTATTCATATTTTACTTTTTTATTTCTTACCTCTGTTTTACATGCCTGTTTTGCGTTTCAGTATCTCTATTTGTTTGTTCCACAGTATGATTAAATCTTCTTTTTCAGCAGGTTCTGCAAAGTCGGTAATTGTTAGAGCCAGTTCGCCGGTAACTTCAAGTACGGTAATTTTTAGTTCAAAATAAATATCGCTGTTGTCATCTTCTTCCCACTGGAAACGAACACTCTCATTAGGCTTGAAATGGATCATATAGGCCGTCTGTTCATTTTGATCCCACGAGAATGTGTATTCGTTTCCATTTACTGTCACACCATCAGCAAACCATTCGGTCAGGCCCAGGGGCGTACTTATTGAGTTCCATAATATGTTTACAGAAGCCGACTTGAGCGGATATTCGATATTGAATTTTTTCTTGTTCATAATACTGAAGGTTATATGAAAATTTTAAAGAATCTGTATGTGTCTTTAAAAATTTCGTCCGCAATGTACTAATATTTTTCTAAAAAGACAAGCAGGCTGTTGTAAAACATACAGATAGTTAATCGGTTTGTGCGTTCAAACTGCTTTTTTCAAAGCATAATGGCAGCAATTGTTTCACGTTTTCTATCAGGTAAACTTGTTCTGTTCCATACAGCAATACGGTAATATCTTTTTCAAAACGTGTTTCAGTTTCGAGCAGTACCTGTCGACACGAACCGCAGGGGGTAATGGGCTCAGCAAGGAATTTTCCGTTTGTAAAAGCAGCAATAGCAAGTGTTTTTACCGGCACATCCGGAAATTGGGCGTTGGCATAAAACATGGTTACACGCTCGGCGCAAAGTCCTGAAGGGTATGCCGAATTTTCCTGATTATTTCCGGCAAAAATTTCGCCATTCTCCAGCTCGATGGCTGCCCCTACACGAAACCCCGAATAGGGAGCATAGGCTTTAAAAACCTGCTCTTTGGCTTTGTTTATGAGTTTTTGTTGAGAAATATCAAGTTCGTCGAATTGGTAAATTCGATATTTAGTTTCTATTTTTTTTTCTTGCATATTATTTTATCCTATAGTTCTTTGCGAGATTTTTTATGAATACAACAGCATGTATGTGTTTTGTTAATCGAAAATTTTACTTTTGCACAAAAGTATAAAATTATATTATCTTGGCTTTTATTTTGATTAAATAGTTTTAATTTTGTAGCAAATAAATACAATTACGTCAAAAAATGAGATCCGGCCATAAAGCAAAATTATTACTCACAATTCTATCATTCAGTCTTTTATCTTTTTCTCAAAGTCGTAATCAGGCTTATTTGACTTATATAAACCAATATAGTCAATTGGCTGTAAAACAACAGAAAGAGTATGGCATTCCGGCCAGCATAACGCTGGCTCAGGGCTTGTTGGAATCTGGTGCCGGAAATAGTAATTTTGCAAGGGAATCCAATAACCATTTTGGGATAAAATGTAATGATTGGATGGGCGAAAAGATTTATCACGATGATGATGAAAAGGGAGAGTGTTTCCGTAAATACAATCAGGTGTTAGAATCGTATGAAGATCATTCATTGTTTCTTAAAAATAAGCCACGTTATGCTTTTTTGTTTGATCTGAAACCAACCGACTATGAAGGTTGGGCTTTTGGGCTAAAAAAAGCAGGTTATGCTACAGATCCGACTTATGCATACAAACTGATTACCATTATTGAAACCTACGATTTGCATCAATATGATTTAGGACGTAAAAATGATGAAGGTGACCAGCAATATGCAAGTGTAAATAACCCCGGGAAAAATGTAGTTCATTCCGGCTATAAGGGGCAAATGGGTGCAGTTGTAGCATTGGTAAGTCATGAGGTAAGAAAGGTAAACGGAGTTAAATTCGTTGTCGCTTTACCCGACGATGATTACGCACTAATTGCCGATGAGTTTAATATGAGTTTGGAAAGATTATTTGAATATAACGACTTAACTCCCGGTACACAACTAACTCCCGGCACAAGGATCTTTGTTGCTTCTAAAAAAAATAAAGCGCCAAAGGAATGCCTTAAGCATCAGGTTTTACGAGGTGAATCGATGCACAGTATTTCGCAGGATTATGGCATAAAAATAGTCAAGCTTTATAAGTTGAATAAAATGGCTTTTACGGATGGAGCCAGAGTGGGGCAGGTGCTGAGGTTGAGATAATTTGATGATGTGCTGATGAGATAATGGGTTGATGTGGTAATTAGAGAACAAAAAATTAAGTCATGAGAAAAAAAAATACAGAATTACTCAGTGATGTTATTCGTCAGGTACTTGGGGAATTGCATTTGGATGGACCGCTGAATGAGAAGCGGTTGATTGATGCCTGGCCTTTAGTGCTTGGAAGCAATATCGTACAGTATACGTCTGGGCTTAGTATAAGAAATAAAATTCTGTATGTGAATCTGACCTCATCGGTTCTTCGGCATGATTTGTTTCTTTCGCGAGAAGAAATTAAAAAATCGCTCAACAGTCAAGTAGGAGTCGAAGTTATTGAAGATATTGTTTTTAGATAGCAGTAAGAAAGTAGGCCAATATTTAACTGCTAATTATAAATTACAAACTATTGACTATAAACTAATTCATGGACTATCGCGATCAATTAAAAAATCCGGCATCATTGCGCTATATAGATAAATTGGTTGAAGATGTAAGTGCCAATCCTGTTGATTTTAAATCTATTTACTCTCTGATTTTTGATGAAGATCTTAATGTGGCCTGGCGTGCAGCCTGGTCTTGCGAAAAAATTAGTGAAAAGCACATTAGTTGGTTTGATGACTCTCATTTCGAACAACTTACGGAGTTGTTTGTCTCAGCTAAACATAACGGACTGCAACGTGGTTGTATATCAATCCTTTATAATCTTCCTCTTCCCGAACACATTCCTGTTGAATTAATCAATACTTGCTTTGATCGGATGATTTCACCGAAATCTCCCATTGCTGTGCAGGCATTATCTATGAAAATGTTATTGAGAATTTGTAAAAAAGAACCAGATTTTATCCCCGAATTAAAAGCTTATCTCGAAAATATTGATGCCGAAAGTTATTCGGCGGGCTTCAATTCTACGCGGAAGAATGTACTTAAGATGTTGGATAAAAAGTAGTTAATCTTTCTTAAGAGAAAGTAAACGGCTTTAATTGCACACTTTGGCAAAAAAAGTGTTACTTTTGCGCCCGATATTTGAGTGGCCTCAAAAACCGCTTGTACTTTAAGTTTAATTAAATAAAAAGTTTTTATGACTTTAAAGAAAAACATTCTGGCATTACGACAAAAAAAGGCGATTGTTGAGAAAGGTGGAGGCGACAAAGCCATCGAAAAACAAGTAGCTATGGGTAAAATGACTGCCCGTGATCGTATTCTTGCATTGTTAGACGCCGATTCATTTCACGAATACGACCTTTTCGTTGAACACGAAGAACGTAACTTCGGAATGGAAGACAAAGTTTTGGCTGGTGATGGTGTAATTACCGGTACCGGAACTATCAACGGCGCACCGATTTGTATTTATGCACAAGATTTTACAGTAATGGGTGGTTCGTTAGGACTGAAACATGCTCGTAAAATTACCAAAATTATGGATCATGCACTTCGTATGAAAGTGCCTTGTATCGGAATTAACGACTCAGGTGGTGCTCGTATCCAGGAAGGTATCGGAGCTTTGGCTGGTTATGGCGAAATTTTCTATCGCAATACGATGGCTTCCGGAGTTATTCCTCAAATATCAGTAATCCTGGGCCCATGCGCCGGTGGAGCTGTTTATTCTCCAGCCCTTACCGACTTTGTGTTTGTGGTAGAAAACATTTCAAAGATGTTTATCACCGGGCCTAACGTAATTGAAACGGTATTGGGAGAGAAAATTTCACAAGAAGATTTAGGAGGTGCACGCGTTCATGCCGAAATTACAGGTAATGCTCATTTCTATGCTATGAGTGAAATGGAATGTCTTGAGCAAATTAAGGAATTAGTAAATTTGCTTCCTCACAGCAACCAGGAAAAGGCGGCTAAAATTGAATGCAAAGAGCCAAATTTCAAAAAGCATATCGAAAACATTATTCCTGCCGATCCAAAGCAACCTTATGACGTTCGCGAGATTATTCTTGCTCTTGCTGACGATTCAAAATTTCTTGAAGTTCAGGAACTTTGGGCTGCCAACATCGTTATCGGTTTCGGTCGAATGAATGGCGAAACTGTGGGTTTTGTGGCTAACCAACCTTTATATCTTGCCGGTGTGTTGGATTGTGACGCTTCTGACAAAGCGGCTCGTTTTATACGTTTCTGCGACGCTTTCAACATCCCAATCATTACACTTGAAGATATGCCGGGTTACTTACCTGGTGTTGATCAGGAACATGCTGGTGTGATTCGTCACGGAGCTAAAATGTTATACGCATATTCTGAAGCTACTGTTCCAAAAATCACCGTTATTCTTCGTAAAGCTTATGGTGGTGGTTACATTGCCATGAACTCGCGCCACCTTGGTGCCGACTTTATGTTTGCATGGCCAAGTGCAGAAATTGCAGTAATGGGACCTGAAGGGGCAGCTAACATTATTTTCCGCAAAGAAATTATGGAGGCAGAAGACGAAGATGCAATGCGTCAACAAAAAGTTCAGGAATATATCGAGAAATTTGCAAATCCATTCGTTGCAGCTTCAAAAGGTTATATCGATGCTGTTATCGAGCCAATGGAAACACGCGAATTGTTGTTGCATGCTCTTGAAGTTTCTAAAAACAAAGACGATTACCGTCCTGCAAAAAAACACGGAGTTCCTCCATTCTAATTTACAATTTAGTTATTTACAATTTACTATTGGGTTGCATTTCCTTGCAGCAACAAATGAAGTGATTTATAACTAGTAA
The DNA here is from genome assembly GCA_964433885.1 of uncultured Paludibacter sp. Classification (GTDB taxonomy): domain Bacteria; phylum Bacteroidota; class Bacteroidia; order Bacteroidales; family Paludibacteraceae; genus Paludibacter. Next base: position 69,285 of record CAYSTC010000003.1, on the reverse strand, counting down.
CTAAAATAAATTATGCAAACAGAAAAACAAGAATATGTAGATTTTGCAGTAACAGCGCGAAAATACAAAACACTCCTGACCAAAAAATATCTGAACAGAAAACCCTGGTCGAATCCGAGTCCGTATGAGATTCAGTCGATTATTCCGGGGACTATTCTTGAGATTTTTGTGAAGGAAGGCGATGTAGTAAAAGAAGGAGCGCCGCTCTTGATTTTGGAAGCGATGAAAATGCAAAATCGAATTGAAATGCCATTTACAGCTCGTATCAAAAAAATCAATGTAGAAGTAGGAGTGAAGATTCCGAAAGAACTATTGATGATTGAGTTGGAAGCGGTAGATGCCGAATAAAAAATATCAAATAATGAAAACGGTTGATCAAAAATGGTCAACCGTTTTTTTATCTATTATGTGTAGGTTTGAATTCACAGAGAATCACATACAATTCACAGAGAATCGCAGAGGATTCACAGATAAATCACAGTATTAGTACAGTACTATCACTTAGATATCACTTACCGATGCTGTTTTTTTAATGCTTAAGCAGATAATATTGAATAAATCCCATTGTTTCCATTGTGAGAGCAATGCAAATATGCACGATTACTCCTCCCCAGATATGCCGCGTTTGATATGCCAATGCTCCAAGGATATAACCTCCAAAAATAGACGAGAGTGTTTCTCCGAGCGGTTTGCCAAAATGAATGGCAGCATACATGGCCACCATGGGAAGTACCGACTTACGTCCCATGATACTTACCATTCCAATAACCAGCATGCCACGAAAGACAAGTTCTGTTTTTACGAAATCGATAGCATAAGTGGCTTCATACATAGCAGTATACCACCAGGTTGGAAGTCCGAAGATACCATCGAAACTCCAGGGGTGAAACTGTGGATAGGCACTTAAAAAATCGGGAGTAAAGGATACGGCAATTAAAAACGGAAGGAGCATTAGAAATAAGGTCAGATACGCCCTTATGTGTGTAGAATTATTTGTTAAGCCATATAATCCTTCCACATTTTTGTCCACATTTCTTTTTAGAATGAAGAGTGGAATAACATAAATAATACTTCCTTTTAACTGCGAAATAGTTTTAATAGTGAACAACCTTTCTTCAGTGAAAAACGATGGGAATTCCCAGTCACGATAACCAAAATAACCAATTGAGGCACCGTAAAGCACAATGAAGAATATGCTTTTGACGTAGAATCGGGAGTCGTTCAGCAGTTTGTAGTCTTTCTGGAAAAGTAAAACCGGAATGGCAACTACAAAGTACATAATACCGTAAAATAGAGGAAATGCCCATACTGAATCTCCATTTGAATATGTTGGGCGCATTATCTCCCGATAAAATCCGGCACTGTAATTAAGATATATACAGATAATTACCAGTGTGAAAGTGTAAATGTAGGATAGGCTGTGAAAATCTTTTTTTGAAAAAGTAAGTATCTCGCTGAATAATGAATGCAATGATTTTTTTAGACTCATATCGTAATGAAGTAAGGAGTGTGATGTTATTCAATTACAATATTCTGAACGATATTTAAAAATTCTTGCTCAAAATTTGGAGTGAAAATATTATTTCCAATTTGATTCTTTATTTCTGCTATTGACCAAAATTTTCCTTCCGAAATTTCTCCCGGATCAGGTTGTATATCACCGTCGTAAATTGCGAAATAGACATTTACCAATTCGGCTTCCTGTTTCGATACGAATTTATAACGCGTAACAAATTTAGGTTCAAATTCTATTATTCCTAACTCCTCGCGTACTTCACGGTATAAAGCTTCAGGAATTTCTTCGCCATAATCAACATGTCCACCTACCGATGTGTCCCACTTACCGGGCTGTATGTCTTTATCCATATTTCTTTTTTGGAGATATAATGCGCCAGCAGAATTAAATACATGAAGGTGAACGACTGGATGTAATAAAAGTGAGCCGGAATGACATTCTTTACGTGTTGCTTTTCCTATGATTTCGCCAGTTTCTGATACAAGAGGAAAGTATTCTGTTTTGTACATAATTTCATTTTTTTTTGCAAAGATATAAATTTCAATTTGAAAATAATAGATTTTGGATTAAATCTAATTAAGTAAAATAGCCAGAATGCTTGTTGCTAAAATGTAAGTGAGTTGGGAAGAACCTTCATAAAATTCTGATAATGAATTTAATTAAAAAATATATTGAGGATAGCGAATAATAAAACCATATTTCTTGCTGTTTTTTAGGTCGTTTAAAAGGTTTATTGTATCTTTGCGAGCATCTTTTGTGTGAAAATAAGCTCGGGATCTGAATAGATTTAATTCTCTATAAATGGAATGTGAAATTATTATTATCAGTCGAGTGTTTTTTGTAAAATTTATAAATAAAGTCGTTTTTATATACGTTTAAAGTGATTTTTTTTAATGAAAGAAATGAAAATTGCCGTAATAGGCTTGGGTTATGTAGGTTTGCCTTTAGCAATTGAATTTGGTAAAAAATACAAAGTACTTGGATTTGATATAAACAAAACACGTGTTGAGGAATTGCAACAAGGGGTTGACCATACACTTGAAGCAGATCTAGCCGGGATGTTGGAAGCTACCAATCTTCGCAAATTAAATCCGGCTGTAGGGCTTTCTTTTTCTGCCAACGAGGATGATCTGAAAAATTACAATACTTACATTGTGACTGTGCCTACTCCGATAAATCAGTTTAATATGCCTGATTTGAAACCATTAATTTCAGCATCTCAAATGCTGGGAAGGGTTATTTCGGTTGGTGATATAGTTGTTTATGAGTCAACCACATATCCGGGATGTACCGAAGAAGATTGTGTGCCGGTTATTGAAAAAGTTTCAGGGTTGAAATTTAATATAGATTTTTTTGCAGGATACAGTCCAGAACGTATTAATCCCGGCGATAAAGTAAATACGCTTACCAAAATAAAGAAAGTTACTTCAGGTTCAACCCCCGAGGTTGCGGATATAGTAGACAATCTGTATTCATCTATTATTACAGCGGGTACGCACAAAGCTCCCAGTCTTAAAGTAGCCGAAGCATCCAAGATAATTGAAAATGCCCAGCGTGATGTAAACATATCATTTGTCAATGAGTTAGCTTTGATTTTTGACAAAATAGGTATTGACACAAATGATGTGTTGGAAGCCGCCGGTACCAAATGGAACTTTTTAAAATATAGCCCGGGACTGGTTGGAGGCCATTGTATCAGTGTGGATCCATATTATCTGGCCAGCAAAGCCGAATCGTTGGGATATGTTCCTCACGTGATTCTTTCGGGTAGGCATGTAAACAACAGTATTGCACCTTTCATTGCCAATAAAGTGTTGAAACTGATGATACACAAAACCCAGACAATTAAAGGTTCGAATGTACTTGTTTTAGGTGTAACCTTTAAGGAAAATTGTCCAGATATCCGAAATACCAAAGTTGTTGATATCTATAGGGAATTACGCGATTTTGGTTTGGAAGTGGATATTTATGACCCGTGGGCTTCTGCCGAAGAAGTAAATCACGAATATGGCGTTGATATTATTTCTACGTTAGATGAATCTAAAGACTATCAGGCTGTGTTGCTGACAGTGTCGCATAATGAATTTAAAACAATAGATTTTGAAAAATATCACAAAGCAGGTGCTGTTATTTTTGATGCAAAAGCTTTCATTGACAGACGCTGGGTGGATGGAAGACTTTGATTAGTTAATAGTTGTGAGTTTGTAGTTTGTAAAATATTTATTATTTATTGATAAATTGCCATAAAAGCATGAATAAGTTAAAATTAGTTTTATTTTCTTTTTTTGTAGTCGCTGGTTTGATGGCTCAGGATTTGAGTAAGCTAACTCCCGAACAGTTGGAAATGTATAAAAAATACATGGCAGGAAAAAGTTCCACAGCAAACACAGTTCTACCTGTTACTACTCCCAAAGATAATGTCGCCGTACGTAAATATGAGCAAAACGATTCTCTGAAAATTGTGCCGGACTCTATAAAAGGGAAAACTGAAAAACTATCAGTGTTTGGTTCCTATTTATTCAATAAGCAAAATCTGACATTCGAGCCTCAATTAAATATTCCGACCCCTCCAAAATATGTTTTAGGTACCTACGACGAGTTGGTAATTGATATTTCAGGATTGTACGAAGCAAACTACCGTTTAAAAGTATCGCCCGAAGGAATAGTTCGAATTCCGAATGTGGGTCCGGTGAAAGTAGGAGGTATCACCATTGAAAACGCTGCTCGCTCAATTAAGAATCAGGTCTCAAAAGTTTACATGGGTATTCCCAGTGGCGAAACAAGAGTTAATGTAACTCTTGGTAATATTAGGAGTATTCGTGTAACAGTAGTTGGAGAGGCTGTTAGACCAGGAACTTATACCTTACCCTCCTTAGCAACAGCATTTAATGCATTGTATGCCTGCGGAGGGCCAAATGAGATTGGTAGCATGCGTGATATCAAAGTTATCCGTGCTGGTAAAACCATTGCAAGTTTAGATGTTTATCAGTTTCTGGTTGACGGATTGATTGCAAATAACACAGTTTTACAGGATGAAGATATTATCAAAATTGATCCATATAAAATTCAGATTACTTTAAGTGGAGCAGTGAAACATCCTGCGATTTTTCAGGGATTGAACGGTGAAACTTTACAAAGTTTAATCCGATTTGCCGGAGGCTTCGCGGACGATGCTAATAAGTCAAAAATAACTGTTTTCAGACTTACAGAGAATGGGAAAACAGTTATTGATGTTCCTGAAAATAATATTTCTTCATTTGCATTAAAATCTGGCGATTCCTGCAATGTAACGAAAACTTACAATAAATTTGATAACCGGGTAGACATTGAAGGCTCTATTTATCGTCCGGGAGCCTATGCCATTGAACCGGGCCTGACTGTAAAACAACTTATTGCCAAGGCCGATGGGATAAAGGAAGATGCTTATCTGAATATGGCGTATATAAGCCGTAAGAAAGAAAATCAGATCCCACAAATTATCGGGTTTAATTTAGGTGATGTTTTAGCCGGAAAGGCCGAAGACATCCTTTTGCAAAAAGATGATTCTGTTGTGATTCAAAGTTTATTTGATTTCCGTGAAGAGCAGAAAGTGACTATATTGGGTGCCGTAAAGGCTCCTGGAACTTTCCCTTTAGTTGAGAATATAACTCTTAAAGATCTTATTTTTAGAGCAAAAGGTTTTACTGAAATGGCATCTACAGATTCGGTAGAATTGGTTCGGATGATCAAAGACCCACAAATGTTACTAACCACGAATCAGAAATCGACCGTACAAAAATTCGCTTTGGATAAAGATATGAATTTTGTCAATGGATCGGGTGATATTTTGCTTGAAAATGGGGATCAGGTCATTGTACGGAGTATTTCAGGTTTTGAGGGGGTTCGGTTGGTGAAAATTGAAGGTGAAGTTATTAACCCCGGAAGCTACAACATTATAAATAAAGCAGAACGAATTTCGGATATAATCAAGAGAGCCGGTGGATTTACCAATTATGCCTATCCGAAAGGAGCTTTCCTTATTCGTTCTGAAAGAATAAGCCCTACAGAGCAGAAACTGAATAAAATAATGCAGGAAAATTCGAGAAATCAACTCGAAAAACAGTCTAATAAAACTCTCGATGCTACTATGCTCAGGGCTTCGGGTGCTACTACGGTTCAGGGATACAGCGCTATGGATTCGATTCAGAAAAAACTATCCGGGTCAAGCGTGGTAGACAAGATATTTAATCCGGAGGGAGTAGTAGGTCTAAATCTAAACGAAATTATGAAAAATCGAGGAGGTAAATATGATTTGAAACTTGAAGAAGGAGATATCATTTATGTACCTCGCGAACTTCAAACTGTACGTGTACTTGGTGAGGTGTTATTCCCTACTATTGTACGTTATGACAACAGTATGGACTTAGGTGATTATATCAATAATTCCGGAGGATTTTCACTGAATGCAAACAAAAGTAAAGTTTTTGTTCTATATCCAAATGGAGCAGCTAAAAGTACCAAATCATTCTTGGGTATTCGATGCTATCCTAGAATTGAGCCGGGAGCCCGTATTGTTGTGCCCGAAAAGCCCGTTGAAATTAAGAATAAACTGACCCCTGCAGAAACGGTTGCTATTTTGACTTCAATATCTTCTTCGATAGCTTTATTGTATTCAATTCTAAAATCAACAATTACAAAATAATGGAACAACAGGAAATCATAAAGAAAAATGAAGAAATTTCATTGATTGAAATAATTAGTACTGTAAAAAAATATTGGAGCTATTTATTAAGTAAGTGGATTGTTATTCTGATTTTTGGGTTAGCTGGTGGTGCACTCGGTTTGATTGTGTCATTTTTAACTAAGCCGACTTATACTGCTCATCTTTCTTTTGCTTTGGTTGAAAAAAGTGCTGGTGGAGGACTAGCTGATTTGGCCTCTTCGTTCGGTTTCGGAGGATTAAGTGGTGGAAGCAATGGAGCTTTTAGCGGTGATAACTTGCTGGAGATTATACAATCCCGTTATGCCATTGAAAAAACACTACTTACTCCAGTAAATTATAAGGGGAAAACGAAGAATTTAGTAGAGGTTTATATCGATTTTTTGGATTTACGTAAAGGCTGGTCAAAAAACAAAGAGAATCAAGAATTACTCAAGTTATCTTATCCTGTTGGACAACCGAGGGAAATGTTCACACGGACACAAGATAGTGTGTTATCTGTAATTTATGATGGAATCATAAAATCAAAGTCTCTTAAAGTGGCTCGTAAAGATAAAAAGATAAGCATTGTTAATGTTGATTTTGCCAGTAAAGATGAACTGTTTTCCAAGTTATTTGTGGAGACATTAATGGACCAAACTTACAGTTTTTATAAATCCACAAAAACTTCGCAGAGCAGAGCCAATATAGATATGATGCAACATAAAGCTGATTCTATAAAGGCTTTATATGAAGGCGCCTTGTATAAAGGGGCGGGGTATTCGCAGGTAAATATCAACCCAGCATTGTCATTTGCTGCTGTGCCAAGAATTAAACAGGAAAATAATGCACAACTTTACGGAACTGTTTATACAGAGGTGTTAAAGAACCTGGAAACTCTAAAACTTGATATGGCTCGTGAAACACCTATTGTTCAGATTATTGATGAACCAAGACTACCTTTAATTAAGGTTAAAATTGGTAAGGTTGAAGGTATTTTAATCGGAGGAATTTTGAGTGTCTTTTTGATTGTTTCATATCTTTTAGTATCTGTTCTGTTGAAAAAGATTTTATAAAGATTGATTCTTTTTATTATGCAATATAAAATAAACTAAAATAAAATTACAACAATGTTAAATTATAAATCAGTATTAATAACCGGAGGAACTGGCTCTTTTGGAAAAAAATTTGTAGAAACAATTTTGAATGACTATCCAGAAGTCAAAAGAATTGTTATTTATTCCAGAGATGAATTAAAGCAGTTTGAATTAAAACAGAAATTTCCAGAAAAGAAATATTCTCAGTTGCGTTTTTTTATTGGAGATGTAAGAGATGGAGAAAGATTGAAAAGAGCATGTGAAGGTGTTGACGTAATTATACATGCTGCAGCTATAAAACAAGTTGATACAGCAGAATATAATCCGGATGAATGCATTAAGACAAACGTTGATGGAGCACAAAACGTAATTAATGCAGCGCTTGCGATGGGTGTAAAACATGTCATTGCACTATCAACAGATAAGGCCTGTGCTCCGATTAATTTGTATGGTGCTACAAAATTATGTTCAGACAAGCTATTTGTTGCTGCCAATAATATAAGTGGAGCAAAGGATATTAAATTCTCTGTTGTTCGCTACGGTAATGTTATGGGATCAAGAGGCTCAGTAATCCCTTTCTTTATTGGCATTAGAGATACCGGAAAACTACCGATCACACACATGGAAATGACTAGATTTAATATTTCTCTTGAAGAAGGTGTTGCTTTAGTTATGTTTGCAATAAAGAATCATATGGGAGGAGAAATATTTATTCCGAAGATTCCATCATATAAAATTGTAGATGTTGCTAAAGCAATCGCTCCTAATGCAGCTTTAGTAGATGTTGGAATTCGTCCGGGTGAGAAATTACATGAAGAGATGATAACTCCAACTGATGCCCTTAATACTATAGATATTGGAAAACATTATGTAATTTTACCGTCTTATTCAGATAAGTATACAACTGATGATTTTATCAAATATTATAATGCTAAACCTGTACCAATGGGATTTCATTACAGTTCAGATAAAAATACAGAATGGGAAACTGTAATGAGTATGAGACAGAATATCAAAAAGTATGTTGATCCAAATTTTCAATTTTAATGAATAAAGTTGCAATTATACAGGCCAGAGTAGGTTCTTCGAGGTTTCCCAGAAAAGTATTCTCAGAATTGTCCGGAAGACCATTTATTTGGCATGTAGTAAATAGACTAAAATTTTCAACCAAGATTGATAAAATTGTACTTGCAACAACATTAAACCCGTTAGATGATGAGTTGGAAAAATGGGCAGTATCTGAAGGAATCAAGTGCTTTAGAGGAAGTGAAAATAACGTGTTAGAACGATTTTATTTTGCAGCAAAGGAGAGTGAAGCGGATATAATAATAAGAATAACTGCTGATGATCCATTCAAAGATCCAACTATAATTGATAATGTGATTAATTTATTAATAATCAATAAAGTGGATTTTGCATATAATAATAATCCGCCGACTTACCCAGAAGGTATAGATACGGAAGTATTTACTTTTGATGCTTTAGAAAAGGCATATTTAAATTCAGTTGACAGCTTTGAAAAAGAGCATGTTACGCAATTTTTTTATAGACATCCAGATTGTTTTCAGCAGATAAACTTGTCTAACAATGTCAATCTATCTCATCTAAGGTGGACAGTAGATACACTTCAAGATTATAATTATGTGAATATTATTTATGAGAACCTATATAAGGTAGGTAAAATTTTCCTTATGAACGATATCTTGAATTTTTTGGATGAATATCCAGAAATATCTAAAATAAATTCTGAAGTGGAAAGAAGTTCAATGTATAAAAAAATATAGAATGAAACGATTCACAGAACTCGAAAGACGGTATGTCTTAGATGTGATTGATAAAGAATTCAACACATCTAATAATAGTATTTATAATAATAAGCTCGAAAAATTATTTGCGGAGAAATTTGATTCAAAATTTGCTATTGGTCATTCAAATGGTACAGTGACAATGCACACAGCTTTGGCAGCGTTAGGAGTACAGGCTGGTGATGAAGTAATTGTACCACCTCTTACTATGAGTAGTACGAGTTTAGCAGTCTTAAACAATGGTTCAATACCAGTTTACGCCGATGTGGATAAAGATACTTTTAATATTGATGCAGCAGCTATTGAAAGGGTAATAACACCGAAGACAAAAGCAGTAATTACAGTTGCTCTATATGGATTATCACCTGATTATGATGAGATATTAAAGGTTTGCAAAAAACACAATATATATCTTATAGAAGATAATGCTGAATGTTTTTATGGAACTTATAAAGGTAAATTAGTTGGTCAGTTTGGTGATTTTGCAAGTTTTAGCTTTCAGGCAAGTAAGCATTTAACTTGTGGTGAAGGAGGTATGTTAACCTGTAATAATGAAGAGTTTGCTGATAACGCACGTCGGTTTAACTGCCTGGGCTATGCTGGAGTGAGTGCTAAGCAAGGGAAAATTACTCGAAATGATATTCAAGATCCCAATTATAGCCGACATGTAGCACTTGGTTTTAATTACCGGATGTCTGAACTTCAGGCTGCAGTAGCGTTTGGTCAACTAGAAAGAGCCGAAGAATTAATACAAAGCAGAATTAAAGTAGCTCAGATATTTGATGAAGCAATTTCTGGTACAGATTTATTGTCTAAACAATTTGAACCTGAAGGTTATTTGAATTCATATTGGTCATATAGTCTTATACTTAATACGGATAAACCTGAAATAGATTGGTATAAATTCCGAGATTTATTTCAATTTAATGGGGGTGATGGATATTATGCTGCCTGGAAGTTATCTTATTTCGAACCACTATTTTTGGATACTATTCAACAATGGAAGGGTGTTTGGCAAAAATATGAAAAGGGCTTATGTCCTGTCGCAGAATATCTTCAACCACGTATGATTCAGTTGAAAACAAATTACTGGAATTTAGAAGATGCAGAGAAACAAGCAGAAATTTTATTGAAAACTATAAATCAATTTTAATATGAACTCATTTTTAAAAGAAATTAAAATAGGTGATCGCTTTATTGGCCAAGGTCATCCAACTTACATAATTGCTGAAATTGGGGCTAATTTTGATAAAGATATTGACAAAGCAAAAAAACTGATTGATGCAGCCAAAGAATGTGGAGCCGACTGTGCTAAATTTCAAACTTTCTCAACTCAGAAAATTGTTTCTGAAGGTGGTTTTTCAAGAATGAAACTAGAAGGTGTTCATGGTTCTTGGGGACGTACAGTAAGTGAAGTTTTTAAAGATGCTGAATTTCCCCGAGAATGGCATAAAGAAATTTCTGATTATTGTAAACAGGTGGGCATTGATTTCTCAACGTCACCCTATGATTATGAGGCTGTTGATTTATGTATGCAGCTGAATGTACCATTCATTAAAATAGGCTCTGGGGACATCACATGGTTGGAAATGCTGGAGTATATTGCTAAAACAGGAAAACCATTAATGTTAGCGACTGGCGATGCAACAATGTCGGAAATTGATGAAGCAATCCGAACTATAGAGGCGACAGGTAATAAACAATTGGTTTTAATGCAATGTATTACTAATTATCCCTCTAAGATTGATAGTGCAAATGTAAATGTACTGAAAACATATCAATCAGCATTTGATATTCTTACTGGCTATTCAGATCACGCTCCAGGTCCTGTTGTGGCATTAGCTTCAGTAGTATTGGGCGGGTGTGTTATTGAAAAGCATTTTACTTTAAACAAAGCAGATAAAGGACCTGATCATCCACATTCTATGAACCCAATTGAGTTTAAATTGATGGTGGACTATGTGCGCGAGATTGAACGGGCTATGGGATCGACTAGAAAGGAGGTTGTTGCTGAAGAGGGTGAAACTGTTTTTGTTCAACGCCGTTGTTTATATGCAAAAACTAGTTTAAAGGTAGGTCAAAAAATAACAGAATCAGATATTGATGTCCTTAGACCCGCACTTGGAATAGCCCCCAAATTTAAGAACGTCATAGTTGGTAAAACTTGTAAAGTAGACATAGAAGCAGGTCAACCGCTTTTTTGGGATAATTTTTGAAATGGAACTACGTGAGAAGTTTATTATACTAGTTGATAACGATCTTATTCAAAAATCAGATGCAATAATCTTGCTTGAAGGCGATGGGCTTAACAGATATCCCAAAGCCGTTGAGCTATATAAACTTGGATTTTCTGAAAAGATTGTTTTTAGTGGAGACATTGCAAATTATCCATATGGTAGCTATCCTTTATCGGATATTTACCCGTATATAATTGAAGCAGGTGTACCACGAGATGTAATGATTCATGAAAATAAATCACTAAATACAAGAGAGCAGGCTATTGAAATTGTACAAATAGCTAAAAAAAATGGTTGGACCAAATTAATACTTGTCGCATCCCATTATCATCAGTATAGAGCTTATTTGACATTTCTTAGAGAAGTATTAGATACAAAGAGTAATATTATTGTTTACAACGCTCCAGCCAAGGATCTAAAATGGTTTGAAGAATCAGGTTGGGGTCTACGATTTGATTTGTTAGATCAAGAATTTGCTAGAATAGAAAAATATTCAGAATATAATCATTTGGCATCATATAGTGAAGCCATTGAATATCAAAAATGGAAAGAACAGCAAGTATAGAAGAAGTAAAAGAAATATTTGGTAAAAACTTTATTGGAATTGAAGAATTAAATAAATTTACAAAATATAACTTATTTAAAATACCAACAAAAAATCCGGATATTCCATTTTCAAAGGAATATCTTCTAGATAAGGGGAATGATTATGTTTTAATATATGGTGTATCTGAAACTGAAGATTCAAATCCATTGAACCTTATTTTTTTGAGAGATAAGTTCGGTGTAAATCCAGATGTTTCAGAACCATGTTTTTATAATCAAGATTGGTATTTGAAAGAGGATTTCATGAAACAAAGTCTTGAAGACAAATGGTATCTTATCAAGAAAACTGTATTTGATGATTCCAGGGCAGTACTTCCAAATGAATTACAAAAGAAATACAATTTTCCTTCAGCAATTTTGTGCGCATATACTTTTTTTTCTTATTGGTTTCATACCCATGAAATCTTATGGAAACATGATTTTGTGTGGTGTTCTGATCTTGATCATAACGGAGATAGAATTTATATTGGCAAATATATTGACATCGATGGTGTGAATAAAAATGGATTTAGTATTCATAGACATTTAGCTTTACGAAATAATTATGCAACAATTACTTTCTGTTAACTTTAATTTTTTGAAATGAAAAACTATTTGCTATGACTGTTTTAACTAGTTTTAAAACAAAAATATCAAAATTACGAGAGAGTAGTTTGATAAAAAAAGGAATAATGTTTACACTGTTTGCCACATTAAACAATGGTTTGAATTTTCTTTTGATTTTTATATTGTCAATATATTTATCAAAAGAAGATTTTGGTGTATTAAACCTGTTCAATGTTTTGATAATTATTGTATCTGTCTTGATTTCTTTAGGTACTCAATCTTATTTTGGAGTTGTATTCTTTAAGAAAACTCACGATTATCTTATACGGATTTTAAATTCAATTTTGATAATTTCGACTGTTGTTTTATCGTTTTTTGTGATTATTATTTTGTTTTTTTCCACAACAATTTCTGGTTTTCTTGGGTTTAGTACACAGTATCAGATTTACGCATTGATTCTATGTTATTTACAATTATTTTACACAATCAATATAGAAGTATATAGGCTTGAGGAGAAGCCTATTCAATATGGAGTACTTTCCTTAATCTGGATTAGTCTTAATTTTATTTTGACAGCTATTTTTTGCATTTCACTAAAAAATGGTTGGACAGGAAGGGTCGATGCACAAGTTATTTCAGCTATCGTATTATTTGTAATTAATATGATTATTTTATATCGAAAAGATTTTATCAAATTCAAATTGCCTAATAAAACTTACTATTTAAAAACACTTAAATTCGGTCTTCCATTAGTACCTCATAACAGTACAGTTTGGATAAGACAAGGATTTGACAGGTATATTATCAACTTTTTTCATGGAGCTGCATTGGTTGGTTCATACAGTTTTGCATACAATCTTTCTGGAATTATTTTAATGATAGGTACAGCTTTTAATTCAACTAATTCAGTATATATATTTAAAAAACTTACAACTGAAAGAGGTGAAAAAGTCAATAAGTCATTGTCAAAACAAATATATTTAATGACTATATTATTTGCTGCAATTACTGTTGTCGGTTATATTATAAGTTATTTTGTAATAGTGTTATTTCTACATAAATATTTAGATGCAATACAATATTTATTACCTTTATTTATTGCAGCTTTTTTTCAATGTATCTATTATTTATTTGTTAATTACTTGTTGTTTTTTGATAAAACAAAAACATTAATGTATATAACATTTTCGATTTCAATTTTTCATTTCATATTGTCTTTTCTCTTGACCAGATATTCTGTACTATTTACAACATATTTAAGTCTGATTTCAAATTTCTTAATATGTTGTTTTGTAATATATTATGCAAATAACACAATTTCATTATTCAATTACAAACAGGTTAAATTACGAATAAAATAACAAATGAATAGCTATCAAATAAAAGATAAAATTGACGATGTAATTTTTCAATGCTTTAATTTTCTAAGTGATATTATTTTCTTTTTTAAATTTAATTTAAAAACTAATTTAAAAACAAATCAAAGATTTGAAAATATTCATGCTGGTGAGAGATGTTTTATTTTAGGAACAGGGCCTTCTTTGAGTAAATTAACTGATTGTCAAATTGATAATTTGAAAAATGAACTAATTTTTGGTGTAAATTCTTTCTATAAAGCAAAAATTGCAGATCATTTAAATCCAACCTATTATGTTTTATTTGATAATTTGTATTGGGAAGAAGAAATGCATTTTTTTGAAGACGTTTTGAATAAATTTAAATCAAAGAAACCAATATTTCTAACTGACTATAGAGCAAGACATATAGTTGAAAATTTAGGAGTTGCCTCTGAAACTATGTTTTTATACAATAAAAAATACCCAATCAACACAATTGATAGTGAATTGTCAAAAAATATGTATATAGGTCAGAATGTTATTAGTACTTCAATACTTATTGCAATTAAAATGGGTTTTAAAGAAATATATCTTTTAGGTTGTGATTACAATTCTTTTGCAACCACAAATATTGAGCATTGTTACAATGATGCAGATGAAAAGAAATATAATACAGAGAATCTTGCTTTCTATTTGAAGTTTTATGCTTTGACAACAAGAATTCACTATTTAATAGCAAAACATGCAACAAATAAAGGAGTGAAAATTGTGAATATTACACCTGGGAGTTTATTGGATGCATATCCAAGAAAAGATATTTCAACAGTAATTTGATAAATTCAAAGTATGGGTCTGTTAAATAATATTAATACTAATAAGCAGAGGTATCTTTTACAATTTGTTATCCCGATATTTTATTTGTTAATATTTTTAAAAAATTATGTTGGAGAACAAAATAAAGGGATTCAATTAGTTTTTACAGGTTTGTATATCATATTAGGAGTAACTTTGACCTTATTTTTAGCGATTAAATTACTACGGAATTCATTAATTATTGTTGTAATGTGTACGTTAATTGTATTGTCGTTGATTACATCTATTTTTAGCAACAATTATAGAATAGAGGATAATATTTTAAGTTTTACTTATTTTGGGATAGCATTAATTCCAATTTTTATTACTCTTAGCTATAAGTTTTTCAAAATATTTGCATATAGTATAATCTGTTTCTTCATTATACAGATAATTAAAGGAGTTGATCCGAATGAAATATTTGATGTAAGTAGAAATTATATTTCTGTTTTATTATTAATAGGTTTAGGTTATCATTTTATTTCATGTTTTCAGAATGATAAAAATCCAAGTTTTTTTATATTAATTGTTTCGCTCGCTATATCAATCTGGGCTACAGGAAGAGGGGGAATTATTACATTCTCATTTTTGTTAGTTTGCTATTCTTTTATTGTAAACGTCAAGACTAAGTATAAATTACTAATAATAATTTTAATTCTAATTATTTGTTTGGCCGCTTATATTTATTTGTATGACTTATTATTTGAATTCGGATTAGGACGCTTTGAAAATATGGGACTTGAAGGTGAAAGATCAACTATGAATTCAGATTATCTCCACAATTGTTTAAGTTCAATACGATATTTTTTATTTGGTTGTCCTTATGTAGAAATACCTTCTATAGTTGAGGTTGATCTTAACCCTCATAACTCACTAATAAGATTACATGTTTATTATGGTATTGTAGGTTTTGTTGTAGTTGTATTTTTGATTTTAACTTCAATTTTAAATTTTATTTATAACAAATATTTATTATACTTGTTTTTACTATTATCGTTGATACTTAGATCATTCACGGATTCCGTTGCATTTCACGGATCATTCGATCCGCTAATTTATTTTTTACTTTTTTATTCTATTAAAAATATTGTTATAGTTAAGTAAAACTTTAATAGTTTGGAAAATACACTTTATCTTTTTAAGTTGTTTTATATGAAAAAATATATTCTTGGAATGTTGATTAATCTATTTAATTTCAAAATATCTAAGTTGGCACACATTGACCATATGTCTAAAATACAAAAGCATACAAAAATATATAGAGGCTGTAAAGTTGTGAATTCTCAAATTGATTCTTTTACATATATAGCTCCAAATTCATATATTGTCAACTCAAAAATTGGTAAGTTTTGTTCAATATCACAATATGTATATATAGGTTTACCAAATCATAAAATGGATTCTCTTTCTACATCTCCAATTTTTTACTCAAAACATAATGCATTAGATATCAGATGGACAGAAAATAATCTGGGAGTTGAGATATCAGATGTTGAAATAGGGAGTGATGTTTGGATTGGAAGAAATTCGTTAATAAGAGCTGGAGTTGTAATTGGTAATGGTGCGATTGTAGGAGCAGGTTCAATTGTAACGAAGGATGTTCCTGCATATTCTATTGTTGCTGGTGTTCCAGCTCGCATTATTAGATATAGATTCTCAAATGATATTATAGAAAAGTTGCTTGAAATTGAATGGTGGAATTATTCAGAAGATATTCTTAAACGCAATTTGGATTCTTTTGAAAATCCTTCTGTAGAAAAATTGAATGTTTTTGAAAGAAAACTCAAATATGAGATTTAATGATTAAATAAAATGTTCGAATTTAAGTAGAAAAATGTGAAATTATTATTTTTTTGAATTTACTACTTACACCATTTAGGTTCTTACGATAGACACTGTGTTTTAATTTTATTTTACAAACTAGCGATTGCAGAAAATTATTGAAGCCGTCTTGACTTTTGTATTGATTATAATTTCGCTCCTAACGGAGTTCAAAAGTATATACTATATGAACAGTTTTACCAAAATAACGCTTCTCCGAAGCTTAAGAATCGCTCCTTTAGGAGCAATATTATGGTAGCAATTATTAGTTTCTAAGAATAAAGAGCTCCGTAGGAACGACATTATAAAAAGTCAAGACGACTTCATTATATTATTTTTTTTGATTGTTTATTTAAAGAGTTAAAACTAAAAGCGAAATTTATTAAATATGAAGAGCGTCATACTAATTAATCAAAGTACGGGGTATTTGATGGTAGATATAGTGAATGCTTATGCTAATTCTTATGACAATGTGGTATTGATTTCGGGGAGAATTGAAGAGTTAGAACGTAAAGTAAACAGTGATGTTAAGATAATGAATATAATATCATATAGCCGAGATAGTCCAATTAAACGACTATTTACTTGGATATTTGGTACTATTCAAATTTTTTCAATATTATTTTTCAAATTTTGGAAGTATGAAATTGTTTATGTGACAAATCCACCTATGTCATATTTGTTATCAATTTTTTTTAGAAGACCATTTTCTATAATCGTATATGATATTTATCCCGATGCACTTAAGAATATTGGTATTACTGAAAAAAATGTAATTTATAAATTATGGGCTTTGATGAATATTCTACTTTTCAAAAGGGCTCAGAAGATTATTACATTAAGCGTAGGAATGGCTAACTTGATTGGTTCTCAATATAAATGTAACCACAAGATTAAAGTAATTCATAATTGGGCAGCTTCTGAATCATTTAAACCATTACTAAAAACAGAAAACCCTTTTGTAATTGAACACGGATTAGAAAATGTGTTTTCAGTATTGTATTCCGGAAATATTGGTTATACCCATAATGTCGAAATAATTATTGAGGTTGCAAAGTCATTGTCCGAAAATGAGGATATATGTTTCAATATTATTGGAGAAGGACAAAAAAAACGATATTTAATCAGAAAGGCTAAGGAATATGGGTTAAAATCTTGTTATTTTTATTCATGGCAGAATAAAGAAATCTTACCATATTCATTAGCATCAGCTGATTTAGCTATTGTGACATTAAATGATGAAACTGCTGTCTTAAGTGTACCTAGTAAAACTTACAATTTGTTAGCTGTAGGTGCTCCATTAATGTGTATTGCTCCCAAAGAATCCGAATTATGTTCTTTAGTTATGAAATATAATAATGGACGATGTTTCGATAAAGAAGATATTAGGGGCATGGTAGAATATATTTTAGAGATAAAAAATAATAATATTTTAAAGTCTTCTTTAAGTGCAAATTCGTTGAAGGCATCTAAAGATTTCACTTTTGTTAATTCAATAAAGTATGTATAATCATTTTTTTAAATGTATCATTGATTTTCTTATAGCATTATTGGGATTAGTCTTATTTAGCCCTATATTTGTCATTCTTATAATTTTATTGCACTTCGCAAATAAAAATGCTGGAATATTTTTTACTCAGTCTCGACCTGGAAAGAATAAAAAAAAATTCAAAGTGATTAAATTTAAGACAATGAATGATAATCGGGATGAAAATGAAAGTTTACTGCCTGATGAAGAGCGTTTAACGAGAATTGGAAAATTTGTACGATCAACATCTCTTGATGAGTTACCTCAACTAATTAATGTTCTAAAAGGTGATATGTCATTAATAGGTCCGAGGCCCTTATTAGTAAAATATTTACCTTTGTATAACAAACAACAGGCTCGACGACATGAAGTTCGTCCAGGAATAACTGGATGGGCGCAAGTGAATGGGAGAAATTCTATAAACTGGGAACAAAAATTTGAGTTGGATGTTTGGTATGTGGATAATATTTCATTAATGTTGGATATTAAAATTCTTGTTTACACGATAAAGAATGTAATTTTGCGCAAGGGAATAAACTCAGAAAAAACTGCAACAATGGAATTTTTTGATGGTTCAAATTAAAAACTGTTCTAATATGAAAGATATTGCAATCTATGGGGCTGGTGGGTTTGGAAGGGAAGTAGCCTGCTTGATAAATAAAATCAATGAGAATGAGACGGATGTAATTTGGAATTTAATTGGTTTTTTTGATGATGGTCTAGCATTAGGTTCTCAAAATGAATACGGAATTATATTAGGTGGGATAAATGAACTGAATTCATATAGTAAAAAAATTTCACTTGTGATTGGTATTGGGAATCCAGTTTTAGTAAAAAATATTTCCACATTAATTATTAATCGAAAGGTTGATTTTCCAAATATAATTGCTCCCAATAGTTTGTTTATCGATAAAAATAATGTAGAACTAGGAATAGGAAATATAATTTCTTTCGGTTGCACCATTAGCTGTAATGTAAAGATTGGTAATTTTAATATTTTTAATTGGAATAATACTGTCGGACATGATGTAACTATTGGAAGTTATAATTCATTTATGCCATCTGTTTCAATATCGGGAGAAGTAAGTATTATTGAATTGAATTTCTTTGGAGTTTCATCTACAGTATTGCAAAGATTGAAGATTGGGAAAAACACAATTATAGGCGCCAATAGCTTAATAACAAGAAGTACTAAAGATAATCAAACTTATGTTGGAAGCCCGGCGACTATTTTGAGATATTAAAAATTTTTTAAAAAAGATGTTATGGAACTAAATGATTTTATTAAAAATTTCGCGTCACAATTTGAAGAAACAGATGCAATTCTATTTGCTGCAAAAACAAATTATAAAGAATTAGATGAATGGTCTTCGTTATTAACTTTGTCAGTTATTGCAATGGTTGATGAAGAATATGGAGTTATTATAAAGGGAGAAGATATACGCAACTCTCAAACCGTTTCAGAGTTATTCGAATTGGTAAAATCAAAAAAGTAATTGTAAGTGTATAATCCATTTTCACTACAAGGGAAAAATATACTTGTTACTGGCGCATCATCTGGTATTGGAAAAGCAGTAGCAATTGAGTGCTCAAAATCAGGAGCAAACTTATTTATAACAGGCAGAGATAAAAATAAGCTGTCTGAAACCTACTTGCAACTTGAAGGCAAAAACCATGTGATGGTTTCAGCTGATTTGACCAATAGTGATGACATAGATACTTTGATAAAAGATATTTCTACGCTTGATGGACTTGTTCATTGCGCAGGTATGATAATGAATGTACCTTTTCAGTTTGCTACAAGAGATAATTTTGATAAAATTTTGTCAGTGAATTTTTATGCACCAGTAGAAATTTCGCGAAAATTATTTAAATCAAAATTAATTTCAAAAAATGCATCCATAGTTTTTATTTCTTCGATATCTGGGGTTTTATGTTCTGCAGTTGCTTCTTCAATTTACTCTGCTTCTAAAGGCGCAATAAATGGATTAATTAAAGGGATGGCTCTTGATATGGCAAAAAATGGGATCCGAGTAAATAGTATAAATCCGGGAGTGATTGAAACAAATATCTTTGATTCAGGAGCAATTACAGTTGAACAGTTACAAGAAGATAAAAAACGATATCCGTTAAAGCGTTTCGGTAAACCAAATGAAGTAGCTTATGCTGCAATATATTTACTTTCAGATGCAAGCTCATGGGTGACTGGATCGAATTTGTTAATTGATGGTGGTTTTACACTTTTATAAGATATGAAAAAAGCGTTTATTAAAGCAATTTCTTATTACCTTCCTGAACAGGTCTTAACGAATGAATTGTTGACAAAAAAATTTCCAGAATGGTCTACTGAAAAAGTGGCTAGCAAGGTTGGTATTGAAGAGCGCCATATTTCGGCAGAAAATGAAACAGCAGGAGATATGGCCGAAAGAGCTGCATTAAAACTTTTTCAGGAACATAAAATTGATCCTTGTACTGTAGATTTCTTAATGTTATGTACACAAAGCCCTGATTATTTTTTACCAACTACGGCTTGTGTCTTACAACACAGGATTGGCATTCCTACTACATCTGGTGCATTAGATTTCAACTTAGGGTGTTCAGGTTATGTTTATGGGCTTGCTTTGGCAAAAGGACTTATAATAAGTGGGATAGCAAAAAATATTTTACTTATTACTTCTGAAACATATACTAAACATATTCACGCCGAAGACAAAGGAAACAGGACTATTTTTGGGGATGCAGCAGCAGCAACTTTGATTTCGACCGAAGGAATAGCAGATATTGGTGAATTTAGTTTGGGAACTGATGGTAAAGGTGCAGAAAACCTGATAGTTAAGACTGGTGGGATGAGATTTCGTGAGCCTAAAAGAAATATAATGACTGATGAGAGTGGCTCAATTTGTTCATCAGATAATCTTTATATGAATGGTTCTGAGATATTTTCATTTACTCAGGAAAATGTTCCAATTCTTGTAGCAGATACATTAGAAAAAAACTGTTTAGAAAAAAATGATATTGATTTGTTTGTTTTTCATCAAGCAAATAAGTATATGCTTGGATTTTTGAGAAAGAAAATGAAGATTGAAGAAGAAAATTTTTATTACTGTTTATCTAAATATGGGAATACCGTTTCATCTACAATTCCAATTGCGCTCAAAGAAGCATTATTAGATAATAGCATAAAAGCAGGAAATAATGTCCTACTTGCAGGATTTGGCGTTGGATATTCATGGGGAGGAGTTGCGCTTAAATTTTAAATCAAAATGAACAATAAAATCTGGCTTTCACTCGCACAAATGAGCGGTGAAGAACTACAATATATAAAAGAGGCTTTTGATACGAATTGGGTTGTTCCATTAGGGCCAAATGTAAATGCTTTTGAAGAATTATTGGCAAATTATTTAGCTGAAAACAAAAAGGTTGTAGCATTAGTATCGGGTACGTCTGCTATTCATTTGGCTTTAATTCAATTAGAGGTAGGCATTGGTGATGAAGTAATTTGTCAATCATTTACTTTTGCAGCTTCTGCAAATCCTATAAAATATGTTGGTGCTACTCCTGTTTTCGTTGACAGTGAGAAAAGAACATGGAATATGAATCCTGTTTTTTTAGAAGAAGCAATAAAAGATCGGATATCAGTTACAGGAAAAACTCCAAAAGCCATAATTCCTGTTCACTTGTATGGAATGCCTGCCAACATGGCCGCAATAAGCGAAATAGCTAACAGATACAATATACCTATTATTGAAGATGCTGCAGAAGCTTTAGGTGCAACATACAAAGATCAGAAATGTGGAACTTTCGGAGAATTTGCCTGCTTATCATTTAATGGCAATAAAATGATTACTACTTCGGGCGGTGGCGCATTGGTTTGTTCAACTATGGAACAAGCAAAAAAAACAATGTTTTATGCTACACAAGCTCGAGATGAAGCTCCACATTATCAACACTCCGAAATAGGTTATAATTATCGAATGAGCAATATCTGCGCTGGAATAGGACGTGGTCAAATGAGAATACTGGATAGTCACGTGGCACGTCGTAGAGAAATACATTCTATTTATTCAACATGTTTGGCAAATTTTTCAGGTATCTCATTTTTAGAGAATCCAAGTACCGAGTATCAGTCCAACCACTGGCTAACTTGTGTTATTATTGAACCGGAAAAAGCTGGTTTTACTCGTGAAGATTTAAGAAATGCCATGAATAAAGCAAATATTGAAACTCGTCCCCTTTGGAAGCCAATGCATTTACAACCACTTTTTGCAAATACTCCATTTTATGGGGATGGAACTTCGGCACGCCTCTTTGAAAATGGATTATGCTTACCTTCTAGTCCAGTTTTGAGTGAAGATGATATAAAGAGAGTTGTTGATGTTTTTTATACTCTATACAAAGCCTAATATTTGTTACAATATAATTTTTCCTTAGTTAAATTCATGTGCAATGACAAACGGATTTTTGGAAGCGGATGTTAGAACCTGCTTTACAGTGGGTACGTGGCTTTTTCTGAGGAAACTGCCGGATATCGTGAAATTATATGTGGGCATTGGTTCGGGGATGATATGATTAACTGCTAATAAGATCGCATAACAATCAATTCCTGAGCACTAAAAGATTTTTGCTAAAAGCGTTTAAGATAGTAAAAGATGCGTGGATAAATCAGGGTATGGATTATTATACTTTTTGCACGAACTTAAAATCTTGCAACCTGACATTTTTTGTAAAGTAGATGGATATATTTCGGATAAAGAAGCGCTATCTAAAAGAATTGGATATAGAATATGTGTTAGGTAGACCTGTTTCCCTTGGTAATTTGCCAGCTCGCTTAACGAGTGCAAGATTCCATATCAGATTGATAGAGTATATGGCGGGCTTCATCAACCCCATATGAGTTGTTTTGCTTTAGGTTTAGTAATAACAATTTGTATACAACCTGATTGTATGTAAATTATAATGAAACTGGTGAACTCGTCGAATCTTGCGAACTGAATCCGTTATATGGCAAATATGGAGTTGATATTCCGGCCAGTCAGTGGCATACGATTGAGGTGTTGGAGTCGGGGACGGTTATATTTGAAGTGAAAGAAGGACCTTATGCACCTTTGGAAGAAAATGATATTTTGAACGTATAAAAACAAAAATGGCTAATTTAAAAATTAGCCATTTTTGTTTTTGTCAGAAATATATAAATCATACACCCAATGAAGCTCTTACGGCTTCTACCTTTGCATTTGCAGCAGCATCGGCAGCGTCGTAGTCAGCACGGGATTTCATTTCACCACGCACTTCAATGTAGAACTTGATTTTAGGCTCAGTTCCTGACGGACGAACCGAAATTTTTGTTCCATCCTCAGTAAAGTATTGTAGCACATTCGAAGTGGTAGGAAATTCCAAAGCTGTTTGTGTGCCTGAAGCAACATCAGTGGCTTTAAGAGTCTCGTAATCTTTGATAAGGGTTACTTTTGAGCCAGCAATCTCTTTTGGCGGATTGCTGCGGAAGTCGCTCATCATTTGGGCTATTTCTTCTGCACCTGATTTGCCTTTGCGTACAACGGAAATACCTTTTTCTTTGCCAAATCCGTATTCAACGTAAATGTCCTGCAATAATTCAAATAGCGTTTTGCCATTATCTTTAGCCCAGGCAGCAATTTCGGCCATCAGCGTACAAGCGGAAACAGCATCTTTGTCACGGGCAAAATCTTCGGCTAAGAATCCGTAGCTTTCTTCACCACCGCCAATATATTGCTTGATACCTTCGTTCTCGCGGATTACAGCTGCAATCCATTTGAAGCCGGTGAAGCAATCGAACATCTCAACGCCATTACGTTCGGCAATTTGTTTGATAATTTCCGTGGTAACGATTGTTTTTACAATAAATTCCTTGCCGGTTACTTTACCAAGCTCATTCCAACGACGGATGATGTAATAAATAAAGATCAGTGCAGTTTGGTTACCATTTACAAGAATCCATTCTCCTTTGTCATTTTTCACGGCAATACCCAGGCGGTCGGCATCCGGATCTGAAGCCATAACGATATCAGCATTAGTTTCGATTGCTTTTTTTACAGCCATATCTAATGCAGCAGGTTCTTCGGGATTGGGTGAAATAACCGTTGGAAAATCGCCGCTAACCACATTTTGTTCCGGTACAGGGATGATGTTTGTAAATCCGAATTCTTTCAATGCTCTTGGAACAAGCATTACTCCGGTTCCGTGGATTGGAGTATAAACAATTTTCAGATCGCTGTTGCGTTTAATAGCATCCAGCGATAATGAAATGGTTTTGATTGCATCGATATATGGTTTGTCAATTTCCTCACCAATAATCTGGATCAGATCCGGATTTCCATTAAACTTGATATCGTCAACGCTTGTAATTTTGTTTACTTCAATAATTACATTTTCGTCGTGTGGAAGAATCATTTGACCTCCATCGTTCCAATAGGCCTTGTACCCGTTGTATTCTTTCGGGTTATGCGAAGCGGTTAAGATAATTCCACTCTGGCAGCCCAAATGGCGAATAGCAAAAGAAGCCTCAGGAGTAGGGCGGAGGTCTTCAAAAAGGTACACCTTTATGCCGTTGGCAGAAAAAATATTGGCTGAAATTTCAGAAAACAATCGGCTGTTATTGCGACAGTCGTGACCAATAACCACGCTGATTTGAGGAACCTTAGGGAACTGGGCTTTCAGGTAGTTGCTCAATCCTTGGGTGGCTGCTCCAACAGTATAGATATTCATACGGTTAGTTCCAACTCCCATGATGCCACGCAATCCACCTGTCCCGAACTCTAAATCACGGTAAAAGCATTCTATAAGGTCAGTTTTGTCATCGGCTTCCATTAAGCGACGAACTTCGTTTTTTGTCTCTTCGTTGTAGTTGCCATCCAGCCAAATCTGCGCTTTGGCCATTACTTCATTTAGTAAAGCGTTGTTATCCATATCATTTATTGTTTGATTAGTGTAATTTTTTTGAGGTCTAAAAATACTGCTTTTTTTTGAATGAAAAAATCAAAATTCCTCTTTAATATAGATGAAATGTCTCAAAATGAAAGCGAAATGTATTATTTGAAAGCGAATATGAATTAAGAATAAATGAATTTCTGTTATAAGGTGTAAAAAAAAAAGAACAGCTTCCTGAATTTTCAGAAGACTGTTCTTTCTCGAATAGAAACCATATGGTCTCAATTTTATTTTTTCACAGAGAATGCAAAAATACACTCGCTTTTATAAGTTTCGCCCGGACGAAGCACAGCCGAAGGCCATTCTGGTTTGTTAGGGGTGTCAGGATATTTTTGAGTTTCAAGACATAAAGCGGCACGTTGGTTATAAACAATTCCTTTTTTCCCTTTTACAGTTCCGTCAAGGAAGTTACCTGTGTAAAACTGAATGCCCGGTTCATTGGTATAAACATTCAACACAATACCTGTAACCGGAGATTCAACAGTAGCAGCAACTTGTTTAATATCGCTTTTTGTGTTCAATACCCAGTTGTGGTCATAACCATTACCGTTTTTCAATTGTATAAAACTATAGTTGTTGATACGTGATCCAATAGCAGTTGGAGCCAAGAAGTCCATATCAGTTCCTTTTACCGTAACAATTTCACCGCTGGTCATAAAGGTTGAATCTACCGGAGTGTACGAGTCTGCATTAATAGTTAGCAGGTTATCCAAAATAGTTTGTTTCGGATCGCCATTCAGGTTGAAATAGCTATGATTTGTCATGTTTACGATAGTCGGTTTATCAGTTGTAGCCTCATACTTGATATCAATAGCGTTATCGTCAGTCAATTTATAAGTTACTTTACAAGTGAGGTTGCCCGGGAAACCTTCTTCACCGTCTTTTGAAAGATATGTCAGTTCAAGTGTCTGATCATCAATCGGTTTAGCATCGAAAACTACATTGTGAAATCCTTTAGGACCTCCGTGTAGACAATGTCCAAAGTTATTAGCAGGCAATTTGTACTCAACGCTGTCAAGTGTGAATTTTGCCTGTCCGATACGGTTTGCATATCGTCCGATGGCTGCCCCGAAATTGTTAGGAACATTTATATAATCCTGTATTGAATCAAATCCGAGAACTACATCCTGCATTTTACCAGTTTTATCCGGAACCATAATAGATACAATACGGCCACCAAAGTTAGTGATGCAAACTTCCAGCCCTGCTTTGTTCTTCAGAACATACAGGTCTGTTTTTTTTCCGTCTTTTTCCGTTTGAAAATTCTTCTTAACGAGACCAGAAAGTGTGGTGTCGGATGTTTTCGGTGTACATGCGGCCAATAATAAGCCAACTACTGCCAATGAGAAAAGTGTTTTTTTCATTTTGACTAAATTGTTTTGAGGGTTTAATATTACAAGTTATACTTAGATTCATTATCGAGGCAAAGTTATTAAAATTTCTAGTGTTTCAAACAGTTCAATTTGGTCAATTTAGGGCAAATTTGTATTTAAAACGAATAAAGGCCATAATTGTAGTTGCTGATGTTTTTGTTTTTTTTGTGTTTTTCAAAAAAAATATAGAAATTTGTTACAATTAAAAAATAAAAGATTATTTTTGCAATTCATGATTTAAATAAACTATAACAATTAAAAAATTATCACTATGAAAAAGACAATTTATTTACTTGTGAGTACAGTAGCATTATCGTTTGCCCTGAGTTCCTGTAAAACAGATGTGTTGGATTTAGATAAAGAACTCAAATTTTCAACTCAAACAGTAGAGCAACAAAAGCAAACCATTGAGCAAAATGGAATTGACCTCATGAATAAGGTAGATGCCATGCAGAACAGTAAAGCTATGATTGCATTACAGTCTTTTGCAAATTTATCAGGAGGCCCATCTTTTGTTAAGCCCTTAACCCAGTTGAGAGCTAATCTGCTGAAAAATGATGTAAAAGCGTTGGAGACATTTAATGGTCAAATGAAAGTTGCTGCTGTGGATGAGGATTTTTGGGGTACCTGGACCTGGAATTCTACAAAGCAAGACTTTGATTATGTTGCAGGAAAAGCCAATACGGCTACAATTATTTTCCCTGCGAGCGAAGATTCTAATACCAATAATGGTCTGTTGACATTTGTTTATGTGGAATCAAGTGTTGTAGCTCCCGATACAGACCCTGCTCAATATATGCCAAAGAGCATGTCTGTTGTGCTTAAAGTTAGTGGCTCTACCGCTCTGACAGCAGATTTTTCAGGAAGCTATAAATCAGATGGAACGCCTACAAAAGTGACTCAAACTCTTGAAATTGATAAATACAACTGGAAAATTGAATTTACCAATGACGATAAAGACGTGTCGGCTAAATATGCATTTAACTATAATACAGATGTGTTGATAAAATGCGAAATTGGTGCAGCTGGAAGTTTTACAGCTACCAATATAGAGGAAAATATGAATACTGAAACACCTGAAAATATATTTAGTTCCGGAGCTGTATATTTTCAAGTTATGAATATTGCTTTCCTTGGAGGTTTTCAGGATTTTAAAGGCTTTGCTAATGCAATGAAAGCAATAGATTATTCAACAAATGGTAAAACTGCTTACCAGGAAGAAGCCGCCGCATTAAATAAATACCTGAAAATGTATGGGTATTTTGTTAAAGAAAAAAGAAAATTCGCTGATGTGGAGTTTTATGTATACGAAGATTCTAAGCAATCTGATATTTACTATACAGAACCAAGATTTGTGTTAAGTGATGGTTCTAAAGTTAGTATTCAGGAATATCTGCAAACTGGATTTGAAGATTTGATTACACAAATTCAAAGTTATCAACAAGAGTAGGAACTTGCCTAATCATAAATAATCGTTACAAGTTTTTATTTGATAAAAATAGACAATTTATCCAACCGTATCAAGGTTAGCCTTGGTACGGTTGATCTTTTTGTAGGTTCTTATTTTTACACTCCTTTATATAAATAAATGTATTTGTTCGGATTGTTTCATATGACAACCAATGAATTCTTTGTGTGTTGTATATATCGTAATATCGTATCTTTTGCTAAATGCTTCTTGTTTCAATATCCACATTTACTATTTGGGTGAAAATTTACTGTTTTAAATTACATATTGCTCTCTCTGAAATTGCATTTGCATATGGTTCATAAGTCCCAGTCATAACATAATGAAGTTTTTTGATTCACAATTGATTACTCGTAATTAAAAGAGGAATCTCATTGATGAAGTTCCTCATATTTTGCTAAAATCAAAAGCCTCGTGTTTGAGGGTTGCTTTTCAGCAGAGCCAATCTCATCTTCCACCTCGCATTAAAGTTCTGACATATTTCTGAGAAAATCAACAACTATTATGAAGTATTATTTTTTTGTGTGAATTAATGCCTGATTAGAAAATAAGTTCACCGAAAAATTCCGGACGATGGAAATCGGGTTTTTCAGTAGGCACCGGACTCCACGTTACATAATGCTTTGAATCAGTTCCATCGGCACATTTATAAAAGTTAGCAAGTATTTTTTTTGGCATATTATTGGGGTCAATTCCCATTATTCGAAGAGGTATTTTTACAGTTATTTCCCATTCAAACATTCCTTCCATTTCGTTAAAAGCTCTGCGTCCCAATGACGGGTGACGTTTAATCATAGATAATTCTTCTTTGCTGTAAGGCGTTACATCTTTGTTGCGGGCCACACGCTTTGATGCCTTGCAGGTACCGATACAGTTGAATTCAAAGTTCATATATTTATCACTTCCCGGAACCTTACAAAAAAATTCAACGCAACTGTCTTCGTTTACGGGCTCCTGATCCTTTAAATAAATGGCACGTATCATGCTGCCATGCACATTGTATTTAATAAAAATCCCATCGTTCGAACGTCCCACATAAAAATAAGTGATTGGGCGGTAAGGATATTCTCTGGCCCAATTTAATATTTCAACTGTGTCACGCTGTCCGGCATCTTCGAGAATTTCACCGGCATTTTCAATGTTAATACCATTCAATGCCTCAATAAATGGAACTTTCAGTGTTTTCATACTCCAATCTTTTTTGTAACTATCTGCAATATTACTTAATAATTTTGATAAATAATGCCTGTTTTATAAATTATTTTTGTTAAACATGCTGGGTTTTAGTATCAATTTGTATTTTAATTATGCGTAGATTGTAAAAAGAAGATTTGCGCATAAAAAAGAGGACCAAACTACCCGAAAGCATGTTTGGTCCTTTTGGAATCAAATATCTATAATCTATTTCTAAATTATACTATAGCGGCATTTTTTGCACGTTCATAGTCAAAAACCAAATTTTCAATAACTTCTTTAACTGATATGATTTTATCAGCCAGATAGGCATTGCTTCCAGCAAATGCGTATCCTTTGTCCATTTGTCCTCTATAGGCATTGTACAAAGCGACAATGATACAATATGGAACTTTTTTATAATCGCAGGTGTGCAAGCAGTTATAGGGACACGATTTTGGAGCCGTTAAGCCCTGTTTTACTTTTTCCAGAAATTCACCTTTCAGAGCGCGACCTGGCATCCCAACAGGGCTCTGAATGATTTCCACATCATCTTTACTTGCTTTCAGGTACGATTCTTTAAACTTTATATCAGCATCACATTCGTGGGTCGTTACAAAACGGCTGGCAATCTGAACGCCTTTAGCACCCAATTGCATGATTTTGTATACATCTTCGCCGCTATAAAGTCCACCGGCAGCTACTACCGGAATTTCCTGATCGTATTTTTCTTCAAAAACGGCTACTTCCTTTACAACATCGGGTATGAGGTGTTCGATAGAGAATTTAGGATCATCAATCTGATTGGCTTTAAAACCCAGGTGACCACCGGCTTTAGGGCCTTCTACAACAACTAAATCCGGAAGATAATTGTAAAGACTCTTCCATTTTTCGCAGATTATTTTAGCTGCTCTTGCCGAAGAAACGATAGGAACCAGTTTGGTTGTACAGTCGGGTGTACGGTATTTGGGTAAGTCCATAGGCAGGCCAGCACCCGCAAAAATTACGTCCGCTTTTTCAGCAATGGCTGTTTTTACCAGATCTCCAAAGTTGGTCAACGCCATCATGATGTTAACACCAATGATTCCCGAAGATTTTTCTCTCGCTTTTTTCAACTCTTCTTTCAACCCACAAAGACAGGCTTCCATGTAATCTTTTGCCGTGTGGCGATAGATAAGGCCAAGTCCTGCACACGAAATAACGCCTACACCCCCTTCATTTGCAACCGCAGACGCTAATCCGGATAGAGAAATTCCGACACCCATTCCTCCCTGGATAATTGGCAGGCGAGCGGTCAGATTTCCAATTTTTAAACTATTCATATTGCACATTTTAACTATTCGTGTGCAAAAGTACTCATAATAACCCAAACATTCCCTTTATACACCTTTGTAGTGGATTACATTTAACAGGATAATGCGTTTTTTAGGATAATGTGAATAAATATTTAAAATATAATCAATTAAAGTTGTAGAAACCCGATATTTCAACATAATTATTATCGTGATTTGAATTTTTATTACAAACCGAATAAGTTGTATGAATTTATTTATCTTTGAAGTTCAAAATAAAAAATCGGAAAACAGATGAATTTTACAGCTATAGACTTTGAAACAGCACATGCTGATTTCCCTTGTGAAATAGGGCTTACGCGGGTTGTTGACGGACGGGTTACTGAATCGAAATCCTGGTTGATAAAACCGGCTTGTTATCCGTATATGAATCCGTGGAATCAGCGCGTTCATGGTATATCGTCGGCAAACGTATCGAATGCACGAACTTTTGAAGAATTGTGGAGTGAATTGAAACCTTGGTTGGAAGACCAATATCTGGTAGCTCACAATGCAGCTTTTGACATGCGGGTGTTACGATCGGCTTTGACTTATTATGATCTGGCCATTCCGTGGGCTGAATATTTTTGTAGTGTGAGTTTGTCACGAAAAACCTGGAAACATTTACCCGGTCATTCGTTGGGAGTAGTGAGTCAGTACCACAATATCCAGTTTAACCACCATCGGGCCGGTGATGATGCCAAAGCTTGCGCTATAATTGTGCTGAAAGCATTTGAAGAGGCGGAAGCCCTGACCGTGCAGGATGGGTTGAAAAAGTTGGGAGTAGCGCTGAAAAAATTATAGTCTAAAGAAAGTGATTAGTTCAAAAAAAAACCGTCCCGCGCTTCCCAGCGCAGGACGGTTATCGTTTTGTAGTTTAAGTTTTATTACTCACACAATTAAAAGCGTTTGCCCACAATACAAAACGCTCTTATATTTAAAATACTGAAATTTCGTAATTTGGTTCTTCAACTATTTCAGAAACCAGTTCTGTATAAAGAACTTTCCCATTTTCATCAATAGCAACAACTGAACGTGCCATAAGTCCTTGCAGCGGCCCATCGGTAAGCAATACGCCATAGTCGGTTGCAAATGAATGATAGCGGAAATCAGAGGCTGTTATTACCTTATCCAGGGCTTCAGCTCCGCAAAAACGGCTTTGGGCAAATGGTAAATCTTTTGAAACACATATTACCACCACGTTTTCTTTTTCAGAAACCCATTTGTTGAACCGGCGTACAGAAGCAGCACATGTTCCGGTATCCAGGCTGGGGAAAATGTTGAGCAATACGCGTTTGCCTTTATAATCGCTCAAGTGAATTTCTTGTAAACCTGCACCAACCAGAGTAAAATCGGGCGCTTGAGAGCCTACTGCTGGTAAATTTCCGTTTGTGTGTACTTCGCCACCTTTAAATTTTGTAGTTGCCATAAATTGAAATTGATTTATATTTTGTTTTAAAATTAATTGTAATTATTCCCATAACGCCTACCTTTGGTTTTTTGTTTATATTTGCATGTGATTTTTTTAAAATAATATGAATTCAACAAGGTTTTTCGGTATAATATCAGTCATTTTTCTTTCATTTTTCACTTCCTGCAAAGACCCGAATGAATATAGAATTGATCCTGCTTTCGCAGATTATCTGCAACGCTTCGAGAACGAAGCCGGTGCGCGTGGCAGGACTTTTAATTTACCTGCCGATGGTTTGATTATTGAATTTGCAAAATTGAAAGAAGGTACGGCAGGTCTTACTCATTATGAGAATCCGATCCGGATTGAGATTGACAAAACTTACTGGAATGCCATTAGTGGTAGGGCCGGAGCTGATTTAATGAAGGAAGACCTGATTTTTCATGAATTGGGACATGGATTGTTAAAGCGTAAGCATTTGAACACTACGCTTGAAAATGGAGACTGGAAGTCGATCATGTGCGGAGGTACCAAAGTAAATGACCGTTCGTGGAATATAACTTACAAAGGAATCCGGCGAAATTATTATGTGGATGAACTCTTCGATGAAAGCACTCCGGCACCGGCATTCTCAAGTAACCAACTACTGGTTGATACTTTAGGATATACTTCCAGACTGAAATTAAATTTCAATACCACTTCTAAAAATGATTTTGGCTGGGATTTGGTTGATGATAGTCAACACAAAATCTCTGCAGAAAACGGGCGTATGCGCTTTGAATCAAAAGTGGGCGATATTTACCTTGTTTTTGTATCAACAACTATTGATGTTCAATCGGATTTTTCATACGAACTGAATCTGGAATATTCCGGAACTACTGACCAGACCGGACAGTTTGGGATTGTTTTTGGAACTGTAACTGAAGGTGTGAGCGTTGCCAATGCGCCCATTGAATACTTTTCGGTGAACAGAAGTAAAAAAATGTATATGGGTAATCGCTCCTGGTATAGTTATTTTACCGAACTAACCAAAGATCAGATTGTTCCGAACGGAAGAAATAAGCTTAAGGTTATAAAATCCGGAAATATGCTTTATTATTTCATTAATAATGTATACTGTTATTGCTCAGAAATGGAAATCAAAGGTAGTGGCAATCATTTTGGTTTTATGGTGCCGTCCAAAGGGGTAGTATTGCTCGATAATCTTTCAATTGCTCAACGAATTGGCTCGGGGGGGGCTTTAAAAGTTAAGCAAAGTGAACCCGTTGAGTTTGAAACCAAAATTGTGAAATCGCTGAATCAGAATATTATCAACAAATAATGAACTGAATCCGTTATTTCTTTTATAACTCAAAAAAAGAACTTCATGTCAAAATTTATTATATATCAGGTTTTTCCGCGTTTGTTTGGCAACGAAAATAAAACCAATAAACATGACGGAACATTAGGGGAGAATGGTTGTGGAAAATTCAATTCTTTTACAACTAAGGCTCTTAAAGAGATTAAATCATTAGGAACAACGCATATTTGGTATACAGGTGTTATTGAGCATGCCACTCAAACCGATTACTCAGCGTATGGAATTGCAAAAGATCATCCGGGCGTGGTGAAAGGGAAGGCTGGTTCGCCGTATGCCATTAAGGATTACTACGATGTGGATCCGGATTTGGCCGAAAATGTTGAAAACCGCATGGCTGAATTTGAATCATTGGTAACCCGGACTCATAAAGCGGGAATGAAAGTGATTATTGACTTTGTGCCGAACCATGTAGCCCGGCAGTATCATTCCGACGCGAAACCTGATGGTGTAGTGGATTTGGGTGAAACGGATCATTCGGAGTGGGCATTTTCACCGCTTAATAATTTCTATTATATTCCCGGCCAACCGTTCGCCCCACAGTTTGATGCTCAGGGTTATACAGAATTTCCTGCCAAAGCCACCGGGAACGATCAGTTTACAGCTTCGCCAACAATCAATGACTGGTACGAGACTGTTAAGTTGAATTATGGAGTAAACTATGTGGAGGGAGGGCAGAAGCGATTTGACCCGATTCCCGATACTTGGTTTAAAATGCGCGACATTTTGCTGTTTTGGGCTTCAAAAGATGTAGATGCTTTCCGGTGCGATATGGCCGAAATGGTGCCGGTAGAGTTTTGGGGTTGGGTAATAACGCAGGTTAAAGAGCAATATCCAGATATTCTTTTTATTGCAGAAGTTTATAAACCGTCCGAGTATCGCAATTATATTTTCAATGGAAAGTTTGATTATTTGTATGATAAAGTCGGTTTGTATGATAAGCTTCGTGATATTGCAACCGGTAATTCGCCTGCTTACGCAATCACTAATTGTTGGCAATCGCTGGAGGGTATTGAACAAAAAATGCTTAATTTTCTCGAAAATCATGATGAGCAACGAATTGGATCGGATTTCTTTTTGGGTAATGGTTTGTATGCAAAACCAGCAATGATAGCGACTGCCACGCTGACACAGGCTCCGGTTATGATTTATGCCGGTCAGGAGTTTGGCGAACGGGGTATGGATAATGAAGGTTTTAGCGGTGTCGATGGGCGAACCACCATCTTTGATTATTGGGGTGTGAAATCATTGCAGGCCTGGAACAATGGTGGTAAATTTGATGGCAAAGGTCTCACAAAAGAACAAAAAGAGTTGCGTATATTTTATAAAAAACTTTTGAATTTGTGCGCAACCGAAAAGGCTATCGCAGATGGAGTGATGTATGACCTGGAATATGCCAATTTTGAAAACTGGAAGTTTAATGCCCACAAGCAATACGCATATTTCCGTAAGTTTGAAGATGAATTGCTGCTGATTGTTTTAAACTTTGATGATAAACAAACGGACACCGAAGTGCGTTTCCCTTACGATGCATTTCAATATCTGAAACTGAATGAAGATCATGTTTATAGTGTTGTAAATCTGCTTGATGAATCGGAATCGTTTCCGGCACTTTGTTTAAGTTCAAAAGAACAATTTACCGTTACCATGCCGGCCTGTACAGGGTTGATATTGAAACTGACAAAACAATGACCTGTAAATTTTCCTCTGGGAAACTGAATTGCTAATCAATTAATAAATAGATTAACCAATTATCAAAACGTTATGAAAGCACACTTCATTTACCTTGTTTGTTTTGTGTTGTTTTTCATGGTTTCATGTTCGTCGCTGAAAACAACGCCTGAAACAATCAAAGAAATTGCGCGTAAAGTAGAAGCGAAAGATTTTACGGTTTCTGTAAATTATGCCAATCCAATGCGCATGAAATCTGTTTATCTAACTTCGGAATACGATTTGCGGATTAAAAATGATTCTGCATTTGCTTTTTTGCCCTATTATGGGGTGGCTCATGTAGCGCCAATGAACCCGGGGGAAGGCGGAATTAAGTTTGCCGAGCCTATGACCGGTTACACCATTACTCCAAACAAAAAATCGAACGGCTGGGATATCCGCTTTCGCGTGAAGGCCCGCGAATCGGTTTATGATATTAATATGACTGTTTTTAATAATGGAAGTGCCATGTTTACCGTCAATCCATACGATCGGGATGCGATAACATTTAACGGGGAAATCAAAAGATAATTTACTTGCTAAAGCCGTGTATCGTTTTTTTCAATTGTACAGTGTGAAATCTTCAATTGTAATTTAAATTATGCTTCACAACTTCAAGTCCAGCCTGAATCATGAACGCGAGCAGTCAATCATGGCTGACAACTTTTATCGTGAAGTATTGCATGTTTCGGATATTAAACGTTTTAATTCCGATTCTGAAATGGACATGGAAATGCAACGGCAGGATGTAGATGTGGTGCTGGTTTTGAATGGTGTGACTTATCGTGTTTCTGAAAAATTCCGGGATAAAGATTATGGCGATTTGTATGTGGAAGTATTCAGTAAGTACCCGAAAGCGCCGGGCTGGTTGCATACAGGTTC
The DNA here is from genome assembly GCA_964433885.1 of uncultured Paludibacter sp. Lineage (GTDB taxonomy): Bacteria > Bacteroidota > Bacteroidia > Bacteroidales > Paludibacteraceae > Paludibacter. Next base: position 33,594 of record CAYSTC010000003.1, on the reverse strand, counting down.
GCCCAATGCCATTTTGTATTTTATGCCTGGTTCAGTTTACTGGATTACCCATAAATCCCTTTCCGGCTTTTGTCTGAAAACGTTGTTTCCGCTTATTCCCGAAAATTGGTACGAAGAACTTTTTCAATCCCATAAATCCATTATTTCAAAGTGGATCAGATTTGAGAAAAAGTTGATAAAAATTAATGTGATCCAGGCACATAATTTTGATGGTTCGTCGTGGGAAACCATTGGGATTAGTGCTCCGTTCAGCTTTTTTACAGAAAACGGAGTAAAGATAAAACGATTCGAATATAATAACTCCGCCGAATAGCGTTGGTCAGACTTCTTTCCAAACTTTTAATCTGAAACAATTCAACCCCGTTTTGTTCAGTATTTCATTTATTTTGAACATCTATTTTTAATTCTTTATTTTAATTTCGGATATACTTTCAGTTTGATATTTCTGTTTTGGAAATATACAAAATAATTAAAGAATTATTTCTTTAATTTGTTGGTCAATTGAAAAAAAAATCGGATATTTACACTCGATTTTAAAAAACTTTTCATCGTGATTAATTGTTTGATTTGTTGATTGTTATCTGATTGAGAAGTGTCGTATTTCAATCTTTTTTTGAATTGAATTAAAAAATAAATTTTACATACAAAATGAAAGAAATTAAATTCAGTCTTGTTTACCGCGATATGTGGCAAGCGTCGGGGAAATATGTGCCCCGTAAAGACCAATTGGCAAAAATTGCCCCGGTAATTGTTGAAATGGGATGTTTTGCTCGTGTTGAAACCAATGGTGGAGCTTCGGAGCAGGTAAATCTGCTTTATGGTGAAAATCCGAATGATGCAGTTCGTACGTTTACGAAGTTCTTTAACGATGCCGGAATTCAAACTCACATGCTCGATCGTGGATTGAACGGCTTGCGTATGAACCCGGTTCCCGCCGATGTGCGCGAATTGATGTATAAAGTGAAGAAAGCGCAGGGAGTTGATATTACCCGTATTTTCTGCGGATTGAATGACGTAACCAATATTATTCCTTCTATCCATTACGCCAAAGCTGCCGGCATGATTGCGCAGGCGACTATGTGTATCACGTATTCTGAAATTCATACAGCCGAATACTATATTGATATGGCTGAAAAGCTGATTGAAGCCGGTGCTGATGAAATCTGTCTGAAAGATATGGCTGGTATCGGACGGCCGGTGATGTTGGGTAAAATTGTAAAAGCAATTAAAGACGCTCACCCACACATTGTGATGCAATATCATGGTCATATAGGTCCTGGTTTCTCGGTAGCTTCAATGCTTGAAGTGGCAAAAGCCGGTATCGATTACCTTGACGTAGCCATGGAGCCACTTTCGTGGGGTATGGTTCACCCGGATGTGATTACTATTCAGGCTATGTTGAAAGATGCAGGTTTCAAAGTGCCTGAAATCAATATGGCTGCTTACATGGAAGCCCGTCGTTTGACCCAAAGCTTTATTGATGACTTCCTGGGATATTTTATCGATGAGCGTAACAAATTTATGACTTCATTGCTTGTTGGCTGTGGATTGCCCGGTGGTATGATGGGATCGTTGATGGCCGACCTGAAAGGGGTTCATAGCGGTATCAACTCTTATTTGAAAAGCGTAAACAAAAAAGAACTGAGCACTGACGAATTACTGGTAATGTTGTTCGACGAAGTGAAATATATTTGGCCTAAACTGGGTAACCCGCCGTTGGTAACTCCATTCAGCCAATATGTAAAAAATATTGCGTTGATGAACGTTATGTTCCTTGTAAAAGGTCAACCACGCTGGAGCATGATCGACAAAAACAGCTGGGATATGATTTTGGGTAAAGCTGGTAAGCTTCCGGGAAAACTGGATCCGGAAATCATTGCTTTGGCCGAAAAGAACAAATACGAATTCTTCGAAGGTAATCCACAGGAAAATTATCCGAACGAATTGCCTCGTTTCATTGCCGAAATGAAAGAATTGGGCTGGGATAGAGGTAAAGATGACGAAGAGTTGTTTGAGTTTGCTATGCACGAAAAACAATACCGCGATTATAAATCTGGTGAAGCCAAAAAACGCTTTGAAAAAGAATTGGAAGCTGCTATTAAAGAAAAATATGCAACAACCACAGTTCAGATACCTGATTTGCGTGCGTTGAAATATCCGAACGCCGAACCAGTGGTTTCAAATGCAACCGGACGTGTAATCTGGGAACTTGACTTTAACGAAGGATCAATTGAGCCTGTTCACGGAAGAGAATATAAAGAGTTTGAAACTTTATGTACTATCCAAACAAACTATGGTTTGGAACACATTGGTAGCTTCTGCGACGGCCGTATCGTAGGAATTGAAAAGAAACAAGGAGAAATTGTAAGAAAAGGCGAAGTGCTGGCTTATATCGAAAAGAAATAATAACACACACACACACACACAATTTTATTTTCCTGAGAGATATTGCCCCGGCAATGTCTCTCTTTTTTTGCAGCAATGATTTGCGCTCATGTATACCCGCTTAAAGAGATACTATGAAGTTAAAAGTTTATCATATAACGATTCAATCATTTACACCGGATTTAGTGTAATGTTTTCCAGGGGTGGATTCGCTTCTTTGCGTCAGGGATCTGTATTGCACGGGAGTCATTCCGGTTTTCTTCTTGAATGCTGTGAAAAAATACTCCGGGTTTTCAAATCCGGTTTTGAGTGCAATTTCTTTAGCAGAAAGCGACGTGTTGGTTAGCAGCTCTTTCCCTTTTTGTATCCTGAGTTCCTGGATATATTGCGCAGGAGCAAATCCTGTATAGTCTTTAAATAATTTCCTGAACCACGAATAGCTCATGTTGAGCGTTTCGGCTATTTCTTCGGCTCTGATCCCGGTAAAAAGATTTTCGGCAATAATAATTTTAGCTTTGTTTATCTGATTGGTAATTTGATAATCATCAAAAACCAGATTTTTATCCAACGAATAGGCAAGTCCAAGCAATTGGTTGACAATTCCGGCCAGCATTTGCTGAAAACCGGCTTTTTGCTCAATGGCAATTTGAATTGCCTGCATGTAAAGTTCAACAATCTTGTCGTTCATCCCCACATTAAATATGGGTTTTTGCTTGTTGAAAAAGCCATTTTCGACCCTGTTGTCGATATTTATGCCTTTAAAACCAATCCAGTACTCGTTCCAGCCCGAATTTTTGTCGGGCATATAGCTGTGCCACTCCCCCGGGAATAACAGGAACATGTTTCCTTCCTTTACAGTTTGATGTTTGGTACTTTTGGTAACGAGGCTTCCTTTTCCGGCACTTATGTAGAGCAATTGATATTCGTCCAATACTCTTCCGCGGTCGGTTGAGAAAAGATACCTTGTCGGGTGATTGTTTGGAGGATAGTGTGAGTTTGGTGAAATGTGCTGAAAACCGACCGAGTCTACCGTTATACCCCAAAGCAAATCCTGCTCGTTTACTATCAGGTATTTTAAATGAATTTCCTTATCAGTGATATTAGACATATTGTTTATGTGTTTATTCAGTATTGCAATCGCCGTGGTTTGATTTTAATCCGGCAGATGTTTCAGATTAATTTATTCCAAAAGTTATTTGAATACAAAGTAACTGTTTATATTAATTATATGCAAAGAAATGCTTTCCAAAATAAACAAATAATTGACCATAATCTAACTTACTTGACTGATAGCCTTTGGTGTGGGCTATAAAAATCAATTTTTCGAATGATTCTGTCAACAAATTCAATTTTCATATCCGTTCATTCATCTATTTTTGTGAATCTTTTTGTAAAATCCGTTCCTGTAATTACAGTTTTAGAACTATAAATCAAAATACTTCCTATGAAATACGCGTATTCTTTTTATTTGCAGCGAGTTGTGTTGGTTGTAGTGTTATGTTTTATCTCCAGTGTCCAGATAGTCGTTGCACAGAACAAAATCTGGTCTGCAAACTGGATTTGGACTTCCGAACAGGGACCAAACAATACATGGGTTGATTTGAGAAAAAAGGTGACGCTTGATCAAAAACCGGCTACGGCTATAACCCGCATTGCAGCTGAAAATAAATACTGGCTTTATGTTAACGATGTACTTGTTGTAAGAGATGGCGGCCTGGATACGCGACCCGATCTGGATAATACATATTATGATGAAATAGATTTGGCACCTTATCTTAAGAAAGGCAAAAATATTATTTGTGCGCTGGTGTGGCATAAAGGAGGTCGTGAGGGGTATACACAACGAACATTGCCTAATGGCGGGTTTTTGTTCGAATCGCGACTTAATGGAAGCCGGATTTCATCAATTGTTTCGGATAAAACCTGGAAAATAAAGGTAGATTCAGCTTTTCTGAGAGGTGTATATCTATATAAATATGGTGTGAGCGGCAATATTAAGTTTGATAAAGCAACTTTTGGCGGAGAAGTAATACAAGGTCTCGCAAAATTGGGCTACTATAGGCCAGCCGGCAGTTCAAAGCCTTTTATTCGTTGTGCGGATGAGAATGCTACATTTGCTTTGCCCGGCATTTGCGATGTGGCTTATGGAGTTATGGATAGCCAGTTGAAGATAAACGGTGATTATAAATGGATTGCCCATCCGGTGACATACGATGCCCGCAACGAAAACTCAGGTTGGCATCAATATGATTACAAGGATTCTTCGTGGAAAAATGCAGTTGAAAAAGGAATTCCTCCCATAGCTCCCTGGAATAAACTTGTTGAGCGGTCGATCCCATTTTGGAAAGATTATGGGTTAAAACCATATGTCAACAAGGATTCACTACCAGCAGTGATTACAGCTAATAGCACAATTACCGGAAATGTCGGGACCAATATCCAATGTACACCTTATTTAAAACTGATTGCTCCGGCAGGAGTGAATGTCCGCATTATATTAAATGATTTCTATTATCAGGATTATATCACCAAAGAAGGAGAACAGGAATTTGAGTATTATGCATGGCAAAATTCAAGTAGCCACACAGTCAAATATCAGTTTACCAATGTGACCGGACCAGTTCAGATTTTGGATTTAAAATTCAGGCAAACCAGCTATAATACTGAAATCATAGGTTCTTTTAATTCTAACGATAATGAATTAAATACCTTATGGACAAAATGCCAGAACACGTCATTCGTGTGCATGCGCGATTATTTTTACGATTGTCCGAACCGCGAGCGTGGTCAATGGTGGGGCGATGTGTCCGAACAAATCCTTTATTCATTCTATTTGTACGATCAGTCGAGTGCCAAACTCGCTCTGAAAGCATTTCGCGAGCTAATGCACACTCAAAAACCGGATGGTTCGCTTTACACTACTGCACCGGGTAAAGCATTTAATCTTCCGGACCAAAACATGGCGGCGGTTTCCATGCTGTGGAATTATTATCTCTACACCGGCGATAAATCTTTGATAGAAGATTTATATCCTTATGCGAAAAAGTTTGTTCAGCAATGTGCTTCTACTGCTAACAGTGATGGTATGCTGATTATGCAGCCCGCTCAGGGCTGGAATCTTTGGAACTGGATAGACTGGGGCAATAACATGGATATTCAGGAAGGCAGTGCCAATACTGTTTGCAATGGTCTTTATATCGTATTGTTGAATAGCATGATTAATATTGCCGAAACTTTAGGACAGGATGCAGATGTTACTCATTTCAAATCTTTACAAACCCGGGTTAAAAATAATTTCAATAATTATTTCTGGAACGGAAAAGCGTATGCGTTTAATAATAAAAACGGTGTGAAATCCAATACCGTGGATGATAGGAGTGGAGCATGGGCTGTATTGGCCGGAGTGGCCGACGATGCCCAAAAGGCAGCTATTTTGAATACCCTGAAAACACGTTATGATGCCTCTCCTTATCAGGAAATGTACATTGAGCTGGCCATGTTGCACCTCGATCCGGCTGAAACCCTGAAAAGAATGCGTTCCAGGCATTCGGCTATGATTGATAGCTGGTCTTCAACCCTGTGGGAAGAATTTCCGGCAAACAATAGTAATAATCATGCCTGGTCGGCCGGGCCAATGTATCATTTGAGTGGTTATTTTCTGGGTGTACGTCCGTTAAAACCCGGTTTTGCCGAATATGCATTTCTTCCACTCATGGGTGATTTAAAAGAAATTTCAGGCGTTGTTCCTTCACCTAAAGGAAATATTTCGGCCTCATGTAAGATTGATAAATTAGCTTCAACCTTTACTCAAAAGATTACTTCTCCGGCCAATACTGTCTGTGTTATAGGTGTTCCCAAGCAGGTATTCGGAAGAAGCGTTACTTTCCGTGAAGTGAAAATTGGCACTCAAATAATCTGGAAAAATGGGGCTGCTGCAGGAAATGTTAGTGGCGTGAAATTTTTTGAAGAGGATGACCGGTTCATCAAATTCAAGGTTCAGCCGGGCGAATGGGTATTCACTGCAGAAGCCAATGACCCTGCCAATGTGGGAGTAAATGGCATTTTGTCTCCTCAGGCTCAAATTGGACTTTCAAATGCTGAGCCGGTAAAAATCAGAATTTATAACGATAATAAATCAGAACAAATCAATATACCGGTTTCGTACAGTGTCAATAACGGAAATCCGGTGAACGAATTGATTCCATCAATACCCCCGCAATCTGGTATAGACTATTCATTTACCAGAAAAGCCAACCTTTCTGCTTTTGGAAATTATAAAATAATCACAAGAGTTAAAGCACCTGGTGATCTTTATGCTTCTGATGATACTTTGACTACCACTATTACCAATTATTCACCGGGACTGGATTGGGCTGTATTGTTTTCCGGAACCGGTTTTGGGAAAGTGAGCATTCCGAATGCTGCTGATCTGGTTATGAGCAACGCATTTACGCTGGAAGCCCGGGTTTTTCCAATGGGTTTCAAATCAAACTATTGGGAAAATACGATTATAAGCAAAGAAGCTGAAGCCGGTGGTTATGCTCTCGATTTGGGAGGAAATGGCCAGGGGCGGTTGGTTATTTACAGCGATGGCTGGAAGGAAGTGGTATTGCCTGCGGGTTCTGTTGTGGTTAATAAATGGCAACATATTGCCGGTGTGTACGATGGTTCCACAATGAAAGTGTACGTGGATGGCGTACTAAAAGCAACGGCAACGGTTGGTGAACTTGCTCCTTCCGCGGGACCACTTTATATAGGAGAAACCAGTGCCTGGAGCGGCCGCGAATTTAATGGTGCAATAGACGAAGTTCGCATCTGGAATATAGCGCTAAACAACAGAGATATATTTGATTATAAGGATCAGAGACGAACCGGCAGTGAAAACGGATTGGTTGCGTATTACCGGTTTAATGAAGGTGTAAACTCTACGGTAGTTAAAGATTATACTTCCAATAATCATAATGGATCTTTATTGAACCTTGATACACATACTTCCTGGTTGCCTGGCATGGCCGTTCCACGAAAATAGCAGGTTGTGGACTTTGTTAGCCTTTTCAAAAAAAACATCAAACTCAAAAATCAATATTTAAAATGAAAAAAACTCTATTCACGCTGGGAGTCATCCTGGTACTTTCAATTAGTCTTGTTGCACAGACTACGCCCGAAGTGAAAAATCTTCGGACGGAATACCTTCGGAATCCGATAGGTATTGACGTAAAAACACCCCGATTCAGTTGGGTATTGCAGGCTTCTGAACGTGGGGCAAAACAAACGGCTTATGAAATAACCGTTTCAACCGACCAGGCTGGTGCAAATACCGTTTGGAATTCGGGCAAAGTGCAATCTGACAAATCGGTAAATAATACCTATAAAGGTGCTGCTTTAGCTCCTTCAACCCGCTATTACTGGCATGTTGATGTATGGGATAATAACAGCACAAAGCTATCTTCAACAGAAACTGCGTTTTTCGAAACCGGATTGCTGGATTCGGGTTGGGGTAATGCAAAATGGATCAAAGCAACCACTCTGAAGCAAGGTGAAAGCATACCGGCCGATCCTGCTTTGATCACCAACTACACCATTAATATGGACTTTCAGCTCAATGATGTTGCTGCCGGTCCATGCTTTGCTGCAAAAGATGCCAATAACTTTTTTATGTGGCAAATTAATATCGAGCAAGGGAACGTTCGATTTCGCCCTCATTCCTGGTTAAATGGAAATGGAGCATGCCACGAAAATAAAGATATTACTTCCTTGGTTAACATTCAAAAAGGAGTAACCTACGCACTTAGAATAGAAGTAAAAGGTGATAAAGCCTCTACTTATATCAATAATATCCTGATTGATGCCGACCGGGTAAACCCGAGAGGTGGAAATTATGGTTTTGGCAATCTGGGTTTCCGTTCAGCACAAGCTGAAACGAGCACTACTATTGAGTCGGCATCTTACGACAATATCAAAGTTACAACTGTAGAAAACGGAAGTGAAAAAACACTGTTCGAAGAAAACTTTACGATGACAACCGGTTTTCCATTTACTGCCGGAACTGTAGTTAACGGGCGTTTACTGGTTAACACAAATTCAATTTCATGGCAACGTCAAAGCAACAGTGCGGTTAAATTCACTCTGGAAACGGATATGACCCTTCAGAATCAAAATGCAGGAATCATATTTGCAGCCAAAGATGCCGGGAACATGTATATGTGGTCTATAAATACGAAAGATCAGTCTTACCCGCTTCTCCGCAGGCATATTTATACCGGAAATAATCCTGTTGCCAACGAAGTTTCAATAGCTGCTTATTATTCAAAGACAGATCTGATTGGCAAAGAACGGCATGTGAAAATTGATGTTGATAATAATGTAATCAAAACCTACATTGATAACGTGCTGGTTGATACCTATACCGATAATAGCGGTAACCTGCGCAATGGATTTATTGGCTTTCGTGCTTATAATGGATCTGATGGAACAGATGAAGTGGCTCTGTATGACAACATAGTTCTGACAAATTATTTACCAAACGCCACCACCGGTGTTGTCGAACCGGTAATAGCATTTTCTGAAAACTTCGAAACCGGATCGAATCCTTTTGATGGAGCCGATACTGTTCGCGTGTTGGGCAATAATAAACTGAAAATGATAGCAAAGACGAGCGATTTGCGTGTTTTTCAAGGGCTTTCTACAGGTATTCCCATGTTCAGGACTACATTTAATCTGGACCAAGTGGTGAAATCTGCTAAAATTTATACTTCAGCGCTTGGAGTTTATGATTTATTTATAAACGGAAAAAGAGTTGGAACTGCAACAGATGATGGTAAAGTTGTTTATGATGAACTGAAACCTGGCTGGACAGAGTATTCCAAAACTGTACAGTACTCAACTTATGATGTAACCGGACTTATGCAATCAGGTGTCAATGCCATTGGAGCACAAGTTGCTTCAGGTTGGTGGAATGGGGGGATTGCTCATGGGCAATACGGTAATCTGGATCTAAGTTTTATCGCCAAACTGGTGATTGAATATGCCGACGGTTCAACTAAGACGATTGTCACGGATCCAACCTGGTTGTCTTCAACTACCGGACCAGTTCGGATGGCTGATATTTATAACGGAGAAACCTACGATGCACGGAAAGAAAGTAACTGGACTATTGCAGGCTATGATGATTCCCAATGGTTTCAAACAGCTGCGTTCAATGGTTTTAACGGAAAGGTGAAAGCCTTTGTTGGCCCCACAATTCAGGTACGTCCGGAAATGGCCAATCAACCTGCTAAAATTACTGTGTATGAAGGCAGCAAGGCCAATGGCCAAACTTATGGTGCAATTAATACAGTGAACACTGTGACGGGTGGGGGAGCTATCCAACTTAAAAAAGGCCAAACAGCTATTTATGATTTTGGACAGAATATGGCCGGTTGGGCTAAATTTACAGCCAAAGCAGTTACCGGGACTAAAATAAAACTTCGCTTTGGTGAAATGCTCAACGATAACGGGGCTTCATCGAGAGGTAACGATGGTCCGGCCGGAAGCTTGTATACTGCAAATTTCCGTTCGGCAAAAGCAACCATAAATTATGTTTTTAAAGGGGGCGAAAGTGCTGAAACATTCAATCCAAACCTGACATTTTTCGGTTTCAGATATTGTGAAGTGTCTGCAACAGAGGATGTGGATATTCAGTCGATAACAGCTGAAGTGGTTGGCTCGGCTACCGAAGAGGGTTCAACGCTTAAAACGAATAGCTCGCTTGTTAATAAATTGTATAGCAACGTAATCTGGGGACAGAGAAGTAATTTTCTGAGTGTAACAACCGACTGTCCGCAACGTGACGAGCGGTTGGGCTGGACCGGTGATACGCAGATTTTCTCAAGAGCTGCTTCTTATAATGCTGATGTTGCAGCGTTCTTCCATAAATGGATGGGCGATATGCGTGACAGCCAACGCAGTGATGGGGCATTCCCAAGTACAGCACCTATTATCTGGGGTGGTTATGGTCAGGGTGCGTGGGCCGAAGCAGGTATCATTGTTCCATGGAACGTGTATTTGATGTATGACGATTCCGGTATTATTGCCGAAAACTATGTGGCAATGGAAAAATACATGGCTTTTTTGGCAGCACAGACAGGTAATGGATTTTTATACAACGGAGCCGGTACCGACTTTGGTGATTGGGTAGCTTATGAGGCAATGGACAACAGGTATATAAGTGTATGTTATTACGCGTATGCTGCTCAATTGATGTCTAAAATGTCGAAAGCGTTAAGTCAGGCAAGTGGCGACAGTTATGATGTGAAGAGTGCTAATTACGCAAGTTTGTACAACAAAATAAAAACAGAATTTCAGGCCCGTTATGTAAACTCAAACGGAACTTTGAAACAGGTTTCGCAAACGGCTTATTTGCTGGCTTTGAAACTGGGATTATTCCCGAACGATGCAGCACAAAATGCCGGTATAACTTATCTGACGCAGAAAATAGCCAATAATGGCAACAAACTCAGTACCGGATTTATTGGAACAGGTATCCTGAATCAGACTTTGAGTCAGTTTGGAGCTACCAATACTGCCTACAACCTGCTTCTGCAACGTGGAAATCCTTCGTGGTTGTACAGTATCGATCAGGGTGCTACCACTATTTGGGAGCGTTGGGATTCTTATACTATCGAAAAGGGATTCCAGACTGTGGATATGAATTCATTCAACCATTATTCGTATGGCGCAGTTTCGGAATGGATGTACCGCTTTATGGCAGGTATCGAAGCTGATGAGGCCGCTCCGGGATTCAAGCATTTTATTCTTCAGCCAAATCCGGATAAACGAACCACTTTGCCACAAGGTCAGGAACGTATCACTTCCGTTGAGGCTAAATACAAATCTTATTATGGTGACATTAAGAGTGCGTGGGTGCTTAGAGCAGATGGAAATCTTTCTTATACAGCAACAGTTCCGGCTAACACAACTGCAACTCTATATTTGCCTTTAGCTAACACTTCTGATGTTGTTTATGAAGGTTCTGTCTTGGCTGAAAATGCCGAAGGAGTAACCTTTGTAAAAAAAGAAAATGGAAAAGCTGTGTATGAGCTGAAATCCGGAACCTATTCTTTTGGTTTGAATGTTCCGGTTCCGACAGCAATTAGTCCGGTTTTAAAAAAAAAAGTAAAAATCTATCCAAACCCCGTTCACGATAGATTGACTATTGCCGCTGAACCGACAGACTATCTGATATCTGATATGGATGGAAAAAAGGTGCTTGCAGGAAAAGGAAGTACTGTAAATGTTTCAGAAATGGTACCGGGCATTTACTTTATTCGTGTTGGAAACATGGTGAGTAAGTTTATAAAAAGCTAATATAGTACGATTTTAAGTGTTTTAATAAAAAAGTCATTCGTAGTAATTACGCATGACTTTTTTTGTTTCTTGTAATTGTTTGAATATCCATAATTATCAGAATGCTCAGTTGTTGTCAACAAAAATTAGCTGTATATTCGATGGCTGTTTGGTTTAAAATAGTAGCCGTTTGTATAAATATAAATAGTTTTTTGCTTTTGAACAGTATAAAAATGAATTAAAAAAGCTATTTTTGCGGGCGAAATATAACACTTATAAAGTAAGATGCAACAAAAACTTTCAAATTGAGTTGTTTTTCTGCTTAAAACTAATCAAATTTATGTTTAAAGATTTATTTATCCGGAAAACGCTGGCCGAGTTGGAAGAACAGGCCGACAGTAAGCATAACGCGCTTAAACGTCATTTAAATGCTACAAATCTGACGTTGTTAGGGGTAGGTTGTGTAATTGGAGCCGGTATTTTTGTACTTACAGGAACTGCAGCTGCTTTGCACGCCGGACCCGCAGTAGCATTATCATTTGTAATTTCGGCTTTTGGTTGTTTATTAGCCGGACTATGTTATGCTGAGTTTTCGTCAATGATTCCGGTGTCGGGTAGTGCTTACACCTACGGTTATGCCACTATGGGCGAATTTGTAGCCTGGATTATCGGTTGGGACTTGATTCTGGAATATCTTTTCGGGTCGGCTACTGTTGCGGTGGGTTGGTCAGGTTATGTGACCAGTTTTTTAGCCGATTTTGGAATCATTATTCCACCTTCGATGTGCCAGAGCCCTTTTATTTTTGATGCTGACGGTTGGCATGCCTCAGGTGCATTTATAAACTTTCCGGCAGTTTTTATTGTGGCTATTATGACTACTTTGTTGGTTATCGGAATAAAGGAGTCTGCTAAATTCAACAATATCATTGTTTTGATTAAAGTGACGGTTATTTTGCTTTTCATTGGTTTTGGAATTTCGCATATCGATGTAGCCAACTGGAAGCCGTTTATCCCTGCTAATACTGGTACTTTCGGACAGTTTGGCTGGTCGGGCGTATTAACCGGTGCTGCAGTGGTTTTCTTTGCTTACGTAGGTTTTGATGCGGTGTCAACTACTTCTCAGGAAGCTATTAATCCGAAGCGTGATGTGCCCAGAGGGATTCTTTTCTCGTTACTCATTTGTACCGTTTTGTATATTGCGGTGAGTTTGGTGCTCACAGGCATTGTCAATTATAAACTGTTGAATGTGGAGGCTCCTATTGCTTTGGCTATAAATAGTGCCGGCTCAAGCCTTACCTGGCTACGCCCGATCATTAAAGTCGGAGCTATTGCCGGTTTAAGTTCGGTAGTATTAGTGCTCTTGCTGGGGCAGTCACGCGTGTTTTTTGCCATGGCCAGCGATGGGCTGTTGTGGAAAAGCTTTGCCAAAACGCATGCAAAATTCAAAACACCTCATATAACCACTATTGTTACCGGTTGTTTTGCAGCTTTCTTTGCAGGTCTTTTTCCTATCGGATTGTTAGGCGAAATGGTATCGATCGGTACTCTATTGGCTTTTGTGATCGTTTCAGCAGGTATCATTCTTTTGCGTAAGTCCGAGCCCGATGCAATTCGTGGTTTTAAAACGCCCTGGGTTCCTTTGGTACCGGTGTTGGGCGCGTTGGTTTGTTTTGCCCAAATGGCTTCTCTGCCAAAAGATACGTGGATTCGCTTAATTAGTTGGATGCTGATCGGTTTTCTGATTTATTTTACCTATGGGCGAAAACATAGTCATGCGCGGCAGAAAAGGGAAAAAATGAAAAATATGTAATCTATAGAGTTGATTTTTACTTATAAATAAGCGGCTGAATTTGTATGAATTCAGCCGCTTATTTATGATATTGTCAGTCTATAAATAAAAAAAACTACTGTCGGCTTGACAGTAGTTTTTTATCGATTTTGAGAATAATTTGAAATAAAACTATTCCTGAGTAATCATTTTATAACCTTTACCATGTAAATTGATGATATGTACGTTTTCATCATCTTTCAATAGCTTACGCAATTTGCAGATGTATACGTCCATACTTCTTGAATTGTAGTAATTATCATCTTTCCAGATCATTCTTAATGCCACTTTACGATCCAGGAATACGTTGGCATTTGCAGCAAACAAGATAAGTAATAAAGATTCTTTTGTTGTAAGTTTAGTCGATTCTCCGTTGATTGTAAGCATGCGGCTTGGAACGTCGAATGAATAATTACCCACTTTGTAGGTATTTACTTTTAAAAGAGCTTTGAGGTTTTCCTCTTCTTCGCTTAACAAAACTTTTTCGTTTTCGTTTTTCATTGTTTTTGTAATTTTTGAGTTAGTATAGTGATAGTGAATATAGTGTCAATCGTTATCTTCAAAAAAAAATATCAGGTTTAAGGTCTGAAAACGGTCCTGAAGGATTAATTTTTACGTTGTTTTTTGTTTTAATCTTCTCTTTGATATGCAAAGATTGCAAAAAAAAACCTAATTAACAATAGGTTATATAAATTAATTTTGGAATTTTTTTGTCAGTTTTTATTAGTTGCCTAATTATCAGTTATATAGTTTTGAAATTTAATTATAAATATTCATTAAATTTAGTTGTAGAATATCAAAATAGAATGAATATCTTTATGCTTTGATAAAAAACAACAGTTTTCACAATTTCAAAGGACTAAAAATTGTAAATCTGTTTTTTGATAAAAACTGAATAGAGTCTTTATTGTTTATGATTTAGACGAAACAATGTAAAATTATTTATTGAACGGATATGTTTGAACTTTTTAAAGATATTGACAAAAAAAATTACCGTCCAACCAGTGGTGCGTTGGATATATTTAAGTTTATAGGTCCCGGATTGCTGGTTACGGTAGGCTTTATAGATCCGGGCAACTGGGCGTCGAATCTGGCTGCCGGGGCAAACTTCGGATATGCTTTGTTGTGGATGGTTACACTCTCTACTATCATGCTTATTTTATTACAGCATAATGTAGCTCACCTGGGCATTGCCACGGGGCTTTGCTTGTCGGAAGCTACGGCTATTCATTTACGGCCTCAGTATTCAAAGTTTTTGCTTACAACTGCCATGATGGCTTCGGTTTCTACCTCATTGGCCGAAATCTTGGGTGGTGCCATTGCTTTGAATATGCTTTTTCATATACCCGTGAGGGCAGGAGCATTGCTGGTCACCATTTTTGTAATGATAATGCTTTATACTAACTCCTATAAAATGATAGAGAAATGGATCATCGCTTTTGTGTCGGTTATCGGGTTGTCATTTTTATATGAACTTTCGTTGGTGGAGATAGATTGGAACAGCGCCATAAACGGGTGGGTTACTCCCTCGTTTCCTGAAGGGTCAATGCTGGTGATTATGAGTGTGCTGGGTGCGGTGGTTATGCCTCACAATTTGTTTCTGCACTCCGAAATTATTCAAAGTCGCCAATGGAATCTGGAAAATGAAAAAGTGATTAAAAAGCAATTGCGGTACGAATTTTTGGACACACTTGTGTCTATGTTGATAGGATGGGCCATTAACAGTGCTATGATATTATTGGCGGCAACTACTTTTTTCAGAACAAAAACACCCGTTTCGGAACTGGAGCAGGCTAATCACCTTCTAACTCCTTTGCTGGGAAATAATGCGGCTATAGTATTTGCGGTTGCCTTGCTGTTTTCGGGTATTGCTTCCACCATAACATCGGGAATGGCAGCCGGAACTATTTTTGCGGGCATGTATAAGGAACCTTATGATATCAAAGATAATCATTCGCGCGTAGGGGTGGCCCTGTCGTTAGTTATTGCTTTGGCAATCATTATGCTTATAACCAATCCTTTTCAGGGACTGATTATTTCACAGATGATTCTGAGTATTCAATTGCCATTTACTGTTTTTCTTCAGGTTTATCTTACATCGTCGGAAAAAGTGATGGGCAAATACAAAAATACCCTGTTTTCAAAAATACTTCTGTATTCGTTGGGTGTAATAGTGGCTATATTGAATATCGCTTTGTTTGTAAGTTTTTTTAATTAAATATGATATGAGGATAATTTTTCAAAAAAACACCGTGAAATTCAGTACAATGATTGTAGCATTGATCGTGGTATTTACTTCTTGTTCATCCTTAGGGGAGATTCAGGAAATCAGGCAAATCAACTATGGTACGTCATTTGGTGAGTGCGTGGGCTATTGCAAACGAGATTTGAGTCTGAAAAAAGGAATGGTGACTTTCAATTGTTCTGGCTGGTCGGACACGATACAAACTATTACGCATAACCGGTCTGTTTCGGATTCGGTTTGGAATTCCATTAGGGTGGCTTTAAATATAAGTGAATTTCTTAAATTGCAGGAAGTTGTCGGCTGCCCTGATTGTGCGGATGGCGGTGCTGAGTGGCTCGAAATTGAACTCAATACCGGAAGCAAACATAAAGTTACCTTCGAATATAACCGTGAACCCCAAACATTAAAATCATGTATCCCGGCTTTGCGTCAGTTGCAGGCTGATAACAACTGTGATATTTAGTTTACTTCGTAATCTTCTTATATTAATGTGTTCGATATAAAAATTAAAGCTAATTGATTGAATCCATTCGGATTCATATATTTATAGAGAATATTTGAGCCCGAATAATACGACTCCATACGGAGTCGAATATAAAGATCTGTAATTTTTTCTATAAACATGAGATTCTTACGGAATCAGGCAAGCCGCCATTGATTAATATTATTGAATATCAGTCTGTTTCTCATTTGCTTATATCGAACTTATGTTGCGTTAATTTCTGTTACTACAACTAATTAATTTGATTAATTGTTTTAAGGTGATAAATTTCAAAAATAAATGTCGTGGAAAAAATTAGTTCAAAACACACTGAAAAGGAATTGTACAACCAAGCTTACCTTCTGAGTTTATTCACCATATTTTACAACATTGCAGAAGGAGTGGTTTCCGTATTGATGGGGTATGAGGATGAAACACTTACTTTGTTTGGTTTTGGCGTGGACAGCTTTATTGAAGTAATCTCGGGGCTTGGTATTGCTATCATGATTTTACGCATCAGGCAACATCCTGAAAGCTCTAAAAGTAAATTCGAGGTGAATGCCCTGAAGGTTACCGGAACGGCGTTTTATTTGCTGTCGGTGGGGTTGATGGTTGGTATAGTGCTAAATCTGATAGAGCATCATAAACCGGAAACAACCCTCTGGGGCGTTGTGATTTCGTCAATATCCATTTTAGTGATGGTTTGGCTAATGAAAGCTAAAAAGAAAGTGGGACTGAGATTGAATTCCGAGCCGGTTATAGCGGATAGCAATTGCACCAAAGTTTGTGTATATATGTCGGTGGTTTTGCTGGCAGCGAGCCTGATTTACGAACTAACCGGTTTTGCATACGCTGATGTTATAGGTACAGCAGGATTGATATATTTCTCGGTTTCGGAAGGCAGGGAGGCTTTTGAAAAAGCGAAAGGTAAAGACTGCTCCTGTGGTGCACATTGTGAGAACAAATAGCCGTAGATTATTTGTTCCAGCGCTTCAATTCAGTATACAGCCTTTGGATTGGCAGGCCCATGACATTGAAATATGATCCTTCGATATGTTCTACTCCGATAAATCCGATCCATTCCTGCACGCCGTACGCGCCAGCTTTATCATAAGGTTCATAGTTTGTTACATAAAACTCAATTTCGGCGGTGGTAAGCCTGGCAAAACGTACTTCTGATATTACGTGGAATGTTTTCCTGCGTTTGCTATCGGATATGCATACTCCCGTAATTACCTGATGTGTCTTTCCCGAAAGGGCTTTGAGCATTCTGGTGGCTTCAGCCTTATCTGCCGGTTTACCAAACACTTTTCCCTCGTGCCAAACGATGGTATCAGCCGTTATCAGCAAAGTGTTTTCATCCATTTTGTCCTTAAATTCATCCGCTTTCTTTTCAGCCAGATACATGGGTATATCAACGCCTACCAGCTGTTTTGGAAAAGTTTCTTCCGTATCTATAACCTGTATTTCGAAAGGGATATTCAATCCGGTCAGTAACTCCTGCCGGCGTGGCGATTGTGAGGCAAGGATAATATGATAATTGCTAAGGTGCGAGAGCATATTCAAAAAACTATCTGATTGATAAAATAAAAATTTTCTGATAAAACAAATCCGTGTCGAAACAGTTCAATAACCTATTGAACCATAAACAGATTAAAAAGGCTTATGCCGTACGTTTTAGCCTGCTGGTAATAGAACACAAAGCTATATAGCACACCTATAAGCATAATGACTTTGGTCAGAGTAGCTGCCTGGTGGTAGTGCACCGGGACTTTAGCCGTAGCAAGCAGATAAACTACCGCAGCAAAAGGTGCCGCAATGCCAAAGGTAATGTAACGGAATGTCAGCGTTCCCGGGAAAGGAATATAAAACATGCTTATCAGATACAATCCTGCTACGGTGATACTAATTAAGCCGTATAAAAATATCTTTGTTTTGTTGTCGCCCCATTTGATAGGCATGGTGCGGCATTCCATTTCGCGGTCGCCCTTTTCATCTTCCAGATCCTTAATAATTTCCCGTATCCAGGTGCATAGGAAAGAAAAAACGGTAAACCCACCTATCCACGAGTAAAACTGTCCGGGAATAGGGGTTTCGAATATCAGTTTTCCATATTCTCTTTCAAGAAACGCAATTTCGGAAATTCCAACTACCAAAACGGTGAGCGCGGCCAGAAAAGCTACTACCAGGTTTCCGGTTAAAAACTGGCGTTTATAACTGGCAGAATAAAACCAAAGCAGCCCGGGCACCATTATGAAAATGAAACCAAGAGTCAGACTTCGGGCAAAAAAGGCGAGCAACAATCCGCAGGCAGCTCCAATACCGGTAAGTATCTGGTGCATGAGCATGGCTTTGCTTCGGGTAATGGTGTTACCTACAACCTGACTGTCGGGGTGATTAATAGCATCAATTTTTACGTCGAAATAGTCATTCAGCACATATCCACCTGCCGCAATAAATATGGTGGCAGCAATCAATAAAAACAACATATTGGTCTCCAGTGAAGCATCAAATCCATACGTTTGTAATATGGGTATAAGCACCACCTGGCGCATTGCAAACTGGATAAATGCTATGAAAATCAGGTTCCAAATGCGGATGAGTTTAAAATAAGCTGCCATAAGTTGATAATTATTGTAGGTTTAGTGAAAAATGAAAGCGTAATCAATACCGGTTATTTTCCGAATGTCTTTTGTGAATGTTTTTCGATATCAGTTTGTATATTTTCCTCAGTTCCGGTTTCTTTATCAGCATGAAAAGATGTTTCTTTATAATTTTCTCGTCGTATCTGACAGCCGGCCCGGTTTGTGCGGTGTAAGGATTCATTGTTTTTATTTTATCGGCCGTTTCGGCTATAAGCGGTTGGATAATTTCAAACGGAATACCCGAATCTTCCATAATCTGGGAGGCCGCATCGTACATATAATTGGTAAAATTGCAGGCAAACACAGCTGCGATATGGAGTTTTTTCCGTTGTTCGGAATTGATAAAATACGTTTTGGAACTTAGCATTTTGGCCAGGTCGAGCAATTGCATCTGAATTTCAGAATTGCAGGCTTCAATGCAGATAGGAATTTCGCTGAAGTCTACGGCTTTACCCTTCGAGAAAGTTTGCAGCGGATAAAACACGCCGTATTTTGTGGCAAATCCGTCAAACTCGCTTATCGGAATGCTTCCGGCTGTATGTACGTGGATAGCATTGGGCATATCGAAGTTGCGGATAAAATGTTTGAACGCTGAATCTTTCAGTGCATAGAAATAAATGTCGGCATCGGTAATGATATCGTCCATATCACTGGTGTAGGGGCATTCGAGTTTACGGCCCAGCGTTTCGGCATTGGATAGCGTACGACTGTAAATCTGGCCAATAACAATGCCTTTTTCCTTTAATGCGGTAGCCAAATGGGTTGCCACATTACCCGAACCGATAAAAACAGCTTTCATAGAATAGAGTAGTAATTATTTTCCAGTAGATCAGTTGAAATATTTTTTGCCCAAGGAGAAGTTGACGGCTCAGTTGCCCGTACAATATTATTTTTTCTTTCCGAAAACCATAATAGCTCCGGCAGCAATGAGTAAAGCCGGCCATATAAAGTCCGATATATGCCTTGTCCACATAATAATATCCGATAAGCGGAAAAGCAGTGCTACCACTATCAGCACAATACCAATGGTTTTATTGCTGTGGCACATCAAAAAAATGACACCCATAATAAGCGGGTAATTTTTGAAATCGAATAAAACCGATTCTATTTCGGGAGACAGAATGTGAAGTTGGCGTATAAGAAAAAAGCATCCAAATACGAGCAGCGTCACTCCCCACGCTAAACGATTATCTTTTTTGGCCGGCATAAAAATTGGGTGTTTAAATAATTATTATGTGGATTTAAAACTTTTCGGTGTGGATTTTTTCTGTTTGAAGTTTTTCACCTTCAAATGGTTTTCGGCTTTCGTCGGGATAGCCTATTGATATAATGCTTAACACTGCATAGTGAGCCGGAATATCCAGCAACTCCCTGATATAGCTCTCGGTACTTGTTTGCTCGTCTTTCCAGCGTCCGTACACCTGAACCCAACAACTGCCCAGGCCCAAATCGTGTGCCTGCAGCTGCATAATGATCGACGCGATGGAGGCATCTTCCATCCAGACATCGCTTTTGGTAGTGTCGGCAACCACAACAATTCCCAAAGGTGCGCCTGCCAGCAACTGCGAGCCATGCGGACGCGAATCAGCCAGTTTCTGCAACGTTTCCTTGTTTTCAACCACGATAAACTCCCAGGGATTGCTGCGTTTGGAAGCCGGCGACATTAAGGCCGCGTGTGTAATCTTTTTGATTTTATCGTGCTCCACTGCCTGTGGCAAATATTTGCGTATGCTGCGTCTGGTTCTTAGAAGTTCTGAAAATGTAGTCATAGCTGTCTATTGTCCCAAAGATTATTTTTTCTTTAACTTGGCTTGTTTCTCAACCAGATAGGCAATAATGCTGTTTGGTTTCAGCAAACTGGTGAGTCGGTCGAAAGGCAGCGTTACCTCAGTTTGTCCCATGTAATAAGGAGCAATTTCGTAGGGGTTGAACACGTAGTTGATGCCTTCGTCGGTTATATAAAAGTTACCATTCGATTTGATAGAATCTGTCCAGAAATCTGTTTCTTCAAGATCGGTGATAGGTTCTGAGTCTTTTTCAGCATTTTCTTTACTTTCTTCAACAATGCGTGTTTTTATCAATTTAGCCAATTCCGATTCGTAGTTTGGCTTGAAAAGATCTTTTTCGGTAATAACCTGACCCGTTTTCAAATCGAAGTTATAGAAATTCCGTGTTTCAAGCCCGTGAGCTCCGCCCATATACACGTATCGCTCAATGCCGTAAACATAAATAACTTTGTCGCTCAAAAGGCTAAAGCCCGAAACAGTGTGCTCGTTATTGAATGAATAGGGGCTTTTGCTGTCAAGTTCTGCAATTAATGGTTGGTTGTTTTCACGGTAGTCGGTCAGGATTTCTTTTGCGAAGAAAGGAACCAGCGAATCGTTGGGTAACGACACGTAATCGTTGCCAAATAAATTGGAAATAACGGTTGCCCGGATTGATTTTAAAACATTCGTGTCGGCAAATTGAGTGGGAATTTCCACTTCAAAATCCAGATTTAACCAACCTTTGGTGGTGTCTTTCGTTAAATAATACCTTTTTGTGAGATCCTTTTCTTCCGTTTTTACTGTTTTTGATGTGCATGAGAAAAAAAATATTGTAGTTAATATGCTCATCAATAGCAGGATAGATTGTCTTTTCATAATCAAATACCTTGTTTTTATTTACGGTGCAAATTTACAATTTAATAACAGATACTGTTTAAAAAAATCCAAAAAGTTTTTCCGATAATTTTAAAGCTACTATCTTTGCTGCGAAAATGATGATGAAGTATTTAAAATACATATTCGTTTATCTATTCGCTTTCTATTTTCTATTGGCAGGAGGCGGATATAATGTAGTGAATTATTGCTGCCAGTTATGCGCCGATGAAGGCATTGAAGCGGTAGCAAAAGATTCATGCTTCAACGTACATCATCATACTCACAACAACCACAACCCTCAGCAGCAGGATGTGACCTGCAGTGATTCGAATCATCATTCCGAAAACTGCCATTTACTGAGGTTAAACACAGATATACCATCGTTCCATGCCCGGTTATTGCTGAAATACTATCAAATTCACCCCGTTGATTTATATATTCCGGATTTTATTTCTTATTCGGGAAATACTGAACTTACCGAAGAAAACGACCTTCCTCCTCCTGAAAATAATGTCAGCAAATCCGGACGGGTTATGCTGGCTTTTCATGCCGTACTTCTGATTTGATTTTTGAAATTGTAATATGTCAGCAAGCATTTTTAATGTTTGCTTCGTTGCGTTTGTATTTCATGCAGACGATTTATACAACAAAGATTTTCATATTATAAATTCAAAAATTATGATAGAACGCATTATTCATTTCTCAATTAAAAACAAATTTATTGTCGGTTTGTTTGTGTTGGCGCTTATCGGGTGGGGTACTTATTCGCTTACCCGGCTGCCTGTTGATGCCATTCCGGACATTACCAACAATCAGGTGCAGATTATATCGCTGGCTCCGTCGCTTGCCGTGCAGGAAGTGGAGAGCTTTATCACTGCACCCATCGAAGTGGCTGTTGCCAACATTCCTGATATTATTGAATTGCGCTCGATTTCCAGGCTTGGGCTGTCGGTTATTACTGTTGTGTTTAAAGACGATGTTGATGTCTACTGGGCCCGGCAGCAATTGAGTGAGCGCATTAAGGAAGCCGAAGAAGTGATACCGTCCGGGCTGGCAAAAATAGAGCTGGCACCTATTTCGTCGGGGCTGGGCGAGATTTACCAATACAGGCTTGCCGTTGACAAAGGACTGGAGAAAAAATACAATCCCATGGAGTTGCGCACCTTGCAGGACTGGGTTGTAAGGCGCGAATTGCTCGGAACACCCGGTGTTGCCGATATTAATAGCTACGGTGGGTATGTGAAGCAATACGAAGTGGCACTGAATCCGGAACGGTTGCGCGGGATGAACGTAACCATAAGCGATATTTTTCAGGCTCTGGAACGCAACAACGAAAATATAGGTAGCGCCTACATCGATAAGAACCCCACAGCTTATTTTATCCGTGGCATTGGGTTGGTAAAAACGCTGGAAGATATCGGGAAGATTGTTGTAAAAAACAGTTCCTCCGGCATGCCTGTGCTGATAAGGGATGTAGCTACTGTGCAGTACGGCAGTGCTACCCGCTATGGCGCTTTGGTTATTGATACTACCGAAGCTGTGGGTGGAGTGGTGATGATGCTCAAGGGGGCCAATGCCCATGAGGTTATCGATAACGTTGAAACACGCATCGAATCCATTCAGAAATCATTGCCCAAAGGAGTAACCATCGAGCCGTTTCTGAATCGTTCGGATTTAGTAGGACGAGCCATTGGTACGGTTTCTACCAACCTGATCGAAGGAGCATTAATCGTTATTTTTATTCTGGTTTTGTTGTTGGGCAACATGCGGGCCGGACTGATTGTAGCATCGGTAATTCCGCTGTCCATGCTTTTCGCAGTTTCTATGATGAAACTTTTCGGAGTATCGGGAAATTTGATGAGTCTCGGAGCTATCGACTTTGGGTTGATTGTGGATGGAGCGGTAATTATTGTTGAAAGCGTGGTTCACCGAATCACGCAAAGCAAAACCCACCATCAGGGCATTAAGCGCCTTACCCAGCAACAAATGGATGAAGAGGTATATCTGGCTTCGAGCCGGATCCGAACGGCTGCCACTTTTGGCGAAATCATTATCCTGATTGTATATATGCCTATCCTGTTTTTGGTGGGTATCGAAGGTAAAATGTTCGGACCAATGGCGCAGGTAGTGGCTTTTGCCATTTTGGGAGCATTTATTCTTTCGCTCACTTATGTGCCGATGGTTTCGGCTTTGTTTCTGAGTAAGAATACGGAGCACAAACGTACGGTGTCTGACAAACTTATGGATGCACTGCATAGGGCATTTACCCCGATCATTGATTTTGCACTCCGACGGAAAATGCTGATATCGGTTTCTGCTATTTTGATTTTTATTTTCAGTTTGTTTGTTTTCAGTCGGTTGGGAGGGGAGTTTATACCCCAACTGGAGGAAGGCGACCTGGCGGCAGGTGTCATGACGTTGCAGGGCGGATCGCTAACAAACACTATTGACAAAGTGCAGCAGGCTAATAAGATTTTGCTGGAGAAATTCCCTGAAATAAAACATGCGGTTTGTAAAATAGGCGCCGGAGAGATTCCAACCGATCCTACGCCCATGGAAACCGGCGATTATATCATTACCCTGAAAGATAAACGCGAATGGACTACGGCTGAAACCCGCGAGGAACTGGTTGAGAAAATGGAAGAAGCGCTGATTCCACTGGCCGGTGTGAAATTTGAATTCCAGCAACCCATACAAATGCGCTTCAACGAATTGCTTTCGGGTTCGAAGCAGGATATTGCTGTGAAAATTTTTGGCGACGACCTGAATACATTAGCTTCGAAAGCTGACGATGTAGAAAAGATTATTCAGGGCGTGGAAGGCGTAGAGGATATAAATGTAGAGAAAGTGACCGGGCTGGCACAGGTTCAGGTTGAATATAACCGCGATCGCCTGGCACAATACGGACTTTCGGTGGAGGAAGTAAACCGGGTACTGCGGGCGGCATTTGCCGGAAGCCAGGCCGGAATGGTATTCGATGAGGAAAAACGTTTCGGGTTGGTGGTGCGGTTGGACAAAGACTATCGGCAAAGCATGGAAGATGTAAAAAGTCTATCCGTAATGTTGCCAAACGGGAACCAATTGCCGTTGGAAATGATCGCTGATATACAGATAAAATCCGGTCCGGCACAGGTTTCGCGCGAGAACACCAAACGGCGGATCACGGTAGGGTTTAATGTGCGTAACCGCGATGTGCAAAGCGTGATTTCCGAAGTAACCCGGAAGATTGATGCGCAGGTGCAGCTTCCTACGGGCTATTACGTGTCGTATGGCGGACAGTTTCAAAACCTCGAAGCGGCTAAAGAAAGGTTGATGATTGCTGTTCCGGTGGCATTGCTGCTCATTTTTGTCCTGTTGTTCTTTACATTCCATTCAGTCAAACAGTCGTTGCTTATATTTACAGCAGTGCCTATGTCGGCCATTGGTGGTATATTGGCCTTGTGGATTCGGGGTATGAATTTTTCCATTTCGGCCGGAGTAGGGTTTATTGCTTTGTTCGGGGTGGCGGTACTCAATGGTATTGTGCTCATTGCCGAATTTAACCGGTTGGAAAATGAAGGAGTCACCAATATCACGGAACGGGTAAAGAAAGGGCTGCACGTGCGGTTGCGTCCGGTAATTATTACAGCGGCTGTGGCTTCGCTCGGTTTTCTGCCCATGGCATTGTCCACTTCGGCCGGTGCCGAGGTTCAGAAACCATTGGCAACGGTTGTTATAGGCGGACTTATTACTGCTACTTTATTGACATTGGTGGTGTTGCCCGTATTTTATATTGTTTTTTCAACACGCAAATTCAGATTTTCATTGAAACGAACAGCAACAGTATGCCTAATGGTTATGCTGTCCGTTTCGGTAAGCGTAAACGCTCAGCAGTCAAAGCGGGTAAATCTGAAACAGGCATTGGAAATGGCTTTGGACAGCAATTTGTCGGTTCGTTCGTCGGAATATTCGGTGGATATAGAAAAAACGCTGAAGGGTGCTTCGTGGGATATTCCGAAAACAGCGATAGAAGGGCAATACGGACAATTTAATTCGTATTCGAAGGACAACAGTTTTACCGTTTCGCAGTCGTTTTCGTTTCCTACCGTGTATGCAAACCAGCATAAACTGGCCGGTGCCCGGGTGAAGAGCGGTGAGTGGGAACTGAAATCCACCCGGTTGGAAATAGCCACACAAGTAAAACAGGTATATCAACAGTTGACATATTTGCATGCCAAACACAAATTATTTTTGTGGCAGGATAGTTTGTACAGTGGTTTTTTGCGGGCTGCAGAGTTACGCCTGAAAACCGGTGAAACAAACCGGCTGGAAATGATTTCGGCCCGTTCGCAAAGTATGGAGGTACGTAACCAGTTGGATCAGTTGAGTGCCGATATTTTGATTTATAACCGGAAACTGGCATTGCTTATGAATAGCCCGACACCTGTGGCCGCGGCCGATACGGTTCTGACAAGGAGCAATTTTCTGTTGTCGGGCAGCAATGCCGAAGTTTCGGCCAATCCAACGTTGGGACTTGTACAGCAGCAGTCGGAAATTTCGAAGATAGAAACAAGCCTGGAACGTAGCCGTATGTTACCCGATTTAAGCGTTGGTTATTTCAGCCAGACCATGCAGGGTGGGCAGGAAATAAACGGCGTGCCCCGCACTTTTGGCAAAGGCGACCGTTTCAGCGGCATTCAGGCGGGCATATCCATACCGCTTTGGTTTGCACCTTATACGGCAAAAATAAAGGCCGCGAAACAAAAAAGCCAGCAGGCGCAAATTAATGCGGAAAGTTATTTGAAAACGTTGGAAGGAAATTATCAGGCTTTGGCAAGTGAATATGCCAAATATGCCCGGAGCCTGAATTATTACGAGAAGCAAGCTGTGCCGGAGGCCGATTTGATTATCGACCAGGCAACCAAAAGCTATCGGGCCGGAGCTATCGACTATCTGGATTACATTCAGAGTCTTGGACGGGCACTGACTATCAAACTCAATTATCTGGATGCATTGAATAATTATAATCAAACAGTTATTTCAATAGATTATGTTGCCGGCAGAATGGGAGATAGTTTATAGTTCATAGTTCATAGTTCATAATTCTACCAATAGTTATCGGTATCATAATTCATAATATAATAAGTCTTTGCCCCGATAGGGGCTAAATATAAATAACCCCCGGTAAGCGAAGCGCAACCGGGGGATGAAATGAACAAATAGCCTGACAATTGATTTTTGAGTTCAATTAGTTGAACTCAAAAATCAATTAATTACAAATTAAGTAGTGGCTGAGTAATATCTAATCGTATATCATAAATCATAAATAGAAAATCAATCATGACAATATATAAATTTAAATCAATCGTATTATATTCTGCATTATTCATTGGAATGGTATCGTGCGGAAAGACTGCAAAAACAGAAGAACACGAACACGAGGAAGTGCTTCCTGAAAATGTGGTGGAACTGCGCGACGACCAGATAAAACTGGCCAAAATAGAACTGGGCACGGTGCAGATGCGCACGTTGAGCGGAACCATCAAGGTTAGCGGGGTAGTATCGGTATCGCCGCAAAATATGGCAACGGTTTGCATGCCGCTGGGCGGTTTTGTGAAAAGCACTTCGCTCACCCCGGGTAGTGCAGTACGCAAAGGACAAACCCTGGCTGTGCTCGAAAATCAGGAATTTATAGATATTCAGCAAAACTATCTGGAAACAAAAAACAAACTGGAATATGCCGAAGCCGAATACAAACGCCACAAAGAACTGTATAAAGACGATGTATATTCGCAAAAAAATGTTCAGCAGGTTACCATTGAGTATCGTAATCTGAAGGCACAACTCCGGGCGTTGGAACAAAAACTTTCGCTTATAGGCATTAATTCCCAGCGGCTGACGGAAGATAATATCAGTCGTTCGGTGGCGTTGGTTTCGCCAATCGCGGGTTATGTAAAGGCTGTAAACGTAAGTATTGGCAAATCGGTTTCGGCTTCGGATGTGTTGTTCGAAATTGTGAATACCGAAAAATTGTTTCTGGAACTTACACTATTCGAAAAAGATGCCGACAAGGTATTCAACGGTCAAAAAATACGGTTCTTTATCAATAACGAATCCGAAGAACACGAAGCGTTGGTTTACCAGACCGGCAAATCCATAAGCGACGATAAAACCTATAAAGTGTATGCCAATGTAGTGGGCCAATGCCGGAATATGATGCCCGGAATGTACGTAAACGCTGTGGTAGAGACCAAAAATCACGAAACCACGTCACTTCCTTCGGAGGCGGTAGTCAGTTTCGACGATAAGGATTATATCTTTGTTTTCGACAAGAATAAAGATGAAGAAGGAAAGAAAATGACCGAATATAAAATGATTGAAGTGCAAAAGGGAGTTACTGAAAATGGTTTCACCGAAATAATTCTTCCGGAACATTTCAACATTCGTACCACCCGGGTTGTTTTAAAGGGCGCGTACAATCTGCTTTCGGCAAAAAAGAATGCCGGAGAAATGAGTTGTTAATGATTAATGAATAATGATTAATGAATAATGATTAATGATTAATGATTAATGATTAATGATTAATGAATTGTGGTTATTAGCATTATAACCCAAAACTCAGGACTTCTGAATTTGTCTGATAAAAACTTAATAATGCTGAATTGAATTCTAAATCTTTGCAAAGTCAATTCAGATTTCTATCTTTGCGAAATAAAAATAAATAACTATAAAACAAATATCAACATTAAAATCAATTTTTACAATGAAAAAGAAAATAGCCATTCTGTCGCTAATCGCGATTTTTGCAGCTGGTACTGTTATGACAGCTCAAACACCAGGTAAAACTAAACCTAAAACTGAAACTAAATGCGAAAAGAAAGACGCAAAAGCTTGCTGCAAAGATGCTAAAGCCACTGCAGACTGTTGCAAAAACAAGAAAGCTGATGCTAAAGCATGCTCAAAAGCTGACAAAGCCGCTTGCGACAAAAAAGCTGACGCTAAAAAGATATAATACATACATTACTGGCCAGAAAAGCTCCGGATATAATTCCGGGGCTTTTTTTGTGTATTAGATTATTTACTCTATTTTTGTTTGTAAACCTTATTAGTCAGGGTTTGCTGAAAAACTCCGATGGGAGTTTAATGTGCGCAGCCTCCGAGTGAAACCGGGGAATGAGAATAGCCAGGTAAATTTTAAAGAAAAGGAACGTTCTTACATCTGTTATTTGCTTACATTATAAGATGCCACCGCTACGCGGCTTATTTTCTGTAAAACATTATTTTCTACAAAGATATCAGGACTACGTCCCTGTTGATATACATTTAAAACAACGTGAGTTCGATATAAGCAGGTTTCTGTAATTGTTTATGAATACTTCGGTGCTCTGCACCTTAATTAAGGTACAGCGTACCGTCCTATTTGTAGGAAAATTTCTGGAATGTGCAATTAAAGGTGCAGAACACCGAACTATTTTGCATGTTTAGTTCTTTTGTACAAAGATATCAGGACTAAGTTCCAGTTAATTGCATCTAAAATAAAAGGAGCTTAGCTCTGATATCTTGATAGAAAAAAAGTGATAATCAAAACCTGAGGGGCAATGGCCCTGATATCTTCAAATGCTTTGACCGCAATAGTTCAAAGTTAGGTTTTGTTTCATGAGAGAGACACAAATGTGAGTGGAGTTTGGGGCGAAGTTCCATTTTAAATAAGATTAGTTCGTTCTGCGGATAATCTGTTATCATACAGTCAAATAACTTAGACAAGCATTATTATGTTCCAGACCAGAGTTGAAATACCGCCAACCGATTTGCATATAACCTACGAGGATCGCATTATGACTCTCGGCTCCTGTTTTGCCGAAAATATCGGGGCTAAAATGAAGGGAGTGTATTTTGCTGCGGATATAAATCCGTTTGGTGTGCTTTACAATCCGGTTTCCATTAGCAACAGTATCAAACTGTTGATTGAAAACCGGTCTTTCACAGAAGCTGATTTGTTTCAGAACCGGGGTTTGTGGCAAAGTTTTTCGCACAGCAGCTTGTTTTCGGCTACCACGACCGAAAAATGCCTCGAAAACATCAACAAACGTTTCGCGGAAGCAGCCAGTTTCCTGCAGAAAACCAGTTTTCTGGTTGTCACATTCGGTACGGCATGGGTTTACGAAGAAAAGCAGAGTGGGAGAGTGGTGTCCAACTGCCACAAGCTGCCTGCAAACACTTTTACACGCCGCAGGCTGAGTGTGGATGAGATTGTGTCCAATTACTCGGAACTTCTAAAAAAGCTGACCGCCTTGTTTCCCCAACTGCGTATTGTTTTTAGTGTCAGTCCCATACGCCACTGGAAAGATGGAGCACACGAAAACAATGTGAGTAAAAGTACTTTGCTGTTGGCTATTGATGAATTGCAGCAGGAATTCGAGAACGTGGATTATTTCCCGGCTTACGAAATACAAATGGACGAACTGCGCGATTACCGTTTTTATGCATCAGATATGTTGCATCCGTCCGATGTGGCGGTAGATTATATCTGGCAGCGTTTTTCCGAAACGTATTTCGACGAAACCACCACGCGCACGAAAAAGGAATTTGAGCAATTACAGGCCGATTTGTCGCACCGCCCTTTGTTTCCCGATTCGGAAGAGTATGATAAGTTCTGCAAAAGTACCGAACGACGGAAACAGGAACTGATTAATAAGTATCCGTTTTTGCAGGAACGAATGACATAAGGAGTTCATATTAATACAACACTGTTTGCAATATACCAGGTACATTTAAAAGCTTGAAGCAATTACCTCCTGCTTATAAATTTGAACAATTCAATTTTTTCAATGTTTATATCGAACGTGTATGAATGAGGTAAATGCGAATATATATTTTCCGGTTGCTTCTGTTTTACTTAAGCTGAACCCGTAGTGCATTTTAAAGTTATTTTCAATAAAGACATGAAGGATATTAAATTGCACACGGTTTTCCTACGAGTGACCTCGTCCGGTGAGCCGAAAAACCAGTGCTGACAACGTAGAAATACTCCCTGTTTGAGCGACGAAGGAGCGAGTTTGGAGGATTTCAGTTGTCAAACGCAAGTTTTTCGAGTAAAGCGGGCGAAGTCTTGAACTTTTTTGCTTCGTTTTTTGGTTCAAGCCAAAAAATGAAGTGGGGTTTGGGGTAAAACCCCAATGTGAAAAACACTGTGTATTATTAATGCACTACGGGTTAAGCTGAATTAAAAAATAAAATACTTATTTTTGCAGAAAATTTTCCCGAAAAATGAAAAAGATCTTATCCTATCCTTTATCCGTTCTGGCTTACCTGTGGTTTTTGTTCACTATCTGCCTGTTTCATCCTATTCAGTGGGTATGTTTTAATGTGTTTGGGTACCAGGCTCACAAAGTTAGTGTGGATTGGCTCGACTTTTTTCTGGTGCGTACGCTGAATATTCTCTTTTCGCGTGCCTCAGTCGAAAACATTGAACTGATTCCCGAAGGCCAGCCGTTGATTATTGCTGCCAATCATCAGGGAATATTCGATATTATTGGCATTGCCTGGCTGTTGCGGAAGTTTCATCCCAAGTTTGTGAGTAAAATTGAGCTGGGTAAAGGTATCCCGAGTGTTTCGTACAACCTGCGCCACGGTGGATCGGTGCTTATCGACCGTAAAGACCCCAAGCAAGCCCTGCCTGCCCTGAAAAAGATGGGTGAATATATCGAAGCCAATAAGCGCTCCACTATTATTTTCCCCGAAGGTACCCGCACCCGCGACGGAAAACCGAAAGAATTTGCTTCCAATGGATTGAAGATATTGTGCAAATACGCCCCAAGCGCTTATGTGGTACCAGTTACCATCAATAACTCCTGGAAAGTATTCCGTTATGGTTCCTTCCCGCTGGGATTGGGCAATCATGTCCGGTTCACGGTACATGCGCCCATCAAAGTAAGCGACTGCGATTTCAATACTTTGTTCGAACAAACCGAGCAGGCTATTGTGGCCGATATTGAGAAGGAGTAAGAGGTAAGCAGTAAGAGGTAAGAGGGGTGAGAGGTTTGACTCAGAGCTCCAAACCTAAGTACGTGCTTGAAATTAGTTTATATTATTTTATATTATTTTACCCGTAGTGCATTAAAAAAATACTATTGATATTACTTGGGGTTTTACCCCAAACCCCACTTCATTTTTTTTCTTGATAAAAAAAACGAAGCAAAAAAAATCAAGACTGCACCCAATTCACTCAAAAAACTAGTGCTCGAAAAGCTAAAATCCTCCAAACTCCTCCCTACGGTCGTCAAACAGGAGTATTTTTGCGCTTTTCTCACTTGTTTTTTGGTTCACTGGGCAAGGTCATTCGCAGATAAAACTGTGTGCAAGGCAATATATTTCTTTTTATTATTGAAAATATCTATTAAATGCACTACTGGTATTATTTTATGATTATCCGCAAAGCGACCTAATTAGTCATTTATTCCATCCGCTGTCAGAGTCGTACCGACTGCTGACAGGGATGACATAACTCTGATAGCGGTCGAAAGACCCTATCAGCAGTTAAATAGATTGAATAGGTCGCTTTGCGGATAACCATTTATTATTTCGTTGAATCATATTTCCTATTCAGGATAACACCCAACAGGTTTTTAAAACCTGTTGGGTCTGTTTTGGAATAGTATAAACTAATTTTCATGCGGCACTTATAACCGCCTAAACAAATAAAAAACCCCGCAAACAGGAATGCGAGGCTCGTTATTGGAAATGAAATGGGTTTCGCTTTTTTAAACGGCAGTTGCAGTAGTTGTAGGAGACATTGCAATTGCCGTTGTTGTATTTTTATTACGGGTAGCGCGTGCTTTTAAATCCGATTGGTACGAACTCAGCAACACATTAATTTCATTTACCATGGGTTTGTAGTCCAGTTCCGGATGTGCTTTTCCGGCCAGTTCAATGGCTTTGAGCAAATCGGCCAACGCTTCGCCCACTTCCGATTTTACTTCCCGTGTACGCATTTTGGGCTGTTCGGACGCAGATTTTCTCCGTTTGCTTTTGCTTGCCACAATCTCTGCCTCGAGTGTTTTCAGCTCGTCAATCAGCACATTGAGCCCCAATGCTGTGAATGCGGCGCTTAAAGCAGCATCGGTTTCCAGTGCCGAAAACATTTGCTTCAGGCGCTCCGAAATGGTTTTGTCGTTGTACGAAAGCAAATGGCTCCAAAACGTTTTTACAAATGGTGTTACCAGTTCGAGATGAGGAGTTTGCGAAGCCAGTTGGGGTTTTGCCAGCGACTTTATTTGTCGCACAAGTCCCAGCAACACATTTTTGCGTTTTGCCCTCAGGTCATTCAATACACCGGTTTCAGGATGTTTTTTGTTAACTACTATCAAACTGCTAAGCTGAGGTTTTACCTCCAACAGCAGGTTGTACTGGTCGGCGATATGCATCTCCGCAGGATTATGCGCCTGCACTATATCTGCCACACCGTTAATCAGGTCCGGAAATTCGAGTTTCGGAACCTTCGAGAAAGAAATATGAGTAATGATTTTTCCCATATATTAAAAATTTAGTATAATAATGATTTGCTCCGAAATGTCTGACTGATTGATGTTTGGCAGATTGAACTTCCTGTTGCGCTCGCCCCGTGTAAACAACGATACTATTTTTCATTTCTGTGAAGCAAGGCTTTTCTGTTTGGTTTACGCTTCACCAACCCCGAATGAGCCGTGTGCCAAATTGCAAACTCCATGCTACAAAACCCGAATCTGATCTGAAAACTGATTCCCCCGATAATGAATATGCCTGATATTTTTATCTTAAATCGTTCAATTACATGCTTTTAATCTTTTTGGAAACGGAATATAAATGCTAAAAATATTATTTGTAACTTTTATAATTTATACATTTTATGACATTGTTGTCATGTGTATGTTTGTATACATGCAGCGTTTGTCATTCTTAAGTGTCATGTTGTCAGATGTATAAATATGTTTTGCAACATATTTTTTGTAAATGCGTGTAAGTTTTTATAAACATATTTTAAATAAAATTGATTTTGCAGATCGGCGCTGCCAATGTTTCTGTTTAAG
>CAYSTC010000002.1:0-289523 GCA_964433885.1 uncultured Paludibacter sp. | reverse complement strand
AAGATGGAATATCAATTAATTATCCTTTCTGACACAGTTTATTGAATAGACCCTTCGTTTTAGGTCAAAAACACGGCATTTCTGTACAGAAATGCTTCATTCTTCCTCCAAAATCTTCTTTTTCTGTACAAAAACTTCATGTTTCTGTACAGAAATTCTTCATTTCTTAAGAGAAAAAAGAAATTTTAGAACAAAAACGTCACGTTTTAGGACAGAAACACCGCGTTTCTGTCCAGAAAAAAGTTTTTTCTGGACAAAAAAACTTTATTCTTCCTCCAAAATCTTTCATTTCTTTGCCCAAATCACGGATTATTTCCCGGGAAACATGCGTTTTTCCCCAAAAGACAAGGTTTCTTTTTCAATAATCGATGATTCCAGGGGAAGAAAACAGGAATAGAGTCAGAAAATAATGCAGACAGGAAACATTAAAGCTTGTAGTACTATTTGCTACGATAATTTTCTTCCTGACATAGCCAACAAAACATAACTATTTAAACACCAGACATCTTTATTTGTAGCAATTAATTCATTTTTTCAAGTTGTTGAATTTAATTTCAGAAACTAATTAGTACTTTTGTGAACGAAACCAAACAAAACAAAAAATGAGGAAGCTTATTTATCTAATTTTTGTCCTGACTGTCGGGACTTCAGTTTTTGGCCAGTCATCAGCCGCACTTTTCAACAGAGCCGTACAAAAGTATTATAATCAGGATTTTAAAGGGGCAATAGAGGATTACACTGCGGTTATCGAACGCAACAATAATGACGCAAAAGCGTATTTGAGCCGTGGAATTGCCAAATACTACCTGCAGGATTTTGAAGGAGCCATAGCCGATCAGGATAAAGCTATTCAGATAAATCCGGATTACGCCGATGCCTATTTCAATAAAGGCGATTGCAAGTACAATATGCAGGATTACGAAGATGCCATTGCCGAATACACTAAAACCCTGGAAATAAAACCCAAAGATGCTATGGCTCTTATAAGCCGAGGTCTAACAAAGCAGTATATTAAAGATTATCTGGGAGCTGTTGAAGACTTCACGTTGGCTATCAGGTATCATCCACGAATTGCCGATGCCTATATCTATAGGGGTATTGCTAAGTATTATCTTGGAAACTATGATGAGGCTATCGCTGATTATACAAAATCAATGAAAGTTCAGCAGTTGTCGGACGCCTACTTCAACCGGGGCAATGCGAAAGATGCACAAAAAGACTACGAGGCTGCAATGAAAGATTACAACAAGGCCATTGCAATGAATCCAAAACATTACAAGGCCTTGCATAACAGAGGGCTTACAAAAATTACGCTGAATGATAACAAAACGGCTATCGAAGATTTTACGAAAGCCATTGCGCTTAACTCACATTACGGGGATGCTTATTATAATCGCGGCGTTGCAAAATTAAATCTGGGACAAAAGGAAGCTGCCTGTCAGGACTTTAAAATGGCTGAAAAATTAGGACAAATTAAAGCCAAAGCTGCACTGAAAGCAAATTGCAAATAGCACTGAAAATCACTCGATAAACTTCGGATTGAATAATAAAAATCCAATATTTAGCCCAAAGTTCCACTTACTGGCAGCAGAACTGTAATAGTTCACAAACAGACCTGCCGAAGCAATCTTAAAATTGAATACCAATGCCGTTTCGGCCATAAACCGGGAGGAAGAGAAAGGTTCGGAATAATAAGCCGAATTGTCGGCTGCCCTGTTAATGCTTCTGTAAGGCAAGAACCAATAAGCTTCGCCACGCACATGGAGTTGCTTATTAAAGTTGTATATTGGTTTTAATCCAACGGCAGCAAACTGATTGGCACTGAAAGCTCCGTTGAAAACAGTCTTGCTATGAGGCGTAGGCTGAAAAACCGGAGCCTGAATCTGGCTGACAGTATAGTTCTGAAGCAACTTGCGCGAAGATAAAGCCAGTTCGCCGTAAGCCCCAAGCGTAATATGCGAATTGAGCGGATAATACTGCTCGAACTTTCCACGGTATTGAAGCCACAAATCCAAACGCTCCGGCAGGCTGGGCGAAACCTTCCCGCCCGAACGGAAAAACTCTTCTCCTCCCACCAATTGTACGGATGACGATTTGCGGTAACCCACAGTAGGATACATGAGATTGTTGAGCGTATAACTTTCAATCCGCCCAAACACACTCCCCAACGAGAAAATACTTTTATCTTCTTTGACCGTAGTCATCGATCTGTCCTGCAAGTAATAATCTGTCAAAAGCCCGTAGCCCAGCCCAAATTCCAACCGTCCTTTCATGGTTACCGGAAAGCCAACGCTCAACTTGCCATACGCTTCAGATTGAGTAAAGTTGGCAGTGCGGTTATCGGCATAAAAGATCTCATCACCTTCAAAATAGTCGAACTTATGAAACACCATTGCCAGCTTCATGTACCAACTCTTTTGTGTAGGGATTTCGATGCGGGTTCCAAGCCCCAACCCGTTATATATTTTTCCAAACTGGGCATCGATGTAAGCCGATTGTGCATATTCGGTCAGGTTCTGGTAGGTCAGCCCAAAATAGGCCTGATTGGAAGTAGATGACGATACGTTGCCGCCAAGCAATACCTTCAGATGATCCTGCGTGCGCACGTTGAGCCGCAAATTAAAATTTCCGGTGGCAGAGTCATAATCTGCGTGCGGCAACACTTCCAGAATTTTATCGTCGGAATTAAGTTTGAAATAAGCTTCTTTAAATTCTTTCAGGCTAAATACTTCATTTTTATAATGAAAAACCTGCTCTACATACTTTTTCTGAAGGCTGTCCACGCCGGCTACTTCTACATGCTGAAATTTAAGTTCCGGGAATTTCCGGACAAAAGCAATCCTTTTTTCATCCATTTCTTCTTTAGAAACCGATCGGTTTATGCGCGCTTTTAATTCATCAATGTGCTTCATGGCCGAATCATAACCCAGCTTTACAAACTCATCCACCCGCGAAAAATCAAATGTTTTGGAACTGCTAATGTGGAAATTAAGCAATAACCCTTCTTCCTTCGGAATGGAATAATCGGTGTAGTTCATCACCATATTCTCAACCTGCATCACAATGTCACCTTCGTCCGGTTTGCGCGGATTGGCCGACACGGCACTGCCTATTATAAATTCCGGATTAAAGTCTTTGCGCATCACATCCACCGGAAAGTTATTGAAAATTCCACCATCGAACAACAACAGATTATCGATAACAATAGGTTTGAACAACAACGGGTAAGTCATGGAGGCACGGATAGCATCGCCCAATATTCCTTTTCTGAAAATTATAGGCCGCTTATTGAAAATATCGGAAGCCACACAGCGG
The DNA here is from genome assembly GCA_964433885.1 of uncultured Paludibacter sp. Lineage (GTDB taxonomy): Bacteria > Bacteroidota > Bacteroidia > Bacteroidales > Paludibacteraceae > Paludibacter. The sequence goes on along the minus strand of CAYSTC010000002.1, from coordinate 286,208 downwards.
AAGGGAATAAGAAGCTTATCGAAATTGCCACCCGCAACTGCATTGGCCTGAACGGTCAGAGGCACGAAGGCGTAGTTCATCTGACGCGGAGAGATTATGTTCGTGGGGAGAATATTGGGCTTGATATCAAATGAATCCAGATTATTTATTCTGAAACTCATTTCCATGAAATTCGGTTTGGGATCGGCATTGCGGTAATAATACACATAGTCCGATTCAATCTCTCCCGTCGACCAGTTCCTGAAGTCATTTGATTTTAAAACGGCAATCATATCATCGGGCGACATGCCCATGGCATACATCCCTCCCACTATGGCTCCCATGGACGTTCCGGCCACATAATCAATCGGAATGTTATTTTCTTCCAGCGCTTTGATAACACCAATATGGGTGATTCCCTTGGCACCGCCACCACTCAGCACCAATCCCACTTTTTGAGCTGAAGCTGAAGCAAAAAAAGCTATGGTCATGAATAAAATCACAAGGCACTTTTTCATCCGTAAATAAATTTTAAATAGTTGTCGGATGGAACTCGCATGACAAGTATTCTTTCATGATTGAGAGTTTACTAACCATGCTCGTTTCATAGGAAAGCAATGTTGGTTGTATTCGGTAAAAATACAAAAAAGATTTTCAACCGGATATAAATAATTGTTTTTTAATGGAAAAGCAAAAGTTACATTCCTGATTTTATTCCAATCCGTAGAACTCCAATCAACAAGTTGTTATAAAAAATAACTGATTCTTATTTTTTAATAAATCATCGGTTCGTTATTTTGATATTAATAAAACAAAATTTACCTTTGAACGTTTACTTAGCGATTAGAAAAAATATCGAATGAAATGAGCCCTGCTCAAAACAGGGCTCATTTCATACAACCACCATCTAAAATAATTAAATACAACGCATGAAAATAGGATTTTTTATTATCGTTTTAGCAATTATCCTGTCAATGAACGGTTACGTCGTAGTTCGCGGATGGCACGCACTGCCACCCGTTTCTTATATACGTACAGGCTATCTTATAAGTATTCTGGCACTGTTTGTAGCCATGTTGGCAGGAATGATTTTTGGAAGCTCAATGCCACCAGCCGTAGGCAAAGCAGTCACTTTTGTCGGTTACACTTACATGATTATTTTCATTTACCTGTTTCTGAGTTTCACGCTGGTAGATATCGTACGGTTGGCCAATCATTTTATTCATTTTGCACCTGCAGGCATGGCTGTATTCCGTATGTGGGTCATGTATATAACGCTGGGATCAACTGCACTTGCACTGGTTATTGGCAACATTAAGTTCAATCATCCTGAAGTTGTAACACTTAATCTCAGTACAGAAAAACCCATGCAGCATAAAACGCTGAAAATTGTGGCTGCCAGCGATATTCATTTGGGTGTAAGCATTGATAAAAAAATGTTGCAGAAGTATGTAAAACTGATAAACGACCAGCACCCGGATATCGTGCTCCTGCCGGGCGATGTGTCTGACCGGGAAATGAAGCCCGTTATTAACCAGCACATGGACGAGGAACTCCGAAGCATTAAAGCTCCTCTGGGTGTTTTTGCCATCAACGGGAATCATGAACATTACGCTGAAAAGCCTAATGCAACAGCAGAATACCTGAAAAAAGCAGGGATAACCTTCCTGCGCGATGAAGTCAGCCTGGTGGATAGCAGTTTCTATATTATCGGACGGGATGACCGCACCAACCATAAACGAAAAAATCTGGCCGAAATGGTAAAAGGACTGGACACCACCAAGCCTATGATTCTGATGGATCATCAACCATTCCATCTGCAGGAAGCTCAAAACAATGGCATCGACCTGCAAATTTCGGGACACACGCACAACGGGCAATTTTTCCCGGGTAGCTTGTTTGTAAAGCGAATGTTTGAACTTGGGCACGGCTACCTGAAAAAAGGCAAAACACATTACTATGTTTCTTCGGGCCTCGGAATTTGGGGACCACAATACCGCATTGGCACTCAATCGGAACTGGTGGTGATCAACTTAACGTATTGATTAGTTGATGTGGTGATGTGATGATTAGTTGATGTGATGATTAGATGAGATAATGTGGTGATTTTATTTGATAGCTATCATTTAATGGCAATTCATTGATTTTCTGATAATTTATTTATACACCCATATATCATCACATCAACTAATCATCACATCACCACATTATCACATCAATTCCTCTTTTTCTTGAAAAACTCTTTCACCAACGTGCTGCAATTTTCCTCCAGCACTCCGTAAACGACCTCCGTTTTGGGGTGGAGAGCATGCGGTGCAAAGCGCATGAATCCTCGTTTTTCGTCGGGAGCTCCATACACAATCCGGCTAATTTGCGACCAGCCCAACGCTCCTGCACACATTACGCAGGGCTCCACAGTTACATACAGCGTACAGTCAGTGAGGTATTTTCCACCCAGAAACTGCGCAGCAGCCGTTATAGCCTGCATTTCGGCATGAGCGGTGACATCCGTCAGGGTTTCGGTCAGGTTGTGTCCACGGGCAATAATCCGCCCCTGACAAACAATAACAGCACCAATAGGCACTTCGTCACGCTCACCGGCTTTCTGAGCCTCCAGCAAGGCTTGTTTCATGAAATAAACATCCGGATTCAGCTCTCTGGAATCGTCTTCGGAGTAGTAGGAAATGGGCATAAATAAATGTTATTAGAAACGATACGTATCCTTCCACAAAAAGATACGTATCGTTTTACCGAAAGATACTAATCGTTTGGGGAAAAGATACGTATCGTTTGAATACATGATATGTATGAAAAAAAAAGGGTCTATACGTCTTCCTCCACCACCAGATTATCAATAATAAAATTCTGGCGCTCGGACGTGTTTTTGCCCATGTAGAACGACAACAAATCCTGAACGGCATCCTCTTTTTTGAGCGTTACCTGATCCAGGCGCATATCTTTTCCTATAAAGTGCTTGAACTCATCGGGCGAAATTTCACCAAGTCCTTTAAATCGGGTGATTTCGGGGTTTGTTCCAAGGCGCGAAATAGCCGACAGGCGTTCTTCGTCGGAATAACAATACACCGTTTCCTTTTTATTCCGAACCCGGAAAAGCGGTGTTTGTAAAATATAAACGTGTCCTTTCTTTATCAAATCGGGGAAAAACTGAAGGAAGAACGTAATGAGCAGCAACCGGATATGCATGCCGTCCACATCGGCATCAGTAGCCACAATCACCTTATTGTACCGAAGGTTGTCAATTCCCTCTTCAATATTCAAAGCAGCCTGAAGCAAGTTGAATTCCTCGTTTTCATACACAATTTTTTTGGTCAGCCCGTAGCTGTTTAGCGGCTTACCACGTAAGCTGAAAACGGCTTGGGTGTTCACATCGCGGCTTTTGGTAATGGAACCACTTGCCGAATCACCCTCGGTAATGAAAATACAGGAGTTTTCGATAGCCGCATTTTTAGCCTCGTCTTTCGTCAACGAATCGTTGAAATGCACACGGCAATCACGCAGTTTTTTATTGTGCAGGTTTACTTTTTTGGCACGTTCGCGGGCCAGTTTGGTAACACCTGCAATGGCTTTACGCTCTTTTTCCGAATCCTGTATTTTCTGAAGCAGAATAGCTGAAGTATCGCTATTACGGTGCAGGTAGTTGTCAAGTTCTTTCTTCAAAAAGTCGGAAATAAACTTACTCACCGAAAGGCCTCCCGAAGGAGCCATATCGCGCGAACCAAGCTTGGTTTTGGTTTGCGACTCGAAAACGGGTTCTTCCACGCTAATAGCTATGGCAGCAATAATTCCGTTACGGATATCGGTAACCTCCATATTCTTGGCATAAAACTCCTTGATAGTACGGGCTACAGCTTCGCGGAAAGCGCTTTGGTGCGTTCCTCCCTGGGTAGTGTGCTGCCCGTTTACAAACGAGTAGTACTCCTCACCGTACTGGTCACTGTGTGTAAATGCTATTTCGATATCTTCGCCTTTCAGGTGGATAATCGGATACAGCGGGTCGGACGTCATGTTCTCGTTCAGCAGGTCGGTCAACCCGTTTTTTGACAAGATGCGTTTTCCGTTGAAATTAATCGAAAGCCCTGTGTTGAGATATGCATAATTGCGGAGCATGGTTTCGATAAACTCCTCTTTATAAACATAATCGTTGAAAAGCGTATTATCGGGTACGAAATAGACGTAGGTACCACGTTCGGAACCCGGCTCATCGTACACTTCGGTATCAGTAACGATTTTTCCCTTTTCAAATTCGGCACGCCGGCTTTGTCCGTCGCGGAAACTCTGTACCACAAAACGGGATGAAAGCGCATTAACAGCTTTCGTACCAACCCCATTCAAACCAACTGATTTTTTAAACGCTTTCGAATCGTATTTACCACCGGTATTCATAATGGAAACTGCTTCCACCATTTTTCCCAAGGGAATTCCACGGCCATAGTCGCGCACTTCCACATGGCCGTCTTTCACACGCACTTCCACGTTTCTTCCGGCACCCATGCGGTATTCGTCGATACAGTTGTCGAGAACTTCCTTGAGCAACACATAAATTCCATCGTCTGCATGCGTACCATCGCCCAGTTTACCAATGTACATCCCCGGACGGCGGCGAACATGTTCGAGACCCTCGAGAGTAATAATGTTGCTGTCGCCATAATCGACCAACAGCGATTCGTTTACAAATTCTTCCATAAGTCTATTAAATTCATAATTCACAATGCATAATTCATAATGGATATGAGAATTTGCATTTTAGAAGAACTATTTTTTATGTTGAAAATAAAATTACTAATATGTTCTGATTATTCCGAAATCAATGGAATTCATTCTGAATTATGCATTGTAAATTATGCATTATCAATTACCTTGCAATCCAGCTTTCGGGATTTTGGAGGCTTTTGCCATTCCATATCTGGAAATAAAGCTCGGTTTTATTATCGTTGTCATCATCAGTATAAATCCGGCCAATGGATTGCTTGGCACTTACCCGGTCGCCTTCACGCACGTAAATCTGAGTGAGGTTGGCATATACCGTCCGGTAATTTCCGTGTTGGATAATCACCGCATTATTGCTTCCGGGAATAGAGAAACGCTGTGTTACCACCCCATCGAACACTGCCCGGGCTGAGCTTCCTGCCGGAGTTTGGATGTAAACCCCTTTATTGTTCGTTGTTACGTGCTTCAACACCGGATGCGGTTGAACGCCGAAATGCCCACTGATAAATCCGTTGGAAGTAGGCCATGGCAAACGTCCCTGATTTGCGGCAAATCCTCCATTAATAACACTTTCTTCTTTTGTAAGCAACAACAATGAACTGGTGTTTACCGGTTTGGCTTCTTCTTCGGCTCTTTTAGTTTCAGTAGCAGCAGCCTTTGCAGCGGCTTTGGCATCTTCGTCGGCTTTACGGGCCAGTCGCAGGGCTTCTGCATTGGCTTCGCTCTTAGCTTTGGCTGCCCGTTGTTCGGCTTCACGCAAACGTTTGGCGGCCTCGTCGGCTGCCAGTTTTTTCTGGCGTTCCTGTTCGCGTTTGATTTCTGCAGCCCGTTTGGCTTCAGCTATCCGCTTGGCTTCGGCAGCTTTCTGCTCTGCCAAGCGTTTTTGTTTTTCGGCTGCGCGTTTGGCTTCAGCTCGTTTGATTTCCGCAGAAATTATAGCAGCAATTTTGTTATTCAGATCGTTTGCTTTTTTCTGTTGAATTTTTTGGTCGGCCCGCAGTTTCTTTTCTTTCTTTTGCAGGTCGGTAAGCAATACCTTTACTTTTTGTTCGTCTTTGGTCAGATTCTGAGCTTCGGTTTCTTTTTGTTTAACAACTTCTACCTTGGTATTTTTATGACTTTGCAAACTATCGTTTTTTTGCTGGATCTGTAGTTTTACGCCTTCAATCTGACGTACCTGCTGTTTTCGGTAATCGGAATATTCCTGCAAATAACGCAACCTACGGTACGACTGGTCGAAAGATTTGGCCGAAAGCACAAACATGATTTTAGCATATAAACTCCGGTTGATATGCGCTTCCTGAACCAACCGTGCATAATCGGCTTTTAAAACAGCCAATTTCTTTTCAAGCCTTAATTTCTCCTGATCCAGTTGACCCATTTCATCATCCAGCTTTCCAATTTCGGTGCTTATATTTTTGATCAACACCTTCCGGTCGTTGATATTTTTGCCGATAATGGTCAGTTTGTTCAACGAGCTGCGTTGCGATTTCTTGGTTTCATTCAACAGCTTATTGGTAACTTCCAGGTTTTTGAGCGTTTGCTTTCGCTGCAATTCCAGCTCTTTCACCGACTGCGCCTGAAGTGAAAAAGATGAAAAAAACACGGAAAAGATGAGAATAAAAATTCGGTATGAAGGTTTAAATTGCATCAATTATGTTGTTTAAAAAATCAAATCTATTTGTTTTCTTATTTCTTGAAAATCTGGTCGATATTCTGACGTGTATACCTATCTGTACCGGTCGGTGCAAATTTGAGATCGGTATTAAATTCCACCTTCTGGATGGAAAAATCACACGAAGCTTTGGTTTGGTCGCTGTTGGCCAACAAAGTAATTTTTTGCGGGAAACCCGTTCCGTTCACATTGGCATAATCGGCATAGGTAGTTTGCAGCTGATAAGTGCTGTTTTTCGCTTTCAGCACAACCTGCTGAATAACATTCAAGGGTGATAAGTGTGTACTTTGCTGCATGCTCCCGTTTTCAAAATCGATACTGTTTTGACCATTTCCCAAAGCCACCAGTTTACAACTATCAGGCTGAATTTCCGCTTTGCCTACACAGAAAAACTGTGCAGTCAACAACGATTGCAAGCTATGGTAATCGACATTCACCCCAAAACGTTCGCTAAGATACAAATAATCAGACACAAAAAAGCGACGATTCATTTTGTCGAATACTTTAATGCTGTCGGTAGTGAGTTCTGCTTTATATACTTCGAATCCCCAAAACTGAAAAGAAATATACATTGCTGAATCTTTCCGGATCTTGCAGGTAGCCGCCACATTAACTGTACGTTCGCCCAGATTCATTTCCAGCGACATTTTACTCACATTGGCAGTCCGGAACTGTGGTTGGTTCTTTTGCACCTGCTCAATGGTCTGTACCACCGGGGGTTCAGCTTTAATTTCTTTTTTGGCAATGCTTTTGGTTGTTTTACAGGCTGACAAAACCATCAACACTAACAGCGGGATTATTATTTTGCGTTTCATATTCTCTGTAATTATGGCCGTTTCCAACCTTTATTCTCAATTTTCTTTTTCAGTTCGTCGGTTTTATTGCCCGAATCAAATGATTTCTGCCACATTTCCAGCGCTTTGTCATCCTTGTTGTTCATCCACAAAATATCACCGTAATGTTCCAGCACCACGCCGGGATCCTCCTCTTTTGTCAGGTTATCCACAGCCCGTTCGATATAAAATTTGGCCAGCGAATAGCTTCCCTGCTGATACAGAATCCAGGCGTAAGTATCCAGATAGGTGCTGTTTTTAGGCTCCAGTTCCACCGTTTTGGCACTCATTTTCTCGGCCTTTTTCAATTCTGACTTTTCTAACGAAAGGCAATAGGCATAATTATTCATCACCATAATGTTCTGCGGATTGGCCTGCAAAGCTTTCTCATAATTGGCAAAAGCAGAATCTTTTTTCTCCAGTTTAAAATAGCTGTCGGCAATTTGTGCATAAAAATCACTCTTCATGGCAGCTTGCTCTGCCGGAATAAAAGGCAATCCGGTTTGATAAGTCAACAACGCATTTTTATAATCGGTGAGCTGAAACTGCGCAATGCCCCGGTAAAAATACCAAAGCGGCATCTTAGGCAAATTCTCAATAGCCCGGTTTGTTACAGACAGAATTTGGTTATAATTCCTTTCGCCTATATAAAACTGGATTAGCCTCATCCAGGTCTGGTCGTTTTTCGGATTGATGTTTATCATCGTTTCCAGTTCCGAAACCACTTCGGCATTCCGTTTCTGATACTGAAGAAAAACAGCGTAATATCCGTGAACCTGCTCCTCCAGCGGATAACGGTCGACCAGCAACTTAAACAAGCTTTCAGTTTCCACAAAGCGGGTCGAATCTTTCACCAGTTTTTCCACATACTGCCCCAGAACCTGTACTTTGGTATCCACATCCAGTTGCTCGCTTTTCAGGGCACTAACTATGGATTCCAGCGCTTTTTCAGGTTTATTCACCGAGTTGTAATACTCCGACAAAGATACATATACAAATGCATTTTGCGGGTCATCTCTGAGCACCTGTTGATAAATTTCAAAAGCCTTTTCAGGCATTTTTTGCTGCATGAAAATATCACCGCGAAGTACTTTATACCGCGTTTCGGTGGGGTATTTATTCACCAGCTTGTCAATTTCTGCAATTCCCTTCTTGGGTTTGTTGGACATGATGTACAGCCGGAATTTCTCAAACGAAATAGATTGTTCAATACCAGTCAGGCTTTCCAAATGGTCAAATGCCGCAATGGCCTTGTCGTACTCTTTGGTTTCTTTATAAAGAGAGGCCAGCATGTTGTAGACTTCTTCCTTATTCGGAAATTTTTTCTGAAGCTCAACAGTGACAGCAATGGCCTGTTTCCAGTTTTTGAGGCCGGAATACATCGAAATAAGCTGCACATTGTACCACCAGTTGGCCGGATCGGATTTTACAGCATTTTCCAGACACCGAACCGCTTCATCGTTCAACCCGATGGAGGCATACAATATCCCCGCTTCCGAAAGTGCACCACCATCCAGCGAATCGAGGGCAAGGCACAAGCGGAATGTTTCCAGAGCTTCATCGTACTTCTGATCATTTTTCAGCCGGATTCCTTCGTAGAAGTAGTAATCAAACCGGCGTTGCTCTGCGGGCGTAAGACGATTTTCGGACTTACTTTTCTGAGTTGCAGGCTTAGCTGCAACAAAAGTAGTTACTGAAAAAACACCCAGAAACAACAAAAAATATATTTTGCGCATACGCTTTTTACTTCATTGATTTTGATTCATGACCCGCCAATATTCAGCACATTCCCAACAGTAGCAGGTATGAGTTGCCAACGGATTAATGTTTGCCGGTATGGCCAAACCCACCGGCACCACGTCCGGTTTCGCCCAGTTCCACCACTTCCACCCATTCGGCCTGAGCGTGTTTGGCAATTACCATTTGGCAAATGCGTTCGCCATCATTAATCACAAATTCTTCGGCCGACAAATTCACCAGAATAATGCAAACCTCGCCCCGATAATCGGCATCAATCGTTCCGGGAGAATTAAGCACCGTGATTCCCTTTTTGATAGCCAATCCGCTGCGTGGACGAATTTGGGCTTCGTAACCGTCAGGAAGCTCAATAAACAATCCGGTGGGTATCAATTTTCGTTCCAAAGGTTTCAGAACAATTGGTTCGTCAATGTTGGCGCGCAGATCCATACCGGCTGAAAGTGGAGTAGCATATTCGGGAAGCGGGTGTTTCGAACGATTTACAATGTTGATTTGCATTTCTATTTATTTTTATTTTATACTGATACGGTTAGCTTTCAATTTTAAAAAATTGGGTTTAGCTACAAAAATACGATTTTTATCAATACACCTATTTACATAATCCTGAAAAATATGATTTTTTCAGTAACCCGCGAATCCATTACAGTTTTTAAAACACATTTAAAACAGCATTTCGGTTTTGGGCACTAAACCAGGAGCAAATAACCTGATATACAACTCAATGAATCAATCCGATTGCTTTTACATGGCCTTTGAAACACTGTTTTTCATAATAAATCATTGGCTTTGTTTGTAATTGTTACAACATTCGCTTATAAAAAATTGCTTTCTGCTGAATTTGTTTGCTTCGGGAAAGGGGGCAATCTATTTTTGCTCCGTATAAAAATAAACCAAAAGCATTGAGCTAATGAAGCATAAATACTTCTCTCTAAATAAATCAAACAAATAATAACAATTAAAATTTTAGAATTATGAAAAAGATCATTTTTTCAGTTCTTGCCTTTGCGGCCATCATGGTATCGTGCAATAGTAACGAAGATCTTGCCGGAGTAACAAGCTTATCAGGATCAACATCTGCATCAGTTGCAGCTTACGTAGCCGAAAATTATCCGGCAACTAAAATTGTATCAACCACAGCCAGTGGGTCAACCGTAACCGCAACGCTTAACACCGGCGAAACCCTTTCATTCTCAAAAAGCGGTTCGTTCATTGCTTATTCCAATAATTCGAGCGAAGGTCTGGCAACCGATAGCCTGATCGTGTCGGACAGCGTTGCCACCGACAGCGTTGGTCGCCCTCATCATCGTGGAGGCCACAAAGGTCACGGCGGTGAAATGGGCCATGGTGACGGCATGGGTCAGCCTAAGGGAGGACGTCCCGGAACTGACAGTGCACGCGTTGTTGGACATCAACGTCATTTCGAAAACGAAATTGCGTTGGACTCTCTTCCTGTTGCAATCAACGATTACATTCTGGCAAACTATGCCGGCAAAACTGTAATTCATGCCGAAAAAGACACAATTTGCCAGGGAGCTGTAGTTGAAGTATTGGTTTGTGTAACTACGCAAGAACCAATTAAACTCGTATTCGATGCCGTAGGTGCGTATTTGTTCAAGGCTGAAAGAATCCGCTATACCGATGTGCCTGCTGAAGTATCGGCCGCAGTTGCTGCAAATTATGCCGATTTCAAAGCTAAAAATCGCGCTGAAAAATTCACGCTTGCAGATGGAACGGTTCAATACAAAGTGTTTATGCAATCAAAAAATGTACGCAAATCAGTTACCTTCAATGTTGATGGAACTGTAAGTTGCGAAAAATAAAAACCACGACTGATTGGGTATAAAAAGCCCCGGTTGGAGATTCCGACCGGGGCTTTTTTGGGGCTAATACCTTAGCGCGATTTCATTATTCTGATTGTTACCTGTATTTCTGTGGCGAAACAAACCATCGTCCCAATTTAAATTTAATATCGGCAGCGCCAACTTCTTTGAATTTCTTTTCAAATTTTTGTTTCATCGATTCAAAAACCGCAGGTTCTTTTTGAGCCAAATCTGTTATTTCGGTTCTGTCATTTTCCATGTCGTAAAGCTGATAGCTTTCGTCTCCTGCTTCTTTCACCAATTTCCATTTTCCATCACGCAAAGCATAATTGTTTTCATGTTCCCAGAAAATTGGCTCGTTCCGTTTAACCGTTTCACCTTTCCACAATGGGAAAAGACTGACACCCTGCATGTTGGTAATTTTATTTCCGTTATACTCTGCGGGGTAAGTTGCCGAACTCATTCCCACCAGTGTAGCCATAATATCGATCACATGTCCCGGTTGATGAACAATTTTTCCATCCATCGCTTTCGGAATTCCGGCCGGATAAGTCACGATAAAAGGAGTTGAAATGCCACCTTCGTGAGTTTGGCGTTTGTAAAGGTAAAAAGGTGTGTTGGCACTCTCGGCCCATGCTTGCCCCAGAAAAACCCTTGAATTTACCTGTCCCGGTTGTTCTCCTTCGTATATGCCGAATACCGTATCGCCTTCTGCATTTCCACCATTATCGGACATTAGCATGATTACCGTATTATCGTATACTCCTTTAGCCTTGAGTTCTTTTACCAACCGTCCGATATTCTCATCGATTGACGTGATAGTTGCAGCATAAATCTCGCGGATATATTCACTCTCAGCCAACTGTTTTTGATCTAACTTAGTCCAGTCCGGAATGAGTGGATTTGCTTTTGTGAGCGAATAATCCCTTCCCAATAAGTTCATGGCCAACTGACGTTTGTAAACTTCGTTGCGCATTTCAGTCCAGCCTTTTTTGAATTTTCCTTTGAACTTATCAATGGCAGCTTTGGGAGCCTGCAACGGGAAATGTGCACCATTATAGGCCAAATAGATCATAAATGGTTTTTGTTGATCCACAGCATCGTCTACATATTTCATTGCATACGTTGTCCAAAGGTCGGTAGAATACCATTGTTTGGGCAACCGGGGATCAGCATTGTCAATCTTTTTATCATCCAAAAAGAGAACCGCTTTCGGGTCGTTATAAAAATAAAAACCTCCGGCGGCAGAGTGCAACGCGTGTTGAAAGCCCCTTCTTACCGGAGTAACGCCATCTTTCTGGCCCACATGCCATTTACCCGTCATAGCCGTATAATAACCATTTGCCGACATGACTTCTGCTAAGGTTACACACGATTTGTTCAGGTAGCCCTGATAAGCATTGCTCCCGGCGCGTTCCGAAATATTTTCAACCATGTGGCCTACACCTGCCTGCTGCGGATAAAGCCCGGTTAGCAGCGAGGCCCGCGTGGGGCAACTGCGTGCGCAGTTGTACATTTGCGACATTCGTACACCGTTTTTTGCCAAACGATCGATGTTGGGTGTATTCACCGGACCGCCATAGCAACTGAAATCGGCATATCCAACATCATCGACAAGTATAACAATGAAATTTGGTTTACTTGTCTGCTCTGCATATAATTGGGTTACAGCACCTGCAATTAATGCAGAACCTGCAATAATTTTATTTTTCATGATATGGATTTTAATGATTTATTTTGAATCGGCTAACTCTCTGAACGATTTTTTGAACCAGGCTAATGCTTCGGCACTCATCTTTTTGGTCATTTTCTTCTCCCTGTCAACCAGATTTATGGTCTCATTTGGATCGGAAGAAAGGTTGTATAACTGGGCATTATTACCATCTCCGTCGATCAACAATTTCCAATCACCCTTTCGCATGGCAACATAGGGGCTACCTAGTCGTTGTTTAATCGACAGATTTTTACCGAATTCCCAAAACAAGCTCTTCTTACGCAGTTTTTGATCTTTCCCCAAAATTGTACTGCTCATATTTTCGCCATCAAGTTTGTATGTTGCTTTGGGTAAAGCTGTTCCGGTTATGGCACACAAACTTGGGAATAAATCGACGGTACACATTACACTGGTGTTATTTACCTGTCCGGCAGGTATATGTCCCGGCCATCGGACTATGAACGGCACACGTATCCCGCCCTCGAAGAGCGTTGCTTTTTGCCCGCGCAGCCCGGCTGTACGCACATTTTCGAAACTTGGATTCGGGCCATTATCACTCGAGAAAACAATAATAGTATTCTGATCCAGTCCCAAATCTTTAAGTCCCTGCATCAGACGGCCTATTTGTTTATCCAGTTCTGATAGAACCGGCGAGAAGGTCATCGGCAATTCCCAGTTTTTCCTTTTTCCGGAAGCATCTTTGCCCGGTACCCATGGCGTATGCATATCGTCGGGCCAAAGGTTTATATAGCAGGGTTTTTCTTTATTTCTACTTAAAAAATCCAGCGTTTTATCTACAAAATAAGCCGTACGATTCCAGCGTTTAATGCTGTCCTGATCGCTCCAGATCCAGTTGGTAGCAGTAATCAGCTTATCCGGATCAGGACTTTCCCAGGTAGAAGCATATTCGTCGAAACCATAGCTTTTGATTGAAGGTGCATTATTGACATCACGTCCGCCACCCATGTGCCACTTGCCAAAGTGCCCGGTTGAATAACCGTTTGCTTTTAAAGCTCTGGCTAAAGAGGGTGCCTGAGGATTCAGGAAGTCATTTTGCTCACATTCCCTGTTTCCTTTTCTTTCGTGTAGGAAAGAATTGATTCCCCAACGGCACGGAAACATGCCCGTAGTAATTCCGGCACGCGATGCCGAACTTATGGGTGCCGCAACATAAAATTGCTTGAAAAGTATTCCTTCATTTGCAATTTTGTCAATATTGGGCGTTGGAGTAAACTTTCCGCCGTAACAACCGACATCTGCATAGCCCATATCGTCGATATATAACATGATAATATTGGGCTTTTCGGCAGCCGTGGCAGTGGCAAATACACTGCTACCCAAGAGGAGCGGGAGTGTGAATTTCTTCATTGTGGAATAATTTTTTCTGTATTTAAATTTTGTTTAACGGAGACACCACTTATCGGTCTGTTAACGAAGAACGAGGTCCGTCATGCCGGAACTCGTTACATGTTTTTTAAGATCGCGAGTTTATTAAAATTTTTGTACATGACAAAAACATATTGCTATTATTTTCGCCATGTACAATATTTGCGTTATGACACGTTACTATCCGCAAATTAATCTTTATTTAGAAACCGACTTGAACAATTTCTGAGTGTATACATTTCCGTTTGCATAGGCTTTTACCATATATAAGCCCGGAACAAGAGCCGAGGTATTTACTTTGTACGGATTTACCAATTCACTGGCAACTTTGATTCCCTGTACATTGAAAATTTCCACTTTATCCAGATTTTTCAGTCCGCTATTAATCTGAAGTTCTGTATTGAACGGATTTGGATAAACATTCAACAGCGATTCATTATCCATAACCACGTTGGTAGAAGTTAGGGTAGCAGCCGGATAGAAGAACCAACCGGAAGCCTTGGTAACGCTTGGCCATGCATTAAAAAGGATGATGCTGTACCCTTTATCGGTAGCACCAATGTTTAAAACACTTGTAGTAGCCGATGGCTCATTCTGAAGGTAAAACTGACCGGCAACCGGTATTTCAGCAGTAAATTTACCTTCGTCTTTTGCCGATTGCGAGGTAGCCAGTTTTAATTCAAGCCCCTGATCTGCAGTTGTGATGGCCCCTGTAGTTGCATTTACCACGGTTGCAGATACTCTTTTTCCATCCAGTTTATTGACAAGATACACATACTTGGCAGTAGCTGTACTGGTAGTTGGGCCTTGTTCCAGGCGCCAGAGGTATTTATCCTGCTGATTTGCAGAAGTGATGCCTGCATCAATTTTTTCACTTCCCAGAGTAGTTCCATCCCAATACATGAAACGGTTGCTGCGGTCGGCTGTGGTACCATAATTACTTGTCATCATGTTATACCAAACCGGACTTCCTGCTGTACTAATTGTAGGAAAATCTGTAAGATAGCCGGTTGGCATTCCAGTTACCTGGGCGTTCAAATTTGAAGTTACGCCCACAAGCATCATCAAAACAAATGCTAAAAGAGAAAAGTATTGCTTTTTCATAATAAAATAGAGGCCCATAGATTATGTTAACACTTAGAATTGTTGAGTAAAACTTAGCCGGGCCTTTATGCTAAACCTTATTCAATCAGCTCTTATACTTTATTTACGGGATAAATTATATTACAATGACTTTTTGGTTGTATACATTTCCATTTCTGGAAAGTTGCAATACGTAAACGCCCCGGGGAGCTGGCAGACTGACACGACCATATGCCCCGGGGTTTTGCTGGATTAACTTACCCGTTAAATCAAATAATCGTACAGAAAATGGCTCCTCACATTGAACATCCACACCTTTCATCGAAGTGAATATCCTAAAATCAAAATTATTTTTACTACTCTGAATACCGGCCGGTACGTCCGATCTGATTAATCTGGGATACTCACCCTCGTTCATTGTCCAGGTATTTGCAAAATCCCACGACAGATTGTTGGCATAAAATTGTTTGGTTTTAAACACGTCTCGTTCAAAGTAATTGATCACCCCGACAGGAATTTCACCTCCGCGGCCTTTGTCGGTTGCATTCACGTAATTCAGAATTATTCCGTTCCGGGCATACACTTTGCTAAACTGTTCGAACTCGGCATACGTGGGACCGCGACGGCAAAAAAACAGGTTTGATGTTGCAGATCCGATACTATCGGCCAGTACCAACACTTCTTCCATTTTTACATATTTATGCTGATCATAGAAGGCCAGAATACCGGCTGCATTGCCGGCAGTATTATTCTTTTGCGCTGAAGTGATTTTTCCGGTTACATAAGCCCGCCGGATATTTATTTTGCCATAGTTACCACTTGTATTACCCTTCGATAGGGCAACAATGCCTCCGGCACACGAAGGATTGTTCATGTCGGTACTGAGGCTGGTTGCCTTTACATCGGCAGTTACATAGCTATCCTGAATAATGTTGTAGCCCGGGAACGTAGCATCTGCCCCAATGCGTCCGGCAATTCCTCCTACCTCTGTGTCCCCTTCAACCACACCACTCACCGACACTTTTTCGATACGGGTTTCGCCAAGTATCGAGGCCGATACCGTTCCAACCATTGCTCCGCCTTTGATGTTAACATTATTGAAATCAACGTCTTTAACTGTGGCATGATTCAACTGGGCGAAAAAACCTTTGGAGTTGCTAACCGTACTTATCTTTAAACCTTTAATAGAGTAGCCTTTACCATCAAATATCCCCTTAAAAGGTTGTGGTGCAACATCGGTTACACTGGTGGCTCCAATTGGAATCCATTCGGTACCCTCCGGGATAATAATGTCGTTGGCCAGGAAAAAATTTCCATCCAAATCGGTTCGCATCAGATTGTTGATATCATTTACGTTTCTGATAGCAACAGGCGTTTTCATTGAAGTTTCTTCCGGATTGGGATAATCAAGCAAGGCGCCTTTATCTCCCTGCTGTTGCATCCATTTATCGAGTTCGGCCCGCATCAGACTAATTCGTTCTGCATATTCGGGTCGTCCGGCCAGGTTATTTAATTCCCAATAATCGTTTTCAAGATCATAGAATTCAACAGCAGGGCGGTTTACATACCGGTTAGTCAGAAACAGCGCTGACGGGTTAGTCTGGGTCGTTGTAAGCCACGTTGCCCACATACTGGTTGTATTTGCCGGATTATTAATGTACTTGCAATAATATTCTACATCTGGAGTCAGATTCACAATCAGTTTGTAACGCTTGTCCTGAATGCTTCTGATTGGATAACCGGATCCTTCAGGATAATTGTTGTGAATTCCGTAAGCCCACTGACGGTGATCCGGCTTTTTGCCATATAATGCATCCAGACAAGAGGTACCATCGAGCCCTTGAACTGAAGTGGCACCGGCAAAGTCAATCAACGTAGGCAATACATCTTCGTACTGCACCAGAGCCGAACTGGTAGTGTTAGCTGTAATTTTCGAAGGATAACGGGCTATGAAAGCGCTGTGCTGACCGTAGTTATAGCAAGTCCACTTGCCAAAGGGCAGTTGCGGACCTTGTTCGCCCAAGAAAATGACCAGTGTATTATCCAGCTTACCAGAATTCTTCAATACCTCCATTACAGAGCCAACTTCGTTGTCCAATTCTTTGATTTCAGCCAGATATTTGGAGAATTCTGTTCGGGTTTTCTGATTATCAACCGCGTTAGGCGGCAAACTGATTTTTGCAGGATCAAACTTGCTTGGATCGCCCCAGGTCCAGGGCATGTGGGAATTTATGCTGCACACGTACAAACAAAATGGTTGCGTGTTTCGCTCAATAAATTCTTTCACCCCATCGATGGTATAATTTGCTGTTGTTGAAGTACATTCCACGGTAAATCCGGGCACTTTTTCAAAACCATACACAGCGGGCTGATTCACCGGATGATCTTTTCCGGTTCGCCCAACCCGGTAACCTGCATTCGTCAGATAATGGGTAACGCTTTTCACATTGCTATATGTCGCTTTATGGTTTTGGAATGAACCATGATGGACAGGAAACAAACCGGTATATAGAGAAGCCCGTATAGGCACACTCATAGCGCAGGAAGCGTAGTTGTTCGTCATCCTAACACCTTCAGAGGCCAACTTGTCGATATTTGGTGTTGTAACATTGGTGCCTCCATAGCATCCCAATTCATTGGTTCCCAAATCGTCGGCTACAATGACCAGAATATTGGGCTTAGTGTTGGTTTGTGCAAATAACTGCACTGCCAAAGACCCAAGGAATGAAATCGAAAAAAAAGATTTTAGTTGCATCTCAATTTTGAATATAATTCATTATCAATTATTTGAAAAAATGATAATACTACTTGTCCGGATAGATTTATCTCCAATCGTTGATATAAACTCCGTTTGATTGCAAATCCCGTATGCGGTTTCGGTAAACCAGCGTATCGGCGGCATTACATACAGTACCATCAGCCAGTGTATAAGTATAGCTCAACGTAAAAATGCGGGCCGTGGCATTGAATGATGAAGTTCCAACAGAAGATACGGCCACTGTTGAGGCAGGATCGGCTGAAATGGTTACATTTCCACCCGCAACAGGCACATCAACCAAAAATGAATAAACTCCTTTTGAAGGGTCATTAGTTCCAATCTGATCAGATACTAATTTCATTTTTGTGGGACCAATCGTTCTCAACAATCTGAAACTGTTATTCTGGGTCGGATCATTTTTATATCTCACATTGGTAGTTGTTCCACCTTTTGTTTTCGCTACTGTTCCGTAGTACGTGTAGTTAGCCTCCTGTTTTGCAAAATAACTAACCGAAACCACCATATAATTTTTGTTTATATTGATAGAATCGATGTTGGTTTTCGATACCAGTTTAACTGGAATCACATATTCGCCCGTCAGGGACTTAGGGTCAGCCAAAAATTTGGTTGAGTCCAGTTTCACATTCAGGTAACCATCCAACTTTCCTTTTTCTATAACGATGGCAGAAGGATTCCCAAGGGTATAATAATCCGCCGGAAGCAGAGTTTTACCGGCAGGTACCAGCGTCGGATCAATTTGATATCCAACTTCCCGCTGTTCATTGTTATTCTGAATACCGGAGAAAGTTACCCCTATGTTTAATTGAAGGCCTTCCCCAACAATCACATTTCTGACGTATGTTTGATTCGGGAATCCAACCATTGTGTAATCAAATGCAACCGGATCATCGTGAAAACTACATGATAGAAGAGTTGCAGAGGCCAGGAATAAAAGCCATTTTATTTTTTTCATATTGAAATCTTATTTTTAAATAATTATAATAGCCGCACTAATAGATAGTTATTCTGATTATTTCAGGGTTTATATTATTTCCAGCCTGCATTTTGCAAAATAGCAGGTGAATTAGCTATTTCTACATACGGGATAGGTAAATAAGGAGAAGGAAATTTGCGTTTTTCGAGGACAATGACGTTGTAGGTAAATGTATTATTCTCGTTTTTGGTAATCTGCATTCCTTTGACATCTACATTCAGAGCGTTTGCACTGTTATCGACAATATTGCGTCGCAAATCATAAAAATAATGACCCTCAAAAGCTAATTCCAACCGGCGTTCATTCAGTACATACTCAATAAATTTATCGGCATCGGTCCCAATCACGGTGTTCAGATAATTTGCTTTTCCACCGTAGCGGGCCTGAATTTTCAACAAAACATCATATGCCGTAAATCCGTTGGCATCAGGATCTGATTTCACACCCCAGGCATGAGCCGCTGCTTCGCAATAATTTAAATACAATTCCGGCAAACCAAGAATAATGCGGGCCCTGGAAGTGCCTGCCAACATATTAGGTCTGTTATCCACCGTATTGGTTCTCAGAAGTTTTTTCAGGTAATACGATGTTCGCGAAGTGTTTTTGGTTGGCAAATAAGCATCGGCTCCACCCACATAAGATTTTATCGTATAATAATTAGCTTTCCCCAGCGTAGTTCCATTATACGATACATACATTGCCAGCCTGGGATCGCGATTTGAATACGGATTTGAACCTGAATAAGTGGGGCTTTGGCTAATCGGGTAGCCGTTTGCATCCGGAAAAGCATCTACAAAATTCTGAGAAACTCCCGTTGAAGCATTTCCAAACATGGCATTTGGATAATTACTGATTTCCGGATCCCTGTTTCCGGTTAAAACACTCGTTCTAAATAGAATATCCCTGATTTGGAAAGTCTGGTTGTTTAGTTGAGCAAAGTAATAGTTGTCGTACGATGCAAGTGCTGTGCCTATACCGCCAATAGCCTTAATAGCAGCAGCTGATGCTTTGGCTGCGGCCACCCATTTGGTTTGGTCGTTAGCAGGATTATAGGCCGGACTTGCAGCGTATAACAGCACCCGGGCCTTAAGAGCCAAAGCTGAAACTCCGGATGCACGACCGTTCATAGCCTGCCCGATAACACGGTCAGTTCCTGTGTATTGTGCAGGCAGGTATTTTGCTGCGCTATCGCAATCTGAGATTATTTCATTCACACAATCGGCATAAGTTCCTCGCGGAATATTCAAATCATTGCCGTAATCCAGTACTTTGTCTCCAACCATTGGATAACCTAACACTGAACCATCCTCGGTTTTACCTGCGAAATTTTTAAGTAACTCGCTGCGCCAGAACGCCCTCAGGAAATACGATTCTCCTTTTACCCGCTGTAACTCGCGGATATTGTCGATGCTATCCTGAGCCACTGAAATGGAGTAAAAGCGAACCGGAGTAGCCAACCTTTTGCCCGGAGTAATCACCAATTTGGGGATGAAAGCATTCAACGATCTTATTTGATTATAGCAATTCTTCCAGTTATTCAACGGATTGTTATCAGGCCGCAAAGCTCCGATTCCGGTGTTGTAATAATCGCCTGCAAAGGTATTGTCCACAGCATTGTCTGTAAGTTTCTCAACATCAATCGGGAACTGGTTGGGGATGGCAGAATAGGCATTCATCATCGGGGCACAAAAATATTGCGCTGTTGCGTAAATCTGGCTTTCGTCCACTGTGGTGTCGAGTTTTCGCTCCAATATATCTGAACAAGAGAAGCATAAGAATGTCAGAAACACAACTCCTGCTATTTTTTTTATTTCATTTTTCATATGATAATGATTGAATTATTCTCAATTTTATAAATTAGAAAGAGAAAGAAATTCCACCCGTCACGGTTCTGCAAAGTGGGAAATTACCAATTCCGGCATCCAGATTTTCGGGATCAAGATCTTTAATTTTCGACCATGTGAGCAAATTGGCTCCGCGGGCATAAATTTTGGCGTTGTTTATCCCGATTACCTTCGTCACGACTTTGGGTATTGTATAGCCCAACTCTACATTCCTGATTTTGAAAAAACTTCCGTCAACCACCCAATAATCTGAAGTTTGGAAGTTATTGCTTCCTCCCTCTGCACGAAGTATCGGATGCGGGTTTCCGTTGGGCAAACCATCGTATACTACCTGAGAGTATTTCCGATTTCCATAAATCTGGTAGTATTTGTTATTCAGCAGGCGGTCGAAGCCAGCCAGGCCATAGCCAAGGACTTCCAGGTTAAATCCTTTATAGGCAATGCTCAAATTCACCCCATACTGGATTGATGGCAGTGAATTTCCTACCACTACGCGGTCTTTGTTATCAACCACATTGTCTTTGTTTACATCGGCATACTGAATATCACCGGGCTGTACATTGCTGAACAATTGAGCCGGAGCCGCATCGATAGCTGCCTGATCCTGAAATGTGCCAATTGATTTAAGGCCTAATATATCTCCATAAGTAGCCACCTTTTTCAGACCTTCGAAACCGGCTGGAAAATTGGGGTTTGCCTCTTTAGTTACCTGCGATTTTCCGTAGGTCATGTTAGCGCCCAGGCCAAAAGTCCAATCTTTCAAAGTTTTGGTGTAATTAGCTTCCCACTCGAAACCACTGCTCATGAATGCTTTATAGTTCTGTGTCATTCCAATGCCATTATTTAAGCCAATCACACTTGGAATAATATCTTCAACGGTAGCAAAAACTCCGGAGAGTTGGTTTCTGAAATAACCTGCCGATAAAGTCAACGATTTATTGAGTACCACCATGTCGGCCCCGATATTAAATTCTTTGCTTTTTTGATAAGTTAAATAAGGATTCCCTTTTTGCGACAGGTATGCATTATTATTAAATCCGTTGACGCCATATGTACCATTAGTTGCCCAACGATCCATATACAGGTCGTAGCTTACAATTCCATTTGTATCGTACGAAGTGTATCCCAATATACCATACGAAGCCCTGAGTTTTAAATAATCCAGCCAGGTTGATTTCATGAAGGGTTCATCGCTCAAAATCCAGCCGGCACCCAGCGTAGGAAAGTAACCGAATCGGTTATCTGTATTGAATGTTCCTACTCCTACCCTGTTTAAACTCATTTCCAAAGCATACTTATTGTCGTATAAATAGTTGACCAGGCCTCCCAGATTCATTCGGGTCATGCTTTGGAACTGAGCTCCATACGTTTTTTCCTGCTGATAGTATGTAACCAGAGCATTTATATCATGTTTCCCGAAATTATTATTGTACACTCCTGTAAAGTTGAAAGCGTAATTTCGCTGTATGGATGTTCCTGTTCTGGATAGCGAAGTTTCCTTGGTATCGTTCCCATAGGTATTAAATGTAAGCGGATTGCTTCCCAATACTGGCTCATACGACGCAAAAGTAGCACCCTGCGCTGCTGTAATATCGTTATAAACATCGAAGGTTATCGATGGGGTAAATCTCAATCCTTTTACCCATTTACCCATATCGATATCGGCGGTAAGATCAGTCTGGACGTATGAATAATCTCTTGTGGCATACCCCCGGTTTGTGAGGTAGGCAAGCGGATTATTGAGGTTTGAAGCTGTACCACCAAACACGTTTCCGGCTTTAACCGGTTTTACCATAGAACTAGGAATAGTTAAAGGAAACTCATTGGGTCTGTTATCCGACAGCATATTGAAAAATGTCTGTGTTGACATGTTAGGCCATTTTTTATTTTGCAACGCTGCACTAAATCCGGCTTTCAGCGTAATAAAACCTAACACGGTGTTGTCGATGTTTCCTCTTAGCGTAAAAGCCTGATCTCTGTTTGGGTACTGCGTAAATTTTTCGAGACCGCCATTGGTTTGAAACCCGAAATGAACAAAATATTGTGTATTATCACTTCCACCTGAAAACTGTCCGTTTGCGCGTGTAATAGTGATGTTATCGTTCAGAAAAGTATTATAATAGTCCACATCCGGATAAAGAACCGGATCACCATTGATGTAATTATCCGGATTATAATACGGAGCTAGTCCGGAATTGGTCAATGCTTCGTTGTATTTTGTAGCGTACTGGTACGAATTCAGGTAGTGTGGCAAACGTGTAGGGGTTTGAACTCCGGTCTGGATATTAATTTGCGAATAGTTTTCGTTTCGGGCTCCACGCTTTGTCTTAATCATCAAAATTCCGTTGGACTGGGCTCCACCGTACAATGATTTGAGTGATGCGTCTTTCAACAGTTGCACACTTTCCACCACTTCGTTTTCGATGTAACTCAGGGAACGTTCCACACCATCCACCAACACTATAAAATTTCCATAAGGCACTCTCACAAAATCAGTTGAACTCGTAAAACCGGGCACCATGGTATTATCCATGGTATACAGCCCGTTTATTCTGCCCCCGAGCGAATTCATAAAGTACATCGTAGGATTGGCCTGCAGGGCGCTTCCATCTACTTTAGAGTATGCCCCTACTGTCCTTCTTTCGGTAGTTTCGCCAAAGACAGTATATAACTTCGAGTCCTTTCCCGCTTTATACACTGTAGGTTCCAGCGTGATTTTTCTGTTGTCAACAGAGTTTGAAGAAATTAAAACTTCTTTATACCCATTGGCTACAATTTTCAGATCATCCCCTGCTTTCAAGTCCAGAGTAGCTTTGCCTTGATAGCTAACCTTGTATTTGTCTCTACCCTGAGAAGTGAAAATTACGGCCTGCGAAACGGGATTTCCTTTCGTGTCAACTACTTCTATGGCAATTTTCTTCTTCGGATTCTTTTGCCCGAAACCGGGGACAAAAGGCATCAGCACAAGAATTAGTATAATTATCTGATACTTTGTTATATATTTCATCATAGTGTAATATTTTTAAGATTACCAACCAGGGTTTTGTTTGAAATTAGGTCCAATTCTCGTATCATCCAGTTTGATTACGAACAGGTTATGCTTTTTATCATAAACACGCGTTTTAACAAGCACTTTTTCATATTTAAAACCTGTTGGATATAAAGTAGCATCGTATCCTGGTTTCAGTTTCGTTATGTAATATCCATAGATATCGCGATACTGAGGTTCGGATCCGATCATCCATCTGCGGACATCGTAAACACGTTGCTCTTCGTAACAGAACTCCACTCGCCTTTCATTCCTCACTCTTTCACGGAATGGTTCCTGTGTAAGAAATTTCGAATTTACATTTGGCATTTGCGCGCGATTTCTTACTTTATTAAGAGCCTCCTCTGCAGAATACAAACATCCGTTGTATTTCTGGGTTGGTGTAGCCCACGCTTCGTTAGCAGCTTCCGAGAAATTCAGATATACTTCCGACAAGCGAATATATGGCCATACCACGTTCATAGCAGTATTGAAAATATTGCCAATCCATTTCATGCCGTAAGTACCGGTCAACGTATAACCCATAACCGGAGCTCCGGCTGAAATTTGCAGATCTAAGCTTCCTTCGGCACCAGTAGCTTCATTTTTATTATAAATTTGTAAGGTTTTTCCGGCAACGGTTGCACCATTATACATGATATTGAAATAAAACCGTGGGTCTCTGTTCACATACGGATTCTGAGGATTGTAACCGGATTGCGGATCATTGATAGGCAATCCGTTGGTCATTTCAAAGCTTTCCACAAAATTTGCATTGGGTGCATTTCCGTATTTTCCACCGAGCTGTCCGGGTGGGCGTCCAGCCATTTGCGTGTATCCATCGGCTCCCCATGGGAGATTTTGTCGGCGTCCCAGCAATACTTCTTTCAGATAATATTCTTCTTTTACATCTTTGAACATGTTGTAATAATTAGGCCAGTCTACCAATGCATAGTTGCTTTCTTCGGCAGCCCTGAGACATTCGTCGGCGGCTAATGCTGCTGCTTCCCACAGGTTTTTTCCATTGGGAGTTTCAGTTCTTGCCAGATCGCTGGCGGCATAAAGAAGTGCTCTTGACTTCAATGCAAGGGCAGCCACCCGGGTAGGATGCGGAAATTCGGAAGGAGATATAGTGTTTTGCAAATACAAGGCTGCCGAGTCGCAATCTTTAGCCACTCTTTCGTAAGTTTCCTGCATGGTCAATCGGGGTAAATCCATCTCTGCATCAGCAACCAATGCTGCATACAGATAAGGCATGCCTCCCCAACGGCGGCAGAGCTCTGAATAGGACCATGCCCGATAGAAATAACACATACCCAGAATTTTATTGCGTGAAATTTCGGAACCAGGGTATCTGGCAATGTTCCGAATGCCGTTGTTGGCTACCCTCACATGTTTCCAAATTTCCTTCCATGTGTCGTTGTTGCACCACACAGCCGCGCTGTTGGTACGCATTGAGTAGAAATCACCCATACAAGCCTGCACGGAAGGTACACCGGTGAAAGTGGCACAGGACATCGAGTTATCGCTGATTCCACAATCGTGGCTTCCAATAGGGTTAACTCCATTTTCTATAGGCAGATAAAACGGTACCATAACCAGATAATCGCAGTACCTGTTGTAATACAATGAATCTCCAAACACCGTTTCGTAGGTTAGCCCGGAAGCTTCCGGAGCTTTATCCAGATAATCACAGGATTTTAGCCCAAGAGCTCCAATCACTATAAGTATCATTATTAAATATTTTTTCATATATTGACTTGATTAATTGTTAGAACAAGAATTTAACGCCCAATTGGAATCGTCTCAGCATGGGATAATAAGCATTTGCAAGGTTTTGTCCATCGTCGCTTGCTTCAGGGTCTGATAGCGGATAAAAAGGACTCCAGGTAAATATATTGTACCCTCTCAAGGAAACGTTGATATTATTCACACCCAATCCATTGCTCACCTTTTTAGGCAAATTATAACCGATATTAATCGACTTCAGACGGATATAGCTCGCATCGTACACGGTATTGCTGTTGGCATCACCATCGCTGATATTATTGTTTATACGGTTAGCGTCGTACCGGTAAGCAGGATAAGCTGCATCCGGATTTGCAGGCGACCACACATCTGTTTGATAATCAAACACCTGATTGGATAAGCGGTGCAACGGCCACATAAAAGCGTCGACCACCACTTTGGAATAGCAGGTTGCTCCTACAAACAGCACATCAAAATCAAAATCTTTATATTTGAAACCACCGTTCAGACTAAAGTTATACAGTGGATATTGCTGCGAGTATCCGATAGGTACTTCATCGTTCACATCGATAACTCCATCGCCATTAAAATCGATCCAACGGGTATCTCCCAAACTGAACTGACCCGAACCGTAGCGATAACTATTCATAAGCATGTCCGGATTCTGAACCCAACCCTGACTCACATTTCCAAAAAGCTGGTAAATACGCTTTCCGGCTTGTTTTTGATATTCAGGCTTATACAAGGGTTCGTCGCGGGAAACAATTCTATTATCGCTGAAACTAACAGCCGGTTTTACCCAATAGTAAAATCCTCCGGAGGTTCTGTTCTGGAATTTCAGTTCTATTTCAAAACCGTGGGTTTTGGTCGATCCCATATTTTGTTGTTTCAGACCCACACCAAACAAATCGGGCACAGACATACGGTCAAGCAAAATATCATAACGGCGTTCTTTAAACAAGTCAACATTCAGCACAAACATCTGATTTTTAAGGAACGAGAGTTCGAAACCAATATCTTCTTTAATTGCTTTTTCCCAGGTGGCATTTACATTGGCAGCAGCATCTTCCAGAATAACAGGGTTTACTATCCCGGGATAACTTGCTGTACCGGCATTATACTTGGTACCGGTACCACCTACCGAATATGACGAGGTGTACAACCAGCGGCTACTGGCAGCATCGCTACCAACCATACCCCATGATGCTCTGATTTTTGCCCTGCTTAGAACGGGTAACAGTGGCTTGAAGAACGACTCGTTGTGCAAATTCCATCCCAACCCGAACGATGGGAAAACTCCATACCGGTGCTCAGGGGCAAATTGCTCTGAACCATTTACAGACAAGTTCGCTTCTAGTAAATATCTGCTGGCATAATCGTAGGTGACACGGGTAGCAATACCTTGCTGATAAGATGGAAAGCCAACATCAGATTGCGCTTTTCTTCTTTGTCCGAGTATCAGTCCGCTAACGGTATGTAGCCCAAATGTCCGGTTATAGTTAAGCGATCCTTCCATATACCAGCTTCGGTAGGGCGTTCCGGTAATGCTTTCGGTAGAAGGCACCGGTACTTTAACTGGACCTTCACGATCCAACGTACCATCACGACCCACAAACCGATCCCAGTTTAAAGTTGGATATAAGCGGTATGTTACAGCATCATATGATATGGAATTCTCATAAGCCACCGTACTATTATACGATGCAATAGCTTTAAAAACAAGACCTTTTGTAATAAAATCCAGATTTTGAGAAAGCTTCAGGGATACGTTTAAATTTGTAGTTTTCTGTGTTCTGCTTCCGCTGTAATTGTTAGCAACCATCGGATTTTCGGCATTAGCCAAGCCGGTAGAAGCAATTCTGTACCCGGTTTCTTCCGGACGCTTCAAATCAGGATAAGTATCTAATACTGACTCAGGATAATAAGCAGGAACCAGCATTGGTCCAAGGGTAAACAATGGACGATATAAACGCTGATTATTAGTTTCATAAGGTTGATTTCTTATACCAATATAGCCTCCGGCATCGACAGACAAAAGGGTTGTCTTGGTAACATTTACATCGGCATTAAAACGATAATTCACTTTATCGTATTTATAACGTGGATCGTAAAGAGGTTGCTTTTCAGTCTTCAGGATATCACTTTCGCCGGTATAACTCAACGAGGTGAATACCCGTGCAAAGTCGGTACCTCCCGAAACATTCACATTGTAATTGTGCGACAAGGTGGATTTCTTAAGCATTAAATCCTGCCAATTGGTATTCGGATATACATAAGGCATATCCTGCAACCGGTAATGCTCCAATACTTCATTGGATATAAGCTGGTTAAATGCATTATCGTTTTTTGCAGCCTGATTCATAACCAGCGCTGTGTTATAACTATTTAAGGGAGGAATAATGCCGGTAGGTGATTTGGTAGTTACTTCACCCGTTACAGTTACTTTCACTTTACCTTTTTCACCCCGTTTTGTGGTAATGAGTATAACACCGTTGGCACCCCGTACACCAAATACGGCCGTTGCCGAAGCATCTTTCAGTACAGAAATTGTTTCAATTTCATTGGGGTCAATCTGGTTATAATCCCGTTCCACACCATCAACCATTACCAGCGGGTCATTACCCTGCCAGGATGAAACTCCGCGAATGTAAATTTTTGCAGCATCAGCTCCGGGTTTCCCGGAAGTTTGGATAGTGGATACCCCCGTAATTTGTCCGCTGAGCGCAGCTGTAATACTTGTAGCAGAAACTTTTAGCAAATCATTTCCTTTTACCTGCGATATCGCAGCTACAGTACTTTCTTTCTTTTGCATACCGTACCCAACCACAAGAACCTCTTTAAGCTCCTTGTTGTTATCGGAGAGTACAATACTGAAGTTGGTGGTTTTGCCAATAGATACTGTCTGCGACTTGTAGCCAATGTATGAAAATACAAGTTGCTTTGAACCGGCAGGCACGTTTAATGAAAACTTCCCGTTAAAATCAGTAATTCCTCCAATTGAAGTTCCCTGCACCAGAATTGAAACTCCAACAAGAGATTCTCCTTTTTCGTCAACTACAACACCACTAAGATTTAGCTTCCCTGAAGGTGTTTGCCCTCTTACAGGGATCACCGAAATGCTTAGTGTGATGAAAATGACACTTAATAACGCTTTAAATAAAAATGTTTTTCTTAAGACATATTTCATAACATATATTTTATTCACATAACTCAACTCTGCAAGCTTGTTGAGTCATGAAAGGTTAACAAATTCTGGTTTGTAATTAGATTTGGTTTGAAAAATCAAAACCGGGTTCAAAAGCAAATTCAAAATGCTGTCAGACCGAAATCAAAATCCATGTTGGGTTTTTGTTCGGTGCTCACTTCCACTTCCAACTTGTTGCTGCCTGTTTTGAGTAAATATGCATAGTTGCTGATATTTATCTGGTTGTATTGCCGGGTGTTTCTTATTGCCTGTTCCAGCACCAATGTACCATTAAGCCAAATCCGGGTTTTCCCGTTCATATTCAACCACAAGGCCAAATGATCGAATGGACTTTTAATCGTAAATTCCTTTGTGCATTTTACCACCGACTCTCCTTTAATTTCAATAGGTGTCAGCACTTCGCGTTTTTCATTGTTTATATCAATAATGCGCTTCTCATTATTTGCATCCTGAGCGTCAGCAATTAATATCGTTGCTTTAGCCGGTTTAATATTGTATAACCTGCTGTGAATCTGTTGTAAGAAAGCTACCGGAATCTTGGTAATCTTCCTATCGTAGGTTATCAGGCCGTTCACTTCACCCTCCACATCGGTAGTCTGTGTATAAATGGCTGCCGCAGCTCCCTGAGCTATAAGCGTTTCCAGATCGTAGACCAACCTCGAATAATCGGATACCAGATCAACTGCCTGATCAATATTCTTGTATCCCCAGTTTCGCATATCCGGATTCCAGATATGATCTTTTACAGGCATACCCAGCCCTCCAAACTCCCCTAATACCGATATCCGGTTGTTGTTATTCACTGGCTTGATCATGGATACCAGCGGATAGTTGTGTACATCCAGCAAATCCCCGACTTTCCGGTCGGTCCAGCCGCTTACCCCGTTTATAATCCGGTTCCGGTCTTTTTGAGCTACCATTTCCACCATGTCTTTGGTGTTGTGTTGCCCCCAGCCTTCGTTAAATACAACCCAGGTAGTAATGCAGGGGAAAAACCGTAGTTCATCAATCATTTCGTTGATTTCCTTTTTCCATTGCGTAACGACAGGTTCCGGCGCATTCCAGTCTGTTTTTGCAACAGGCGACAAATGCTCTACTTTTTTCCGTTCAGTTGCAAAACCCGAAGGCATATCCTGCCACAACATTAATCCCAAAGAGTCGGCGTAATAATAATACAGCGCTGGCTCAACTTTTATGTGTTTGCGTATCGTATTGAATCCCATACTTTTTAGCTGCACCATATCTGAAAGCATGGCTTCGGCGGATGGCGGAGTAAGTAAACCGTCGGGCCACCAACCCTGATCGAGTGTTCCGTACTGGAAAACCGCGTTTCCATTCAGGAAAATGCGATTGTATCCGGCCTCGTCCTTATTCATAGCAACCTCGCGCATTGCAAAGTAGCTGTACACTTTATCGAGCAACTCATTCTTTTTACTTAACTCTACCATGAAGTGGTAAAGTTTCGGTGTGGCAAGCGACCACAATTCCGGGTTTGGGATTTTGATGGTAATATCGCCGCCCGCTTTCTGATTGGCAGTGGCAATAACTTTATTATTATCCAGAATTTTTATGTTCAGCGTTTCGTCGCCTTTGAGGTTGGCAATATCAAAATTCAGCCGCACAGTGCTTTCGGCAATATTGGCTTGTGGCAGAATTTTTTCGATATGAGTTGCGTTCACTGTTTCAACCCAAACGGTTTGCCAAATTCCGGAAACGGGCGTATACCAGATTCCGAACTGATTCATTTGTTGTTTACCGCGCGTTATCGACTCTTTATCGGTAGGGTCGGTCACACTGACTTCGATAATTTGTTTCCCGGTTGGTTTCAGGCTTTGGGTGATATTGAATGAAAACGGGTTGTTGCCGCCTTTGTGGGTTCCCACCAGTTTGTTATTAATCCAAACCGAGCACTCATAGTCCACCGCACCGAAATGAAGAATGGTTTGTTTTCCATTTGTTGCATTATTTACAGTAAACTCGCGGCGATACCATAGTTTGTCATCAGCCGTAAACGATTTTGAAACTCCCGACAATGCCGATTCGATAGCGAAAGGCACCAGAATTTCATCCTCAAATTTTACGTTGCCTTTTTGAGTGGACATGTTTGTAACTGAATATTTCCATAAACCATTCAGGTTTGTCCATTCTGCTCTTTTAAGTTGCGGACGCGGATAGTTTTGCCACACATTGTCCGGAGTTACCTTCTCCGCCCATTCTGTTTTTATTTTATCTCCTTTTATATTCCAGGCCATAGCGGAAACCGCCACCAACCAAAATCCTACATTTAATAATACACGCTTCATTCTCCAAGTTCTAAAATTTATATGCTTTTTAAAGCTCTGCAAAAATAGACTACGCAATATATTGTGATATGGGAAAATTGTTCTGTTATATGTGATATTTGTTCAGAGGGAGGTATTTATAAATCTTTTGTCGTACGAGTCCACAAGATTTATTGGATTATTCAAATACGATCTTTATCAGTAAAGCTGATTTTCATCGGACAGAATCTTTTGGAAATGTATGTTTTATTTGATAAAAACTTTCTGGTATGAAAACTATGGTTTAAACTTAACTATTTCATATTCAGGAATCTTCTACAAACTCTGAATGTTTTTCCGGACAGTCATCCTGATAAATTTGTATAGTTGGTTATATTTGTGGATTCTCAATTTAATTTTTAAAATAAAATTTTTCAACCATCTCACCCAGTTAAGACCATTAAATGCGATTAACTATTGGATTTTGAACAGAATTTCTTAGTTTATGAACAATTTTGCCTGAATTGAAACTTCAAAGAAGTTACTTTTGTATGTTGAATAGTGAATGCTATTATTTCTATCCAATTGTTCCCTGTTAATACTTATTTTCTAAAACTACGGATTGCAAATGAAACTGTGTTTAAATCTTGCAGGGCTTTCCTTGTTGTGGGGAGCATCTTCTTTGGCAGCTTACGGACAGGAAAAACGCCCGAATATTATACTGATAATGGCCGATGATATGGGTTTCTCCGACATTGGCTGCTACGGCAGCGAAATCCCCACCCCAAACATTGATAAACTCGCTGCCAACGGACTACGATTCAGACAATTTTACAACACTTCGCGCAGTTGCCCCACCAGAGCATCGCTTTTAACGGGGCTTTATCAGCACCAAACAGGAGTGGGAATGATGACTACCGAAGGAGAAACCGACTTCGACTTTGGCGTGGATGGTTACCGGGGTTATCTGAATAAAAACTGTATGACCATTGCCGAAGTACTCAAAGAATCGGGATATCACACCTACATGACAGGAAAATGGCACCTCGGGTCCGACACCTACGATAAAAGGCCCACGCAAAGAGGGTTCGAGCATTTTTATGGAAGTTATCAGGGTGCGTTCAGCTATTTCGATCCCAAAGGGTTACGTTGCCTGATTGATGAAAACGACACCATAAAAGCTCCGAAAGGATTTTACAGCACCGATGCATTTACCGACAAAGCCATTGAGTTTATCAACGGAGGGAAAGATGGGAATCCATTCTTTTTATACCTGGCATACAACGCCCCGCATTGGCCACTTCAGGCCAAAGCGGAAGATATTGACAAGTTTGTAGGGAAATACATGGCAGGTTGGGATAAGTTGAGGCAAGACCGTTTGAAACGCCAAATTAAACTCGGATTGTTCGGGAAAGACACAAAATTATCGCCCCGCGACAAACGTGTAAGGCCCTGGGAACAGGTTTCGGAAGAGCAAAAAAAACTAAGTGATTACCGAATGGCTGTTTATGCTGCCCAGGTGTTTTGCATAGATTATAATATCGGCAAACTTGTTGAATATCTGAAGAAAACTAATCAGTTAGACAACACACTTATCATGTTTCTGAGTGATAATGGTGCTTGTGCCGAACCGTATGCAGAGTTTGGTGGTGGCAAACAATCCGAAATAAACGACCCTGAAAAATCGGGCTCCGTGTCTTATGGCCTGGGTTGGGCAAACCTGTCAAACACTCCTTTCAAGCTCTATAAAAATAATGCTACCGAAGGCGGTATCAGAACTCCGTTTATTGCGCACTGGCCCGCTGAAATTAAAAAGAATAAAGGTAAATTTACCGATGTGCGGGGACATATTATAAATATTATGCCTACAATACTGGAAGCATCCGGAGCACCTTACCCGAAGGTTTATAATGGGAATAATATTCAGGCACTTGAAGGGAAAAGTTTACTGAAAACATTCCTGACAGGGAAACAGGAAACCGGAGGTTATTTGTTTTTTGAACATTCGTACAATCGTGCAGTTATCAAAGATGACTGGAAAGCTGTATCAAGGATCGGGTCGGATAAATGGGCTTTGTACAACCTCAAAGAAGACAGAACAGAACAAAATGACCTTTCGGCAAAATATCCCGATGTTGTAAGCGATTTATCATCCCGCTGGGACGAATGGGCCACCCGCTGCAAAGCATTACCCAAAGGGCAAAGAACAAAAAACAGTTACGATTAATTCCAATATTTACTTTATGAAATTTACAAATCTTATTCCGGTTCTTTTGCCCGGATTACCTGTAGCCCTCAGTGCAGCAGGCACACAAGCAAAACAAGAGGCCCAACGACCCAACATTCTTGTAATAATGGCCGATGACCTGGCATCCAACGAATTAAGCTGTTACGGTGGTAAAAACCTGCAAACACCAAATATCGATGCATTGGCTAATGAAGGAATGTTGTTCAACAATAATTATGCAGCCTGTGCAATGAGTGTGCCTATCCGGGCCTCCTTGTACACCGGATTGTATCCCGCTCACCATGGGTCATATCAAAACCATAAACCCACAAACACCAACGTAAAAAGCGTTACTTATTATCTCTCAAATCTGGGGTATAGAGTCGGACGGGCCGGAAAAGACCACCCGGCTAACCAACCTAAAGTATATGCGTTTGAGAAAGTTCCGGGATTTACTGTCAATTGCGTATCACCAACTGCCAACTTTAATACAGATGGTGTCGAAAAGTTTATAAATAGTAGCAACCAACCATTTTGCTTGTATGTATGCAGCATTCATCCTCACGTACCATGGACCTGGGGTGATCCGAATGAGTTTGATGCAAACAAACTGATTCTACCTCCCAATTTGGTCGATAATAGCGAGACTCGCAGGTTGTTCCGGAATTATCTGGCCGAAGTCCGGTCGCTGGACAACGAAGTTGGTGCAGTCATGGACGTGTTGAAAAAATCTGGAAAACTGGATAACACGCTTGTGCTTTTTTTGGGCGAACAGGGCCCGCAGTTGCCTTTTGGCAAATGGACCTGTTTCCGCTATGGTCAGCATAGTGCATTAATAGCCCGCTACCCCTCTAAAATAAAAGCAAAAACGACAAGCGATGCCATAGTACAGTACGAGGACATCCTACCTACCATGGTAGACTACGTGGGCGGAAAACCATTAGAAAATATTGATGGAACCAGCTTTTTACAAGTGCTTTACGGTAAAAAGAAAGAACACCGTCAATGGTCATACGGCATTCATAACAACATTCCGGAGGGAACACCCTACCCAATCCGAAGTATTCAGGATAAAAGATATAAGTTGATCCTCAATCTGACCCCTGAAGTTAAATACTTCGAAAAACACATGATGAATGTGAAAGACAAAGACCAGGTTTGGGCCAGTTGGCTACAAAGTGCTGAAACCAACAGCGCTGCCAAAACTCTTGTCGACAAGTTCGAAAAACGGCCGGCCATAGAGTTCTACGATTTAGAAACTGACCCGTGGGAAATGAACAATCTGGCTGAAAATAAAAAATACAGCAAAAGGATTCTTAAAATGAAAAAAGAACTCTATAAATGGATGGAGGATCAAGGCGACACAGGCGCAGCCATGGATAAATAAGCTGTAAAAAAACTCTTTTAAACAATAATTCCTGCTATCTGGTCTGGTTTGTTCAAAAGAGTTTTTTGTTTATTTTCGCTGCTTCATTGCAAACACCACCACAATTTACATTTCCAATACATTATCACCAATCCGATTGATCAAAATGCATAAACTTCGTCTTCTTATAAGCATTCTCCTTGCCTTTTGCGCATTAAATGCCAAAGGAGCCACCAACATGCAGTTTTCGCATTTCAGTGTTAATGATGGCTTGCCCTATTCGCATGTTAAAGCTATAAATCAGGATGCTAAGCGTTATATGTGGATAGGAACCCGAAAAGGCTTGTTCCGGTACGATGGCTATACCATTTCGCCGGTTAAGACTGCTGATACTGTAAAATCAGAATTTATCCGACAAATTCTGGTTACAAAAACAGGAGAAGTTTGGGCAATATATCACAACGAGATTTACAAATATGTATCCAGCAAAGGGCTTATGGTCAAGGTTCCGGTTTCTTCTGTTGCAACAGATGATGATCCCAATCATCCGATCAGAAGCATTCGTACAGCAAAACTGGTAGAATGCCCTGATGGAAAATTGTTATTGCTAAAACCCGGTTGCCTGTATATATACAACAAACAACAGAACAAGTTCGTACCACACGAAATAATGCAAAGTGGGATCCTGAAAGTGCCTATTTATGACTTTATCAATGATCGTTCTAACGGCATTTGGATCATGGATGTCAATTCACTGTATCATATCAATTTAAAAACAAATACAACTACTGAATATAATATTAGCAACCTCTTCACCTTAGGCAGGCTTTCGGGCGAAAGGGATATGATTGTTGATAGCGAAAATAACCTTTGGATTGCGACATTTAAAGAAGGCTTGATTCAGATTAACACCAAAACGGGAGAACATGATATTTATAGCCGCAAAACAGGATACGATATCTCTATTGCACGTGTATTGTTCGAAGACAATCAAAAACAACTTTGGATAGGTGGTGAAAATGGGTTAAGAGTTATTGATATTCGTACTAAGAAATTGGTAAAAACCATAAAGCAGGATTATCTAAATGTTCTGGGAATCAATGATGATGCCACCTATTCCATATTTCAGGATAAAGAGGGGAATATGTGGATTGGAGGTTATTTTGGCGGGATCAATATTTTGTACAAAGACAAAGAACGATTCAACTATTATCCGTCAGGATACAGATCAAATAATATTAGCGGTAAAGCGGTTAGGCAAATACTCGAAGATGGAGATTATTTGTGGATTGCTACCGAAGATGGAGGACTAAACAAGTTCAACAAGAAAACCCGTGAATTTCAGCACATAAAAGCTTCGCCAAATGGTTTATCCAGTAATAATGTTCATAGTTTGCTTAAAGATAAAAAAGGAAACCTGTGGATTGGTACATTCGATGCCGGTATCAATATCCTGAACCTGAAAACAAATCGAACGAGTTATCTCAATTCATTCAATACTCCTATATTGAAAACCGATTTGATTTATTCGCTCTTACAGGATAAGGATGGAATAATTTACATTGGTGCCATGGATGGTTTAACGCTGTACGATCCTCTGAAAAATGAATTTTCCACTATCGATTATCCTGTCCTGAGGAATTTTGCAATTTTCCACATGATGCTCGATAGCCAGAATAATTTATGGATTGCAACACGAGACGGTGGCTTGGTAGTGTATAACAAGAAAGAACACAGGATTAAAAGCTATAAGTCAAACAATCAGGAAGGTTCACTAAAAGATAATTTTATAACCCAGGTTTTCGAAGATTCAAACCGGCGCATCTGGATTGGGACATACAGCCAGGGGCTTTATTATTACGACAAGAATACCGATGGCTTTAAACACGAATTAAGTGTTGATAAGATTGGAATTTCGGGAATTGTCGAAGATAACAACAAGTTTCTATGGGTTAGTACCGAAAAAGGCCTGAAAAAGATTGATCTGCGAACCAATAAAACTTTTAGCTATACCAAAGCCGATGGTTTGTTTTCCGATAATTTCAATATGAACTCTGCAAAACTAACAAGAGAGGGAGAATTATTTTTGGGAACTATAAACGGCTTAATTTCATTTTACCCAAACCAGATTAGCGGGAAGATTTTTCGGCCTAAAGTTGATTTGACTAAACTATACATTGGAGGTGAGGAAATTTCAGTGTATTCAGACGATTCGCCACTGAAAACCAGCCTCGATGAGGCTTCGGAAATTACACTCACAAACGAACAGGCCAATTCTTTTTCCATTGAATATGCTGCAATATACTACGGCCATTCACAGGGCCTGAAATACGCTACTTTTATGGACGGCGTGGATAAAAACTGGAATATGCTGAACGACCAGCGCAGGGTGAATTTTTCACGCTTGCCCTCGGGCAAATACGTATTCAAGGTAAAAGCAGTTTCGTCAAACGAAGACTGGGAAAACGCACCTGTCCGCTCAATAACCATTATTGTCAAACCGCCTTTCTACCTCTCGTTTTGGGCCTGGATTATTTACCTGATCGTAGCAACCATATTAGCTGCTTTCATAAACCGCTTCCTGAAACTGCGGCGCGATGAAAAAAACCAGATTCAACTGGAACGCATTGAAAGAAATAAGATTGAGGAAATCAACCGGACAAAAATCGACTTTTTTACCAATATCTCACACGAGCTGAAAACTCCGTTAACATTAATCATATCGCCGCTTCAAAGGCTTATTGATTCTGATAATAAAACAGTTGTATCAAAAGAAACAATGGGTGTTATTTTGCGCAATGCGCAGCGCATGAGCCGAATTGTAGATGAATTGATGACGTTCAGTAAAATTGAAATCGGGAAAGAAAAACTGACCCTCCACAAGGGAAATGTGCTCGAGTTTATTTCCAACATTTCGGTTACTTTCAAACTTCTGGCAATTGAAAAAAAAATAAACTTCAATGCTGTGATTGAAGACAATGGTGAAGACGTTTGGTTCTCAATTGCCAATATCGAAAAAATTGTTTACAACCTGCTTTCCAACTCATTCAAATTTACATCGAAAGGGGGCAGTGTAACTATTCAGGCACGACTTACCGAAGATGACAATAGTAAAATTTTTCTCGAAATCATAGTTTCCGACACCGGTGAAGGCATACAAAGAGAATATCTCGACCGGATTTTTGAAAATTATTTCCAGGCCGATCCGAAATTGAATATCAGAGGCTCCGGCATTGGGCTTTCGCTCACCAAAAGGTTGGTGAACCTGCACAAAGGCACTATCGAGGTTGAAAGTGAACCCGGAAAAGGAAGTACTTTCATGGTAAAACTGGATGTTTCGGAAAAATCTTACTCGAATGAAGAAAAATTCACAGAGATTCTCGATAATGATTTTTTCAAGAAGTACAATTACATTACCATTGAAAAAGAAATAGTTGAAAAGAGCAACGCTTTCATGCAGGAGCAAAACGAAGAATATATCAAGTCCGTTTTGCTGGTAGACGACAATGAAGAGTTGCTGAAATTCCTATGCGATATCTTTCAGGATAAATTCCGGATTTTAACGGCAGAAAACGGTAGGACAGCACTTGAAATTGTTTACAAAGAAAATCCGGATCTGATTATCAGCGACGTTATGATGCCAGAAATGGACGGTTTCGAACTATGCCAACACGTTAAAAACGATTTTAGCACTTGCCACATTCCTGTCATTTTGCTGACAGCCAAAACCGGTTCCGAAGATAAAATGGAAGGCTACGAGATGGGAGCAGACTTCTACATCGAAAAACCCTTCAACGCACGTCTGCTTGAAATGCAGGTTCAAAACATAATAAAAACGCGTTTGAAAAACATCGAACTTCTGAAAAATAACCCTCAGAAAAGTGAACAACGCAACTTGATGAATGAAAGGGATTGTGCGTTTGTGGACAAACTCAACGAAATTATCGAAAAAAATATCGACAACCAATTCTTCTCCATTTCCGACATTACAAAGTCGCTGAATGTAAGCCGGACCCTGTTGCATGTAAAATGCAAGAAACTTATCGATACTTCGGTAACTGACTATCTCAGAGAGCGCAGAATGAATAAAGCAAAGGAAATGTTGACTACCGGCCATAACATTTCAGAAACAGCCTATGCAGTTGGGTTTAGCGATCCGGGATATTTCTCGAAAGTTTTTAAGAAACAGTTTAATATCTCACCTTCCGACTTTATTAAAAACTTCGACGACCCAAGCGATAGTAATTGATTTTAAAAAAGCAAACAGAAGGATTCTATTTGAAATTTATCTCAAATAATATCCTTCTGCATATCAAAGCAATTCGTTTCAAAACATTTTCCGGCAATTTATTGTTCCATTTCGGTATGTAGTATACTTTTGTTTTTGACTAAAAAATATAAACCTCATGGCTCATCTAAATCAACCACTCACCATAAAATCAATCACTTTCAAAAACCGGCTTGGTATGCCACCCATGTGCCAGTACTCGGCTATCGATGGGTTTGCTACCGATTGGCATTTTGTGCATTATGGCACAAGGGCTATAGGCGGTGTCGGGCTGGTTATTGTGGAAGCCACGGCTGTAGCACCTGAAGGAAGGATTACTCCAGCCGATTTAGGACTCTGGAACGACGAACAAACTGCCGGACTGAAAGAAATTGTTGAGTTCATCCACGATCATGGATCGGTGGCTGGCATCCAGATTGCACATGCCGGACGGAAAGCATCGCATAGCACACCGGATAGGGGCGGAAAACAACTGGCTGCCGAAGATGGAGGCTGGCAAACCGTTGCTCCTTCGGCTATTCCGTTCGAAACTACAGGAATACCACCTCTTGCTCTCGACCAAAATGGAATAGCCCATGTGATTGATCAATTTAAGCAATCGGCCAAACGCGCTAAGGAAGCCGGTTTCAAGGTGTTGGAAATTCATGCAGCACACGGCTATCTTATTCATGAATTTTTATCACCACTCACCAATAAGCGAACCGATGAATATGGTGGAAGTTTCGAAAACCGAACCCGCTTGATACGCGAAGTGGTAGAGGCTATTCAAACTGTATGGCCGGCCGATTTACCTCTGTTTGTCCGTCTGTCGGCTACTGATTGGGTACAAGGCGGTTGGGATACTGATGAAACCGTTAGACTTTGTGCCCTGCTTCATGAAATGGGAGTAGATCTTATTGATTGTTCGTCGGGCGGAAATATAGCTGGAGCAAAAGTCCCTGTCGGGCCCGGTTATCAGGTTCCGTTTGCAGAAGCCATTCGTGCAACCGGCATTCTGACCGCAGCGGTAGGATTAATTACCAAGCCCAAACAAGTCAACGCTATTCTGGAAGCTGAAAAAGCTGATATGGTTTTTCTGGGACGCGAACTATTGCGCAATCCTTATTTTCTGCTTAAGTTTAACGAAGAAACTATCTGGCCGGTACAATACGCGAGAGCGAAATAAAAAAAACATTTCACGGAATCACTGTGCATTACATTAAAAGAACCTTGTTTGCCTGCGAAATATTCAATAGATTCAGGCTACATGGTTCTTCTTATTTGGCAGAATATCAGCCAATATACTTCTTCATTTTATAATGAGGAATATTAATCTCTAAAAACTCTTCGCTGATAATTGAATATCCCTGCTTTTCGTAAAATGACACAGCAGTTTTGCGGGCATTAAGCACCATATTTTCATAACCCTTCGATTTGGCATAAGATTCTGCATATTGCACTATCTGAGTGCCAACCTTTTGCGATTGCATTTTTACGGCTACAGCCACCTGCCGCATTTTTAGATCTGTGTCGTTGAGCTTTGTCAGAATAAGTGTCCCCACCAAATCTTCTCCCACAAATGCACCAATATGAATATCCTCCTTGTCTCTCTCCAGATTATCATTATACAGACTCATACCCAACGGTTTGCGAAGCACATCATCGCGAAGGAGTAATTCTTTACGGTAATCGTCGGAATAATAGTCTATTATCCGTATCTGAATATCTTTATTTGTTACAATCATCCTGCGTTTTTATTTTTCCTAATTCACAATCGCCTTAACTTCTACTTTTTACAAATCTCTTTTTACCTTACGCGCCATGCAACCAATACCAATGGTGAGATAATGCATGTTGCCCGTTAATCCCGGATAAAGTTTATTTATATTGGACATTACATAGCCATAGCGTACGCGCAAAAACCAAAAACCGTCTTCGTTGTATGAAACAAGTGGCTGGCCGGACGTATTTTTACCCAGTTTGATATCCATGTTTACACCTGCAATCCAGACAAAACTGTTCAGTTCACTGGCTTGTTTATAATAACTTTCCTCTTTCTGATT
Source organism: uncultured Paludibacter sp. (assembly GCA_964433885.1). GTDB lineage: Bacteria > Bacteroidota > Bacteroidia > Bacteroidales > Paludibacteraceae > Paludibacter. The sequence continues at coordinate 245,470 of CAYSTC010000002.1, read as the reverse complement.
CTCGGTAGGGCTCAACATCAGGCCTCCCACTCCGGCAAAAGGTGAAATATGCAAATTACTTTTGAATGGAAGCATATAACCCAGTGTGGCTTCAGGAATAAAGGTGTTAGCCTTAGTTCCAGTGGGCCATACAGTGCCATTCACAGGAATATCGGCATGAGTGGTGCCTATGCCAATATAATCTCGTATGTAAAGCGACCAGTTTTTATACAACACATCCAGAGCAAATCCAACAGGTACATGACCGTGGAAGTTGTTGTAGAGATTTCCGGTTCCAATACCGTAACCGGAAAAAAACTCAAGCCCCATTCCCCAATTGGACTGCACCAATTTATAACGGATATATTCACGTGTATAGCCGACATATTTGCTGTCGGGGTGTTTGAGTAAAAAAGTGTCTGCATCCGCATTCAGGCTCTCACGGGTAACATCCGAATAATCCTTTCCTCCAATCAGATAGCGCAAATTTAATATCATAAAATCACGATTTTCTATATTTTCTACATGCGCTCTGATGTCAGCTTCAATGTCTGCTCTTCGTTTTCGGACACTCGCCAATAAGCAATTTTCCAATTCATCTACTGCAGGTTTTATCTTCAATTTCAGGCTTTCAACTGTTCTTTCATCGTATGAATTGATATAATACTGCAACTCATCATATTCACCCACATAATAAAGCAACAACCTCATTTCATAGGGATAAAAGGTGAGGTACTTTTCATTCTCGGACAACAAAAGGGAGTTCTTTATCTGCCGTAACTTATCTACATCTCCATCAATAAGTTTGTCAATTATCATTTTGCGACCATTACGAATAAACAATGCATTGGAATCTGTGTAATTCAGAATTTCATTGCGCAGATTATCTGTCTGCCCCATAACCGAAAAAGAAGAAAAAAGCAATAATGAGTTGATAACGAATCTATACATAACTAATTATTAAAATGATACTTCCCTACTTATAAATAGCTAAAAAACAAGCACAATTAAAGTCACTACGAAACAACAACACTCTTAATCCGCTGTAATAATATGTCAGTGGAATTTAATTGCCTACAATTTTTTAAAATTATAAGCGTTTTTATAAAGTCTGACAAAGTTAGAATATTTATTTAGAAAAAAAATTCTAAATTTTTGGTGAGATTAAACCTACAGGGATAATTCCCATCAAAAACAAAACAGAAAATCTTTATTATTAATAATAGAAAGAATTCATTATGAGAAACAGACATTTTATGGCAATGTTTGCCATTGCTACAATGGGATTTGCATTTTTAGTAACATCGTGTACAGCAGACTTTGCCTCGGCCAGCGACTCTGCATTAGCCACCACTGCAACGGATGAGGCTCAGGCTGCTACGCTGAACGATGAAGTAATAAACGAGGCTGATCAATACGTAAACGCTACAGCCAACTCCGGTTACATGGGCGTAAAATCAGTTGAAACCACTTCGCACCCAACTGTTACCGTTACTCCTAAAGATTCAGTCACTTTTCCAAAAACGATTATTATCGATTTCGGGACTTCCGGATTTACAGGCAAACGCGGTAATATCCTGAAAGGAAAACTGATTGTGGAAATAAGCGACCGAATGTGGAAAGCAAACTCAACCAAAAAAATCACTTTCGACAATTTCTCGGTAAACGACAAGAAAATTTCCGGTTCTAAAACGGTTACTAACAAAGGTTTAAATGCAAGCAATCATCCTTACTGGACTATCAGTGTGAACGATACCATCACCCGTACCGATGGCACCACAGTGACCTGGAGTTCGGAACGCACGCGCGAACGAATTGATAATGGAGGAACTCCGCTGATTTTGGCCGATGATAAATATTCAATTACCGGCTCGTCCAATGGTGTCAACGCCAAAGGAAAAACATATACAATGGTTATCGATGAATCAAATCCTTTGATTATTTACAGCAACTATCCACACTTTGTACAAGGAGCAGTTAACATTACTTCTGAAACCAGATCCGCTGTTCTTGATTATGGAGATGGAACGAAAGACAACAAAGCAACCGTTACGATTAACGGTACAACAAAAAACATTACTTTGAGAAATTAATTAAGATTTTTGACGTACAAAAAATGGCTGTAATTCAATGTGATTACAGCCATTTGTCATTTATTAACAGATCATCCCATCAAAAAAGACACTGCAAACAATCAAAGCAGAACAAATCCGTTTTTTCATTATCGGGTATAAAATGAATAAAACCAGACACGTTTCATTTTATGTTGCCCGAATTATTAATACCTTTGTATTTTAAAAATAACCCGAACTGTTCATTGGTAAACCGTCGCTGAAATGCTTCCCATCCTGGATGATTATCATTTGTATCTGAAGCTTGAAAAAAGCCTGTCGCACAATACGATAGAAGCTTATGAAAGGGATTTACAGAAATTGTCCGGATTTCTGGCTGATGCGCACGTTCCACTTCAGGAAGCCACCACCGAAATACTGCGCGATTTTATTATCGAAATCAGCAGTCTGGGTATTCATCCCCGTTCACAGGCAAGAATCTTATCAAGTATCAAGTCTTTTTACCATTTTCTGATTTATCGGAATATTCTTGACAATGACCCTACCGAACTGTTGGAAAGCCCCAAAATAGGCTTACGCCTGCCCGAAGTGCTGTCTTTGGAAGAAATTGATAAAATTGTTACCGCAGTGGATCTTTCCAAGCCGGAAGGACAGCGCAATAAAGCCATTATCGAAGTACTTTACGGATCGGGATTGCGTGTGTCTGAACTTATAAATCTGCACCTTTCAAAAATGTACATGGACGAAGGATACATGCTCGTTGAAGGCAAAGGCAGCAAGCAACGGTTGGTTCCGCTGTCGGAACAGGCAGTGAAACAAATAACGCTCTGGAAAACAGACCGCAATATGCTGGATATCAAAAAGGGCAGCGAAGATTATCTTTTCCTGAACCGGCGGGGCACAAGGCTCACCCGCGATATGATTTTCAAAATAGTGAAAGACCTAACCATGCTGGCCGGCATTCGCAAAAACGTGAGTCCGCATACGTTCCGACATTCGTTTGCTACCCATTTACTCGAAAATGGGGCTCACCTGCGCGCCATACAGCAATTGCTTGGACACGAATCCATTACAACAACCGAACTTTACACGCATATCGACGTGCATTACCTCCGACAAACCATTTTGGAATGCCATCCATATTATAAAAATGAAAAAGCACTTTAAAATGAATTTGAAGTATATAAAACTGATACACGATAAATTTGCGTTTAAGTTATTGCTGATAATCCTTTTATTTGCATCTTCATTTGCATCCGCACAGGAAACAGTTGTAGCAGGACAAGTACTCAACAAAGCCGACAACACACCTCTGCATCAGGTCAATATTTATTTTAAAAATTCAACTCAGGTCGTCCAATCGAACGAAGAAGGCTATTTCCTGATCCGGACAAACGAACCCTACACCACACTTTTGTTTTCGTGCGTGGGCTTCAAACAAGCATCCATCAGACTTAAACCGGGACAGAGCATTGGCATACAGGTGAAAATGGAGGAAGAAAACACTCTTTTGCAGGAAGTTTTTGTGATTCCAGGTGCAAATCCGGCTTTGGAATTGATGAAAAAAGTGCGTCTGCTGGCCAAAGAAAATGACCTCAGCCGTAAAGCTGGATTCAGCATGAAAAGCACCGAACAAAATCTTGTGCTGCTCAGCAAAGTCAGTCAGCGGGCTATGGGCAAACGGATTTTCGATCAACTGCAAAAAGGAAATATTTCAGGCACCGATTCTTCGTTGGTAGTTCCGTTGTACATGGTTGAAAATAAATACCAGTTAGCTGGTGTAAAAAAGCAACTTCTTTCGCATAACATCTTCTCCTCGCCCGAAAGTGGAGAGAAAATTCTGGAGAAACTGGTTGGTGACCTCTCTTCGGAATTGAATTTCTACAACAATACGGTTACCATTTTCGGAAAAAGCATGATCAGCCCACTCGCCAATGTGGGCAATCTCTACTACAACTATTATCTGGCTGACAGCATACATACCACCGCTGGCAAACAATACGAAATACATTACCGGTCAGGAAACGCTAAAAACCTGGCCTTTAATGGTACTCTATGGATTGACTCGGCCACGCATGCTCTCACCGGAATTGAAGCAGAATTACCCCAAAAGGCCAACATTAACTTTATCCACAATTTGCGCATCAGAGAAAATTTTGTGTTACTACCTACCGGATACTGGAGTCGTCAGCAGGAAGAACTACAACTGAACATGAATTACGAGTTGCTTGCCGACAGCCTGAACCTCAAACCGGAGATTTTTATCAAGCGTAGTGCTACCTATGAGCCGGATTCTGTTTTTGTTCCGGCTAAGAATTTTGCTCAAAGCAACTACACGCAGGAATCGATTGACAACAAGCTGAAAGATCTGAATAATACACCACTGCTCCTGACGGCGAAATGGATTGCCGATGCGGCTTTTACAGGATATATTCGTGCCGGAAAAATTGACATTGGAAAAGTTCAACAAATCATGCGCACTACCGACATTGAAGGCCTTCGCCTGACTTTGCCTTTCAGAACCAACGAAGAGGTTTGGAAAAACATTTCGCTGGGAGGTTCTGTAGGTTATGGATTTAAGAATGAAGCGGTAAAATATTCCGGAGTGGCAGAGTTCAAATTCCCTGGTAGCAAACGACGTGTTTTAAGCCTGAATTATATCAATGATTACCGCCGCGTGGATTATGATTACAACGACTATCTGTTTCGTGAAAACCCACTGCTTTCGTCCGATGTGGATATTTCAAGTTCTGTTTTTGCACTGAGGTATGCCACAAAAAACAGCGAACGAAAAGAATTTTCAGCTTCCCTTTCCGCCGACTGGAACCGCGATATTGAAAGCAGCCTTTATGTGCGTTCCAACCAATTATTTGCCAATAACAATATGCCCATGAATACTAACGGAACTCAGTTGGCAAATTTTCTGATGCAACAATCGGCAACTTTCATCACCCGCTTTTCGTTTGACGAGCGAACCTACGACGATCACATGCAAAGGATTTACATTGCCAATAAAAAACCCGTTGTTTATTCCATTCTGGAAGCAGGCCGATATCAACTCGGAACCAAAACCGGCCACTACGGAAAGATTCTGGCAAAAATGAAACACATTGCTAATCTGGGATTTGCCGAACTGAACTACATTGCCGAAGCCGGCCTGGTGCTTGGCGATGTGCCTTACCCGCTACTCGAAGTTCCGGCAGGAAGTGAAACGGGCGGTTACAGCACCTATCAGTTTAATTCGATGAATTACAGGGAATATGCTGTCGACAAATACATAAATCTACATAGCGAACTAACATTCAACGGGCTGGTTATGAATCAGATTCCATTGATCAAAAACCTGAATTTACGTGAAATTTGCTCATTTCACATGGCTTACGGCAGCTTGAACGACTCACATAAAACGTTGTTGGATTTGCCTGCGAACATGTATCCGCTCAACAAACCGTATATGGAAGTGGGCGTTGGGCTTTCGAACATCCTGCATATTTTCACGGTACAATCGGTTTGGCGGCTCACCGATCTGAGTCATCCGGGAGTTAGTCCGTGGGGATTGAAAGGATGCCTGAGACTAAGTTTCTAAATTACAGGCCTTTTCAATATTTATACAGGCGTACAAAAATTCTTTGTGAATCTTAGCGATCTTTGTGCCTTGGTGCTAAGCCTTTTGATAAAAAATTCTATCTTTGTAATTCAATATCAGGATAAAAACAAACTAATTATGGAAACAACCAACCTTCAAATTGCCATTATCGGAGCCGGCAACATGGGCGGCGCTATTGCCCGCGGCTTATCAAAAGGCACTCTTATTCAGTCCAAAAACATTCGGGTGAGCGACATTTCGCAAGCCAATCTGGATGCCATAAAGGCTTTCGACCCTGAAATTACCGTAAGTAACTCCAATCGCGATATTATCAAAGATGCCGATATCATTGTGTTGGCCGTAAAACCCTGGTTGGTGGAGGTTGTTGCCGAAGAAATTGAGAATAAAATTGACCTGAAAAACCAGATCATTGTATCGATTGCTGCAGGTGTAGATTTTGCCAAACTGACTGAATTGTTCGACACCGATGCCATGATGTTCCGGGTAATTCCAAACACGGGAATAGAAGTGCTGCAAAGCGTTTCCACTATTTCATCGTTCAATGCTTCGAAAGAGCAGGAAGAACTGGTTGTATCGATTTTCGCCGAGTTAGGAAAAGCATTTCTGGTTCCCGAAACCCAGCTGAATGCTTTTATGGCTTTGTCTTCATGCGGAATTGCCTATGCCTTCCGTTATATCCGCGCAGCTACCGAAGGTGGTGTGGAAATGGGCATTTATCCACATTTGGCGAAAGAAGTAGTACTACAAACGCTACGTGGAGCCATCGACCTGCTGGAGGCCAACAACTCGCATCCTGAAGTGGAAATCGACAAAGTAACCACCCCCGGCGGCATCACCATCAAAGGGCTCAACGAAATGGAAGCCAATGGATTTACCAATGCGGTAATCAAAGGGTTGAAAGCTTCACATTTGAAATAAGAAACGACACAGGATAACTTTTCCAAAGTATAGAACTTTGGAAAAGTTAATCCTTTAAACCCAACAATTGAATACCTTAAAATTCTACTGCTATGAACACACAAATCAAACAAATTGCCGAAAGATTGCGCGGATTACGCGACGCGCTGGACCTGAGCATTGCGCAAGCTGCCGAAAAATGCGGTGTTCCTGAGGCCGATTACGCCCGTTATGAATCGGGAGCGAACGACATTCCCATGAGTTTTATCTGCGAGGTAGCGCAAACATTTGGCGTGGAAACTGCTGCACTGATCACCGGCAGCGAACCACATGCACTTACCTATTTTGTTACCCGCAAAGGCACCGGTGCCAGTATTGAACGTACCAAAGCCTACAAATATCAGGCACTGGCAAACGGATTCCGGAATGCTAAGGCCGAACCATTCGAAGTTACTGTTGAGCCCAACGATCAACCCCTGCATTTGAACAGCCATGCCGGACAAGAATTCAATCTGGTGCTGGAAGGAACCATGCAACTGCACATTGGCGGCAATGACATTTCACTTAACGAAGGCGACAGCATTTACTTCGATGCCACCAAACCGCATGGCATGAAAGCCCTGAACGCGAAAAAAGTGCGGTTTCTGGCTGTAATAGTGTAAGACCTCTAATAATTGGACACATGTGTTCGCATATTTCATCCCATAATTTGAAATTTTACCCCAAATAACCCGGTTTTATCCCAGTTTATTGGCTTAGATGATCTTTTGATATTTCTTTGTAACCTCAAATAAATGCTTTAAAAGAATTGCTTATGTTAGAAAAGTTTCTTCAACAAACCGAATTCAAAGACTTTGAAGATTTCAAAGCAAACTACAAACTTATAGTACCCGAAAACTTCAATTTCGCCTACGATGTAGTCGACGCCTGGGCAGAAAAAGAACCTAACAAACGCGCCCTTCTCTGGACAAACGATCAGGGCGAATGCCGTGAGTTTACTTTTGGAGAAATAAAAAAATACACCGATCAAACGGCTTCGTATTTCCAAAGTCTGGGTATTAAAAAAGGCGATATCGTGATGGCTATCCTCAAACGTAGGTTTGAATTCTGGTTTACCATTATTGCTCTGCATAAAATCGGTGCCATTATTATTCCCGCTACGCATTTATTGACAAAAAAAGACCTCATTTACCGTAACAATGCTGCCGATATTAAAGCTATTATTGCGGTTGGCGAAGAAACTATTATAAACCATATTAACGATTCGATGCCCGAATCACCCAGCGTGGAAATGCTTATTTCGGTTGGACCAAACGTACCGGAAGGCTGGCACGATTTCCACAAAGGCATTGAAAATGCAGCGCCGTTCATGCCTATTGCTAACGTAAATAAAAACGATGATCCGCTGATTATCAGCTTTACGTCGGGCACTACCGGCAACCCGAAAATGGTATTGCTGGACTGTGTGTACCCGTTGGCACACATTATTACCGCCAAATACTGGCACAATCTGCACGAAGACAGCGTTCACCTCACCATTGCCGATACCGGCTGGCTGAAAGCCGTATGGGGAAAACTCTACGGGCAATGGATTGTGGGAGCATGCGTGTTTGTGTACGACCATGAAAAATTCACCCCGGCCGACATGCTGGAAATGATTCAGAAATATCGTATCACTTCACTTTGTGCACCTCCCACCATTTTCCGTTTCCTTATTCGCGAAGATGTAACCAAATATGATTTGTCGTCGCTGGAGTATTGCACCATTGCAGGCGAAGCACTGAATCCGGCTGTGTATGAGCAATTCCTGAAACTTACAGGCATTAAACTAAAAGAAGGTTACGGTCAAAGCGAAACCACACTGTCGCTCTTTACAGCGCCCTGGGTAGAACCAAAACCAGGTTCGATGGGACTTATAAATCCGCATTACGATGTAGATTTGCTGACTCCCGAAGGCCGTGTTGCCGAAGTGGGCGAACAGGGTCAAATTGTGATCCGCACCGATAAGCAATACCCTGTGGGGTTGTTTAAAGGCTATTACCGCAACGCCGAACTGACTTATGATGCATGGCATGATAATATTTATTACACCGGCGACGTGGCCTGGCGCGACGAAGATGGCTATTTCTGGTTCGTAGGACGTGCAGACGACGTGATTAAGAGCTCCGGATACCGCATTGGGCCATTCGAGGTGGAAAGCGCCCTGATGACGCATCCTGCCGTAGTGGAATGTGCTATAACTGGTGTTCCCGATGAAATTCGCGGGCAGGTGGTGAAAGCGACCATTATTCTTTCGAAAGAATACAAAGACAGAGCCGGTGACGAACTGGTAAAGGAAATTCAGGAACACGTGAAAACGGTTACAGCACCTTACAAATACCCACGCATTATTGAATTTGTTGATGCTTTGCCAAAAACAATCAGTGGAAAAATTCGCAGGACTGAAATTCGGGAGAAAGACAATCAGAATTAACGCACACTTTATTAGTGGCTTATTACAAAAGAGGAAATTCAGATTTCCTCTTTTTTTATGAATTAATATTCATTAATTTGCTTCAAACGAGTAAAAAAAGCATTAATTTTGTGCGCTAAAAAACAAATTAAATGAGAATCATAAACTTATCGGAAAATAATTCCGTACTGAAGCATTATATCAAAGAAATCCGCTCAGTAAAAATTCAGAAAGATTCCATGCGCTTTCGCCGGAATATGGAGCGAATTGGCGAAATCATGGCATACGAAATGAGCAAAACCATGCGCTACAAAGGAGAAGAGGTAAAAACTCCCCTAGGCTTGGCTCACACCGAGGTTATCGACGAAAAAATTGTGGTATCCACCATTCTGCGCGCCGGATTGCCTTTTCACCAGGGCTTTCTGAATTACTTCGACTCGGCAGAAAATGCCTTCGTGTCTGCTTATCGTAAATACAAGGATGCACTGAAGTTTGATATTTTTATCGAATACATTGCGTCACCCGCCATTGATGGAAAAACACTGATTATTACCGATCCTATGCTGGCAACCGGCAGTTCAATGGAGCTGGCTTACGGTGCATTGCTTACCAAAGGAAAACCGGCTCATATCCACGTTGCTACAGTTATTGCCAGCCAACAAGCTATAGACTATGTAGCTTCACATTTCCCCGAAGCAAAAACCACCGTTTGGGCAGCTGCTATCGACCCAGAATTGAACGAGCATTCGTACATTATCCCGGGAATTGGCGATGCCGGTGACCTGGCTTATGGTGAAAAACTATAACAGAAAAGAAAATAGCCTCAAACGGAAAAAAAGAAAAACCGTCATTCAAAAAAATTGAATGACGGTTTTTTCTTTTTTATATTTTCTTTTTTCTATTTTCTTTTTCTGAATTCTCCGGGAGTTTCTCCGGTAACTTTTTTGAACATGCGGGAGAAATAGGCAGAATCGTTGTAACCAACTTTATAAGAGATTTCTGACAAAGTCAAATACGTATCCTGCATAAGCTCTTTGGCTTTGTTTACACGGATGGTATTTATAAACTCGGTCGTACTCATGTTCATTGTGCTCTTGATTTTATTGTGCAGATTAGTTCTACTGATATTCAACTTATCTGCCAAAAGTTGTACATCCAAATCGCTTTCCTGAATATTTTCATGGATCAATGCAAATATTTTTTCTATAAACGCCTGTTCTTTATTGGATGAAGGTATGCTAAATCCTTCAATTTTCGATAATTCAGCCAGTTTGCTTTTAAGTGCTATTCTGGCTTTGAGAATGTTGCTCAGACAAATTTCCAATTCTTCTATCGAAAACGGCTTGGGTATATACATATCTGCGCCCGCATACAATCCTTCCATTTTGGCTTCAGTTGTAGTTTTTGCAGTAAGCATAATTACCGGGATGTGGCATAAGTCGATATTGCTCTTTATCTTTTCGCATAGTTCTATACCACTCATTACGGGCATCATAACGTCTGTGATAACCACATCAGGCGTCTTTTCCTGTATATAATTCCACGCATCCAGCCCATTTTCGAAGCTTTTTACAACATATTTCTCCCGAAGTTTTTTACTCAACAGGCTTAATAAGTCTTTATTATCTTCAACTACTACCAATGAAAATTGCTTCTCCTTGTTCACTTCTATTGAACTATCGTTCTGGTAATCAATTGTATTTGTTTCCATTAGGTCAGCCGTAGAAATTTGCCGTTCGTATGTGGTAGCTCCTTCCACATTTTCCATCATAGGGAGGTTGACAATAAATTTGCTGCCTTTGCCCACTTCACTTTCCACATTGATCTGTCCTTTAAGCAACTTCACCAGGCTGGCTGTGAGTGCCAGGCCTATTCCGCTACTTTCCACCAGTTCTTTGGATTCTTCTTCGCCATAAAAAACCTCAAAAATACGCTCAATTTGTGAGGTTGTCAGCCCTTTACCACTGTCTTTTACGGAGAAACTGAAATTGGTTGTACCAACATTCAACTGGAGTACAATTTCACCCCGATCGGGCGTATATTTTACAGCATTAGTCAACAGGTTTGTAAATATTTTTTCAAGTTTGTCAAAATCAAAATAAATGTCAGTAGTTTCATATTGAATCTGAATTTTTAAATCAATATTCTTTTTTTCGAGCAACGGGCGATAAAAAGTAACAATCTGATGGAAGAAATCAACTACGTCGCCTTTATGTACATGAATGACAGCATGGTCGGTCTCAATTTTCCGAAACTCCATGAGCTGATTAACCAGCGTGAGTAGTCGGGTGGCGCTGCGTTTAATGGTGTGATGAATTTCTTCATTTTCGTCTTGTTGGTTGTTTCCTTCTTTTTTGAACAAAAGTTCCACCGAAGCAATGATAATGCTTAACGGTGTTTTGAACTCATGCGAAATGTAGGTAAAGAAGTTCATTTTGTGCTGATGCAGCAATTTCAGGTTTTCTTTCTCAATTTTTTCAATTGCGAGAGCTACCTTTTCGTGTTGGCGGTTGATGTAGCTTTTGTACAACCACCAGGCAATTGCCAAAAGAATAACGACGTAAAACAGGTAAGCAATCCAACTGGCCCAGAATGGTGGCGAAATGATAAATTCTATAGTACGTGCTTCGCTGGTTTGGTTACTGATTTTGTTTATAGCCCGAATGTGAAAAACATATTTCCCGGGCGATAAGTTTGTATAATTTGCCTGCATCCTTTCAGTCAGAGGCGACCAGGTGTTTTCCAGCCCTTCCAGATAATATTGAAATGATACATCGCCATCAAAGTAATTGATGCTCGTAAACTCCAGTGTAAAAGAGTTTTGATTGTATCTCAAATGGATTTTATCACTAAAATCGATGTTGTTTATTAATACTTGTTTGCTGTTGGGTAAAACTGTTTCATTAAAAATTTTAAAGTTGGTGAAATGAACAGTCGGAGCTACGTCGGGGGTTTGGATTAAATCGGGGTGAAAACTGGTTAGGCCGGCCACGCTACCAAAAAACATATATCCATCAGCCGTTTTGAAATAGGATTTGTAATTATATTGATTGCCGGCAATACCATTGTCCAGATTGAAATGAATAGAGTTGTTGCCGTGAATATTAAGCCGGCTTATTCCTTTGTTTGAGCTTATCCACAAATTCTTTTTATCATCTTCCAGAATTCCGTAAACCACATTATTGATCAGCAGATTTTTGTCGGTGTATGTTTTAAACGTTTGGTTTACCGGATTAAATAAGCAAAGCCCGTTCCCACGGGTACCTATCCATATCTGTTTGCGACTATCGATACAATAACTGATAATGGAATTACCCGGCAGGCCCGATTTATCACCGGCCTGATAGTGTGTCATTAGTCCTCGTTTTGTTTTATCAAAAACGAAAATGCCTTTATTATAAGTGCAAATCCAGATTTTTCCATCCGGAGCTTTAAATATTTCATAGATAAAGCAATCATTCAATTCTTCCTGCCTGAACCGGCTGAATTTTTCTGTTCGTTTGTCGAAAATATCAATCCCGGCAATGGTGCCGACCAGAAGAGTATCCGGAGAATAATGAAGCAATGCAAAAACGAAATTGTTTGTCAATGATGTGGGATCACCTATTTTGCCTATGAATCGCTTGGCTGCGTGGGTTTTGCAATCGATTTTCGACAATCCGCCCAGAAAATGCCCTGCCCAACAAATATTTTTATCCATCAGGAGCACATGAACGTTATTGGTTGAGATCAATCCGGAAGCATTTCCACCTGCCAGTATATGGCTGAAAGTTCGTTTTTGGAGGTTGTAGATGGCAATGCCAGCGTCCTCTGTAGCAATCCACAAGTCTCCGTTAGCCGATTGAGCTATACAACTCAGCGCTTTGCCGTGAAGCGACCCTTCGTTATCATTCGGGTAAATAGCATTAAACCCTGTCCGGCGGCTTTTGGCTATGTTCACACCTCCAAAGTACGTTCCAACAAAAAATACATTTTGTCGATTCCGATAGATTTTATACACGGCGTTGTCGTTGATCGTTTTTCGGACGATATCGAATGATTGAGTATAGTGCTCAAAATGACCGCTTTGAATGTTTAGGACATACAGCCCTTTTTCAGTACCAATCCAATACTCGTTCGGATTTTCGCCTTCTTCAATCGTACGGATAAAATACATATCCACTTTGTTTGAAGGCACAAAAGGTGAAAATGTGCCTGTTTCGAAGTTGAAAGTGAATAATCCGGCTTCAAAAGTGCCTACCCATAAAATGCCTTTTTGATCAGATTTTAGATACGAAATGGCCGAATTAAAAAGATCCGGGCTTACAAAGTAGCGAGAAACAATTTTGAGTTTTGAATTAAACCGAATCAGGTTGAACCTCGTAAAAGCCCAGTAAAAGCCCATTCGGTCGCGAACCATTCCATACACCCTTTCGGTCAGGAAAGTGAGACGGGTGAATTTATTTTGCCGATAATTATATATGAAAGCTCCCTGATTTTCAGTTGAAATCAGTAGCTCTCCCGGATTACCATCCTGTATATTGATTATTTCGCCGAGTGGGTGTTTGTTATTTTTTATTTCGATAAAGTCATCTTTATAAGGGCGATAAAGTGCCAACCCTTTTGATGTGGCTACAAACAGTTTTTTATCTGCAGTGTTGGCAAGGCTTCGGATAGAGTTTGATGGCAACAAATTATTATCCTGCGAAAAATATTGCTTGATGTTTTTACCATCGTACCGGTCGAGCCCTTCGTCGGTAGCAAACCACATAAAACCCTGCGAGTCCTGACAAATGTCATATACAGTGTTGTGCGAAAGGCCTTTATCGTTGGTTATAGTTTCGAAGGTGATTGCCTGTTGTTCACTTTTTACCGGAAAGAAAATGCAACAAAACACGATCAAAAAGCCGTAGTACAATCGATTAGATGCAGATGAATTGGTTGTGGTCATATTTATGTATATACCTGAATTGAAACTTCTTTCCAATAACACTTCGATTATTTAAACATCTCAATCCGGACTTTTGTTACAAAACAAGAAAATTAAGTTTTAATGCGAATTAAGAGTTGAAATAATATTTCAATGTAGCAGAAGCCCTAAAGTGGCAAGTATTTAGCTACAGAAACTTTTTATTCAAACCATTGATTGCATTTTTAATACTATGTAAAGTTAATATCATTTTTAATGCAATGTTTGGATTATTTATCAGAGTTTTTGTACAAATGTTTAATTTATTCTGCTTCAGTTATTCTGACCCGCAAATAAAACAATAATCCAAGAGATTGATATTTTAGTATAAAATGAATAATTTGCCTCTACGTAACTTTGACTTCGGAATAAAGTTTCCGTTTTTCTGAGCCGGATAGTTATTTCGAAAATCTAAATTACTATTATTTTATCAATATTATGTCAAAAAACACAAAGTTTAAATCGAAATCACCGTTGGCATTAAATTTACTGTCAATCGGTATGTTTCTCTTCTTACTTTTTCAGACAAGTGCTGTTAATGCACAACAAAGTTCATCGCAACCAGGTCAACGCGTTGTGGGAACAGTTACAAACGAAACAGGTGAGCCTTTGATTGGTGTTAGTGTTATGGTAGATGGCACCAAAACTGGTGTTGTTACCGACATAGATGGTAAGTTCTCCATCAATGCACCAGCATCAAACGCTACACTTACTTTCTCTTACATCGGATATCTTCCACAAACAGTGCGTACCAGTGGAAAATCAGTGTTAAATGTTGTTTTAAAAGAAGACCTTAAGCAGTTGGATGAAATTGTGGTGGTTGCTTATGGTACACAACGCAAAAAGGATCTGACCGGAGCGGTTTCGGCAGTTGATGTAGCTCAAATTAAAAAAATGCAGTCGCCCAATATCGGACAGGCTTTGCAGGGTCAGGTTTCTGGTGTAACAGTAAGTACCTCGGGCGAACCGGGTTCCGGTGCTGATATTCGTATTCGTGGGGTCGGCAGTTTTTCAAACGTTGGTCCGTTGTATGTGGTTGATGGTTTGATCTTAACCGGCTCACAACGCGAATTCAACGTTAATGATATTGAAAGCATGCAAGTATTGAAAGATGCTTCGGCTACTGCACTTTACGGAGCCAGAGGGGCTAATGGTGTTATCCTTATCACTACCAAAAAAGGAAAGGATGGAACTCCACGTATTGATGTGAGTGCCAATTACGGCGTGCAATCCATTGCGCACCGGATAGAAATGATGAACAGTCTGGAATTTCTGCGTATCAACCGTCAGGCTTATGAAAATGCCGGTATGGAATGGCCGGGCGAACCCGCCCAGGGACAGGTTTTAACAAATACCGATTGGCAAAAGGAGTTCTTCCAAACGGGCAATACTCAGGATTATAACGTGACGCTTTCGGGAGGAAATAAGGATGGAAATTATCTGGTGTCCGGTAATTTATTTAGTCAGGATGGTGTTGTGAAAGGCCCCAAGCATGATCGTTATGCATTTCGAGTAAACTCAGGCATGAAAAAAGGAATTTTTTCATTTGGCGAAAATATGCTTTTGTCGCATACTGAAACCAAGCCAATGATTGGAGTTCCTTTTATTGATTTATGCCGTATGCCTCCTATCATTCCTGTAAGAGATGCGAATGGAAAATACGGAACCGGAAGCTCGTTGTACCAGACTTATGGAACTAACCCGATTGGTTTACAGGAAACCCGTGATTTCCTGCAAACATCGAACCGCGTGCTGGGTAATGCTTATGTTGAAGCAGAATTTATTAAAGGCTTAAAATTCAGATCTAATCTGGGAATAGAATATCACGCCTGGCACGACCGGGAAAAAACTACTTTCGATCAAATCCGCTACCTCGATGTTTCAAAATATACCAACCAACTTACCGAAAGACGTGGTGACCTGACTAACGTGATGTTTGAAAATACACTGACTTACACAAAAAAAATAGACAAACACTCTTTTGATGCCTTACTTGGTTATACTGCAGAAAATAGAGAATGGAAGCAAAATGAATCTACCGTTCATAATCTGGTACCGGGTTTCTGGGTAATCAATGCCGGGAAAACTGATATGGAAATGTATGGGACGGATGATAGCAGGTCAATGACTTCAATATTGGGACGAATCAATTATGCTTACGATGATAAATACCTGATTCAGACAAATGTCCGCAGGGATGGTTCTTCGGCTTTCGGTATCAATTATCGGTACGGGTACTTCCCATCAACTTCATTGGGATGGCGAATCAGCCAGGAGAAATTCATGGAAAATACCCGTTCATGGATTGACGATTTGAAACTGAGAGCCAGTTACGGAACTATTGGAGACCAACAATCTATTGGCAGTTATGATTATGCAACTTATATATCGACCGGTGAAGGTGGCGTATTCGGAGCTGACCAAATCCTGAACGTGGGGGCTATTCAAAAAGGACGTGCCAACCCCAACCTTCGCTGGGAATCGAAAACCACATTAAACCTGGGTGTTGATTTCACTTTATTTAAAAACAAAGTGTATGGTACTGTAGAGTATTTTAACGCTGATTCAAAAGACATTCTTGTAAAACTTCCTACTTCATGGACGGATGGAACAGATATTACTCCATGGACAAATTTTGGTGAAGTAGTCAATAAAGGCTTTGAGTTATCACTTGGCTACCGCGAAGATGTAAATAAATTCAAGTATAACATGGCGTTAAACCTCACTACCCTGAGTAATGAAGTGATTAAACTTGGTCAAAGCTATCGTGAAGGCGGCCTCAACGGTGTGAACCGTTCGGAAGAAGGTCGTTCAGTAGGTGATTTCTACCTGGTACGTACTGCTGGTATTTTCCAAAACTGGGATGAAGTATATGCTTATACTAAAACAACTACCAACAGCGAAACAGGAGAGACAACAACCAAAATGATTCAGCCAAATGCCAAACCAGGCGATATAAGATATAAAGACGCCAACAATGATGGCCAGATAAACAAGGATGACCGCGAATTTGTGGGAAGTCCGTTCCCAAAATTAGAACTTGGTTTAAACTTTTCATGCGAGTACAAAAATTTTGATTTAAACATGTTTGTTACCGGTGTTTTTGGAAACAAAATTTACAACAATGCAAAATACTGGCTCGAACGTATGGATGAAACAGCCAATTTACCTAAAAGTCTGGTGCCGTGGACTGAAGAAAATCATTCCACCACAACTCCAAGAGCCGTAATGGGACCAAATGATAACACGATGTCATACTCCGACCGTTGGATTGAAAACGGAGATTATGTTCGTTTGAAGAACCTTCAAATAGGTTATACTTTCCCTAAATCTCTGCTTGCAACAACCAAACTGATCGAAAGTTGCCGTATTTTCGCCGGATCACAAAACCTGCTTACATTTACAAAGTATTCCGGTTTCGACCCTGAAATTTCAGGTGGAGATATTTTAGGCAAAGGAAATGATGATGGTCACTTCCCACCTTTAAGAAGTATCAATATGGGACTTCAGATTTCATTCTAAAATAATGTATAACCGAATAAATAATAAAATACAGAAATGAAAAATATTCATATAATAGCCATTTTGAGCGTAATACTAAGTTTTGTTGCTTGCTCGGAAGATTTTCTGGAAAAGCGCAATCCGAACGAAATGACAACAACCGATTTCTGGAAAACCGGAGATGATTTACAGAAGGGAATCGATGCGGCTTATCGTCCGCTACGATTCAATGGTCAGTATTCCCGTTGGCTACATATTCTCTATGTTTCACGCTCCGACGAGGGATATAGCACATCTCCAAACCCATATTTCCAGTCGTACTCTAACTTTTTAGTAAAAAGTTATAACGACAATTCAGCTGAGGCCGTACTTTACACCTGGTTGGATTTATATAAAGGAATTTTCTGGGCCAATCAGGTTATTGATAATGCTAAGAATATAACTATGAATGAGGATTTGAAAAAAAGAATTGTTGGTGAGGCTTATTTCCTGCGAGGCGTACATTTCTTTAATCTGGCAGCAATTTATGGCCGTGGACCGTTAACTCTTACAGCCTTTGCCGGAGAAAATACACCGAAGATAGTGGAACAGGATGGACTTTATCAGCAAGCCAAACTTGATTTTGAAGAAGCCATAAAAGATCTTCCTCCTTATTATGCAGAGCTTAAAAATCTGGGACGTGCCACCGAAGGGGCTGCACGTGGGATGCTTATCAAGGTGTTGATGCAACAAAGGAACTGGGCAGATGCGGAAGCCGAATGTCGCACTTTGTTTGCCATGAAAAACTCGGGTGGTCAACCGTTATATTCGCTTATTTCAAATTACAAGGACAATTTTTCACAGGCGGATGAAAACAATTCCGAATCGGTTTTCGAAGTTCAATACGCTCCGGGTCTTCAATCGGGTGTAGAAGTAGGCTGTAACCGGGCCAAATTTATGGGTATTGCTGCCGATGGACTTTCGTGGGCTGATGCTTATCCGCGCAAATCGCTTTACAACGAATTTCTGTTGGAGAAAACCGTCGATAATCAGGTGGATCCACGGTTGAAAAGCACCTTGGCTTATTACGATGCAGCTAATCCAACTGAGCAATTTTATGGAAAAACCTGGGATGGATTGAGTCTAAACCACAACATGATTTACTGGAAAAAATACACCAATTACGAAACGGCTACGGTTGAAGATTATAGTTCTGGTATCAATTTCAGAGTGATTCGTTTGGCCGATATTTATCTGTTGTATGCCGAAGCGCTGAATGAACTCGACCGCACTGCCGAATCGTACGAATATATCAATAAAGTACGCCGCCGGGTGAATATGCCGGAGCTTCAGAACTCAACTGTGTTTACAGGTATTGGTAACGACAAGGAAAAAATGCGTGTGCAACTCAGACACGAACGTAGCTGTGAATTGGGTGGCGAATCTACTCGCTGGTTCGATTTGGAGCGTTGGGGAATGTTTGATAATGCAGCCAATATATCGTGGCTTAAAAACCGGGATGCAGACTTCGATAATTTTATTATCGGTGTAAACAATCGCTTCCCGATCCCTTATCGCGAAATTTCATTAGTTCCGATTACTCAAAACCCCGGATACTAAATTATTACTAACAATTCACAGACAGATTTAATAAATTGAACCCAATGAAAAAGTCATTATTAAAAATATCAATAGCTCTGCTTTTCGGAGCCACTCTTGCTTCGTGTGTGGAAAAGCCGGAAGAAACTCTTATCTGGAACGATCCGCCAACTGCGGCTGACACTTTATATCAGAATCCGCTTTTTGAACCCGATTTGGCCGATCCGAGCATTGTCAGAGCAGCTGATGGTTGGTTTTATGCTTACGGAACTGAGAATAACTGGAGTGCCGGTATTCATAGGATTGTTCCGATCATTAAGTCTAAAAACCTTACCAAATGGCAATATGTAGCCGATGCGTTTGTTGAAAGACCCAGTTGGAAAACTCAGGGAGGCGTTTGGGCACCTGATGTCACTTTTGTGAATAACAAATACTATATGTACTACAGTGTTTCTACCTGGGGCGACAGCAATCCGGGCATTGGACTGGCTATTTCCGATCTTCCATATGGTCCGTTCGTTGATCAGGGTAAAGTGCTCGATTCGCAGTCGTCGGGTGTGGCAAACAGTATCGACCCGTTCTTTATTCAAACCGGAACCGGCCGTAATAAAAAGTCATATCTTTTCTGGGGAAGCTTCCAGGGAATTTACGGAACGGAACTTAGTGCCGATTTAAAAACGCCTGTCGGAACCAAATTTAAGATTGCCGGTGGCGCTTTCGAAGCAACTTATATTCACGAACACAACGGAAAATTTTATTTCTTCGGTTCGGTAGGTTCGTGTTGCGAAGGTGCTGATAGTAAATATCACGTTTGTGTGGCTTTTGCTGCCGATATTAAAGGACCATATCTCGACCAAATGGGTAATTCAATTCTGGAACCGGGACGCGAGGCTACAACACTCATTAGCGGCAGCCGCGATTGGGGTTGGGTAGGACCGGGGCATAATGCCGAAATTGTGACCGATGACCGAGGTAATGATTTCTTTATTTATCATGCTATCGATGTTAAAAATCCAATTTTGGCCGGAGGTGCAACACGTCGTCCGCTCATGATGGACAGAATTAAATGGGTAAACGAATGGCCTACTATTGAAGGCGGTAAGCCAAGCAAAACATTGCAACCAGCACCTTATTTCTCAAAACAATAAAATGAAGCCATTTAAATTCATTATTCTCTGTTTCGCATTGACAACTTTTCCGGCAATGGCAGCTAAAATCAAAACGGCTGCCAATGCTGAAAAGGATGTTTCTGCAGCAAAAATAATAAAACAAGGAACATATAAAAATCCGGTTTTTGAACCAGACTTTGCAGATCCAACCATTATTAAGGCGGCAAACGGATGGTTTTACGGATATGCCACAGAGAATACCTGGACAGACGGTGTGCATCATGTTGTTCCGGTCATTAAGTCGAAAAACCTCACTCAATGGGAATATGTGGCTGATGCATTTAAAGTTCGTCCTTCGTGGAAAAATGCAGGTGGTATCTGGGCACCGGATGTGACGGTTGTGAACGGGCAGTATTATATGTTTTACAGTTACTCCACCTGGGGCGATAAGAATCCGGGCATTGGGCTGGCCATGGCCGATAAGCCCGAAGGTCCGTTTAAAGATCAGGGAAAACTGTTCGATTCAGAATCAATAGGCGTCTACAATAGTATTGATCCTTTTTTGTTTCAAACCGGTAAAGAAGCTAACCGGAAGTCTTACCTGTTTTGGGGAAGCTTTTTTGGAATTTATGGCATAGAACTGTCGGCTGATTTAAAAAGTACAGTAGGTTCCAAATTCAAGATTGCCGGCAACGCATTCGAGGCATCTTATATTAAAGAGAAAAAAGGTAAATTCTATTTCTTTGGCTCTGTGGGCAGTTGCTGCGATGGTGCAAACAGCCAATACCGGGTTTGTGTGGCGGTTTCTACCAATGTCAAAGGTCCTTACAAAGACAAAAACGGAGCAGAAATAATCAACGACGGCACTGAAGGTACATTGCTTATAAGTGGTAACAAATCGGCCGGCTGGGTTGGTCCGGGCCATAATTCCAAAATTATTACTGACGATGCCGGAAACGATTACTTTTTGTACCACGCCATTGACGTATCCAATCCTCATTTGGCAGGTGGTGCTACCCGCCGGCCACTCATGATGGAGCCATTGATCTGGGTAAACGGCTGGCCCGAAATCAAGACCGGATATCCAAATATAAATCCTCAGAAAAGTCCACGTATTTTATTAAAATAACGCGATTTAAATCAAAAAAATTACTAACAATTTAATTCTAATGAAAATGAAAAAAACTATTCTCTTTTCAATTGCTTGTCTTGCTCTAACAACGGCAAATGCACAGTTTACAGAGTTTGATCCTACGTTTGATATGCAGCATGGTGACATTGTTGCGGTGGATGTAGATAACGATGGTGATTTAGACATTGTTGTGAGTGGTCAAACCGGTAATCCGGTTACAATTAAAAATGCCATTTTTATAAATAATGGCGGTACGTACACACTACAAGGTACAGAAGATGTTATCACTCCCGGACATTTTGCCGATATCAAATTTGGCGATATTGATGGCGATGGCGATTTGGATGTGATTTTTAATGGAAACAGCAACGCTGAGTTGGGTAAAGGAATTGCATTGAATGACGGTACTGGTAATTTCACCCGTTCAACATTGGATGTAACTTCGGCAACAATCTCTTGCGGTTTTGCCGATTTCAACAACGACGGATTGCTTGATTACTACGTGATTGGCAATGGTACAGCTAACATGGGAACACTGTTTTTCCAAAATACCGACGGAACTTTCACCAAAGACCAATCATCGTTCACAAACCTGAATTTGATTGATGCGGATGTTACCACAGTGGATTTCAACAACGATGGGTATATTGATATGTTTATCAGTGCCTGGGATGATACCGCAAAATCACGTTATTCGTCTATTCTGGTTAATGATGGATTTGGAAAATTTACTGCCATGGCACAGCCGAACCTTATTCGTAAAGGTTACGGTTCGTCAGTTTGGGGTGACGTGGATGGCGACGGTTGGTTGGATTTGTTGCTAAACGGCGACGGTGGCGCTGATGGTGAAGGAAGCTCGGATATCTATCGTTTGTACAAAAACAACGGAGGCTCGCTGGAACCAAAAGCTACTTTCAATGACTATCGTCAGATAAGCGTTGGAGATGGAGCTCGTTTGGTTGACTGGGACAATGACGGTGACCTTGATATTATACTTACCGGCTGGAGTGGAACTAAAGGACGTCAGGTAACTATGTTGTTTGAATGTACTAATGCTGCTAACTTCACTTATGTGGAAAATGCATTGAGCAATACCGATTTCCCGGGTGTTTCCGAATGTAGTATCGAAACAGCCGATTTGAATAATGATGGTAAAATTGACTTGATGATTACAGGATATAACGGCAACCAAGCCACACAGGTAGGTAAATTCAACCGGAACATTTGTGGATATTATCTGAATCAAACAGCTAAAGCTAACACAAAACCATCGGTTGTAGGCGGCCTTGCACAGACCATTACGGCTTCAGGTAACGAAACCATGGTAGCATTTACCTGGAATGCAGCTACAGATGCCGAAACACCTCAAAAATCTTTGACATACAATTTGGCATTGAAGAACACCACTACCGGTAAATGGTTTTATAACCCAATGGCTGTGATGGGTGGAGCCAATGATGGTTGGAGAAAATTGGCTGCACACGGAAATGTATTTGCAAACAAGCGTTGGGAAATTTATAATCTCCCTGCAGGAAATTATGAATGGAGTGTTCAGGCTATCGATGCCAACTTTGTAGGTGGACCATTTGCGACATTAAAAACGTTCTCTATCGCTACAAGTGGTATTAGCCAGATAATTGCCGGATTGACTTTTGGCACTGAAAATGGCAAACTGATGGTAAGCAACAAAACAGGCGAAATGATGGATATTCAGATTTATTCGGCTGCTGGTAGCCTTGTAAAACAGGTTAAAACATCTGCTGACGCATCAATGACTCTGAAAAAAGGTATTTATGTGGTGAAAGCCAACAATGGTACTCAAACAATGGTACAAAAAGTAGTGTTGTAATTTTTTTATTACCGGGAGCCCGGATTTACCCGGGCTCTCTTTTTTTATTAATGGACTATTAATGGCTTATTGCCTAAACATTTTTTTAATGAAAAGTAACAAACGATCTATTTATGTAACTGTAATTGTTATTATCCTGATAATGTCATCGGTTATCTGCATTGGTAAAAACAACCTGTCATGCAATCCGAAACCATTAACTTATACCAATCCTCTTACGGTGTCGCTTGGTGATCCTTACGTGTTGTTGGCTTCCGATGGCAAATATTATATGTACGGAACAGATGAAACGGGTAAAATTAAAGGCTTTGGCGTTTATTGTTCCGATAATTTGATTGATTGGGAATACAAAGGGCAGGTTTATGAGGGCAATACGCCGGGTTCATGGACCCTGAAAAATTTCTGGGCACCGGAGGTGTACGAGCGCAATGGTAAATTCTACATGTTTTTCAGCGCCGATTGGAAGGTTAATCCTACCAACGAGAAAGAAAATTTCCGAATAGGAGTAGCTGTTTCGGATAAACCAACCGGGCCGTTTAAAGAAATTTCTGACAAACCCCTGTTTGATCCGGGCTATCCTACAATCGATGGAAACATTCTTCAGTTTAAGAACAAGACTTACCTGTATTACTCCCGCTGTTGCTACAAAAATCCGGTAGAAAGTGAAGTGGCTGCCTGGGCCAGGAAGGTGAATTTATTTAAAGAAATAGAAGAAAGCTGGGTTTATGGTGTAGAAATTGCCCCCGATTTCAAATCTGTAATCGGAGAACCTGTATTATTGTTGCAGCCACCTAAAACAATGGCCGACAAACAGGCTGAATGGGAAAGCCGTTCGGTTACGGGTGGCGAAGTGAACCGGCGTTGGACCGAAGGTTCGTTTGCATTTGTGCACAAGAATATGATTTATATGATGTATTCGGCCAACTATTTCGGAGGTAAAAATTATGCTGTGGGTTATGCTACTTCGGCAAATCCGCTCGGCCCTTTCAAAAAGGCTGAAAACAACCCGGTGTTGCAAAAAAATACCGAAAACGGAGGTATAGTTACAGGCACAGGACACAATTGCGTTACATGGTCGAAAGACAAAAAACGAATGTATTGTGTTTATCATGGCCGAACAACCAAAACCGGTAATAAACGAGTAGTATTTGTTGATGAAATGATTATTGACAAGAATGGTTTACTGGTTGTGGATGGTCCTTCGACAACTCAAAAGACAATGAAAACTGAATAAACAGTTCATTTGATACAAAAATAGCATCCCCCCACAGGATGCTTTTTTTATGGCAATTATAGGGCTGATTAACGTGAGTTCGATAAAGAATAAAGGCCAGTTTATTGAATCCCATTAGGATTCATATATTTATAGAAAATATTTGATTTCGAATAATACGACTCCGTACGGAGTCGAATATAATGATTTGTAATTATTTTCTATAAACATGAGATTCCTACGGAATCAGGCAACCAATCATTGGTCAGTATTATTGAATGTCTGTCAATTCTTGATTTGTGCTTATATTGAACTCGTGTTAATTAATCCACCTTCATGTTTTTCACAAAGTCTTTTGGCAACATTCCAAACTGCCTTCTGAAACATTTGGCAAAGTATGATGATGTATTGAACCCAACCATGAAACAAATCTCGTTAATTCGGGTTTCGCCTTCCTGCATAAGTTTCACAGCTTTTTTCAGTTTCACCAGACGAATAAAATCATTCGGTGTGAGGCCCGATATTCCTTTCACTTTACGGTAAAAATTGGAGCGGCTCATACCTATTTGCTGGGCAAACTCGTCAATCTGGAAGTCAACTTTTGTGATATTAGCTTCAATAATATTCGTTATTTCCAGCAAAAATGCTTCGTCGGCTTTGTTTTTACCAATAGTACGGATAGGTGTCAGAGGTGAATTGATGAAATTTTCGCGTAGTTTTTCGCGGCTTTCCAGCAGGTTCAGGATCTGGGCTTCCAGGTGTTCAACCGAAAACGGTTTTTCCAGATAAGCATCCGCTCCATGTTCCAATCCTTCAATTTTATATTTGATATCCGTTTTGGCAGTAAGCAAAATTACCGGAATGTGGCTGTACAGCGTGTTTGTTTTTACCAGATTGCAAAGTTCCAGTCCATCCATTTCGGGCATCACAATGTCGCTCACAATAATGTCGGCAGAAAAGCTTTCGAGCGCCTTTATGGCTTCAGCTCCATTGAAGGTGGACATAACCGAATAATCTTCTTTGAAATAATTGACCAGAAACTCGTTCAAATCCTCATTATCTTCCACAATCAATATAGATGGCAATTCTTCGTTGTAATATGCAAGGTGTTCACGGTTTTCTGTTGGTAGCATGTCGGGTATTATAATCTGTTCCATCACCTGCATGTCGGTGTCAGTGTCTACCGTCAGATCTTTCAGGCTTGGTAAGTTTACCGTAAAACGTGTAAACTCGTTCTCAATACTTTCCACTCTGATGGTGCCACCGTGTATCTCCACCAGCAGCTTCACCAGCGCCAGGCCAATTCCAGTACCCTGATTTTGCTTTTTATCGGTTTTAATCTGATAAAACGGCTGGAATATTTTGTCAGTTTCCGACTCGTGAATACCATTACCGTTATCAAACACCTGTATTTCATACGAATCATTATTTTCTTTATCAACGACCAATGAAAGCGTAACTTTATCTTTGGCGTGTTTAATGGCATTCGATAGCAGGTTGGTTATTATTTTGGTTACACATTCCACATCGGCTTTTACAATAATAGGTGTTGCAGGCATATTCAGCTCAAAAGATAAGGTTTTGCTGTCTGTGGAGTACTTAAAGCTATCGTAAATACTTTGCAACAGCTCGTTCATATTTGTTTGCCTGAAGTTCACCGTGTAGCTGTTTTTTTCCGCTTTGCGGAAGTCCAGCAGCTGGTTTACAAGTGCCATCAACCGGTTTGTATTGCGGTCCATCACCGACAGGTATTCGTTTAGCTCTTTTTCTTTATACTTTTTCAGGATATAATCCAAAGGCGCCTTTATCAGGCTGAGTGGCGTGCGTATTTCATGGGCAATGTTGGTAAAAAAGTCAATTTTGGCATTATATAATTCAATTTCCTTCTCGGCGTGCACCCTTTCCAGATTGAGTTGTTTTTCACGGAGTTGTTTCCGCTTAAAGTTTTTGATTGTAAAATACGAACCGCCCACCAAAACAACCAGATAGAGAAGCAGTGCCCACGAACTTGCCCAAAATGGAGGAAGAATTTTTACTCTCAGTTTTACCCCGTCGGTGTTCCAAACCCCATCGTTGTTAGATCCTTTGATATGTAAAGTGTAATTACCCGGAGGCAGGTTAGTATACGAAATTTTATGATCATTGCCCTTATAATTCCAGTCTTTATCAAAGCCTTCCAGTTTGTAGGCATACTGATTTTTATCCGGCGCACAGTAACTTAAAGCTACAAACTCCAGGTTTATGAAAGATTGATTATACCTCAGGGTTATTTCATCGGTATACGAAATGCTTTGCTTCAGCGGCGAGTCTTTGTCGCCAATTACCACATCTTTGTTGAACAGCTGAAGGTTTGATATTACAATAGGTGGAATGTATTTATTCTCCAAAAGCCGTTCCGGATAAAAAGCATTGAAGCCATTTATCCCGCCAAAATAGATCTTTCCACTTCGTGTTTTAATCCCCGATTTGAAGTTAAACTGATCGCCCTGCAGGCCATCCACTTTGGTGAATGTTTTTATTGCTTTACTTTCCACATTGAACCGAACCAGGCCTTTGTTTGTGCTGAGCCAAAGATAATCGTGATCCGACACCACTTTATACACCACATTGTTGGGCAAACCAGAGCTGACATCGTAGGTCACAAAGTAATTTTTATCGTACAGATATTGGCACAAACCTCCACCTTCCGTACCGAACCAGAGTCTTTTTTTATCATCCAGATAAATAGATATTATTTTATTGTGCGAAACAGATTTCGGATCGTTTGGGTTATTCATATACTGTTTCCATACCTTCGACTGCGGGTTGTAGCAAAACACACCTCCGCCGTAAGTAGCAACCCATATTAGTCCCATATGATCCTGCAGGATATCATAAATATGTGTATTTAGCCTTTCAACAGGAATTCGGTCAAAATTATTATTTGCCGGGTTGTATTTGCACAAACCGGTAATGGTTCCTAACCAAATGGTTCCGGTCAAATCCTTATATATTGAAAAAACATTATTGTCAGGAAGCGAATGAATGTCGTTGGTAGACGTATAAAAGCTGAATTTACCGGTTTTGGTATTTAAAATGTTCAATCCTCCTGCAAAAGTACCGATCCACAGATTATCGCCATCCAGCATTAAGCTGTGCACGTTGTGGTAAGACAAACTATTGCGCCCCGGTTCGTGGTTATAGCATTTGAAGGTATTATTTTTTACATCGAAATAATTCAGGCCACCATCTTCGGTGCCTATCCAGAGGTTTCCGGAGGCATCTTCACAAAACTGGCTGATGGCTTTGCCGCTGATTGAATTTTTATACTCCAGTGGAGCATAAAGTTCAAATGGGTTTGACTTGGGCGATATGTAGTTAACTCCTCCAAAATAGGTTCCTACCCATATTCCTCCTTCACGGTCCTTATAAATGGAATAAATGGCATTGTCGCTTAATGAAGTGGGAACCAGGGTGGATGACTTCATTTCGGTGACCCTGCCTGAGAATCGTTCGAAGAGAATAAGTCCGTGTTCCGACCCTACAAGATATACACCCGGCGAATATTCAAAAATATCGCGGAAATAGTAGATTCGTTCGAGCGATGTTTCCAGCAGGTAGCTTTCACTTTTTGCTGTGGTTTTGTCAAAGAAGATGAGTCCTTCGTTTACGGTGCCCAGAATCAGATTGCCCTGTGAATCTTCGATAATACGCAAAACACTATTACTATACGATCGGTTTTCATTCGAAAATTTGAAGTTTGTGAAGTTGTTTGTTTGTGGATTGTAGCGGCTAAGTCCTCCCGACAAAGTCCCGACCCAGATAGTCCCTTTATTGTCGCACATAACGCAATTTACAAAGTTGGTAGGGAGAGAATTGTTATTCCCCGGAGCATGCATGTATGATACCAACCGATTGTTATGCAGATCATATCTGAATAGTCCCAAAGTTGTGGCAATCCATACGTCTCCTTTTAAATCTTCCACAACCGCATTCACAGATTGCGGGGATTCGTTCCGGCTCGTTTTTTTGTCGAAAAACTGAAAAGTATTCATCAAATAGCTATAGAGATAAATACCTTTTTCTGTTCCCACCCAAAGGGTTTTATTTTTATCCTCGTGCAGCGATCGGATAAAATTATTCCCAATTGAGTTCCGATCTTTTGGGATGCTGTGGTATATCACAAAATTTTGTCCATCGAAGCGGTTCAATCCATCTTTAGTCCCGAACCACATAAAACCTTTGCTGTCCTGAACAGCACAAAAGACAGAATTTTCCGACAATCCGTTTTCTACTTTATAATGGCGAAATGAAAACGGGGCAGCTTCCGGTTTAATCCATAAGAAGATAAAAATAGAGCAAAAAATGAGTCGTTTCAGCATCTCAAAGTGATTTTTTGGAGTGAATAGTATTGATTTTCTATTTAAGTGTAAAGATAACTGATTTGTATCAGAATATTATACAACGAATTAATCATCAACGCAACAGGAGTACAAATGAGATAAAAAAATCATTTTTTTCGTACGTTTGTTCCATAAATTGATATTAATGTTCCATAGTGGGAAATTGTTTGACCTTAGATTTGCAGAGTAAAAGTGTAACAGATTTTGCTAACCTCTTAATACTACATGAGAATGTCATACCGAATGATGATTTTATTAGTCGCATTGATTCTGCCGTTTAATTTTGCAGGGTCCAAATCAATGCCCAAAGGGAAGGCTATATATTTAGCCGATCCTACCATTTTTTGTATCAACAACCAATACTACTTGTATGGAACCGATGATGGACATCATACTGAAACAGGCTTCCCTGTACTCACTTCAAAGAATTTAAAAAGCTGGACAAAACCACAGCAAAACCAAAATCGGGGTTATGCCCTGGTAAAAGGGAAACAGACATTCGGAACTACCGGTTTCTGGGCTCCCCAAATTTTCTCCTACAACAACAAATTCTATATGTTGTATACTGCCAATGAGAACATTGCGATGGCAGAAAGCAATTCACCTGCAGGTCCATTCATACAAAAAGAAGTGGCTCCACTCCCCAGCAACACCAAACAAATTGATCCTTACCTCTTTTTCGACGAAGATGGAAAAAAATATCTGTATCACGTCAGACTTGGAGGCGGGAATAAGATATTCGTTGCCGAATTCAAAGATGATTTCACGGGCATTAAACCCGAAACCCTGAAAGAATGCATTACAGCCGAAGGTGGCTGGGAAGATACCAAACGGGTTCCGGCTCCACCCATCGCCGAAGGGCCAACGGTGATAAAACATAACGGGACGTATTACCTGTTTTATTCGGCCAATGATTTCAGAAACATCGATTACGCCGTGGGATATGCAACTTCCAAATCGCCCATGGGTCCCTGGAAAAAGTACGAAAAAAATCCGATTATCAACCGCGGATTAGTTGGGCACAATGGGAGCGGACACGGTGATTTGTTCAAGGATAAAGCCGGGAACTATAAATACGTATTCCACGTACACCACAACGATTCGGTAGCAACTCCGAGACAGACAATGATAATCGGACTCAGGTTTGTGAAAAATGCAGCAACGGGTATCGATGATGTGGTGGCTGACAAAAAATCGCTCACGATACCTTATCAAAAAAATTCTGCCAAATGAAATTCCTATAGAAAAACCTTATAATTCTAATAAAAATAAAACATTATGAATCAAAGAATTTACTCAATTAAATTGATTAAAATGAAATTGTTTTTAGCCCTCATCTTTACGCTTGCAATAAATGTAGTAGTAGGGCAAAACAATGCAGTAAACAACGCTACCGGGAGTAGAATCCAGATTTCGGGAGTTATTCGCGATGTATCCGGTTCGACAGTTCCGGGGGTAAGTATTTCAGCAAAAAACAGCAATAAAGCTGTAATCTCTGACATTAACGGGAAGTACACTATTTCTGTTTTAGCTAACGATGTACTGACATTTTCCATGATTGGTTATCAACCTCAATCGATAACTGTAAGTAAAGCAATGGAACTTAACGTAACGCTGGTTCAATCAGACAGAGTGCTCGACGAGTTGGTTGTAATTGGCTATGGTTCTGCTAAGAAACGGGACCTGACCGGAGCCATGTCGGTAATTAAAACTGAAACTATAAAGAACACCAGTGCTCTTTCGGTAGGTGATGCTATTCAGGGTCTGGCTTCCGGGGTTAAAATTCGGTCGAATGGTTCAATTGGTGCCGAACCAACCGTACAAATCCGTGGTATTGGTAACTTCGGAAATGGCGAACCACTGTATATCATTGATGACCAGATTACCGTAGGTGGAATCAGGGATCTGAACGTAAATGATATCGCGTCAGTTCAAATCCTGAAAGATGCCTCTACAGCAGCTATCTATGGTAACCGGGCTGCCAATGGGGTAATTATCATTACTACCAAAAAAGGGCAACAAGGCCGTCCGAGGGTGAATTTTTCTTCAAAATTGGGCATGGATATTTTACCAAGCCTCAATTTGATGGATACTACGCAGTTCTTTAAATATAATGATATGGCATATACTAATACCGGATTACCAATTCAGAATCATTATAGAAATAGTACAAACTGGGAAAAAGAAATTTTGAGACGCGGATTTTCAAAAGATGTAAACCTGGATATCTCAGGCGCAACAAAGGACTTCAATTACCTGGTTTCGGGAAATTACTATAACATTAAAGGAACAAGTGTTGGTACTAATCTGGATCGCTACAGTTTGCGCGTAAACACTGAATATAAACAAAAAAGATTTTTGGTGGGCGAAAAAGTAGCTGTTACAAAAACGCAGGTAACTCCTTCTTCGAGCGGTAACCCATTGACTGACGCAATCAGGATGACTCCGGATATTGCAGTGTACGATACCACGCATGCCGGTGGGTATGGTTACGGTGATGAAGCCCGTGCGCGAACCTTCGGTACCAATGCAATTGCGGTTCAAAACCTGTTTCGCATTCAAAACAGAAATACTCGCATCAGAGGAACTGTTTATGGAGAAGTGAATATTACTGATTGGTTGAAATACCGGGCAAATTTTGGCTATGAAACCAGCATCGATGGCAGCAATCAGTATCGCAAAGTAGGTAACTGGACTCTGAACCAGCCTTATGAACCAAACAGATATTATGATTATCATGCGCGTTATGAATCAATTTTGCTGGAAAACTTCTTAACTTTCGATAAAAAAATCGGAGATCACTCTATTAATGTAATGTTGGGTGCCAGCCGTCAGGATCAGAATTTTTTCTGGAAATCCACCGAAATAAAGAACTTTACTTCGTGGGATGCTGCCGGATTGAAAATTCAGGATGCTACCAATGCCGATACAACAGTTATCAATCCGTTAAAAGGAGCCCTTGGCTTGCGTTCATACTTCAGCCGTTTGAATTATGATTATGACAGCCGTTATTTGTTAAGCTTGTCGCTTCGCAGGGATGCATCGTCGCAATTTTCGAAAGAATTAAGAGTTGGATATTTTCCTTCTGTTGCATTAGGTTGGGTAATAAGCAACGAAAAATTCTTTAATGTTCCTTTTATCAGTAATCTGAAATTAAAAGCGAATTACGGAGCTTTAGGAAACTCAGCTATTGCAAACTGGGGTGCTTTGACCGGATTGTATGATTACACTGGTAAACTGACTATATACCCACTATATACTTTTGGTGCCGATAACCTACAACAGGGAGCAACCCAACGCCAATTGGCAAACGGGAATTTGACTTGGGAAACTAAAAAAATTACGAACGTAGGAGCAGAATTGGGTTTCTTTAAAAACAGACTTCAGATTTCCGGAGATTATTTTATTGCCAGAACAGAAGATGTATTGCTTAACTATCCAATCTTGTTAGCTACCGGAAACGATGGTGGTGACCCCTGGGTAAATGCAGGAACACTCGAAAACCGCGGTGTTGAATTTGAACTAAGCTGGAATGATAAAATAGGCGACTTTAAGTATTCTATCGGAGCCAACCTGACCAAATTGAATAATAAAGTTATTGATCTGCCTTATTTTGATCAGTCTATTACCACCGGTTTGTGTAAAACAACTATCGGTCAGCCTTTGGCCATGTTTTACCTGATTAAGAGCGATGGTATTTTCCAGACCGACGAAGAAGTTCAGGCTCATGTAAATTCTAAAGGAGTGGTTATTCAGCCAAATGCCAAACCCGGCGATCTTCGTTTGATCGACTTCAACGATGACGGTATTATTTCGGAAGCCGGCGACCGTCAGATTGCGGGTAGCCCATGGGCAAAACTGGAAGGCGGATTGAATATAAGTGCATCATATAAAGATTTCGATTTGTCAGTACAGGGATTCGGCGCTTTCGGACAAAAAATTTGGAACGGATACCGTGCTCTTACCGAACGATTCTCGGACAACTCCAACTATATTAATGGTATAAATCCATGGACACCTGAAAATACCAGCGCTACGATGCCAAGATTACTATATGCTGATGACAGAAACGTGAAAGGGGTTTATGATATCTGGCTCGAAGATGGCTCGTTCTTTAAAATTCAGCAATTATCGTTGGGCTACAACATTCCTGTTAAGAAATTTACCAAGTTTATTGAAAGTGCCAGAGTTGCCGTTTCAGCACAAAACCTGTATACATTTACAAGATACACAGGATTGGATCCGGAATTCCAAAACACCTATAAACTCGAATTTGGTGTGGATGGAGTTGCCTATCCAACACCAAAATCTTACTTGTTCTCCATTAACGTAACCTTCTAATAATACTCGAATCATGTTAAAAAAAATAATACTGCCGCTTGTAATCATAGCGTTCTTGTTTTCATGTAGCGAAAACGGGTTAAATCTCACAGATCCCAATGTGCCAACTGTTGCAGAATACTGGAAAACAGTAGATGAAGCTCAGAAAGGATTGGTAGCCACTTACTCACAGTTTACACGTCCGGGCAATTGGGGACGCTGGATTTATTTCCGATATGACCTGGCTTCTGACGAAGGCTTTAGCAATAGCCCGTGGAACGAACTGGCCGACTGGACAAGATTCAAATACAGCAACTATAACTTTATTCAGGGAGGTTCGCTTATTTACAAATCTGCTTACAAACAGATATTTGAGGCCAATCAGGTAATTGAATACACTCCCGCAATTACTGTGAAAACGGATGAGGAACGTACTCAGGCAAAACAAATTGTTGCTCAGGCAAAATTCATCCGGGCTTTCAATTATTTTACGCTGAATGTTCTTTTCGGACAAGCCGAAATCGTTTTGAAACCATCAAATCCGGGCGACTTATATAAGGTAGCCAATACGGATACTTTGAATGCAATGATAATTAAAGATTTGGACGAAGCCATTACTGACTTGCCTGCCGAATGGGGTGCAAGCGATAAAGGCCGGATAACCAAAGGAGCTGCTTATGCTTTGCTGGGAAAAACCTATATGCAAATGCACGAGTGGCAAAAAGCCAAAGATGCTTTCTTCTGGCTGGTGGAAGGTGATGGAAAACAATACTATGGCCTCATGGACAACTATTTCGACAACTTCACGCACCTGAAAGAAAACAACAAAGAATCGGTATTCGAAATTCAGTTCTCTGACGTTAGCCAGAAAGAAATGGACCGTAACAACGGGACAATGCTCGATGATGATGTTCCGAATATGACATTGGGAAATACCCGGTCGCAGTTTTTTGCTCCTAAAGGTATTGGTTGGTGCGACGGACAACCTCGTATGTGGTTGATTTCCGAATACAAAAAAGAGCCCACTAAAGACATATCTGTAAATGGAAAAACTATTGATGACCGTTTGCGCGTAAGCATTATTTATCCGGATATCTTTAAAGATTTCCCTACTGAAAAACTCTTTAACGGAACAATCAGTAAATGGAGATTTAACTGGGCCAAAACTGAATGCTTCTTCCGGAAATATGGTGATGATTATTTCAAATCAGTAACAGATTATTATTCTCCAATCAATTACAGGGTAATCCGTTATGCCGATGTATTGCTTTGCTACGCCGAATGTTTGGCAAATTTGAACGATCTGCCCAATGCAGTGAAGTATGTGGATATGGTTCGTATGCGTCCAAGTACCAACCACACCAGAATGGCTGACAGCCCGATTCCGGAAATTGCAGCTGCAGCAGGTAATAAAGATTTGTTCCTGAAACGATTGCAAATGGAACGTGTCCTGGAACTTTCGCTGGAATCAGTTCGTTGGATTGACCTTAGACGTTGGGGATTACTGGAAACACAAGAAGGAATTGATGAGTTAAAATCAAGAGATGCAGATTTTGAAAACTTCATAATAAACAAACATCAGGTATTGCCAATGCCACAATATGAAGTAGATAATAGCGAGTATTTGGAACAGAATAAAAATTACTAATATCTCTAATTTACTAACAATTAAATTATTTTATTATGAAAAAGAAAAACTCTTTCCTTTTATTTTGTGCAATTTTTTGTGCACAGTTTATGGTGGCTCAGGACTATCACTGGCCCCTGGCTACTGATCTCAACGACATTAAAGGAGGTTTAAATGGAACAAACCATGGTGTAACATTTCAAAATGATGCCGTAAAGGGTGGTAGCGTAGCTACATTCGATGGCAATTCTTACGTAAACCTGCCTCAGTTTATCAAGGGTAATACGGCTATTACTGTAACTATTTGGTGGCGTATGGATGAAGTTCGTCCATGGTCTCGTATCTATTCATTTGGTCATGGCGATCAAACAGAACCTAAAGATGTAATGATGGTAATTCCTGTGAACGGAGCTGGTGCCCCGGTACAAAATTTCTACCGTTTCACTTTATCTAATCCGGCAGGAGCATGGGTGGATGTGGATGTTGATCCAGCGGACATGAATATTCAAGTGAATCAATGGAATTTTTCTGCTGTTGTTATCAAAGGTGATTCTATCTCGTTCTACCACAACAACATGCAATTACTTGCGGAAGGTGGTTTTGCACGTCCTCTTGAAACTTTGGATGATACACAGAATGCTTTGGGAAAAAGCTTTTGGCCGGATGCTTTGTGGAAGGGTGCTTTAAGTGACTTGCGCGTTTATAAAAAAGGATTGACCCAAACAGAAATTACAACACTTTACAATGCTACCAAACCAGGAGCCAGCGCTGTTCCAACTGTAAGGGATGAAAACGCTCCTCTTATCTCTGTTGCAAACAATCGAATCAATGTAGTTTTGAAACAAGCAGATGCGAATGCAATGGTTAACGTATATGGCGTTGCCGGAGATTTGATTTGCCGCAAATCAATTGATGAACTTAGCAATACCACCATCGGTAAAGGAATGTTCTTAGTAAAGGTTGAAGCCAATCGGACTAACTACACTCAAAAAGTAATCATCCGTTGATATTTTAAAATGTTCCAAGAATTTCATCAGGAATTCGTTTCCTGATGAAATTCTATTCAGTTATCCGGGAGTAGATAAGATAGGATACATGTCGGGGGGGTGTGATGCCAAATTATACATATTGCCTTGTGAAAGTCAACTACATCTAATAGTCAATTCGGATAAAAATAACAAAAAAAATATATTAACCGAAAAATCATCGATACGTAAAAATTTTAAAATCATGAAATGTACATTACTATTATCAGCATTTTGTTTTGGATTAATGAGCTTGACAGCACAAACTTTTATAGATAAAACTCCGGGTTCCTTTGTGCAGGAAATTTCAAACAACTGTTCATCCGCAAGTGCTGATATTAATGGAGATGGCAAACTCGATATTGTATTAACAGGCGCTTTTAGTGGTGGATTTAAAACATGGATTTATCAGAACAATGGTAATGGAGGATTCACATTGTCTGGAAATTCGGGCATAAATACTGGAATGATCTGGAGCTCCATTGATTTAGGCGATTACGACGGTGATGGTGACACGGATTTAGTTATGCAAGGCTGGGAACCATTGAACAGTGTTAATGTGCAATCGGCATATGTTTATCAAAATGATGGAAATGGTGTTTTTACAAAAGCAGCAACCTTAACAGGGCTCTCAAATGGTAATATTCAATTTGGAGACTATGATAATGATGGCAAACTGGATATTATTCAAACTGGATGGAGCGCATCAAAGGTTACAGGTGTTACCACCATTTACCACAACGTAGGCAACAACGTATTTACTCCTGTCAAAACATCTCAAATACCTGGTATAGCTGATGGTCAAGCCAAGTGGGGTGATATTGATAATGACGGGAAATTAGATATTGTGCTAGAAGGATGGAATGCTACCAAAATCTTCAAAGGAAATGGGACCGGCGGTTTTACAGCAATTCCAAACACTTTACCAGCTTACGACTTGTCTTTTGTTAATTTGGTGGATTATGACAAAGACGGAAAGCTTGATATGCTATTTGGCGGTCATGTTCCAGGTTCAACACCCAATGCCTGGGAAACTAAAGTTGCTAAAGGAGATGGTACAGGTCATTTTACATTAATGAATTTCAGTTTGCCAGGTGTACAAATGGGTCCGGTTCAAATGGGTGATTGTAACAAAGATGGATTCAATGATTTCTTCATCTCGGGATGGAATGGTGCAGGAATATTCCAAATTTTAAAGAATAACGGTAGCAATAATGCATTTACTCCGGTAACAGAAATTAATAATACTATCGCCGGTTGGGCTGATGGTACAATGCTGGTAAAAGATTTTGATGGAGATGGTTATGACGAGATATTTAAATGTGGTTGGAATTCAACCAGGTTGTTTTACAATTTAAAATCGGTATTGGCATTTCAGGTTGATATTGATGGATATCATATTCAGAATTTTGACAAATCACAATCTGTTTACAAGATGTATTTGCCATATACCTATAACACAGTACCTGTAATCACCACTACTCAGTCAAATTATAGCATTACTCAGGCTGTAAATATTACGGGTACTGAAATTGAGCGTACAGGTAAAATTACCGTGCCATCCGATAACGGAGGTTCAACAACGTATAGTATCATTTTTGAAAAACTACCAAAACTTGATCTTTTCTTATGCATTGGGCAATCCAATATGGTTGGATATGCTCCAATTGACCCAGCTCAGGGTGATTTGAATCTTATTAACAATAGCTTCCTGTTAAATAATATCAATTTATTTGAAAAAGCATCTCTACCATTGGCAAAATACTCTAATGTACTAGCTTCGTTTGATGTTCCCAAATTAGGTCCTTCTTATTCGTTTGCCAAAACCATTTCAGCAAAAATTTCTAACCCTGTTGGATTAATAGTTAACCCCAGAGGCGCATCATCAATCAATTCCTGGTTAAAAGAAGGAAATGGCAGTCCGGCAGATACTTTATATGCAGCAA
Organism: uncultured Paludibacter sp.; assembly: GCA_964433885.1. Classification (GTDB taxonomy): domain Bacteria; phylum Bacteroidota; class Bacteroidia; order Bacteroidales; family Paludibacteraceae; genus Paludibacter. Next base: position 207,833 of record CAYSTC010000002.1, on the reverse strand, counting down.
CTATTAAACGCGCCATTGAAGCAAAAAAATGGGGTGAATTTAAAGCCATACTCTGGCATCAAGGGGAAGCTGATATGGCTGATACAACTGGTTATAAAACTAAACTAATAAAATTAGTTTCAGAACTTCGAACAGATTTAGGGAATAATAAATTGCTGTTTGTTGCAGGACAGATTGGTCAATGGAGGACAGATTTAAATCCGTTTAATTCGATGATTACCCGAATTACATCGTTTGTTTCTAATTCAGCTTATACTCCTTCGGATGGATTAACTAATATTTCGGGTGATCCATGGCATTTCGATCGTTCAAGCCAAATTGCTCTGGGTGAGCGATATGCGGCTATTGTAGAGAATGCCATTTATATCAATACTCCACTCAGACAACTATCAGGGACATCATCTTTTCAAATCCGTGTTTCCAACAAACAATTGACTGTAAATACAACTGATAACAAGAACGTGATACAAATATTTGACATTGCGGGTAAAATGCTCAAAAATGAAACTTTTTTTTCAACCAATAGAATAATAGACATGAGCCAGTATCAAGCTGGAAGTTATATTGTAAGAATAACAAATAATCAAGGGCGAGAAACAAAAATCATTCAATTGTAATTGAAGGTAGGCAAACTGGATTTACGTTAGCAGACAACCGTTAATATTTCGAAATATTTAAGAAATTCTTTTCCTGATGGAATTCTGCTAAGAAACAATTATTTTTTCTGCCTATGACAATATACTCTGTTTTAATTCTGAAATCAGAGTATATTGAGCATATTGTACTGTAATTTGGATTATTTGTGCTGTAAAAATGAGAGTATAATACCTAAATTTACAACTTAATATTATTCTGTTCTGTAAATAAAAAATATGAAAAAAATCATCATTTTATTGTTTTTAGCGATAAGCATCGCTGCAAGTTCACAAACATGGACCAATCCATTGACACTTAATGGAGAATGGTATCTGTACGGTATTGGCGACCCATACATAATGAAGTACAGAGGTACCTATTATTTATATTGTAGTACCAAAGATAATAATACAGGTGTTAAATGTTGGTCGACAAAAGATTTTGTAACCTGGTCCAATGCCATAACCTGTAGTACGGATCCGATCACAAAATCGGCCTATGCGCCCGAAGTGGTTTACTGGAATGGAACTTTCTACATGTACACCTCCCCGGCCGGAAACGGTCATTATGTGCTTTCCAGTACAAGCCCCACCGGTCCCTTCACAGCTGTAACCGGAAACGTTGGTAAAAGTATCGATGGTTCGGTCTTTATCAATGATAATGGTAGTTGGTATTTCTATCATGCTGACGGAAATGGAATTATGGGATGCTCTATGACCAATCCTACAACCATTGGATCGGATGTAAATCTGGGTGCCCGCATGGGAAATAACTGGACTGAAGGTCCTTGTGTATTCAAAAGAAATGGATTTTATTATCTGATTTATACAGGTAATCATGTAATAAGCAAAGGTTACCGGATTGATTATGCAAAAAATTCAACAGGTCCGATAAATGCATTCAGCCCACAGGCTGCCCAAAACCCGATCCTGATCAAAACAGAAGGTTCGTTCGTGGGCTTGGGTCATGGTACGGCATTCGTTGGGCCGGATTTAGATTCATATTATTTCACCTATCATAATCTGGCAGGTGACTATGGAGTGGGACCTTATCGCCGCTTGAATTTCGACCGGATTGCCTGGAACGGCGACAAGATGCTCATGCTCGGCCCTACTACCTGGGCGCAGCAGGGCATGAAGCAAGCCGATGTGTCTGACTTTTTCTCACGTGCCGAAATTGGGACAAATTGGGAAATACTTAATGGAGGAAACTGGGGAATTTCCAACTTGGATTACATGTTTCAGGATGTTTCGAACGAATCTACCGAAACATGGCACAAGGCTGTTCACAAAACTCTAACCGGAGACGATTATTCAGCCGAATTTACTATGAAAGAAGAACACCGGGATAATACCAATGCCCGCTTTGGAGCTTTGTTTGGCTATACCGACGAGCAAAATTATGGAATAGCTGTGCTTCGCAGCTCAACGAATCAATTGGAAGTAAATTTCCAGATAAATGGTGTTTGGGATACTCCGAAATTATATACATTGCCAACAGGTTATAACTATACCGTATGGCATGGTTTGCGTATCGAAAAATCGGGAACTGCGTACAAATTTTTTGTAGATGGTATGCAAAAAGCTTCGCTGACCAGTAATCTGGGAGCTGGTAAAGTCGGTTATATGTCAAGCTGGAGCCATGCCGACTTTGGTTATATCGCCTTTAGCAACAAGGTGAATGGTTCAGGAATTTTTGATATATACAAACCGGTTCCGGGAAGCATCGAAGCTGTGCATTACAACAATGGTGGGGAAGGAGCAGGGTATTCTGATTTGACATCGGGCAATTCGGGCGGAAAATATATCCGGAACGATAATGTAGACATCCGCGATTGCTCTGAAGGCGGATATGCTATCACTTCCAATCAGTCCGGAGAATGGTATAAATACAATGTAAATGTAAAAACAACAGGAGTTTATAATGTAGGTGTACGTTACGCAGCTGCTGGCTCTTCTCAAATCAGAATCTGGCAGGGTGATACAGATCTTACCGGCGTTATTACGCTTCCGTCAACGGGTAGTATCAACATCTGGAAAACATTCACCATTAAGGAACTGAAACTTACATCAGGTTTCCAAACTCTGAAAGTGGAAACAGTAACCGGCGATTTTGATTTCTATAAAATGCAGCTGGAAGAGGCAGACAATTCAATTGTAACTAAAAACGACGCATTCACAACCGCTTTTAGTTCTGATTGGAATTATTCGGATGGTACATGGGCCATTGATTCGGAACAAGCTTCTGTAAGCGGTTATGGAAAGAGAACTATGGGTAATACGGCCTGGAGCGACTATACTATCCAGACGGATGTTACCTACAAAGACGTAATTAATGCAGGGATTATTTTCCGCGTAAATAATCCGGCATTGGGTGGAGCCGGAAAAGATCCAATGCTCGGAACAGATTTCTATCAGGGATATTTTGTTTCTCTTTCTGCCACAAATGTTCTTTTAGGTAAGCAGAATTATAGCTGGACACAATTAGCTTCAGCTGCCGGGACGTACGTTGTAAACACTAAATACACCATCAGGGTAGTAGTGTCGGGTGCCAACATTAAGGTATATGTAAATGACATGAACACTCCAAAAATAGATTATACCGATGCCAATCCGTTTATCAGCGGTAAAGTAGGTTTACGTTCATACAATGCAAACGTGCTTTTCGATAATTTTACAGTAACAACCTCTTACAATGGAAATCCTACTGATGTACGCAAGCCGTCGGTGCAAAGTAATGTGGAATTGTTTCCCAATCCTGTTTCGGGGTTTCTTACGGTGAAAAACGTGCAGGATTTTTCGAATTTGGCTATTTATAAGATTGATGGACAGCAGGTTTATCAAACCAAACTCGCCAGTGCCGATTACTCATTTGATGCAGGAGCTTTTAGCAATGGTTTGTATTTGCTCAGGCTAAGTAATAATGCCGGACTTACTGAAACCTGTAAGTTTATTAAAGATTAAAGGAACCCGGATAATCCCCAAAAAATCAGAATCAAACAAATAATTAATATCACAATGAAAAAAAGTCTTATCACTTTAATTCTCCTGACAGCGGGCATTGCTCTGACATTTGGAGCTGCTCCTAAGAAACAGAGTGTTGCTCAGCGTTGGTCAGCACAAAAAGCAAAGGCATGGTATGCCGCCCAGCCATGGCCAAGTGGTTGTAATTTTCAACCCAGCACGGCAATTAACCAGATAGAAATGTGGCAAAACGAAAGTTTTGATGCAGCTACTATCGACAAAGAGCTCGGTTGGGCCGAGGAGCTTGGTTTCACTACTATGCGTGTGTTTCTCAACTCGGTGGTTTGGAAGGCTGAACCAACTGTGTTTAAAAAGAATATTGATAAATTTCTCGCTATTTCGGCCAGTCATAAGATTAAGCCAATGTTCGTGTTTTTCGATGATTGTTGGAAGCCTGAGTCGGCCATTGGCAAACAGGATGCCCCAAAACCGGGAGTTCATAATTCTGGCTGGGTGCAGGATCCAAGCGTTTCGCTGCGTGCCGATACAGCCAAATTATTTCCCGTACTCGAAAAATACGTGAAAGATATCCTTACCACATTTAAAAATGATAAACGGATTTTGTTGTGGGATTTGTACAATGAACCCGGCAATCAGGCTCATGGCATTACATCGCTTCCATTGCTGAAAAATGTGTTTAAATGGGCGCGTGAAGTGAATCCGTCGCAACCTCTTTCAGCAGGTATCTGGTATTTCGATTGCCCGGAACTGAATGTATTCCAGATTCAGAATTCCGATGTGATTACTTATCACAACTATTCCAATCCGAAAGAACATGAAATGGAGATTAATTTGCTCAAAACGCATGATCGTCCGTTGATTTGCACTGAATATATGGCACGCCGCAATGATAGTAAGTTTCAGAACGTTATGCCAATGTTGAGAAAGAACAACGTGGGTGCTATCAACTGGGGTTTTGTATCCGGTAAAACCAACACCATTTTTGCCTGGGACGAACCCAAACCAAACGAAAAAGAACCTGTACTTTGGTTCCACGATATCTACCGTCAGGACAAAACACCTTTCGATCAGGCAGAAATTGAAGTGATTAAGAAATCTACAGGAAAGATTGCCAATAAATAGTCAGCAAAACGCTAATTCCATAAAAAAGCCTTCGTTCATCAGGAAGAACGAAGGCTTTTCTATTTTCAATATCAGAGACTTTTTATTTTTTATAATACTTCATAGCCTCCGGCAAGAATTCTTTCAACTTGGCGATACGATTAGCATCTGAAGGGTGAGTACTCATAAATTCCAAAGGCGCGCCTTGCGAGTTTGCAGCCATTCGTTCCCAAAAAGCAATCGATTCGGAGGGATCATAACCGGCCATAGCAATAAAAATAAGACCAAGTTTGTCTGCTTCGTATTCATGTTTGCGCGAGTAGGGCAACATCACGCCATATTGAGCACCGATTCCGTAAATAGTATTAATGGTTGAACGGGTTGCAGCCGGTTTGTCTGACAAAAGCGCATCGGTTATGGAAGCACCGTATTGCAACACCATTTGCTGGCTCATACGCTCGTTGCTGTGTTTTGCCACGGCATGCGCAATTTCGTGACCTAACACCACGGCAAGACCCACTTCATTCTTGGTTATTGGCAAGATACCTTCGAAAACAACCACTTTACCACCAGGCATACAAAAAGCATTTACCACCGTATCTTTCACCAGATTGAATTCCCAGGCATAATTGGCCACATCTGCCTCCATTCCGTTAGCTTTCATATAGGTTTCCACGGCAGCCGAAATCTTATTTCCCACTTTTTTTACTAAAGCAGTATTTACTTTATCTTTTGAAGCCGGAACAGAATCGATAAACTGTTTGTAGCTTTGAAAACTGGAGGTAAGAATTTCTGAATCGGAAACCAATAACAACTGTTTGCGACCTGTAAGCATCACGGTGGAACACGAAACCAAAATACAGGTAATTAGAATAAAAAATGTTATTTTTTTCATATACAAATAATTTTTTAGGTGAACTTTTAATTTATAGGTGTAAACTTTTATCTTTGCAAAGGTAATTATTCAATTTTATTTTCAGATATTTTTCTAAATCATTTCAATTATACACTTCTCTTTTTAACCTGAAAATCAACAAAAATGTTTATCTTAAAAAATATCCGTTATTATTGGAAATCAATTCTTGCCCTTATTTGTATCTGCTATCTATCATTCGCGGGTCCGGCAACATTTGATGAAGTTCCCGATTTTACATATAAAGACAAAATTGCCCATTTTGTTCTTTATGCCGGGCTGACATTTATATTAATAATTGATCAGCGTAAACATAAAAAAGGCAATCTGAGCTATATTCCGTTTATAATCTGGTGTATCATTTTTCCGGTTCTGTTCGGCGGATTGGTAGAAATATTCCAAAAATACTTTTTCTTTCCCCGCACAGCCGAATGGTTCGATTGGTTAAGCGATATAGTTGGCGTACTGGCCAGTTGGCTGACCATGCATTTGAGAAAACTGACACCGATATATTCCACCCGTAAATCAAAATGACAGATTATGAACATCTTATCATAAAACGCTGATTATAAAAAATGATCGACGAAACCCTGAAATACAAAATCGGCATTACGCTGATTAGAGGCATTGGTAACAATCTGGCCAAAAACCTGATTGCTTACGTTGGGAGTGTGGAAGGTGTTTTCAGGGAAAAACAAAAAAATCTGGCTAAAATTCCGGGAATTGGCGAAGTACTTTCTTCCGAAATTGTATCGCAAAACATACTTTCACGAGCAGAGCTGGAAATTGAATTTATTCTCAAAAATAAGATTCAAACCTCTTATTTTGCTGACCGCGACTATCCGTTCCGACTGAAAGAATGTGCTGACTCACCAATAATGCTTTATAGCAAAGGCGATTGCGATCTGAATAATGGTAAGTTTATCGGCATTGTGGGTACACGCAACGCCACCGAAAGTGGTAAAGAAAACTGTAAAAAACTCATTGCTGATCTGGCTGTCATGCAACCCAATTCCATAATTGTTAGCGGATTGGCCTACGGGGTGGATATTTGTGCCCACAAAGCCGCGTTGGATGCCGGCTTGCCAACTATCGGGGTGATTGGCCACGGGCTGGACCGGATCTACCCGGCTGCACATCGTCCTGCGGCAGTGAAAATGATACAAAATAATGGCGCATTGCTCACTGAATATCTGAGCCAAACAAACCCGGACCGACAGAATTTTGTACAACGAAACCGCATTATTGCCGGACTGTGCGATGCCACGGTAATCGTGGAATCGGCTGCTAAAGGCGGCTCGCTCATTACGGCCGAAGTAGCGAACGATTATAACCGCGATGTGTTTGCTTTTCCGGGGCGCGTAACCGATGAATGGTCGGCCGGATGCAACGCGCTGATAAAAAGCAACAAAGCTTCGCTCATTGAATCGGCCGAAGATATTTTACGGTTTATGAACTGGGAAAAACAAGACTCTGCGTCACCACAAACCGTTCAAACGACTTTGTTTCTCGACCTTTCGGACGAGGAGCAGGAAATTGTTTCCATTCTCCGGCAGCATACCGATGGTATCCAGGTGAACGAGCTGGCCATTGTTACAGCAAAACCTTTCAGCAAAATATCCTCCCAATTGCTCGAAATGGAATTTAAAGGCATTGTAAAATGCTTACCTGGAGGAGTTTATAGAATAGTAAAATAGAATAACTTTCCCAAAGTTTAAAACTTTGGAAAAGTTGAATAAATAAAAGATGTATTCAAAAGAAGAATTAAAACAACTGAAGAAAGAATTTTGGGAAGGATTTGGCACCTATTGCAGCCACATCCCGGCATTGAAGCGGCGGAAAAGCAAGTTTATGTTGTACAATACCAAGATGAAAGGCGTGGAAATGAAGTTCGATGCCACCCGTGACGGCGCCTTTGTCATTCTGGAAATAAACCTGCACGATGAACAGGCCCGACTTGAAAAATACGAACAGTTTGAACAATATAAAACCATTATGGAAAAGCAGTTTCCCGAGGGTTTGATTTGGGATTTTGCCTACGTGCGCGAATCGGGCGAAGGGGTTTGCCGCATTTACACTCAAAAAACAGGCATCGACATACATCGACGAATACAATGGATGGAGTTTTACCAGTTCATGGCCACCGAAATGCTTAAACTGGAAAAAGCATTTAAAATGGTGAAAGAGGCGATAGAATAATTTTTTCGAAGTTCCTAAGTTTCGGAAAGCAAAAACAACTTTCCGGTTTTTGTATTTTTATACAAACAAAGGGTCATTATTGGTTATATTATTACATTCTGCAGCAATTAAAAAATTAGAAATACGTGAAAATCAAACCGTTTTTATATTGATAAAACAACTATTTTTTTGTAGTTTTGCATTCCATAAATAAATGTAAAAAGGAAAATGGAAAAAAAGCAAATCAAAAGAGCCTTAGTATCTGTTTATCACAAAGATAAACTTGACATCATTATCAAAAAACTACACTCCGAAGGAGTTGAATTTATCTCTACCGGAGGGACACAATCTTTTATAGAATCCCTTGATATTCCATGTCGCGCTGTTGAAGATTTGACCGGATACCCATCAATTTTAGGCGGAAGAGTTAAAACATTGCACCCAAAAGTATTTGGTGGCATTTTAAACCGCCGCGATTTAGCACAAGACCAATCGCAAATTGCAGAATACGATATACCTGAAATTGACCTAGTAATTGTTGATTTATATCCATTTGAAGCTACCGTAGCTGCCGGAGCCGATGAACCAACCACTATCGAGAAAATTGATATCGGTGGCATATCGCTGATTCGTGCAGCTGCCAAAAACTACAAAGACGTGGTGATTGTAGCTTCACAAGAACAATACGAACCTTTGTTCGAAATTATTTCGGCTAATGGAGCTCAAACCTCAGTTGAAGAACGCCGCTGGTTTGCCAAAGAAGCCTTTGCCGTTTCTTCGCATTATGATTCAGCCATTTTCAATTACTTCGATGGCGATGATGAAAGTGCTTTCCGTTTGACCGAAAACAACTCAAAAGTGCTTCGTTATGGCGAAAACCCTCATCAACGCGGGGTTTTCTTCGGCAAATTCGACGACATTTTCGAACAACTTCAGGGAAAAGAAATTTCGTACAACAACTTACTTGACATTGACGCAGCCGTTAATCTGATTAACGACTTTGACGATATTACATTTGCCATTCTGAAACACAATAACGCCTGCGGAATTGCTTCGCGTCCGGTATTGGTGGATGCCTGGCAGGATGCTCTTGCCGGCGATCCGGTTTCGGCTTTTGGTGGCGTGCTGATTACCAACGCTATTATCGACAAGGCTACTGCCGAGGAAATGAACAAAATCTTCTTCGAAGTGGTTATTGCTCCTGATTACGATTTAGAAGCGCTTGAAATTCTGAGCCAGAAGAAAAACCGTATTATCCTGATTCAAAAAGAAACCAAAGTCAGAAACCAACAGGTTCGTACGGTATTGAATGGCGTACTTGTTCAGGATAAAGACACCAAAACGGAAACAGCTGAAGATTTGAAAGTGGTAACTGAAAAAGCGCCGACTGCCGAAGAAATTGAAGATTTGCTTTTTGCCAATAAAATCGTTAAGCATACTAAATCGAATGCCATTGTATTTGCCAAAAACAAACAAATGTGCGCCAGCGGTGTAGGTCAGACTTCGCGTGTGGATGCATTGAACCAGGCTGTAGAAAAAGCTGCTGCATTTAAATTTGATTTGAAAGGTGCTGTCATGGCTTCGGATGCTTTCTTCCCGTTCCCTGACTGCGTACAACTGGCTGCTGAAGCAGGAATTACAGCAGTTATTCAGCCAGGTGGATCAATCAACGATAAACTTTCTATCGAAAACTGCAACGAAAACGGATTGGCCATGGTAACCACAGGTTTCCGTCATTTTAAACATTAATAAATGTGTTGGTGTGGTAATGTGATGATTAACTGGTGAAGTAAACACAAACACAGAACTCGAAACTCGAAACAAACAATATGGGATTATTTTCATTTACACAGGAAATCGCGATTGACTTAGGAACAGCCAATACGATTATCATTCACAATGACAAGATTGTAGTGGATGAACCATCGGTAGTAGCGTTGGACAAACGTACCGATAAACTGATAGCTATCGGAGAGCGCGCGCGCCAAATGCAGGGAAAAGAAAACGAAGGTATCCGTACTGTTCGCCCGTTACGCGACGGTGTGATTGCCGACTTCTATGCTGCTGAATTGATGATTCGCGGTATGATCAAAATGATTCCGACCAAGAATCACCTCTTCTCTCCTACCCTGAAAATGGTGGTTTGTATTCCTTCGGGAAGTACCGAGGTGGAAATTCGTGCGGTACGTGACTCAAGCGAACATGCCGGAGGACGAGAAGTGTACATGATTTATGAGCCTATGGCTGCTGCTATCGGTATTGGTATCGATGTGGAAGCTCCAAACGGCTGTATGATCGTGGATATTGGTGGTGGTACTACCGAAATTGCGGTTATATCGTTGGGTGGTATCGTTTCCAACAAATCGATCCGTATTGCGGGCGACGACCTGACGCTGGATATTGTGGAATACATGGGACGCATGCACAACATCAAAGTGGGCGAACGTACTGCTGAACTTATTAAAATTAACGTAGGTGCTGCATTGACTGATCTGGAAGACGCGCCTGAAGATTATATCGTTCACGGTCCAAACCGTATGACAGCTTTACCAATGCAGGTTCCGGTGTCGTATCAGGAAATTGCTCATTGCCTGGAAAAATCAATTTCTAAAATTGAAGCCGCTATCCTGAGCGCATTGGAACAAACACCACCGGAATTGTACGCCGATATTGTTCAACGCGGTATTTACCTCGCTGGTGGTGGAGCCTTGCTTCGTGGATTGGACAAACGTCTGACCGACAAGCTGAATATCCAGTTCCACATTGCCGACGATCCATTGCGTGCTGTAGCCCGTGGAACGGGTATCGCGCTTAAAAACGTAGATAAATTCTCGTTCCTGATCCGATAAACAAATTTGAATTTTCGATAAGTACCAAAGGATAATTGTGTACTTATCGAAAATTTTTGTTCTTAAAAACAGTTTTCTTCTTTTCGTGCAGTTTGGCTTTTTATGAAGAACCTCATCAATTTTTTGATACAGTACAGCGTGGTGTTTTTATTTCTATTTTTAGAAGTAATTTCCTTCACCATGATTGTAAAAAATCAGGAATATCAGAGAAGTGTTTTTCTCTCATCCAGCAACTCGATAGTTTCGGGAATGTACGAATGGAGCAATTCAGTGGTTGAATTTTTCAAACTCCGGGCTGCCAATGATAACCTTTCGGAAGAAAACACTGCGCTGAAAAATCAGATTATCAAGCTTCAGAATGAATTGACAACACTGCGCCCTGAAGCAAAAGACTCTATTCATTTCCGAATCCCGCCCGAAATGGAATATGAGTTTATTTCGGCAAAAGTAATCAACAGTTCTACCAACAAAATTCAAAACTATATTACGCTGAATAAGGGAGCCATAGATGGTGTGAAGCCTGATATGGGGGTAATCAGCGACGAAGGAGTTGTGGGTATTGTAAAAACAGTATCAAACAGGTTTGCAGTCGTAATTCCTGTATTAAATCCGAAAATTGAAATCAATTGTAAATTCAAACGCAGCAATTACAGCGGTCCGCTGGATTGGTCGGGTGAAGATTACCGCTATGCTAACCTGAAAGATATTGCCCGCCACGTGGAACTTGCATTGGGCGACACATTGATCACAAGCGGATTTACCAACACATTCCCCGAAGGAATTCCGGTTGGTTACATAGAAGATTTTAAGATTAAAGAAAGTGATGCTTATTACAACATTAAGGTGAAACTGGCGGTAAATTTCCGGACACTTTCGCACGTTAAGGTTATCAATTACCTGAATTACAAAGAACAAAAAGATCTCGAGAAAAAATCGGAAGAACAACAATAAAATTTACGATTGTAGATTGGAGCATAAATTTAAAATTTTAAATAACAGAAAAAACACTTGAATGTCCAATTTCGAATTTACTATTTTGGATTGAAATACAATCGTAAATCTAAAATCGTAAGTCTAAAATAAAAATATGCCCGTAGTACTTCAAAATATATTCCGCTTCCTTTTACTGGTGCTTTTTCAAGTGCTGGTGCTGAATAATATTCAGTTTTTGGGGTATATAAATCCGTACATTTACGTTTTGTTCATACTGGCTTTGCCGGTTCGTACGCCACGGTGGTTTGCGCTTTTGCTGGCATTCGGAATAGGGCTTACAATCGATATGTTCTCAAATACGGGTGGTATGCACGCTTTTGCCACTGTAATGGTTGCCTTTCTGCGCAACGGAACTATCAAACTGTTTACTGCCATTGAAGAAGGAAATAATCCCACACCTTCGTTCCACACTTTCGGAGTGAGCGCTTATATTAAGTATATAGTCCTGCTGATATTTATCCATCATACCACTTTGTTTATTCTCGAAGCATTTACGGTAGCCCATTTCTGGCTAATGTTGGCAAAAATACTGTTCAGTTCCCTGATTACAGTTCTGCTCATTCTGGGTATACAATCGCTTAACAGAAAGTAATCGATGATTAATGATACGCTGCAAAACAGAAAAACGGTTATTGCCATAATCATGTCGGCTGTAATTGTCGTATACATTCTGCGATTATTTACAATTCAGATTCTCGATACCCGATACAAGGAAGGTGCTGAAAGCAATGCCTTCCTGAAGAAAACACAATTTCCACCCCGCGGACTTCTTTACGACCGTCATCATAAACTGCTGGTTTATAATAAGCCTGCGTATGATGTAGCCATGATTATGCGTGAAGTGCGCGATCTGGATACACTGGCATTTTGCAAAGCCCTTAACATCGACAAAGCCTTTTTCATCAAGCGGATTGAAGAAATTAAGGACCGCAGCAAAAATCCTGGATATTCATCCTATACACCTCAGCTATTCATGAGCCAGCTCGGGATAGAAGATGTGGCTACCATCCAACAGTCGATGTATAAATTTCCCGGATTTTATATTCAGAACCGTACTCTACGCGAATACACCTACCCGATTGCGGCCCATGTGTTGGGAAGTATTGGTGAAGTATCGCAAAAAAAAATAGAAAATGACGATTACTATAAAAGAGGAGATTATGCCGGGCGGGATGGAATTGAATATACATACGAGAAACAATTGCGCGGAGAAAAAGGTGTTGAAATCCTCCTCAGAGATGCCAAAGGTCGCATAAAGGGGAGATACGAAAACGGGAAAGAAGATATAGCTCCGAAAGCAGGACAAAATCTAACGCTTACGCTCGACGTGGAGCTCCAGTTGCTTGCCGAAAAGCTCCTGAAGGGAAAGGTGGGAAGTGTTGTAGCTATTGAGCCCAAAACGGGCGAAATTTTGGCTATGGCTTCTAATCCTACATTTAACCCGGCATTATTGGTTGGACGCCAACGTTCAAAAAATTACAACGATCTGTTGCACGACCCAACCAAACCGTTGATGAACCGGGCTACACAGGGCCAGTATTCACCGGGATCATCATTTAAAACGCTTCAGGCACTCGTTTGCCAACAGATGGGCGGTATAACCACCCACACACTTTTTGCCTGTAACGGTCCGGGATCGTATCCGGTAAAGTGTACGCACCATCACGGGTCTCCGGTAAGCCTGCTTAGTGCTATCGAACAAAGTTGTAACCCTTACTTCTGGAATGCCTTTAGAGCAACTATTGAAAAAAACGGCTACGGGGAACGGAATATTCTTTTCAGAACCACTTACGACGAATGGGTAGACCGTATGAAAAGTTTCGGACTGGGCGAGAAATTTACAGACGGTGATATTTACGAACAATCGCGCGGATATATTCCAACCCAAAAATTTTACAACAAAGTGTACCGTTCCGAAAAAGGTTGGCGCGCCATAACCATTCGTTCCAATTCCATCGGACAGGGTGAAGTGCTGGCCACTCCGCTTCAGTTGGCCACTTCGATGTGTGTAATTGCCAATGAAGGGTTTTATATAACCCCGCATTTGGTAAAAAGCGATAGCATGCTGAAGAAAATTCATCGTTGTAAGGTGGATAAACAATATTTTCCGATAGTGAACGAAGGAATGTGGCGGGTGTTTGAATATGGAACGGCTCGTGGAAGCAAGATTCCGGACATAAGCATGTGTGGAAAAACGGGTACCGTGCAAAACAGCCGTGGAAAAGACCACGCGTTCTTTGTTGGTTTTGCTCCGCGCGAAAATCCTAAAATTGCCATTGCTATCGTAGTGGAAAATGCCGGTTTCGGGTCTACCTACGCGGCACCTCTTTTTAGTTTGATGGTTGAACAATATCTCAAAGGAAAAATAGAGCGAATAGAATTACTTGATAAAACAACCAGTACAGTAACAAACGCCAATGTCCAAGAACGTTAGTATAAAATATGCACTCGACTGGACAACTGTAGCTTATTACGTTGTCCTGATTCTGATGGGTTGGGTGAGCATCTATGGTGCCAGCTACAACTTCGATCAGGCAAGTGTTTTCGATTTCAGTCAGCGGGCTGGTTCACAAATTGTGTGGATTCTGACCGCATTTGCTCTTGGAGGTATGCTGCTGCTTGTTGATTCGCGCATGTTCGATTTCTTCGCCTATTTTATTTTTGCATTTGCCGTTCTACTACTGGTGTTTACCATAGTGGCACCCAGCTCCTTAGTACCCGACATAAAGGGCTCACGATCCTGGATTGTGCTCGGGCCTATTCGTTTTCAGCCTGCTGAACTGGCCAAAATAGCCACCGCTTTAGCTCTCTCCAAATTTATGAGTTCGTACAACTACAAGCTCAAAAACTGGCGCGATCTTGTACCGTTATTCATGTTCATTTTTGGACCAATGTTGTTAATCGTATTGCAACACGAAACTGGTTCTGCTTTGGTTTTTCTGGCATTTTTACTTATGCTTTACCGGGAAGGGATGAATGGAATCGTTTTGCTTTTGGGAACATTTGCCATTATACTTTTTGTGGTTGTTATCCGGTTCAGCAACATACCCATTCAGGTCGACCGTGGAACACTGGGCTTCGTGGCAGCCATGCTCATCATTTTAATTATTCAGGTATTTTATGCCATTTTCTTTGGCCGAAACCGAAAAGAAGCATTTATTTTAGTTCTGGCAACCATAGTTATTGCAGCTCTTTCGTATGTTGCAAACTTATGGTTTCGTATTAATTATAACTATATTTCCATTGCCGTTATAGTTGGGTCATGCATTTACTGGATATTTGTAGAACTGATGAACCGCTATAAAAAATACTGGTTTCTGGTTTTGTTTTCCATCTGTTCGGTATTGTTCTGTTTTTCGGCCGATTATTTGTTCGAAAAAGTATTGCAACCACACCAGCAGGTACGTATCAAAGTGTTGCTCAACATGGAAGATGATCCCACCGGAGCCGGATACAACGTAAACCAGTCGAAAATTGCCATTGGCTCGGGCGGACTTTGGGGAAAAGGATTCCTAAACGGCACACAAACCAAACTAAAATACGTACCCGAGCAGGATACCGATTTCATATTTTGTACCGTGGGCGAAGAGCATGGATTCTGGGGATCAACCCTGGTGCTTTTTGTGTATTGGCTGTTTTTGATGCGCCTTTTGCGCATTGCCGAGCGACAGCGCGAAGCCTTTAACCGGATTTATGCTTACTGTGTGGCAAGCATATTCTTTTTTCATCTCACTATCAACGTAGGCATGGTACTCGGTATTATGCCCGTAATTGGCATTCCTTTGCCGTTTTTCAGCTACGGAGGTTCATCGCTGTGGGGTTTTACCATTTTGCTGTTTATCCTGCTCAGACTGGACGCTGCAAGGCTCGAACGCTTGCGTTAAAAATTGCTCCTACATCCCGAAACGAAAATTCAGGTTAATATCCCAAGCATCTCAGGTAAAAACACTTGTTATGCAAAAATTCTTGCTTCTTTATTTGCGAAAATTTGTAAAAACTTCAACCTATCATAAACATATATCCTTGTCACTTGTTTTGAAATGACCGGGTAATGATCTTGTTTTAAACGTGTTATTGAAAATTACCCTTAACTTGAATACTGAAGAAAAGCAATTTTTCAAAAACACAATAAACACTACGTTGTTCGAAAAGGTATAAGCTCAGGCAAAGAGTGTCCCTGAGATAACTATAGCTCGCAAGCTTAAAAAGTGAATGGTGTCTGAATACACAAACAATCGCTATGACTGACCGACCTGAAAAACCTTACTATTATGAAAAAGAGAGAGCCATTATACATTCTTGTTGTGATAGGAATGATAATTCCGGCTATAGCTAATGCGCAATCAGGACAACACACCAATCCGAAGTTGCAGGATCATTTTTATCTGAACAGTGCTGGTTTGATTATAGGATCTGTGGAATATGAACCTGTTGTCAGGCCAAGACCTGCACGCGTTTCTGCATTGAAAAATGATACAACCATTCATCTGTCGGCTGGCGAATTGTCGGATATGCTCACCAGCTCCCAAAAAGCAACCATTACGAGCCTACGGCTTACCGGCAGCATCGATGCCCGGGATTTTAAAACCATGCGGGACAGCATGCCGACACTGTCAGACGTAGATATCAATGCTGTTTCAATTTCAGCCTATACCGGCACTCAAGGCACAGCAGGCCCTCAAAGTAAGACCTATCCCGCTAACGGCATTCCTCAAAATGCATTTTCGTTAGGTAGCAATAACTACAATAAACTGACTTCGATCATTCTACCAAATTCAATCACATCTGTAGGAGACAGTGCTTTTTACAGATGTACAAATCTAAGCGGAACTTTAGTACTTCCCAATTCAGTAACTACACTTGGTAAGTATGCTTTCTCCGAATGTAAGAGTTTGACTGGACTTACGTTATCCGAGTCGCTTACTTCCATTAGTCGTTGTGCATTTGATGGAGACTGGTTACTACAGGGACATCTGACCATTCCTGCTTCAGTGACCTCTATTGACGATTATGCGTTCTTTTATTGCAGTTTCACGGGTGTTACCATTCCCAATTCGGTAACCTCCATAGGTACGGGAGCCTTTGGGAAATGTAAGATGCTGAGCGAAACAATGATAATTCCTAGTTCTGTTACTGCAATAAGCGATAACACTTTTGCGTTATGCGCCCGGTTAACCAATATTATTCTTCCAAATTCTCTAACCTCTATTGGTAATAACGCTTTTGCAATGTCCGGGCTTATGAGCATTACGCTACCTGATTCACTTATTTCCGTTGGCAACGGGGCTTTCAGTTTTTCATATATAACGGGGAGTCTGGGCATCCCGGCTTCGCTTGCGTATATAGGGCACGGCAGTTTTGCACTAACCGGCATAACTGAATTCGTAGTTGATAATGATAACCCTTATTTCTCGGCTGTGGATGGTATTTTGTTCGACAAAACAAAAACCAGCTTGATAGCTTATCTTTCGAGCAGACGTGGAACGTACACCATACCCGATTTCACCATTTCTATTGGCAATTATGCTTTTGATTATTGTAACGGGTTGACTGATATAATAATTCCCGCTTCGGTAGTTTCAATTGGTGTCGGTGCTTTCGATTATTGTTTCGGATTAACTTCTATAACTGTCAATTCCGGTATACCAATTTCCCTGAGCGATTCTTCAAGTGTCTTTGGCGAAAATGTCAAACTTAACTCTACACTTTATGTTCCGGCAGGTTCCAAAACACTTTATCAAGCTGCCAACCAATGGAAAGATTTTGCCAATATTGTGGAAATGACTCCAACAGGAAACGGAGCTGAGTTATCCGGGAATGATCGTTTAATTTTGTATCCGAATCCGGCTTCGAAAGGATTCTATATCAAAGCTCAAAGCAATGAACCATCTGCCATTTCGATATACAATACTTGTGGGATTCTGGTAATTGTTTCGGAAATAAAAAACAAAGATTTTGTCGATATTACTAATTTACCAAGAGGCCAATATATTGTAAAAGTTTCAACTCCTGAAGGTACGATTGAAAAGAAAATGCTGAAGAAATAAGCTTATCTCCAAAATACTTAACGCGGGTTTGTAACTACAACTATAGTTACAAACCCGCGTTATTAAAGAGTAAATCGGATTGCGTTATTAAAGAACGGCAGATACAGGGCGGTCTTCAGCTTTCGAACCGAACGAATGATTAGGTGTTGAGCCCATATAGAACTTCAATACTCCGCCTTTCATAATATCTTTATACAAAATGTAGCTTTTGGTGTAAGGCTTCCCGTTCAGTTCAGCTTTTTGAATATAGATATTTTTATCGCTATTGTTTTCAGCAACTACCGTAAACGATTTGTTTTCAGGAAGTTTTATTGTCACCTTATCAAACAACGGGCTTCCAAATACAAAAAGACCGTTGGTTGGGTTTACCTGGTAAAACCCGATGGAAGATAAAATATACCACGCCGACATTTGGCCACAATCTTCATTTCCAATTAATCCATCTTTATGAGTCGAGTAAAATTCGTTCATAATAAAGCGCACTTTCTCAGCTGTTTTCCATTGTTGGCCGGCAAAAGCATACATATATGCAATGTGGTGGCTGGGTTCATTTCCGTGTGCATACTGTCCGATAAGTCCTGTAATATCGCTTGAGGCGCGTTCGCCCATATTGCCTGTTGTTACAAAAAACTGATCCAATTTCTTTACAAATCCTTCATCACCTCCCATCAAGGCAATAAGTCCTTCCGGATTTTGAGGAACAAAAAACGTATATTGCCAACCATTGCCCTCGGTAAAATCACCAACTCCGTGAATAGACTGAATCGGATCATAGGGTGTACGCCAGCTGCCATCGTTCATTTTAGGACGAATGAATCCGATCGAACTATCAAAATAGTTTTTGAAATAATCGGCGCGCTGTGCAAAATTCTTGTAGTCATCCTGTTTTCCCAACCGTTTGGCCATTTGTGCCAATCCCCAATCGGCAACCGCATATTCCATGGCTACTGATGTAGCTTCGTGAAGTTTGTCGCAAGGGATATAGCCTTTTTCCATCACGTAGGGCACTCCTTTCTGATTTGGATTGGTAGCCGAAACTTTACAGGCATTATAAGCCCGGTTTACATCAAAACCGCCAAATCCTTTTAAATAAACATCAGTTATCACCTGAATGGAACTATAACCCGGCATACAATCTGTTTCGCCGCCGGCCAAAGGCCAAATAGGCAGGCGTCCCTGCTGGTCGAAAATTCCCAGCATGGAATTAACTATGTCGGCGGCTTTATCTGTTTGAATTATAGTAAAAAGCGGATTCAGAGCCCGATACGTATCCCACAACGACAGGGTTGAATAGTTTGTGTAAGGAACTTTGGTGTAAACTTTATCATCGTGTCCTCTGAAATCTCCGTTTACATCGCTGTATCGGGTTGGGGCAATAGCGGTGTGATACAACGAAGTATAGAATACCTGCTTTTGTGTGCTGTTTTTAGTTTCAACGGTTATTTTCGACAATTCCTTTTCCCATTGTGACTTTCCGGCAGCTACCACCTTCGAAAAATTCCAGTCGGGAATCTCAGCCGATAGATTTTGGGCTGCATTTTGGGTACTCACCGATGAAATTGCAACTTTAAGCAGAATCTCTCCGGGTGTTTTATCAAACGAAAGAACGCCTTTCAGCTTGCCGTAGGCTTCTTTGCCCGAAACGGGTTTATCGTTGTCAAATAAACTTAGTTTAGATACCTGATAGTTACTTTTAAGCACGAAAAATACCTTGTTGCGCGGACTCCAGCCTTTCGAAAAACGATAGCCTTTTATGGTGTACTGATCCACCAGGCTCATATAAGTAGAATCAGCCGTATCGCCTACTCCTTCCTGCAAGTCGATAATAATATGGCCTTCTTTTGCTGCCGGGAAAATGTATTTATGAAAACCGGCATGTGCAGTAGCGGTAAGTTCCACTTTCACCCCATTGTCGAGCAACACCGAATAAAACGATGGCGCAACCTTTTCGTTAGCATGTTTGAAATAAGAAGCATATGCATTGGAAATGTCGTTTTGCTCGCCTCTTTTTGTGCGGATTTTACCAGTATACGGCATCATCAGAATATCGCCCATATCCGAACAGCCGGTTCCATTGAGATGGGTTTGAGAGAAACCAATGATAATGCTGTCGGAATAATGGTAACCCGAACACCAGTCCCAACCTTTGTATATGTTGTTCGGCCCAACCTGCACTGCACCAAACGGAACGCTGGCACCAACAAACACGTGCCCATGCCCACCCGAGCCAATATAAGGATCGACCTGCTTATAAAAACTAATCACTTCGCTCTTGCCGGCACTCAGCACCGACAAGGCAATTAGCGAAAACATACCTAAAAATGCGCTTTTTCTCATATTATTTTATTATTTAAAATTTATACACGGGAGCTAAATATCAAACCACACATTGACTAAAATTAATTGCAGGAAATGCCAATAAATCATCAACCCATAAATTTTACAAATATAATTCATTTAGCTGTTTGCTGCAAAAGAAAAAAGTACAATTTAGCTTTCTTTGTTTTAAAGGGGCAACAAAAAAACTACCCGGCGAAGTTGTCGTCGGGTAGATTCATTATTCAAATCCAAGTATGATTTTTATAGAATAACCTTATCAGTTTTGTTCTGCCGTTGTTTCCTTTAGAAAACTCCTGCTTTCCTATATCGGATTTCAAAAGTAGTTTTTTCTAATTTGAATCTGAAAATTCTCGTTCAATATTAAGAATGTGTTTCAGCCTTTGATACGAATAGCTGTGCCTCCTCCGGGGGCTAAATGCAGATCCAGTACCGATTCGGAGGTTATTTCCTTTTCTTCCATTGTCATAGGATAAGGATTTGTTTTCCAATCAGCATTATCACCGTCTTTATAAATCTCTGCTTTGTATTTTTTCCCTTTTTCAAGAAAGGAAAAATCAACTTTCGCGGTTCGGGATTTACCGTTGGTTATAGCGCCAAGGTACCAATCGTCAGACTGTTTATCTTTACGGGCAGTTACAACGAACTCTCCAATTTTTCCGTCCAGCACAATGGTTTTGGCCCAATCGGCCGGAACTTGTTCGATAAACCGGAAGGCGGGATTGTTGTCGTAATTTTCGGGCAAGTCGGAAGCCATTTGCAACGGACTATAAATGACCACATACAGTGCCAATTGCTTGGCTAGCGTGGTTTGTACCCGCGTTTTAGGATAGGCGGTGTTGGTAAAATTAAATGTCCCGAAGGTGAAATCCATCGGACCGGCCAACCCACGTGTGAACGGCACAATACAGGTATGTTCGGGCGGGTTGCCACCATCCTGCGACCAGGCATCGTACTCCTGCCCGCGCACTCCTTCCTGCGACATCAGGTTGGGATAGGTGCGTTGCAGCCCGGTAGGCATTACGGGTTCGTGATTATCGATCACAATGCCGTAGCGGGCAGCCGTTTCAATTACTTTCCGGTAGTGGCGCACGCCGTATTGTCCGTCGTGACGTTCTTTTTTATCCAGCCGGGAATTGACATAACCCGTTTTCACGTAGCGTATTCCCAATCGTTGGTACATCCGGAAAGCACTGTCGAGCTGGTTTTCGTAATTTATGGTTGCTCCACCGGTTTCGTTGTGTCCAATCAAGTCAACGCCCTTGTTTTTGGCGTAGCGCGCCAGTTCGTCGATATTATAATCGGGATACGGTTTGGTAAAGCTGAATTTGTCGCCAGCGGCTACCCAATCGCCACCCCAACCATAGTTCCAACCTTCTACCAGCACGCCCTGCATATGATGCGCAGCGGCAAAGTCAATGTATTTCTTGGTGTTTTCGGTGGTTGCACCATGCTTGGCTCCCTGGGCCCAGGTATATTTCTCCATGTGCATTCCCCACCAGATGCCAATGTATTTGGAGGGTTGCAAACCCGACACATCTTTTATTTTAGACGGTTCGTTCAGGTTCAGCATTAATCTGGAGTTGGCCAATTCATTCAGGTTGTCGGCCAGCACAATGATACGCCAGGGCGATACAAAGGGAGTTTGGGCATAAACTTTCACTCCGGTAGACCACGGAGTCAGATCCACTTTCAATAAGCTTGTTCCCCTGTAAGGCAGAACATTCATCTTGGCATAATCGGTCAGATTAGCTTCGTGGATGAGCATGAATTTTCCATTGTTACGTTCAATAGTAACAGGAGTTGTTACCGTATCGAGTGCAGACAGAGGTGCTTTTTTCCATAGGTTTTCATAATAAACACCTTTATAAGCCGGGATAGTCCATGCCGAATCGTTTTTGGCCATAGAGAATTCTGTCAGTTCTGCCCGAATGCTGAAGCTATTGAGATTCTTCTGTTTCGGAAATTCGTAGCGAAACCCAATGCCGTCGTTGAAAGCGCGGAACACGATATTAAGCTGGCGTTTCTTTCCGTTTTTTTCCTGCAAATAAATCTTCAGTTCGTTGTAATGGTTTCTCACGCTAACTTCTTCGCCCCAGGGCTGCAACCATGTCTGGTCAAAACCCGATTTGGCTGCTTTGAGTACATCAAAGCCCGAACAAAGCGAATCGCGCTTGTCAAGCAGAAAACCCAACCGGGAAGGTTTGATAAGCAGTTCATTCCCGGAACTGAGCGAATAAGTAATCAGCCCATCCGTAACTGAGACTTTAGCCTCTGTTTTGCCATCGGGCGAAACAACTTTATAACTCTTGCCAACGCTGGCGCTCAGGCTGCACTGAAACACCAGCAGTAAAAGCCCGAACATGTATAAATATCTTTTTCTCATTATTATTTTATCTTACTCCGGGATATCCGGCTGATTGCTGAATGTTTTCGTTTCTCTCTAATTCAATTTGCGGTATGGGTTGTACATAGGATTCATCGCCCTTCCAGGTAATGTTGCCGTGCCGGGTAAGTTTGTAGAAAGCTGCTTCGGCTGCACCTATTTTCCAACGACGCACGTCCCACCACCATTGTCCTTCGGCAAACAATTCGGCCCAACGTTCGTATTTCAATACATCGTGTGCCAAATGATCGTTTTCGTCAGCCGTTTTCGTCCGATCGGTAAGTGAACTATAATCGTATGGACTGGGCGAATCGGGTGAATAGCCATAAGCCCTGCGGTGCACTTTGTTGATATACTCCAGGGCAATGGACGGAGCATCATCTTTTATCAATTCAGCATAAAGCAAATAAATATCGGCCAAACGGATGACCGGATAGTTGGCGTCGCTACTCTGGTTTTTCCCGTAAGGAGTAGGTCCCATTTCCACCCCATGGATGTTGGTAAACTTCCGGTGTTGCCAGGTTAGCATATCCGGACGGTTATTCACTTCGCTGGAGCGGTCGTAGTAAGTGGGGTTTCCCTTATCGTTGATGTATTGATCAACGTATGGCTGCCCGGCGCACAGCTTCAGGCGCGGATCAACTAAATCTTTATTGTTTTTCAAATCCAGACAACTCTGGCGATAAGTTGTATTGGCCAGCGTGTAAGGATAATTGTTTATGGATCGGGGTAGCTTTGAGTTGTAAGCTGTGTTGAAGGTCTTGCGGGGCAAAGTGTCGCCACCAATACCGTGAAAACCAAAACGCAGAATATTTGCATCGTGTATGAAGTTATTGCCCCATTCACTACTCTTTTTGGATGTGATAACATCGTGTTCTTTGGTAATAGGATCAACCAACCCTTCCACCGTCGGACGGAAACGGATATCAAGATCCATATACCAAGGTGCAAATACCATCGGCATACCGCTTCCGGTCGTGTATCCTGCCCACGGTCCGTTTTGATTACGGTTCACGGTCATACTCAATTCGTACAACGATTCGGAGTTGAACTCGTTGGCTTCGTTGCCATAAAACATATCGCTGTAGATATCGGCAGAAACGAGCTTTTTACCGCTGTTGTTGATAATATCTTCCATCAGGACTTTGGCTTTGGCCTTGTTGTCCGGGAAAATATACAACGACTGCATGTACACTTTGGCCAATAATCCCTTGGCTGCCCATTCGGATGCGCGGGCTTTATCGACATGCCCTTTCAGCAAAGGAATAGCCGTTTCCAGATCGTTGATGGCAAAGGCCCATGTGTCGGTCGTGGTGGCCCGTTTGCGTTTCATCTTTTCTACACTACCCTCCACTTTATCAAAAATAGGGAAACCCCAGCCATTGGGATTAAGTTCAAAAAACAGCTGAGCATGCCAGTAAGCCAATGCCCGATTGAACAAAGCCTGCCCGCGCATATAATCCAGCTGAGCCTGTTCGGCCTGAACGGGGTGCTTTTGACGATAGTTTTCGATGGCTTCGAGTGCCGTGGTGGATAAGTTAGCCCATTTGCACAGGTCGCCATAAATCTGCGTTGTATAACGGCTGTTAATGTCGGTATAGTTGTCCATACTCGAACCTCTTTCGTCGTACGAACCATAGGTGTCGGTCGTGTGATCGTACAAATAAACTCCCATTGGTAACCAATAAAATGCATACATACCAATGGAATACGGGCCTGAATAAGAAGATGTCAGTACCAGATCAACCTGATCGAGTGTAGCCGGGAAATTATCCTGCGAAAGCGTTTGTTTGTTGGTGATATCAAAGAAATCAGTACAACCGGCAACACCGCCAAACAGGATAAGAAGAATAATATTTCGAAATGTTTTTTTCATAATCATTCAATTTCTTTAAGTGAAGCTCTTCATTAAAATGTCAAATCAATACCCAATGACATGAGTCTGGAAGGTAAGTAACGGTTAATGTTATCGACTCCCCGCATCAATACTCCTCCGCCAATTTCGGGATCGTTTCCGGTGTATTTAGTCAGAGTGAATACATTTTGAGCTGTAAAATAAAAACGAGCCTTTTCCAACGATACCTTGTTCGCTATTTTCTTAGGAACTGAGTATCCGATTGATAAATTTTTTAGTTTCAGATAATCCCCTTTTTCGACCATATATCCGGAAGCCGTAGAATAATTTTTGTTTGCAGCACCATCTCCGATAAAAGAGCCTTTCGAGTCTATATAACCCACGCGCGGATAATCGGTAACAGTGATGTTTCCCGTACCAAAACAGGATGTTTTGAAAATATCGGCCGTGGTATTATCGGAGCTAAACATCTGCGTGTATGGTTTTACCAGATTCATAATATCAAACCCTGCTGCGCCCTGGAATACAGCACTCAGATCAAAGTCTTTGTATTCGAGGTTGATGTTGAAACCATAGACCATCTTCGGCCACGGATTGCCAATAAACTTACGCGACAAAGGAGTAACTCTTCCCTGGCCGTTGTCGTCAAAAATAAGGTCGCCCACTCCGGTTTGCTCCTTCTGGTAATAAATACCTATGACCGATTTGTGAGTTGCGTCGGTGTAAGGCTGTCCTGTAGTAGGATCGAAGCCAAAAGAGTGATTGGGATTGGCTGCTTTCCAGGCATCGAGGGCTTTTTGGTTGTAAGCATCTACCTGAGCCTGATTCTGGAAAATTCCCAATACCTGATAGCCATAGAACATGCTCATGGGCTGACCTTCCTGCGTGCGAACCAACAGCGGCCATGCGGCATCCAACCCGGCATCGATGGTGGAAACACCCGGTGCATTACGCTTTACAAGGTTCGAGTTGAACGAAGCATTGGCACTTACCGAGTAATGAAAATCGCTGATGTTGTGTTTCCAGGTCACGGTAATTTCATGCCCTTTATTTTCGATCAAACCAGCATTCAAATAGTACGGAAGCGAATTTGCCGGATCGTCGCTCGAGAAATAATAGCTGCTACCTCCCGACATGGGCAATGACCCCCGATACAGCATATCGCGGGTTTGACGGTTGTAATAGTCGTAACTGACAGTAAGTTTACTTTTGAAAAACACCAGATCCAAACCCAAATCTGTTTGGTTCACTTCTTCCCATTTCAGGTCTTTGTTCCCCACAGTAGCAAGCCAGTAACCAGCTTGTTGAGTTGATGTTCCATCAAATGAATGACTGATGCCCGTTCCGGCCCAGGTAGACTCGTACATGAACTGAGGCAAATTCATTTCATTGCCCAGAATACCCCAGCTACCGCGCAATTTTGCATTATCAAGCCAACCTTCGGTATAAGGTTTCACAAAACTTTCTTCGCTGATTCGCCAACCGGCGTTGAGTGATGGGAAATAGCCCCAACGGTTTTTCTCAACAAAGCGATCGGATGCATCAGCTCTGAAGTTCGCAGTGAGTAAATAACGGCTTAAATAGTTATAATTCAATCGACCGAAAAAGGAAGCTCTGCGTTCGATCGGAAGATTATCGGTAGCATCTTTAGTCGGACCGGCAGATGCCAGCGTAATAGATTCGGCCACCGGAATAGAGAAATCGTAAGCGGTAACACTCAGATTATAGCCATCTTTTTTCCATTCCTCGGTACCAACCATTACTTTAAAATTATGATTTTTCCAGGTATTCTCGTAGGTTAGCACGGAATTGAACATTAGGTTTTGCATGGTTCCGGCATACGCATTGAGCTGTTGCGGACTAACTTCCACGGGGCCGAAATTCTTATATTCGGTAAACGATGTTTTGGAAAAACCATTAAATTCACCGGCACCGGTTATCTTCAAATCCAGTCCTTTTACAAAGTTGATATTCAGGTATGCCTGAGCATTGAGTTTGTAGTTGTTATCATTAAACACATGAAATGCATGTTCAAGTCCGGCAAAATTGGGTCCGCTACCAACCGATGCCGGTGTTTTGGCAAAGTTTCCATCCTCATCGTAAACCTGTGCCACCGGTACGGTACGAAATGGAATAGTATGGTTGTAAATAGATGAATTTGTGGCGGGGTTGGTTTTAGATGAACTTCCGTACAAGGATTCGCCGATAGTAATATGATTATTGAATTTATAATCGAGGTTGTTGCGAAACGAGAACCGATCGGCACGGGTGTCCATGTAAACACCTTTTTCGCCTAAATAACTACCCGATAGGAAGAAACTTGTTTTGTCGTTGGCCGAAGCTACCGACAAATTATATTCCTGCTCAATCCCGGTGTCGAACATTACATCCATCCAGTCGGTGTTAGGCAGATCGGCAATGCTGGTAGCTCCCAAAGTGTTGAGTGTGCTGCTGTTGCCAAAGGCATCGCGGGCTTTAATCCAATCGGCTGTATCCAACAGTTTGATATTTGTAGTGACATTACGTACACCATACCGGCTGTTGAGATTTATGATGGCTTTTTCGTCTTTTTTGGCATGTTTGGTGGTAATTAGCACTACCCCACCGGCAGCGCGCGAACCATAAATGGCAGCCGAACCCGCATCTTTCAATATTTCAATGTTTTCCACATCCTTCATGTTGAAATTGAATCCGGCATCCTGTGGCACTCCGTCCACAATATAGAGCGGATAAAGCCCATTGATAGAGCCTGCTCCACGGATAATAATATCGGCCGAACTACCCGGCGAACCATCGCTCTTAGTCACCATCACACCTGCTGCCAAACCGGTAAGCGACTCGGCCAGACTTTTAGAGGAAAAGTCCTTGATTTCACTTGCCCGTACGGAAGAAATTGATCCTGTCAGATCCGATCTTTTCTGCGTTCCGTATCCGACAACAATCACTTCATTGAGCGATTTGGAGTCTTCTTCCAATGCCACTCTATAGAATGTTTTTGCTGCAACTATTTTTTCGGTATAAGGTCTTAACCCTATATAAGAAACTTTCAAAACTCCGCCGACGGGCGCATTTAAGGAAAAGTTTCCGTTGATATCGGTGACTGTACCGATACTTGTGTTCTCTACAATCACAGTGGCGCCAATCACAACTTCGTTTTTGGGGTCAGTGACTTTACCTTTGATAAGCTGGCTTGGCTGCGCAGCTACTCCCACCGACAATATGCCAGACAGGACAAGGACTGTGAGGATACTAAATAAGCGATTTCCCATAATATTATCAGATAAGATTAACTACGTGTAAGTTAGCAAAAAAAGCGAAGTTTTCAGGCCTCGCTTTTTTATCCTGTTTCAACCAACCGGTTACTTTACAGTTTTATAAATTTTGGTTGTTACGAAGCTGCCATCTTCGCGGATAGCTTTTTGCAAATACAATCCTTCAAGCGGTTCTCTGGTCAGTTTGGCACCCTGAAGTGTATAAAATTCGTAACCTACCACTACCGGTGCAGTATTTATTACTTTAGAGTCCAGACCCGTGAGAACAGCACATGCAGGTGCATACCCTTTTACCGGATAAGAATTTCCAAACAATTCATTGCCATACGTATCATTGTAGAATTCTGCACTTGTTTTAGTACCTGTATAGGGAAGAGTTCTGAAAATGGCGTCGCCTGGTCCTTTCACGTCAATCGGGCCTTGCCACCAGGCAGCTCCTGGATTGTCGGCAGTAAATTCGAATCCGAATACGGTTCCGTACACATAGGTTTGAGCGCCCATTGTCGTGGCGTTTGCTATGTTCATGGTAGTGGCCAGTTGCAAGAAATTCCAGGTAGCTCCATAGATGTTTCCTTTGATTTTTTTCAGGCGGTGACTGTCGCCACTTACATCGCCAAAACCTGTCCATTTGTTCAATGCCAGACTACGGGTAGCACCAGCATTGGTAGGCGTGCCTGTCAACCAGGTTTCTAAAGCAGTACCTGTTACATCGATAGCGAAAGTGAATGTTTCGTCCACTTCAAAATTGTTAGAAGCTGCCCAGGTATCATGAGCACAATCCCATTTAACAATGTAATAACCATCGGCATCTTTAGGGTTATTAATCTGCGAATTTGCATTCCATACCAGCATTAAAGCGGCAATAATTAAAGTAATTTTTTTCATGGGTAATAATTTTAAAGGATTAAGGGATAATAAGTAATTTTGTTTATTGTTCCGGGTTGTTATTCCGATAACTAAAAAAATTCACATCACAAATTTACATTCAACATGCTGTGAAAAATTCAGGTTAAATCCACAATATAAATAAAAAAACAGAAATTTAAATATAAATAATTAATATACAATTTGTTATATACTTTCCACAAGTGATAAATATAAATAAAATATAATTCAACTGAACTAAATTGTGGAAATAACAAGCAAGAAAATGACCATTCATTAACTTTAAAAGTAATAATAATCACTATTTCACTCCAATTTACACTTCAGTCTTATGTTTAGTTATTTTTTGTATATTTGTGGTATCCAAAATCTAATCTTGAATCCGATAATATGACAAACAAAATAATAGTTTTCATACTATTAATATGCATGCCGGCTTCTCATTTTGCCAAAAACAGAAGTTCCTTAGATTCTATCCTTCTGAAATTAGATACAGCTATCGTAAATGAGAAGAAATTTAAAGCGATTAAAAATCAAGCCATCTTTCACCTGGAAGAAAAATTAAAAATAGGCCGGCTGAATAAGAATCAACTTTATAACGTATACAGCCAATTAACTAATGAATATGAATTCTATCGCTGCGATGTGGCACGGCAATATGCATTAAACCGCCTGGCTATTGCTGAAGAAATTTCAGATTATTCAAAAATTGCCGACAGCAAAATCCAGCTTGCTTCCATCCTCTCCAAAGCCGTTATGTTTAACGATGCTGTTTCCCTGCTCAAAAGTATCGACCCAAATCGCCTCTCGCCCAAGCAGACCATAGATTATTACAGGGCTTTTTATGAAACCTATGTTACCTGGGTAGAATTTTACAGCGACGGCTACGAAAGCGGTGTGCTAAACCATGAACGGGACGTGTATTACGAAGCTTTTTTGAAAGTTCTGCCTAAAAACTACAGCGAGTATGGGTCTTATTTTGGCATTAAATATATTATTACCAATCAGTATGATAAAGCTGAAAAAATACTGAACAAATATCTGCCTACCACCCGGCTGGGAAGCCGTTCTTATTCTATCCTGAACTCGGTTTACTACTTTCTGTATCAGCGAAAAGGCGATACGGAAAAAGTAAAAAAGCACCTGGCACTCTCGGCTCTGTCTGATATTGAGGGAAATATTATGGAAAATTCTTCGCTACGCACACTGGCTAACATTTTGTATGACGAGGGTGATATAAACCGGGCCAATATTTATATCAACAAAAGTATGGAAGATGCCAACTTCTACAATGCACGTATCCGCAACTATCAGATATCCAAAAATCTGCAAATCATTGATAAAGCTTACCGCACCGACAGGGCCCGGCAACAAAAAGAACTGGAAACACTCCTGATTGTGATTAGTATACTTTCAGTGGTGCTGTTAATCGGTATTTTGTTTATTATCAGGCAAATGAAAGTGGTGTCGAAAGCCAAAGAAGAAATCAGCAACATCAACGAGAAGCTGAAACAAAACAATATTGCACTATCGGAAGCCAATCATACGCTGGCCGATACCAGTCATATCAAAGAAGAATATATCGGGCATTTTCTCAGCCTGTGTTCGGTATATATCCAGAAAATGGAAAAATATCAGAAAAAGCTGTATAACCGGGCCAAAACGAGTACGGCCGAAGAGCTGTACAATGTAATACGTTCTACTCAGTTTGTAGAAGACGAGCGCATTGAGTTTTACAATAATTTTGACGATTCATTCCTGAAACTTTTCCCGGATTTTGTGGAAAAATTCAACGAATTGCTGCCCGACAAAGAACAGATAGTCCTTAAACCCAACGAAAAACTTACTACCGAGCTACGCATATTTGCCCTTATCCGGTTGGGTATTACCGATAGCACCAAAATTGCTGAATTTCTGAATTATTCGCTGGCTACCATTTACAATTACCGGTCGCGCTACCGGAACAAAGCCCTTATTCCACGCGATGAGTTTGAGAACGAAATTGCAAAAATCGGTTCGAATCTGATGTAATACAGCACGAGTCCATTCAATAGATATTTTCAATAAAAAATAATATTGATTGGTCTAGATTATTTAGATATTATGCAAAATGCCCGGACATATTGACCTCCAATATTCCGGGCATTCTCAACCTTAACTTGCTATTATTTTCTATCTTACCATTGTTTTGAGCGTCTGGTTGGTTTTTTCAACACGAATCAGATATACTCCCTTTGGTAATCCGGTAAAGCATATCTGATCAGTAATATAATTGGTTTGTCGGCATTTATTCCCCAAGGGGTCGTACACCGAAATAGTTGAATCGATAAAGCCCGAAAGCCGGAATCCTTCCGAAGTGGACTCAATCCGAATGGGGTCGGCCACTATATCGCCCACATCAGAAGTACAATTCTCGACAAAGGCGAATGCCGCCGGAAGTACATTGGTATTGGCTGGTCCGGCTATATTGGAATAGCTGATACAATATGTACCGGAGCCTTTGGGTGCGCTGTAGTAAGTGCCATACATCCCGGTTCCGTTCACAAACACATTCTGCATAAGCAGATTATTGATTTTGTACGATCCGCTACCGATGAAAACCGCATTGTATTTCGAATCGTAAATATCCACATTGGCTATCTTGATATTGTTCAAATCGTAGTTGGAGCTGCTCAGCAAATGCACTGCTCCCTGCTGATTTCCCCACATATCGCCGCTTATACCCACTGCTCCGGAAGCCACTCCGGCCCTGTAAATGGATATTCCGTTGAACTCATTGTATCCTGTTGTGCTGAATGCTACCCCGGGGAAATCGGTTGTGGCACGGATGCCAGCTTCCATGGGGTCAATAATCACGCAGTTGAGCGCTTTGTTTTGTTGCCCGCCAAAGAATCCCAGGCTCGAAGCCCGCCAGTTATTTTCAGCAGTATTGTTCTGAAATGTATTCTTTTCGCACAGTTCGCCCGACGACCACGAAGCCATATCGTCATCGCCATTGTTGCGGAAACTGCATTGTCTCACCACTGCATTTTTCACCCCCTGGCACAGGTTAATGCCATCGGCATAATTGTCCCTGAACCTGCAATTTTCAACGACCAATCCGTTTGATCCTTGTCCGGCATAGTTGGCAATCCAGCCGCCACACTCGAAGTGTTGAACCCATATATTGCGAATGACCGAACCGCTTCCCCAGCCGCCCATAAAGCCTTTGCCTACTTGATAAGCCGAATTATTGTTGTAATACCGTTTATTATTAACTGTATTCAGCGAAATACCGTCTACCACAATCTGGCTGTTGTTGGTTTCAATACCTCTGTTAGGATAGGTTGATCGATCGTCGGACGATGCTGAGAAATAAATCTGTGTGTACCACATACCGGCACCAATCAGTTTGGTTCCGTTGGTGGTTATAAGCAATTTGTCGGCCGAATCGTAAGTCCCGGCAGGCAAATAAATGGTTTTTCCTCCATTATCGATAATAAAGCGGGAAAGTTTTACCGATGAATCATACATCACCTTGTTGGCATCGGGTATCGATTCGAAAGTAATTGCTTCGGGCACCGGTTCCAACTCTGTAAAGTCAATGGTATAAGGCGTTTGGTTATCGTCGGTTTTTACCAGTTTAAAACTGGCTCCGGCAGGTATTTTCGCATCAAGTTTAAGATGGATTTCATCAAAACGCATTCGGGCAAACTTTGTGCTTGCCGGCATATTATCCGGGTATTTGCTGCCGCTGTTTGATTTTAGAGTATATTGCCAGGCCCAATACGAATTCAGGGTGATATTTTTCCAGAAAACGTTGTCGACATAAAGTGCCAGATTACCGGTAGTGCCTATGCCGGTAGCGTCGTCAGGCAATGAAAACCGGATGGTCAATCCATCGGCGGCTTCATCGTTGGTCCATTGAATGTAGGAATCTTTAGTTATGAGCTGTGTAGCTGTCTGGCTGGAAGCTTCGCTTTGTAAAGTACTTTGATCGTAAGTTCGGGGCAGGAAAAAGCCATTGCTTTCGCACTTGCCCGGTTCTGCTTCGTATCGTTTGTATGGCCGGTTGGTAAAACCGCGATCGATAGCGTCATCACCGAATACCACGTGTTGCGACCAGAGTTCCGTAGTTGATGACAAAAGAGCTAAAAGGATTAAAATAAAATTGTTTTTTTTCACGATCAGAATTTTTACATGCTAACGGAAGCAAAAGTATATAAATGCTGACGATGATTGACCATATATAAATAAAATATAACCCCTCTGATTGCAATATTCAGATATTCAGCATGCTAATATGAGAATTGACAATAAAAATATAAATAAGTAGGCTTGAAAACAGTTTATTATTAGTCGTAATCTATCAGGTTAAATTGCATTTTATCACACAAAAAAGCGCCTGAACAACTCATCGTTCAGGCGCTTTTTAAATTATCAAACTTTTTATTATTCTTTCTCAAGGATTTCCATCGTGTCCGAAGCGATCATGAACTCTTCGTCGGTAGGGATAACGCATACTTTGATAGCAGATTCGGGCGTGCTCAGCAGCATTTCCTTGCTGCGTGTGGCCCTGTTCAGGTCAAAGTCCACCCGTACGCCCAGATAAGCCAGCTGGCGGCACACATAGTCGCGCGTTTCGGTCTGGTTCTCTCCCACTCCGCCCGTAAACACAATGGCGTCCACGCCTCCCAGCACGCCGGCATAAGCCGAAATATATTTCATCACCTTGTATTCATACATATCCCAGGCCAGGCGGGCACGTTCGTTTCCTTCCTGTTTGGCTTTATCCACATCGCGCATGTCCGACGAAACGCCTGACACACCCAACACGCCGCTGTGCTTGTTGAACAGCGTGGAAACCGATGCCGAACCGATCATTTCCTTTTCCATGAGGAAAGTGACCACACCCAGGTCCACATCGCCCGAGCGGGTACCCATCATCAGTCCTTCAATGGGCGTGAATCCCATCGAAGTATCAACCGAAACCCCGTTTTTAATGGCGCAAATGGAAGCTCCATTACCAAGGTGGGCGGTAATAATACGGGAATTGTTGTAGTCGAGCCCCAGAAATTCTGCTGCACGGCGCGAAACATAGCGATGGCTCGTTCCGTGGAAACCATACCGGCGGATGCTGTATTTGCTGTAGAGCGAATAAGGAATACCATACATGTAGGCATAATCAGGCATGGTTTGGTGGAATGCCGTATCGAAAACCCCTACCTGGGGCACCGCAGGCAATAACTCCGAAATGGCACGGATACCCGCCAGATTCGGCGGATTATGAAGCGGAGCTATATCAATACATTCTGTTATTTTCTGAATCACTTCGTCGGTAATCAGCACGCTGGAATTGAATTTCTCGCCCCCGTGAACCACCCGATGACCCACAGCATTAATCTCTTCCAACGATTCGATACACCCGTGTTTAGCACTCGACAGCACGCCCAAAATATACTCAATGCCAATCTGGTGCTCGAGGATTTCTCCCTTGAGCAATACTTTTTGGCCGTCCCTGCGCGTATGTTTCAGAAACGAGCCCTTCATGCCTATCTTTTCTACGGCACCGGAGCTCATTTCTTCATTCGTCTGCATGTCGAGCAGCTTATACTTTATGGAAGAACTTCCACAGTTCAGAACAAGTACTTTCATATGTTGTGATTCTTGTATTAGAATTGTTTTCTGTAAATTATCCGGCAAACTTATATTGTAAAAATGTCATTCATTTACAAATATAGAAAATTAAATCAAAATAATAATGCTGCCCTGGTTAGAGGCAATTTATTTTCTATATTATAAAAAACAGAAGTATCCAGGTTCAGGCGCTGGGAATCACCGGGGTAGAATTAGTTTACCCGGTTTTTCAAAATATCAATGGTATCCGAAGCAATCATATATTCCTCGTCGGTGGGAATTACAGCAACGTTTACCAGCGAATCTTCGGTGCTTAGCTTCACAGCTACACCTTGCGAAACGGCATTCAGGTCGTAATCTATTTTTACGCCCATAAAACCTAATTTCTCGCAAATATACCGGCGTGTATACACGTGATTTTCGCCAATACCCCCGGTAAATACAATGGCATCGGCACCGCCCATTGCAGCAGCCATGGCTCCAATATATTTGCGCAAGCGGTATACATACATTTCAAGGGCTAAACGGGCACGGTCGTTGCCTTCGTCAGCAGCCTTGTGCACATCGCGCATATCCGACGAAACGCCTGAAATACCCAACATCCCGCTGTGCTTATTAAACAGCGTGGAAACCGCTGAAGCACCAATCATTTCTTTTTCCATCAGGAAAGTTACCACACCCAGGTCAACATCGCCGGAGCGGGTTCCCATCATGGTTCCTTCAATTGGCGTGAAACCCATCGAAGTGTCAACCGATTTTCCGTTTTCTATTGCTGTTACCGACACACCGTTTCCAATGTGGGCGGTAATAATTTTTGAGTTATAATAATCCAGTCCCAGGAATTCGGCAGCTTGTTTCGATACATATCGATGGCTGGTTCCATGGAAACCGTAACGGCGGATGCCGTATTTGGTGTACAACGAATAAGGAATTCCGTACATATAAGCGTAATCCGGCATGGTTTGGTGGAAAGCCGTATCAAACACACCGACCTGTGGAGTTGTTGGCAACAATTCGGAAATAGCCCGGATACCAGCCAAATTAGGCGGATTGTGCAACGGAGCAATGTCAATGCATTCAACCATTTTCTGAATTACTTCCTCAGTTATCAATACACTGGAATTAAATTTCTCACCTCCGTGAACTACCCGGTGACCTACACCGTTGATTTCTTCCAACGATTTGATGCAACCGTGTTTTTCGCTGGTCAGAATCCCTAAAATATATTCAATCCCTATTTGATGCTCCAGAATCTCTCCACGCAACATGACTTTCTTTCCATCCGGCCGTGTATGCTTCAGGAAAGAGCCTTTCATCCCAATCTTTTCAACTGCTCCCGATCCAAGTTCCAGATTCTGATCCATATCCAGCAACTTATATTTAATCGACGAGCTTCCACAATTTAAAACTAATACCTTCATACCTTTTCTTATTTAATCATATTACCTGCTTCGTCGTATGTATAAAATCCTTTTCCACGGCTTACACCATAATGTTTGGCACGCCATAAGCGAAGCAGGATTGGCGAAGGTTTATATTTTACATGACCATATTCTTCGTATAAATTCTCAAGTAACTTCACAATTTTTTCAATACCCATTTGGTCGGCTGTGCGGAAAACACCCTGGCGGTGCCCAAACCCTACAGTCAGCACGCGGTCAATATCCTCAACCGAAGCAATTCCTTCCATCAGGATAGAACAAGCTTCGTTCAGCTGAATCAGGAACAAACGGATACTGATCAACCCCGACGATTCCATCACCGGTACATAATCGTGATTAATTAATTTGGCAAAAAGGCATACTTTTTCAAAAGTCTCATCCGAAGTATTTAGTCCGCGTACTATTTCTATAATCTGCGAATCGGGAATGTTGGAGAGAAAATGCAATCCAATGCAACGTTCCTGATGCCCCAGTTCCGAAGCAAGCTCGGTAACTACTACTGTAGAAACATTGGAAGCAATAATGGCCTTTTCGGACAAAACAGATTCAAGCTTTTTAAAAACTTCTTTCCGTTGGTGAACACGACGCTCGCCGGTTTGGTCATCATACCGGATGGCTTCAATCACAAAATCGCAACCGCTGAAATCTTCATAAGCTGAAGTTCCCTGAATGCGGGCTAAAATTGCCTTTTTCTCGTTCTGTGTTAGACCCCAGTTTTCGATTTTCTTATCCAGCTTCTCTTCAATGCGGACATAAGCATTCGCAATTCTGTCCTCGCTTGGTTCGAAAAACACAACTTCAATCCCTTTCAGGGCTGCCGTGGTAGCAATTACACTCCCTTCTTTACCGCAGCCAACAACGCCAATACGTGAAAAAAGCGACCGCTTGCGGTTTCGCTTGCTCAATCCGTAGCGTTCAATTGCTTCAATCATTTCTTCTGCCATAATATTTTTTTAATGCATAATTTATAATTCAGAATGCATAATTCAAAAGTCAAAACACATTATTCATCCCGATAGTTTTCGGGAGAATTATGCATTCGGAATTTTGAATTAGTTTTTCATTGCCTGATTAGCCGTAATTGTAATCATCCGCACGATATCATCCACCGAGCATCCGCGCGAAAGATCGTTGATCGGTGCTGCCATTCCCTGCAAAATAGGTCCTACGGCCTGTGCTCCCGAGAAACGTTCCACCATTTTGTAACCAATGTTTCCAGCTTGCAAATCGGGGAAAACCAACACGTTGGCATGTCCGGCAATTTTGCTTCCCGGAGCTTTGCTTTGACCAATTTCAGGAACCAACGCTGCGTCAGCCTGCAATTCACCATCAATCAGCAAATCAGGAGCCATTTCTTTAGCTATGCGGGTAGCCTCCACCACCTTGTCAACCAACTCGTGCTTAGCGCTGCCTTTCGACGAAAAGCTCAGCATGGCCACACGCGGTTCGTATCCGCAAATTACACGGGCAGTATCAGCCGTGCAAACGGCAATCTGAGCCAGTTCCTCGGCATTTGGATTTGGATTTACAGCACAGTCGGCAAAAACCAACATGCCGTTTTCGCCATATTGCGGAGTGGGCGTAAACATAATCAGTGCGCCGGAAACTACTTTTATGCCGGGCAATGTTTTTACAATCTGGAACGCCGGACGAAGTACATTTCCAGTCGTATTTTGAGCTCCGGCCAATTCACCATCGGCATCACCGTTTTTAATCATCAGGCAACCCAGATACAACGGATCTTTAGCCAGTTTTGCAGCTTCTTCAATAGTCATACCTTTGCTTTTGCGGATTTCGAAAAGCAAATTGGCATAATCTCCCATTTTTGCGTCCGTTTCCGGATCCAAAATCGTAGCTTCACCAATGCTGGTCAGGTTATTTTCGACAGCCAGTTTTTTTATTTCTGCCTCATTACCAATCAGAATCAGCCTGGCAGCTTTTTCCTTCAAAATAATATCCGCCGCTTTCAAAGTGCGGATTTCTGTACCTTCCGGCAAAACAATGCGTTGAGGATTGGCCTTAGCACGGGCCATAATTTGTTCAAGTAAATCCATCTTGTAAAGATATTAATGTTGTACTAGTCTGTTCGGCGAGAGGCAGTTGTCTTCGGGCTGAAAGACGATACAAAGATACGGCAATTTTACGTGAATTGCAATGTAGAGATGGCAGTTTTACGTAAATATTTGAGAGTATGTCAAATTATATAATAAAAACATCATTTTTGAGGGTAAAAGCCATGGCAATGAACGCTTTTTCAGTCCAATTTTTATCAGTTTAAAAATACATAACAATTTCTGATTAAATACTGTTTTCAGTATCCGGATAAATACACTTAAAACTCCCATTTAAATAAAAACCTCAAGTCGGTTTTGCGGTTACCTGTAATAGTTTCATTTCCGCTACTCAACGTTTCCCGATCATCGGCATAAACGGTTTGTGCAATTTTGAACCATAGCGATAAATTCCGGTTTAGTTCGTATTTCAAATTGAGGTAATAGCGCGTTCCCAAGCCGAAATACATAGGAATGGAAAAAGCGTACAGCACATCTTTTTCGTAGGAATAAAACCGGTTTTCGTAATCCACCGCATCAAAAAACTGATAGCGGAAATCCAACTTCAATGGAATAGTTGAAAACGCGTAACTCACATCCTGTGAAGCTATCACGCCATAAGTCCAATCGGCATCACCTTTTTGCGACAGGTTTCCTTCCAGCACATTTTTAAAACTAAAGTTGCCATACGAATAAGTCAACTGATAACGTAACGATGTTTTCTGAAGCGGAACGAGTACCGGCATCACGGCATCAGTTGAGGAAAGATTGGTTTGCTTTTCTTCAAATTTGAAACGCCAAAACATGGCGATATTTCGTTTCGGAACAAAATCAGCCTGTAGCAAAAAATCTTTACCAATGGAAGGCGCATCAATGCCGTATTTGGGCCACGCAAAGCGGTAACTGTCAGCATACGCTGACAGTTTCCATTTTCGGAACGGGCGAACTTCGGCTCCCAGATACAAGCCGCTTTCGTTGTTTATCCGCGATGTTTCTGAAAACGACGAAGCATAAAATGTATCATATTCCGGCGAATAATACCGGTACAAAGCCACCAGGCTCACTTGCGATAACGGACTGAATGACAAACCATTGATAGTGGCCATCGAAGCATTATCAGCCATTATCGTTTCGCCAAAAATGTTGAGTTTTTTCAAACGCATCCGGTAATAAAACCCGGCGGTGGTTTGTTTATCACCTGCGAAATAGAAGTGGTTGTACACCGTTTTATCCGGTTTCAGACGGTTGTCAAGCTGTGTATGAACGGCCGTAAATCCAAGTTGAAAATTAGAGAAAGTCAGCGTCAGATTGCCGCCCAAAATTTGTTGGTTTACCGTATATTTTTTGCTCAACTCATCAGTTGTGCGGTGATATCCGGTTTTGATTATCGTTGCAAAAGATCCGTTCAGCGTATCGCCATCAATCATTTTATTGGAATAGAATGCCGAAAAATCAAACTTCCCCAGCCGGATTGTTGCCCCGCCCCCGCGGAAGAAATTGCTTTCATCGGTAGAACTGAATTTCTTCAATCCTGAATTGTGTGGAGTTACATTCAACACATACGACGATTTGCCCATGCCAAATTCAGGATGAAGCACCAATCCTTGCCCAAAGTTTGCCCTGAAATCGCCAACCACAATCGTTTTAAACTTTCCAAAGTCATTCAATTGCACATGAGCCGAATAAAAATCATACCCTTTGTGCACCGTTCCCCAAAATTGTTCTCCTGCATCTTTTTCACCTGTAAAACCAAACTGAATCCGGTCTTTGAAATGAAATTTATACCTGAGCGAATGATAAAGGCTATTTCCCAGATAATTTTTAGAATTGGTTTCAACAGAATTTGGATCTTCTTCCGGCAAAAATTGATAACCTTCTTTAGTTTCGAGCCCTTTGTCAAGGCGGAAAAGTAATTCATTTTTACCGTATTTCAGCAAATCGCGCCAATAGATTTTTTTTGTTTGGTCAATCGCTTCACCCACATTTACAAAAGGCAACATCCGGCGGATATCGGTCATATCGAGTCCTTCCACCAACTGAAGTTCGTAAATGGTTTGCATCCCGCCCGATTCATACACATACGAAAGAATGTTTTCAACCTGGATATCCGACAAAAAAGGAAGTTTATCCAGTTGCTCGCGCGTTGCCCGATTGAGGTTTATTGGATTTTGCGCACAAAACATCAAATCTTCGAAAAATGAATCGTAATCAATAGCATCCTCACTTTCAGCTGTGTACTGCTCAAAAATATCAGCAATCAACTGCTCGGTGGTGGTGGTAGCATCTTGCGCTCTTAATGGATAAGAACAACACAAAATCAGAATTATATGTAGAATAAATTGTTTCATCTGCGGGCACTAAACCGGTATTTGATGGCCGCAAGCGTATTTAATCCAAGCAAAGGATGAAGTTCGCAATTCAGGCTTATAACAACACTTCTGCTGTTGAATCCAAAACCAAGGCAAGGTATCAGGTAATCGGAGCCATACGCACCCATTTTAACGGACAATTGTTCAATCATTTGGTACTCAAAACCGGTGGCAAACCGATAATTGCTGCTCACTTCCTTGTCAATCTGTGTACGCCAGGCCAATTCGGGTGAGAAAAAAAATTCCGTTCCCATGCTGAAAACTGATGGCAAACGTTTGGTTGTAAATTCAGTTTTTAAATTGGTTTGGAATGGATTAAACGAGTGAAAGCCTAAGCTAAAATTGGGTGACAACTTAGTTGATAGTCCAATTTGGGGCAGAAAAGCTCCACGATACGAATTGGAAGCGGCGAAAAAGGCTGTGTAATAATTGAATTGGAGCCCCAGCGCGAATTTATCGGAGAAATTGCGTGCAAATCCCATCCCCACCATCATTTCCTGATACAGCGAATAGCCAAAATGAGAGAATGAAAGTCCCGCATTCAGAAGCTTTGACGGAATTCCCACCTGAACACTTTCGGTAGAAAGTTGTGAAATCAAATAGCGGTTTTCAAATTGCGTCCCTATTTCCGCCCGGTCGACATAACCCAACATCGCCGGATTGTCAAATGCCATCCAGTTTTTTGTATCGGCTACTGAAGTGTTGGCAATGGAAGTTGAAGTGGGTATAATAGTAGAAATTTGAGCAGAAATAAGCCCATTGACGAAAAGAAGAATCAAAACAATACTGATTTTTTTCATATTTATCAAAACATATACGGTGATAAAAATAGAAAATGTTCAAAAACAATCAATTACACACAGTTAACAAAGTTATGAATATATTTTAGATTAACAAACAAATTTGAAGAATATTTTTATTTTAATTCAAAAAAATTATTTCTGACCGCTGTTTATAGGACAGATTGTATATTTTTGTCTCATAAAAAAACATATTCCCTCACAAATGAATGACCTGATTAAAGACTTATTATCACTTTTCGCGAAAAAACCTGAAACCGTTATAGCTCAGAAAAAACAAATCAGGCAAGAGATCCGATATTTGAAGAAATCATTGACCGATGATTGGAAACAAGCTCAGGCAAAGGCTGTTTTTGCGAAAATTGAAATGCTGCCGGAGTTCAAAGCAGCCGAGACGATATTAATTTACTGGGCTACCCCGGATGAGCTGCCCACACAAGCGTTCATTTCGGCCTGGTGTGCCGAAAAACAGATTTTTTTGCCATCTATTAAAGGAGAAAAAATGGTTTTGAAACGGTATAACCACGATGGTAAACTGGTCCAAAAATCGCTGGGCATTTGGGAGCCGAATTTATCAGAAAGTTATGATGGCAAGATAGATTTGGTGATTGTTCCTGGCATTGCATTCGACCACACGAAAAACCGTTTAGGGCGTGGAAAAGGGTATTACGACCGCTTTTTCAAAAAGTACAAACCCCTAAAAATTGGCGTTGGGTTCGATTTTCAATTGTTGGATTCCGTTCCGGTAGCAAAGCACGATATCAAAATGGATAAGATAATAACTTCCTCAGAAACAATCGTATAAAAAAAGGGGCTCCTGCCCCTCTCCTATTCTACCAAATCGTCTGCTTTGGTCAGTTCTTTTTCTCCCTTTCGATAATAATAAATCAGCCCGTAAGACTGGCATTTCATTAAGCGGGTATAGGGTTTTTCGTCTTTGTATCTGGCTTCCACCTGATTCCATATCTCGAGGATTATTTCATCGCCCCGCTGGCGCAGGTTCACCAAATCTTCCCAATTGCGGTTTGTCGCACTTTGATGCATCTTTTGGGTCGACTTGTATTCTTTAAACACCTCGTAATGTACTTTTACTTTGGCAATTGTGGGGTTATAAATAGGTAATCCACCGTTCCTGAGACGCTCATTTTCACCGTCAATTATGCATTTTCCCCAATGAAGCAAGGCCGCTTCGGTACTTAAATCGGGTACGGTATGCACATTGGGATCCAGCTGATAGAAAAGCTTATGCTCTTTTTTGATATCGCCACGAATAACCGAAAGATTGAAAACCTGAATAAAATGGGAAATGTACAGGCGTGCATTATGTACAATTTGCTGGTAGCGCTTGTTGGCCAACACCTGACTTTCAAGGGTTTGCTGATATTGACTCAATTGTTTTTCAAAAACACTCAGATAAGTTTTGGCTTCGTGAATAAC
This sequence comes from uncultured Paludibacter sp., assembly GCA_964433885.1. GTDB lineage: Bacteria > Bacteroidota > Bacteroidia > Bacteroidales > Paludibacteraceae > Paludibacter. The sequence goes on along the minus strand of CAYSTC010000002.1, from coordinate 165,682 downwards.
TTTGTATTCAACCACCTGTTCACCGAAATTTTGTTTGTCAGCTTGCTGAATGGCTGTCCGCAAGGCACGTAAACGAGCCTGATCGGTGTTTGGAAGTCGTCGGTAAGGCATATTTAATTTGCAATTTTACAATTTCCAATTGAAGAGTATAGTCTTAATTGAAAACCGGGAATTAAGAAATTGAAAATTGTTTGTTGCCCACAAAGATAATTAAATTAATCGTTCCTAAACATTAATTTATCGGCTAATTTTCTCAATTCTTGCTTTTTATTATCGGAAACCGACACTTTATCGAGGTTTGCGATGGCCTTTGTATAAAAATCACGCATCTTATCTTCGCAAATAGTCTTTATCCCAAGTTTATTGTAAAGAGCTGTTATCGCAAAAATTTTATCATCAGCCAGATTTTCATCCGAAGTTTTGATCCATTTTTCCAGCTCCGCTGCATCGTCGCCTTTGGCCTGTTTAAGGGCATGAATCAGCATGTACGTTTTCTTATTACAAAGTATATCGCCACCAATTTTTTTCCCGAAAGTAGCTTCATCGCCATACACATCCAGCAAATCATCCTTCAACTGAAATGCCAGACCGATGTTGATCCCAAAATCGTACAGGTTTTGGGCATCCTCCTCTCCTGCTCCACCTATCCACGCACCACACTTGAGCGCACAACCCAACAAAACTGCCGTTTTCAGGCGAATCATTTCCAGGTACTCTTCCGCTTTTACATCATCCCGGTTTTCAAAATCCACATCATATTGCTGCCCTTCGCATATTTCGGCTGCTGTTTGCGAAAAAAGATCTAAAACTGGCTTCAGATATTGGGCCGGAGTTTGCGCAATAAACTGATAGGAAGATATTTGCATTACATCGCCCGAAAGAATGGCTGTATTGTCATCCCATTTTTTATGCACGGTAGGTTTACCCCGACGGACATCGGCCCGATCCATGATATCGTCGTGAAGCAAGGTAAAATTATGAAATATTTCCAGGCCAAGTGCCGTACTAACAGCCTGTTGCACATCTTCCGAATATAAATTGCACGCCATGAGCGTCAGTGCCGGGCGAATTCGTTTTCCTCCCATCGAAAGCACATAACCAATTGGTTCGTACAGTCCACGGGGTTCCTTGCTCCAGTTAACCTGCTCAAGCTCTGAGCTTACAATTTGAGTGATTTCTTCGAATGTCTTCATATTCTTCCCACCACTAAGGCACTAAAAACACTTAGTGACACTTAGAATAATATAAATTACTACTAAAAGTTTAGTGAAACTCCTTGAACTTAGTGCCTTAGTGTTTAAAAAAGTTCATTTTCAATAATTTCAGTCATTACGTCTTTAATATCCAACCCGGCAGCAGCCACCTGTTGTGGAATAAAGCTGGTAGCCGTCATTCCGGGCGTGGTATTTACTTCCAGCAGATTGATAACATCCCCTTCGGAAATAATATAATCGATACGCACAATGCCTTTACATCCCAGAATATCGTAAATGGCTGAAGTCAGTTTCTGAACACGTTCAGTCAACGAAGCACTGATGCGGGCTGGTGTAATTTCCTGAACCTGACCTTTGTATTTGGCATCGTAATCGAAAAACTCGTTTTCGCTGACAACTTCCGTGATAGGTAACACCTGTGTTTTGCTTTTGGTTTTGTAAATACCGCAGGTTATTTCCGTTCCGGCCATAAATGCTTCAATCATCACTTCGCTGCCTTCGGCAAAAGCAAGTGAAATGGCTGGCTGAACCTGCTCAATGCTTTTTACTTTGGTTACACCAAAACTGCTTCCGCCAACATTTGGCTTTACAAAGCAAGGAAATCCGATTTTTTGAGCCACTTCTTCGTCCGAAACACTCTGTCCGGCACGTAATACCATCGACTCCGAGACTTTCACTCCAAAGCCTTTTAAATACTGGTTGCAGGTAAATTTATTAAATGTGATAGCTGCTGCCAACACCCCACAGCATGAATATGGCAACCCAATCAATTCGAAATAACCCTGCAAAATACCATTTTCGCCCGGCGTACCATGAATGGTGATATACGCAAAATCGAAGGTCGTTTTTTCGCCGGTACGGGTAAAACTGAAATCGTTTTTATCAATGGCAATTTTCTCTGAATCAGACCATTCAACCTGCCATATCTGACCTACAATAGTTACAATGTAGATATTGTAACGCTCTTTGTCCATAAACGAATACAGTCCCGCTGCACTTTTGAGCGAAACCACTACTTCCGACGAATCTCCACCGGCTACAATGGCAATATTTTTTTTCATAATTATAATGACCCCCAACCCCTAAAGGGGAGTTTAAATTAGAATTGTTACTATTCTTTTTGATCTATTTATTTCCTTAATTATCGGAGAAAAACCGAACCTAATTCCCCTTAGGGGTTAGTGGGTAGTTTTATTCCTCATCTAAAAATTTGGCATAATTCCGCCATTTTTCAATCAACTGTTGCATGTCATTTGGCAATTCGCTTTCGAAATGCATTTCTTCACCGGTACGCGGATGTACGAACCCAAGTGTTTTGGCATGCAAAGCCTGCCGCGGACAAATTTCAAAGCAATTTTTCACGAATTGTTTGTATTTTGCAGCTGTAGTTCCCCGCAAAATATCATGACCGCCATAACGCTCATCATTGAAAAGCGTATGGCCAATGTGTTTCATGTGAACCCGAATCTGATGCGTGCGCCCGGTTTCCAGCCGGCATTCCACCAACGTGACATAAGCCATTCGTTCAATCACTTTATAATGCGTTACAGCATGTTTTGCGGCCGGATTTTCTCCTTCAGGGAAAACGGTGAACAACATGCGATCGCGCGGATCACGGGCCAGCGAACCAATAATAGTACCTTCATTTTCTTTCACATTTCCCCAAACCAGGGCATGGTACCGGCGATGCGTAGTTTTATCGAAAAACTGTTTGCCCAGCAAGGTTTTGGCTTCTTCAGTTTTAGCAATCAGGATAAGCCCGGAGGTATCTTTATCAATGCGGTGTACCAGGCCGATACGTGAATCGTTCGCATCAAAACCCGGATTGTCTTTCATGTGCCAGGCAATGGCATTGAGCAACGTTCCGTCGAAATTGCCAAATCCGGGATGCACTACCAAATCCGGTTGCTTATTGACAAGGATAATATCATCATCCTCGTAAACTACATCAATCGGGATATTCTGGGGTATAATTTCAAACTGGTTGGGAGGATAAGCCAGCATGATGGTAATGACATCATGGGGCTTTACACGGTAATTGGATTTAACGGGCTTGCCGTTCACCAGAATATTTCCGGCATCGGCTGCTTCCTGAATCCGGTTGCGCGACGTATTGGACATGCAGTTAACCAGATACTTGTCGATACGTATCATGGCCTGACCTTTATCTACCACAAATCTGAAATGTTCGAAAAGCTCCTGCTCCCCTCCCACTTCGTCCAGTTCATCTTCTTCTATTTCGTCCAAAAAGTCTTCTGTCACGCGTTTTAATGATTATGTGAGTTTTTTAAAAAAACTGCTCGTCAGTTTCTTCCGGCTTTTTATCTTCTTCGAAAGTTTCGTTCAGGCGGGCTTTGTCAGTCGTTAAATATACATCTATCCTTGTACCGGCGGGTAACGTACCTCCTGCTGCCGGACGTTGGCGGTAAATGATATATTCCGATTCATTTCCTGATGGTGGAACATCGTACTCAACCGCACCAATAATAAACGATGCTGATTGTACTTCCTGTGTGGCTTCATCCAGGGTCATTCCTTTCAGTGCAGGTACCTCCGCATCAGCCCCTTCACTGAGGCCGTTTCCAACAACCAAAACCACCGAACTTCCTTCAGGTATGCGGGTTCCGGGCAAGATGCTACGACCGTGGAATTTTACTTCAATAACCAGATCTTTGTATTCCGAAGGTGCATATTCCACATTGGAAACACTCAGACCCAAAGACTGGAGCATCGCATCGGCCTGACGGTACGAAACATCATTGATTTCGGGTAAGGCTACCTGATGAACATTGCGCGAATTGATAATGATATAAACGGCACGGTTTGTTTTTACATTGGAATTTGGGCCGGGAGTTTGGGAAATGATGGTTCCAAGTTTTTTGCCCCGCACATAAACCGAGTCGATTACCTGCGGGTAAAGCCCCTTTTTGGCTAAGAGCACCTGAGCTTCCTCTACATACATTCCGCGTAAATCCGGAATAACTTCCGATTCGCCATGATGCGTATAATAATCGGCTCCCAGCAAAGCAATCCAGGATAATGCCACGATAATACCGATTGCAATCAGCACGTTTTTAAGTACAAAACCACCAAAAGTTTCTTTCCAGAATTTTTTAATATCCATAGCCGATTGTAATTATATATCTTATTATCAGTAAAATAAACTGAACAAAAAGTACCTTATTTCAAATGCCAAAAATAATCAATTTCTTGCTACGCAAGGGCATAAAAACAAAAAAAGTAAAAACTCACCTGAAGTCTTTACTTTCTTTATACTGTTTGAGCAGATTGATTAGTGTTTGTGACGTGCCTCATCTGCAACTGTAAGTTTTGCTCTACCTTTGGCACGACGGGCTGCTAATACTCTGCGTCCGTTAGCTGTTGCCATTCTTTCACGGAATCCGTGTTTGTTTTTTCTTTTTCTAACAGAAGGTTGGAATGTCCTTTTCATTGCTTTGTGTATTTTGCGTTATTATTATTCCATCTCGGAGTTTGGGAGTGCAAAAATAGATGTTTTTTCCGAAACTGCAAACTGTTGATAACTTTTTCTTCGGAAAACCACAAAATTGTACTTTTATTGATGTTCAATTATATATATTTCTGAAGTTTAAGATTTATCAAATCTTGTTACTCATTTCAATTTCAACCGAAATTTCCTTGTTATCCCTGAATAATTTAATATTCATAGGAATATTTGATGGTGTTTGAAAAATTGCCTTTATTTCATTGATATTCAGTTCAAATGAATTCCTTCCATTTACTTCCAAAATCTGGTCGCCAACCTGTACACCTGCTCTGGCAGCCGGCGATTCTTCCCACACTTTCCATACCTCAGTTTGAGGCAAATAAGGGAGTATCTGGGTTATTTCAATCCCTGCAATATTATAACTGAATTTATTATTGAAATTACTATTGGGTTTAAAATAAAACAATCGTTGCTGATAATCAATGATGTAATTAAAACGGTTGAGAATCTGGCTTCCGATGGTTCCATCGCGGTCTGAAGTTCCTACAATATCGGCAATGCAGCCCGAATCGGGAAACGAAACGATAGGATTTATCAGGCAATGTGTTCCGAAACATATTTTCGGAATTCTACCTATTTTTCCTTTGATTTCTCCATTCAAGCCCTGCCCAATCGTACCGGGGATACTTTTAGTAGGAATATGAACCGATTCTGTTTTAAAAGTCTGAAACCAGGCATTGAGTTCAGCACCGGTATCAATAAGCATCTTCGCACTTCTACTGGCCGAATCAGTTTCAATAATTGATAAATTAACAAATATTTTCTGGGCTTCAATGGTCATTGGCAACATTTCGTACCCCTTAGGTTTGAAAAAAGAAGTGCGGTCGTAGAAATATATGCGCTTTTTGGAATAATTGACCTCCACGATGTAGTTAGGAAAAATATCAACGCCGGCAAGCCCGTTTATTTTTGTCCCGGTATGTTTGGACAGATTAAAAATATCTTCTTTCAAAACAAAAACCGATCTGGGTTGCATTTTCAATTTACCTATTTTGAGCGTATTATAATTACTCGAAAACGCTTCCAAATGCATTCCACCACCAAGCCCCATCAGGTCTTTCACATCCGAATAGTTGAGCGAAATCTGATCGCCTTCCTGCAGTTCTGTAATAATGGTATTGCGAATTCCGGAGTCCAGAATCAGGTTGAGTGGTGAGGAATCATTAATGCGCACGCGGATAACCACATAACTTCCAACCATTTCGAAAGGAATGGAAGCAATTGCCCTGGGTTTACTTGCCGCAAATAAATCGGCAAGCAATAAAAGAGATAGCGCAAAAAGCAAAACTCTCTTCATACGTCCGGTGATTTTATCAATGAGCGAAAATAGTATTAATATTCCGATTTATATAAATAATTATTCGTTAATTTTTATCACGTTCAAAAATATTTGTTTCACATAACAAAATCACAAAAACCTTTAAAAATAACTTTATAAAGTGATGATTCTTATTGATGTAACAATAATAACTTATTTTTGTGCGAATTATCTTAAAAATTTAAAATAATTGTATCTCAATAAAAAACAGTTGGAAAGTCTAAAACTTAGTTGGAAAAATAATTGTTTGAAATTGTGCAAATTAAGATCAATAAATTAGTTACCATAATCTCTGATTCGCAAAAAGGAATAAAAAAGAATTATACCCCGACATGGCATTAAAGAAAACAAACATCCTGGCAATTATTATAGTCTTTTTTTCGTTTGAGGCTTTCGGCCAGACGAAATTTGCAATCAGCGGAACTGTTACTGATTCCAATACGGGCGAAACACTTATCGGAGCCAATATTTCCATCAAAGAACTGCCCGGAAAAGGGGTTACTACCAATCATTACGGTTATTATTCGCTCACACTTCCAAAAGGAAAACTGACCCTGAAAGTGGGATATTTGGGATACAAAGTATACGAACAACAAATTGAATTAGTTGAAAACAAAACGATTAATATCAAAATGGAAACCGACTCCAAAACACTGGAAGGCGTGGAAGTGTACGGCAAACAAAAGAACAACAACATCACATCCACCGAAATAGGAATGGAAAAGCTGGAAGTAAAGGAAATTGCTAAAATTCCGGTACTTTTTGGTGAGGCCGACATTATGAAAACGCTGAAACTGACTCCGGGGATAAAATCGATAGGCGAGGGGAGTGGCGGACTCTACGTTCGGGGCGGTACAAACTCGCAAAACCTGATTTTGCTGGATGAAGCCAATGTTTACAATGCCGACCATCTGTTGGGGTTTTTCTCCACGTTCAACAGCGATGCCATCAAAGATATTGAAATGTACAAAGGTACAGCTCCGGCAGAATATGGCGGACGGATTTCGTCGGTGCTGGACGTAAAAATGAACGAAGGAAACAATCAGACGTACCACGTAGGAGGGGGGATAGGATTGATTGCGAGCCGGTTGAATATAGAAGGACCCATCGTAAAAAACAAAGGTTCGTTTCTGGTTACTGCCCGCCGGACGTATGCCGATTTGTTCCTTAAACTATCGCCCGACAAATTGATAAACAATAATCAACTCTATTTTTATGATTTGAATGCAAAAGCCAATTACACGATTGATGATAAAAACCGGATTTTCCTTTCGGGATATTTCGGGCGCGATGTGCTCGAATTTCAGGACAGATTCGGGATTGATTGGGGAAATATAACCGGAACACTTCGCTGGAATCATATCTGGAACGAAAAATTATTCAGTAATACCTCGCTCATTTATTCCAATTTCGACTACAAAGTGGGCATAAGCGGCGACAATGCCTTCAGCCTGAAATCAATTATTAAAGACTGGAACTTCAAGTATGATTTTCAGTATTTCCTGAATGAAAAAAATACACTCAGCATGGGCCTGAATGGCATTTATCACACCATTGTGCCCGGGCAGTTGGAAACATCGGCTACATCGCAAATTAACCCACTTAAGCTTCAAAACAAATATGCCATTGATAATGCGCTTTATATTAGCAATTCGTGGAAACCATCGTACAACCTGAGCATTGATTATGGTTTTCGATTGTCGGTTTATAACCTGCTGGGTGCCGGCGATTTTTACAGTTACCTGAACGGGGCGTTTACCGATACCACTCATTATAATTCAGGTGAAATTGTAAAAACCTACGTAAATATCGAACCACGGCTGAACGTGGCCTATATCATCAACGATAACAATTCGCTGAAACTGAGTTACACTCGAAACAGCCAAAACCTGCATTTGGTTTCAAATTCTACATCATCGACTCCCACCGATATTTGGATAGCTTCCAGCAAGAATGTAAAACCCGAAATCGGTGACCAGATTTCCGCCGGATATTTTGGAAATTTGAACGAAAACCAGTACCAGTTTAGCGCCGAGGTATATTACAAACGAATGCAAAATCAGGTGGATTTGAAAAATGGTGCGGATATACGCGCCAACGAACACATTGAAGGTGAACTGCTTTTTGGCGTCGGACGGGCTTATGGACTGGAACTGTTGCTCAAAAAGAAATACGGAAAACTGACCGGATGGGCGGGCTACACACTTTCGCGCACCGAACGGAAAATAGATGGAATAAACAACGGTAACTGGTATGCAGCCCGGCAGGATATAACGCATGATTTCTCGATTGTTGGTATCTACGACCTGAATAAAAAATGGTCGTTTTCGGCTTCGTGGGTTTATAATACCGGTAATGCCGTTACTTTTCCCAGTGGAAAATACCTGATTGATGGAAAAGTGCAGTATTACTACACCGAGCGCAACGGCTACCGGATGCCGGCATACCACCGCCTGGATGTGGGCGCAACCTGGAACCTGAAAAAAACGAAAAAGTCTGAAAGCAGCCTCAATTTCTCGGTTTACAATGCTTACGGACATAAAAATGCCTATTCCATCGATTTCGAACAGGATGAAAAGGACCCGACAAAAACCAATGCTGTAATGACGTATCTGTTCACTTATGTGCCATCCATTACGTACAATTTTAAATTTTAAACGCATGTTACGCTATATATCAACCCTGATTATTGCTGCAAGTTTCTTTGCTTCTTGCACCGAAATTATTAAGCTGGACATTAATTCGTCCGATCCGCAAATAGTGGTGGAAGCCAATGTTCCGGCAGGCGAAAATGCAGTGGTAAAACTTACAAAATCAATCAATCTTGATAATGAAAACCAGTTTCAGGGAGTTGAAAACGCAGTGGTTACGCTTATTGATAACAAAGGAAATTCGGAAATACTCGCTGAAAAGTCTCCCGGAATATATATTACTAAAACAATAAAAGGAGTGGTGGGACGAAACTATTCATTGACCGTAAAATCAGGCGATAAAACGATTACTTCAACCTGCACAATACCCGATCCGGTTAGTTTCGATTCATTAAAAGTTTCGGTACAAGAGCGTTTTGGAGGTTTTGGAAATACAAGCAATGATACACTTTATCAGGTAAATGTAAAATATACCGATCCGGCTGCCAAAACCAACTTTTACCGTTTTGTGGAATATATCAATGGGGTTTCTACCGGGAATATTCACATTTACGACGACCGTTTATCTGAAGGAAAAACTGTGGAAAGAGGTTTATTTAATTTCAACCGGACACTCAGCAAAGGCGACACGATTACCATCGAAATGCAATGCATCCAGGAGCCGGTCTATAATTACTTCGAAAGCTTCGGAAATATGCGCATGGGATCGTCTACACCGGCCAATCCGTACACAAATCTGACAGGAACCACGCTCGGGTATTTTAATGCACACACTGTTGAACGAAAAACGGTTGTAATAAAATAAAGATTTGGGGTTACGCGATAATCCTCATTCTATCATTCCATTGGTCTTAAACCAGTCAATGGCTTCCGAAATAGCGGTCTTTAGTTCCGTTTGCGGCATAGAGAGTTCTGTTTTGGCTTTGACATTTGTATAATACTCCCTGATTATCAACTGGCGCAGATTCATGCTGCAAACTTCGGTTTTTATTCCCAGCTTCCGTATTAAATCGCCCGCTTTTCCAACGGCAAGCAATACAAAATTAGGTATTTCAATCAAACGTTGTTTGTAATTTCCCATTTGCTTTTGAAGCTCGTAAAACTGCCTGAACGAAAGATTTGTTCCAGAAGCCAGATACCGTTCACCATTTCCACCTTGGGTCAAACCGTTGCACACAGCCACGGCTACATCGCGTACCGGCACAAAATTTTTACCACCGCTCGGAGCAAACATCAACCGTTTTTTATAACCCATCAGCATCAATTTCCCGGAACTTGGTTTGGTATCGAAAGCGCCAATCAGGAATGTCGGATTAATGATAATCACATGGCGGTCGGGCAGGAGGGAGGCCTTTATAAAAAGCTGTTCCGCTTCCAGTTTGCTTTGCGCGTAGAACGATTCGGTAAAAGGAAACTGGATGGGGAAAGTTTCATCAGCAGGTTGTTTTTCAGTGCCAAAACCAATGGTATTAGCCGTACTGACAAAAACCATTCGTTTAATATCTAACTCGTTTGCAACCCTGATTATCTGTGCCGGACCATCCACATTTATACGGCTATAATCGCGGTAATGCAGCAAATCGGTAGCCGTAACAGCAGCAATATGAATAATAGCATCACAACCATTGGCAGCATTTTTAAGCGTTTCATAATCGGTAAAATTGCCTTCGTAAATATCAATCAGTTTTTCATCAAAATAAATGTTCTTTTTACTGCGTACAATTATACTCACTTCATGATGGTTTTTCAATAATTCGAAAACCACATGATGTCCCAACAATCCGTTAGCACCGGTGACTAAAACTTTCATTTATTCCTGCATTATATATGATGAGTTACAAAAGTAACAAATCTTTCAATTCAAAAAATATGATTCAATTCGCATTTATTGCAAAATAAATTCTTACAATCAAAGAACTCAAACAAATATCGATCTTCAAATTCGATATTATTCTTACGTAATATCACCTGTTTTTATAGGTTTGGTGCGATGCACCTTATGACTTGATTACAATTTCTCCTACAAATAAAAGACCAAAAACAAGGTGCGTAGCACCGAACCTTATGCCTTACATTCAAGATTATAATTCAAGAAAAAACAAAGACATATAATCGTAAATCGTAAATAATATAATAATCAGTATATTTGCACCCCGAAAAACAAAACATTTTTTAATGGAAACAAAAGTAGTATTGATTACCGGGGCAAGCGCCGGAATCGGGCTGGTGGCAGCAAATATGATGATGAACAAAGGAATGAAAGTGTATGCGGCTTCGCGTCGTGGTGGCATTCCTCAAAAATCATCAAACGGAACAGGGGAAATTATCCATGTAAAAATGGATGTAAACAACGAAGCTGAAATTGCCTCGGTTGTAGCCCAAATTGTAAAAGAAAATAACCGCCTCGATGCCGTTATTAGCAACGCCGGTAACGGTATTGCCGGTTCTATTGAAGACACTTCGTCGGATGAAGTGAAATACCAAATGGAAACCAATTTCTTCGGAGCTGTAAAAACCATTCAGGCCTGTCTGCCCGTTTTCCGCAAACAGGGTTATGGTAAAATTATCACTACTTCATCGGTTGCAGGTGTGGTTCCCATTCCGTTTCAGGCCTTTTATTCGGCCGGTAAAGCTGCATTAATCGTATTTATGCAAGCCCTGGCACTCGAAACAAAACCCTTTGGCATCCAGTGTTGTACTATTCTACCGGGCGATACCAAAACCGATTTCACTTCAGCCCGCAAATATACCGAAGGCTCACAATGCACTAAATCACCGTACTTCGAAAAAATGAAAGTATCGGTGGGTAAAATGGAAAAAGACGAGCAAAACGGCATGTTGCCCGAAGTTATTGCAAAAGCCATGGTTTGCCAGCTCACGCGCAAAAAAATGAAAACGCAGGTTGTACCACGTATTGATTATAAAATAATTTGCTGGCTGTTTAAACACCTTCCTGTATGCGTAAGCCTATGGATAGTGGGTTTGCTTTATGCCTGATTAAATATTTGATCTTATAAAAATTCGAAAAGTCTGCCAATTAATTTCGGCAGGCTTTTTTTGTTTCAAATCCCGTCTGATAACCTATCAACAACCTGTTGAAAACTTGCTGAAAACCCTTGATAGAAATATTACAACTTTATTTGCAGAATTGAAAACTTTCGTTGCATATCCATTGTTTTGATACAACCAAAATAGTTAGTACTTTTTTTACCGACTTTTTTTAACCTGTTTTATGCAGTTATCAGCAGGCAGGTTGGTAAAAAGATACTAACTTTGCAGTTATTAACAGCGTGTTGATAAAGTTTATATCCTACTGTATTTCAACTAAAACAGATTGTTGAATCTTGTTGAAAAGGATACATGCAACTTTGATAACGGATATACACAAGCATTTCACAATATTTTTATCAACTCTATCAACAGGCTATTATTATCTTCAAAAGGTTTTTTGAAAAAAATAAAAGAATAATTATAATGTCTATTTGAAAACTCAACCTTTTCAAAATTTCAAATTTTCGAATCGATGAATAAAACAGAACTTATATCGGAAATCAACCGGCTCAAAAAAGAAAAAAATGCCGTCATCATGGCTCACTACTACCAAATGGGCGATATACAGGATATTGCCGATGTGGTAGGCGATAGTCTGGCGCTGGCTCAGAAAGCTGCACAGACCGATGCCGACATCATTGTGCTTTGCGGCGTACATTTTATGGGCGAAACAGCCAAAATTCTTTCTCCAACCAAAAAAGTACTCGTTCCTGACCTGGAAGCCGGTTGCTCGTTGGCCGACAGTTGTCCTGCCGACGCGTTTGAAGCATTTACGAAGGCTCACCCCGACCATACGGTTATTTCGTACGTAAACACCACAGCGGCCGTGAAAGCGCTTACTGACGTGGTGGTGACTTCGACCAATGCAAAGAAAATTGTGGATCAGTTCCCCAAAGATGCGAAATTAATCTTCGGGCCTGACAGAAACTTAGGAGATTATATCAACAGTGTCACCGGGCGTTCGATGTTACTATGGAACGGAGCGTGCCATGTACACGAGCAATTCTCTGTTGAAAAACTGGTGAAATTAAAATCCGAACATCCCGGTTCGCTTATTTTGGCTCACCCCGAATGTAAGAAACCCGTGTTGCTGATGGCCGATTTTATTGGAAGCACACAGGCTTTGCTTAATTACGCCACCAGTTCGGATGCAACCTCATTTTTGGTGGCTACCGAAAGCGGAATCCTGCACGAAATGCAGAAACATAACCCTGCAAAAGAGTTTATTCCGGTACCGCCAAACGATAGCACCTGTGCCTGCAACGAATGTAATTTTATGCGTCTGAATACGCTTGAAAAGCTCTATAATTGCCTCAAAAATGAATCTCCCGAAATACTGGTGGATGAGGAAATACGGGTAAAAGCAGTGAAACCAATTTTGAGGATGCTGGAGATGAGTTGATACGGGTTTCACGGTTTTAAACCGCGTGATTTAATGATGCCGGTTAGAATGAATTATTCATTTTAACCGGCATTTTTTTTTTATGATTATCCCCATCTTGACCAATTTTATTTACAATGCAGTAAGCTAAGTGGTTTTGCGCTTTATAACCGCGTTATTAGCTTTAATATTGCGGTTATAAAGCGCAAAACCCTATATTTTCATTTATTCGAATACATTATTGATAATCATTTTTTTATTTTAAAATTTATATCAATATCTTTGTCATTGAAGTTTACAAAAGATATTACATATTCACCTAAAAGAAAGGGTTTGCATATGAAAAAGAATGGTTCTGTTTTTCTCGTTCTGTTTTTTTCCACTCTTTTATTTCTTTCCTGCGCTACTTACAACATTGATGAGGAAGGCATTCCTAAATTTGTAAAAAATGACTTCATAGAACTCTCCAAGATTGAACGAATTTCTAAATTCAGGTCGGGCACAGGGCATGACTATTCCGATGATTTTGAGTCTTGCCGAAGCATGAAGCACTATTTTAGTATGGATAGTACTATAGCGCCTACCACCAATTATGTTTCAAGCGTATTTTCTCCGGTTAATGGAAAAATTACAAAAATAGATATTGAGTCGGGAGGAAATGGAGGGTCGCAACTATGGATAAGTTCGGACGATTATCCGGCAATGGTGTTTAAAATTTTTCATGTAAACAAGTTGCAATCCATCGCCAATGGCAAAAAGGTGGTTGCTGGCGAAAATTTGGGAACTACCAATGGTAATGATATTGCTGTTGAAGTAAATACAGGAAAAGGATACCAGCTTATTTCGTATTTCGATGTCATGACCGATTCGCTTTTTGCCCGATACCAAAGCCGGGGAATTAATTCAAGAACAGCTCTTATTATTTCAAAGGAAGAAAGGGATGCCAATCCTGTACAATGCGATGGTGAAACATTTCCGAACCAGTACGAGACGTTTTATCAGGATTGGATATTCCTCAAATAATTGCGTCTCATAGATCATTCGCCCTTAAATAATTTATAGAATTGCCACTGAGTTATCAGCAGCAATTTTCTTTATTACGGATATTGCCAATGAACTCTTATCCGCACTTTCCGAAAGTTCAGAAAGTACCAATGAGCTATTAACGGCAATATTCTATCCTTCGGAAATTGCCAATGATCTATCAGGCGCAATTTCCTATGTTCCGGATATTGCCAACCATTCTAGAGTAGCAATATTATATTTCATATATTGTTATTTTTATTAAAATATATTGTTATTTTTGCCTGGAAATAACTTAAAATCATAATGTATGAAGGCAACATTCAAACAATACACCCCCGCGGAGTTGTATCTGAACCTGGATCCACCCGAAACACTGGAAGCCGACAGCTCTATAGAAGTACCCACAACCGGTTTCCGTCCCACAGGTAATACATTCCTCGATGCGTTTGTAAATAACCTGCACCGCCATGGCATGCGCTCCGGTGACTATCATGCGCGTTTATTGGGCATTAAACGAACGGAGATGTGTATATCCGTTTTGACACTCACCGGCATGCGCTATTCCGATTTTACAGAAGCTTATATCCTGCTTATGGCCAACGACCTGCTGAAAGCTCGAAAGAAAGATTTAAGACAAGTAGCTAAACGGTTGGGTTTTGGCAGTTATTCAGGATTTTACCGCTTTATGATGCGAAAAGGAATGGGTAAGCCGAGTTGGAGGTAGAAATTGGTGAGGAGTACCGATTTATTTTATTTTCAGGTAATCAATTCGATTTTCGGTTCGGTGCTACGCACCTTTGTTTTTGTCGTTTCTTTTCGGCTACAAATAGTTCGGTGCTACGCACCTGGATATATTCCCTTTCAAAAACCATATTATCACCATATTACTAATACTTTAAATCATGAAATCTTCCCTTGTTTTCTTTATTGTTTTTCTGATTATCACGCCCATAAAATCCTTTTCCCAACATACATTGACGGTAGAAATTTACGGTTTACGTAACAACACGGGAAGTATTATTTACGAGCTTTTCGATCAGAAACACAAGAGTTTGAAGCGTGGGATTAATGCTATTGCCAACGCAAAATCTGTTATTGTAATTGATAATATGAAATCAGGAAAATATGGGTTTTGTTATGTGCATGATGAGAACAATAATAAAAAATTGGACACGAAAATGCTGGGTATTCCCAAAGAAGGGTATGGGTTTTCCAATAATGCAAATGACAAATTCGGTCCGCCGGCTTTCGAAAAGTGGGTATTTGAGTTGAAAGATAATACAAAGTTAAGCTGTAAAATTACTTACCTGAATTTTTAGTTTTCATTTTCAATATCTTATCTGATGCTAGTTTACCCGTCAGAATAGAAATTGGCAAGCCGGCAGGACTGTAAGTCCATTGGCCAGCTTGAAAAATAGAAGGCAAGGGCGTTATAACCGACTTGGCAATTCCGAGCATACTACTTTCGGCCGGCATGTAAGGATTGGTAAATGCCCAGCCTGTAATGCCACCTTCGGTATTTCCGGTGAGCTTTTCGATAGTGAGTGGCGAAGAAGAAAAGCAACCCGTAATTTTGGATTCTATGCCTGGGAAAATGCTTTCGTCCAGAACCTGAATGGTAAGCTGTTCCATAAAAGTTTTCATTTCAGCTGTCCATCCAAATTCATCAATTTTCTTAGCCAGGCGGTAATCAAAAAGCAAACTAACCACCAATCCCACTTTGCCTTCCGGAGCCAAATCGGCATCACGAAGAACGGGAATGGCAATTTCATACGTATTCAGTTTGAAATAATCTTCGATGTATTTCCGGACTTTATTTTTAAGTTCAGAGTTATCGGGCTGAATGTTTTCTTCGTTCAAAAAAGCTTCAATTTCTTCATTTTTTACCGCCGATAATCCTTTTTTATCAGGCGTATAGAAAAAATGCCCGGTGCAAATGCGGAAGAAATGCTCCTTGTTTTCGTTTACCGACAAATACACGGAAAATACCGAATCGCCGCCTCTCAAATCTTTTAGCAAAGAGCGTTTTTCTTTAATCGTATCCGCCAATTTTGTGCATTTGAGTTCCTCCACTGAAATGCAGTTATAAAGCTGTTTCAGATCGCCTGCCCAAACCAGATTTGTATAATCCGTTCGGTTTCCCTGATTATCCATCACGTAGTTTTGTTCCGGATTCAGGCTTTCTATGGTCACATCTGTTTTAATTACCCCTCCCTGCTCAACGATATAGGCCGCTATTTTGCTTATCAGCGTCGCCGTACCACCTTTTGGATAGTGATAGTCCAGATACAGGCTAAAATAGCTTAGAGCGAAGGATGCGGGCGTTTTTTGGAAGAAATGCTGAGCAATGATATCTATGAGCGATTGGTTGCTGGTGAATCGCCTGAGGTATTCGTCAACGGGTTGGTTCAGTTTACTGATTTTACGAATGGTAAAAATGAATTTGAACATCCACGGCAAAATCACTTTCGCCAGGTATTTTTTATCTTCAACCAAATTCAGAAATGCCGGATTATCGATGCCGTAAAGCACATCCATATACCCCATTATTTTCTTTATTTCAGCAACAATGGCTGTAATATCATCCTTGTTTTCTGGATATTGAGCTTTCAGAAAAGCTTCATATTCAGTCACACTTTCCTTGCCAGTCAGTTTCATCACACTATCGGCAATTCCAATTGATATATTACTTTTGAGGAATTCAATATCAATTCCCAACTGCTTGAGCATGGGAAAAACAATACCGGAATTCTCAATGGAGCGCAAGCCGCCATCGAAATAAATACCTTCACGCTGAAAAGTTTGTACCAATCCGCCAACCTTCGATTGCTTTTCGAAAAGCACAACCGATTGACCTGCCCGGGCAAGGTAAGCGGCTGCCGTTAAGCCGGCAATTCCACCGCCAACCACAATAGCATCATACTTCATAAACGTCTTCTTTATCAAGATGGATTAATTTTTTGCTGAGCTCAAAAATCTGTTTTCCAAGTTCCCTGTTTTGTGCATGTGGGGCCGGAATTTCTTCATTCGTCAGGTTGAAAAACCTGCCACTAACGCCTTCCATTTCGGGCGAGGAAGCCAGGTAATAAATAGCTTCACCTGATATTTCAGGATTTTTCAGCGTGGGCTGAATCAGGTAACGCGAAATCCAGTTATACAGCTTGCCGTTGTTGGTTCCAATGTTCGATTTTACAGCTCCTGGGTGCATGGCATTGATGGTAACGCCTTTTCCTTGCAGCAAATCATTTAGCTCCCAAACAGTCATTAACTGAGCCGTTTTAGAAGCGCCATAGCCTCCATAACCGCCATATTTCCGCTTTTCCCAGTTCAGGTCATCAATCCTGAGTCCATTGAAGCGATGGCCTTCGGAATTTACCTGAATAACGCGCGATGGTGCGCTTTCCACCATTCGTTTCAGCAACAGGCTGGTAATTAAAAACGAAGCTAAATGATTTACGGCAAAGGCAGTTTCGTATCCGTCCACCGTGAGTTGGCGTGTGGTCATATGTACGCCGGCATTATTTATCAGCACATCAATGTGCGGATAACGGGCTAAAATGGCTTCTATAGCTTTCCGTACCTCGCTTAAACTGCTAAAATCAGCCAGGAAATAATCCGGTTCATGGCTTGAAAACGAACGTATTTCTGCACAAAGTTTTTCCGCTTTTTCTTTATTCCTGACTATCATCACTACTTTAGCCCCGGCTTTGGCCAGCCGGATGGCAGCTTGATAACCAACGCCCGAAGTTGTGCCGGTAATCACGCATACTTTTCCGTCCATCGACTCGGTGGAATGTTTTTGCGGAAGGCGGCCGGCACGTATAAAATCCAGTTCCGGGGGAAATTCAAATTTCTTGCTCATTATCCGAATTTTTTAATCAAAAACCTGCGGTACATTTTATTCCAATGCGGGATATTATTGAAAATATCGCCCCATAAATCGTAATAATCCCGTTGCTGGAGTATTAAACCATCTTCGCTGATAATAAGTTTTGTGGATCCATAAATGGGAGTACTTGGATATTTTTTAAATATCATGGTCATTATCCAGTCGAAAATGATGATGTTATCGTTTTGGGCAATAGATACAATTTCCATTTGCAACTGGTTTGTACGTTTTGTAAGCCGGTTGCACATGGCTGTGAAATCCTCAATTCCTTCGATGCGCTGGATGGTATCCTGAAAAATAATATCCTTGTGGTAATACGGAAAAATATGCGACCAATCGGGTTTTCCTTCCGTGTTGTAGGTTTTCGACCACAATTCTTTTACAGTATCCGTATTGATAGGTTTTAATGTAACTTCCTCTTTCATATGCGATTTAAAGTATGGTGATAACAGGAAATCTTAATTACATGCATGACAAAGATAAAAATTATTCAGAATAAAAAACATAATTTTTTTTATTAAACTAAAAGAAATATTCTTTCTGTATCAGACTATTAATTTACCGGATTTAAGTTGAGTTGTGTTGTGGAAATTCAAAACAAAATCTGTAAAGTATTTGTTAGTTATCGTTGTAAATATACCAACCTAATAAAAATATAAAAAACAGCAATTATGAGTACATCACATGTTTATCCGGGAGCAGCTACCTTGAGTGCGTACATCACCATAAAAGGATGCAGCGATGCAATTGAATTTTATAAAAAAGCGTTTGGCGCTAAAGAAATTGGCCGGTTATTGATGCCCGATGGGTCAATAGCTCATGCGGAAATTGAGATTGAAGGTTCGTTACTAATGATGGCCGACGAAAATCTGGAATGGGGCAACAAAGGGCCGCTGACTATTGGCGGAAACCCAATGACATTTGGGTTATATGTAAAGGATGCTGATGCGGCATTTCAAAAAGCCGTGGAGGCCGGGGCAACAGCTGTTATGCCTGTTGCCGATATGTTTTATGGCGACCGGGTGGGGCAGGTGATGGATCCGTTTGGCTATAAATGGATGATTTCCACCCATGTAAATGATGTGAGCTACGAAGATATGCAAAGGCTTTCGGATCAAATGTTTGCAGGTAAATAATTTGGAACAGATTAAAATCGCAAAATTTGCATAAGCGTTACAAGTTTTAGTGTAACGCTTTTTTTGTAGCTAAGAATAAGAACACTTTTCTTAAAATATTATCAATTTTGTAATCGGCATAAGTTGCTGCCAAACCCTGTTCGTTTATGCATATTTTTCACATTATGTTCACTCTATCACTTATAAATTATGAATAAAAAATAAGCTTATTCAACAAGCAAGTTGTGACAGGTTTGTTGACTTTAGTAAAAATAGTATAATAATATGAGCAGATAATCACCGGATTAAAAAATTAATTACCTTTGTATCAGCTAAAACAGTTGGATGTTTATATTTAATAAGGATTTGGTAAAGTAAATAACCTCTGGGCTTTTGTCCGAGGTTATCCCTCAATTAAACTCAGGCACATTCTTGCCGGAGTTCTTTTCACATCTTTTTTTTCATAATTTACGTGGATTAGCATAGGATAACATGTGTTCTTTTGCTATGTCTGCGCATAATAAATTTAAACATCATGAGTAACGAAAATAAATCAATTCACGAATTCGATTTCAGTTTAATCTGCGAATATTTTTCAAACCTAGAAAGGCAAGGCCCCGGCAGTCCGGAAATAACCATTAAAGCCTTAGGTTTTATCGAAAATCTTACTAAAGAATCCCGCATTGCCGATATTGGATGTGGAACGGGAGGTCAGACAATGGTCATGGCGCAGAATGCGCCCGGATATATTACAGGTATCGACTTGTTTCCCACTTTTATTGACCTGTTCAATGCCAATGCGCGTAATTTGAATTTTCAGGATAGAGTTAATGGGGTGGTGGGTTCGATGGATAATCTTCCTTTTCGGGATGAAGAATTAGACCTCATCTGGTCGGAAGGGGCGATTTATAATATCGGATTTGAACGGGGTTTGAACGAATGGCGCAAATTTCTGAAAACGGGTGGCTACATTGCTGTTACAGAGGCATCATGGTTTACTGATGAACGACCTGATGAGATAGAAAAATTTTGGCAGGATGCTTATCCTGAAATAGATACTATCCCAAACAAGGTTGCGCAAATGCAAAAAGCCGGATATATTCCCGTTGCCACTTTTATATTACCCGAAAACTGTTGGACGGAACATTTCTATGTACCACAAGTTGCTGCACAAGAAGCCTTTCTGAAGAAACATGCAGCTAATAAAACAGCTGATGAATTTGTTGCAAACGAAAGGCGTGAAGCTCAATTATACAACCGTTTTAAAGAGTTTTATGGCTATGTATTTTATATTGGTAAGAAAATTTAAATAAAAGAGGACGGATTGTTCCTGTTTTTCAGGGCAATCCGTCCAACTATATTAACGATAGTCAATGCTAAAAGCTAGTATCTTTTGTATGTTCTGTTGGAACTTACTAAAGATATGAAGCATAACCATCTAAAAATATATCAACTTAATTATTTCTCAAGTAGATGGATTATTAATGCCAGAATACAAAACGATGCAATTGAAAATAAAGACATAATATTTTTAGTTCCTTGATAGTCAATATACCCCCATTTATCTTCAATGAAACCAAATTCATTAAATCGTGAAGCGTTCTTTTTTCTTTCTTTATACTTTTTGACTTCCCTTATTCCAAAGTAAAAACAAATACTACCACCAATAAACAAAATTAAATCAAGTGGTACTTCAATCGGGGTTTTCATTGATTTTAGTTTTATAAAATAATTGGCAAATATAGGTAATAATTGATCATAAAAAAAGCGGATATTAGTCCGCTTTTAATTGATACATTATTTTGCAAGTGTTTAATATTTATTATCCAGAATCCAAGTTTTAAATTCGTTGTCGTTACGTACCGACATTTTTGTTTCTATAACTTCGCCATCGTTTAATTTTAATTTACAGGGCACTATTTCGCCTGGATATCCACTTTCTTTGTAAGATTCACCAATTTCAAGAATTTCCATACAGTACCATTTCTCATACTTTTTATTATTTTCTGCAATTTTTTTACAAATGGTACTATCGTTTTTTATGTCCGTAAGCATTTTTTCAACTGCTTTTTTGGAGGTCATATTTATCAGATATCTTTCGGGATGAAGTAGTCTTCTGGGCAATTCCTTTGGAACATATAATAGTTCTGTTTTATTCACTTCCACATTATATTCTATTTTTTTAGATTTCAATATTGTAACATATTTGTTGTTGTAAAATACTGATATATAGAAGTTTTTCAGAAGCTTAGATTCCTTATCAAAAACATATACCTGACGACAATCTGTTTCAAATGAATATTTAAATTTATTATTATACCACCCAAAAATATTACCCATCATAAAGCGGTTTTTATCAATACTTCGCACCTTATAATTGATATAAATTAAAGTAGAATCTCCTTTGTCTTTTATCTCCAGTTTAGCCTTTTTATCTTCAGAAACTTTTTTTATTGTTTCCAGAAATGCCGTAGGTTTGAAAAACAATGAATTGAATCTGCCTAAATCACCGGTATCAATATTTTCGCTTACCAAACAGTTGTTATAAGCATTAGAATGCCAGTATGCACATTTTCCATCAAATATATACCACTTATTTTTACTGTAGAACCTCCATTTTTCAGGAGTTTCGAAAATAATTTTTCCAGTTATATCGTTCATTTTGCTATCCATTTCAATTACATCGGGATTATAAGTGAATGGATTACGCATAGAATAAGTGATAACTATCGTTTTTATATTTCCCGTTTCCAGAATTGAATCTTCAATCAAATCTATTGCATTTGCATGCGTCATATTTCCCAATACGATAGGAACAAAGATGAATGCTGCAATTACAGCTGCAATTGCAGAATAGTTTCTGATATCTTTCATAAGTTTTTTTCTTTTATTGATTTGACTTAATACATTACCTTTAAGCGATTGAGGTACGGTAGGTCGAATTTTTGGAATCAGCTCATTCATAATTATCTACATTTACAAGGTTTAAGTTTCGCAACTTTTCTATAGCGTATTTGTAACGCGATTTTACTGTATTTACATTGATATTCAGAAGTTCAGCTATTTCTACGAAGTTCAGTGAATCAACGAATTTTAAACGCAATATTTCCGCCTGTTCGACAGGTAGTTGGCTTAAAACATCCTCAATTCGCATGAATTCCGATATACACTGAATTTGCTCTTCATCAGTCAATTCGGTTTCCAGATTTTCAATGGTAACAAATTGAACCCTTCCTGTTTTCCGAAGATAGTCGATACATGCATTCGAGACCGTTTTCAAAAGATATGCTTTCACGTTATTTGCCGCGGACAAACGCCGTGAATTTTCGTAGAACCTAATAAATACATCCTGCACAATATCCTGTGCTGCTTCATACGATCCAACCCTGAAAAACGCAAACGAAAACAACTGTTGCTGATGTTCATCGATAATGCGCTCAAGTTGTCGCATTTTATTAAATTCAATTATCATACTTTTTTCAATCGCTTTACACATCTAAGACGTAAAAGTAATGAAATCGGTTTATTTTTTCCAAAAAAAAGAGAATGTAACTTTGTATTGTTACATTCCCAGAAATAATTATGATTTGAAAACCTTATGCTTTTTTTGCATGTTCCGTAGGAACTATCTTAAACAATTTATCGTTTCGCCGGATTAATTCATCGGCTTTCATTTTAAGTGTAGATAAAAATAGTGCTCAATGATTTTTATAACATTATATTGTCATTGTATTGACTATATTTTTATTAATATAGATATTGTATTGACTATTTTTTGAATAATGTAGGATTAATTGAAATTTTTATTATTATATTTGCTGTATAAAATTATTCATTATGAATACAATAACCCGAATTTTACAAAAGGAAATCGAAAAACGAATGCAACCAGGCAAGGTTATGTTGCTTTTCGGAGCACGGCGTGTTGGAAAAACTATATTAATTAAAGCCATTGCAGAAAAATTTGAAGGGAAAAAACTTTTCCTGAATGGTGAAGATTCAAATACTCATCTGATGTTGCAGGAAAAATCAGCAGCTAATTATCGCTTTTTGCTTCAGAGTATTGATTTGTTGATTATAGACGAAGCTCAAAATATACCTGAAATAGGGCAAAAGCTGAAACTTATTGTTGATGAAATCCCTTCTGTAAATGTAATTGCTAGTGGTTCATCATCGTTCGATTTATTGAATATGACCGGTGAACCTTTAGTGGGTAGGAGTCAGACTTTTTATTTATTTCCATTTAGTCAGGAGGAATTGCTGCAAGTAGAAAATGTGGCAGAAATGCTTCAAAATTTGCCGGATAAACTTATTTTTGGAGCATATCCGCAATTGCTTGGCATGAGTAACGAGCAAAAGCAGGAATACCTTACTGATATTGTGAATGCCTATTTATTGCGGGATATTCTGGCAATAGATGGATTGCGCAATAGTGGTAAAATGCGTGATTTGTTGCGCCTGTTAGCTTTTCAGAGTGGCAATCTGGTTTCGTATGATGAGCTTGGAAAGCAACTGGGTATGAGTAAAAATACAGTTGAAAAATACCTCGATTTATTATCCAAAGTGTTCGTTGTATATAAATTACCCGCTTTTTCGGGCAATTTACGGAAAGAGATAAGCAAGGCTTCGAAATGGTATTTTTTTGACAATGGTATCCGAAATGCTTTGATTAATAATTTTTCTCCCTTGTCGGTACGCAATGATGTGGGCCAGCTTTGGGAATCTTATTTAATATCAGAAAGATTGAAACGGAAACATTTTCATTTATTAAATATAAATCATTATTTCTGGCGCACTTACGATCAACAGGAAGTAGATTTAATTGAAGCTCAGAATCAGCAAATACAGGCTTTTGAATTCAAATGGTCAGATAAAAGTGCAAGAATTCCAATAGGTTTTGCGAAAGCTTATCCTGATGCAAAATTTACAGAAATCAATAAATCGAATTATTTTAGTTTTATAAAACCATAAAAAAGCGGATATTACTCCGCTTTTTCTTTTGCATGTTCCGTAGGAACTATCTTGAACAATTTATCGTTTCGGCGTATCAGTTCGTCAGTTTTCATAGAAAAATACGTTCCTTTTTCCACCTTGTTGGTTGGTTCCAGTTTTACGCGCATTTCTTCTACATGGCTTTCGTATGCGCCTGTTGTTTCTCCGGTTATCAGTATTTCGTCGCCTACTTCCAGATACTGGGCTTCCAATAAAAACTCAGCCACGCCAATTTTATTGAAATAGTTGGTGCATTTACCGATATACACTTTTTTATGTGTAGCCGCCGAACCGTAGTTACCACTCCATTGGCCCAAGCGCTGTCCGAGGTAATAGCCGTTCCAGAATCCACGATTGAAGACCTTGCTAAGGCGTACATCCCATTCGGCCACTTTCGTGTCGGAAAACGTCCCGTTTAGCACCGATTCAATGGCTTCGTTGTAGCATCCAACTACAGCTTTCACGTATTCGGCTCCACGAGCCCGGCCTTCAATTTTGAAAACCCGCACACCGGCTTTGAGCATTTCGTCAATAAACCCGATTGTTTTCAGGTCTTTTGGCGACATAATATATTCATTATCAATTTCCAGTTCAATTTCCGAATCCTTATCTTTTACAGTGTATCCACGTCGGCAAATTTGGTTGCAGGCGCCCCGGTTAGCCGATATATTTTTTTCA
The DNA here is from genome assembly GCA_964433885.1 of uncultured Paludibacter sp. GTDB lineage: Bacteria > Bacteroidota > Bacteroidia > Bacteroidales > Paludibacteraceae > Paludibacter. The sequence goes on along the minus strand of CAYSTC010000002.1, from coordinate 140,841 downwards.
TGTAAACTGAGGTAACATTTACCCGAAACAGCCATACAAAGAGCACCGTGGCAGAACATTTCAATGCGAATCAGTTCGCCGCTTTTCCCCCGGATATTATCTTTGATAATTGTCTGGTAAATTTCCGAAACCTGCTCCATATTCAACTCACGGGCCAACACCACCACGTCGGCAAATTGCGCATAAAACTTCAGCGATTCTACGTTGGAAATATTCAGTTGGGTAGACAAATGCACTTCCACGCCAATGCTGTTGGCATACATGAGTGCAGCCACATCGGCACAAATAACCGCCGAAACCTTTGATTCTTTGGCCACATCAATGATTTCGCGCATCAATGTCAGGTCGTTGTCGTACAAAATAGTATTGACAGTCAGGTAGCTTTTTACGTTGTTTTCGTTACAGGTAGCCACAATTTTACGTAGATCTTCAGTCGTAAAATTACTGCTGGATTTACTGCGCATATTCAACTTTTCGATGCCAAAATATACCGAATCTGCACCAGCTTTGATGGCTGCCGAAAGACTTTCCCAAGAACCGGCAGGAGCCATAATTTCTATTTCTTTCCTTGTCATTTTTTTCTTTAATTGTGAATTATGCATTAAAAATTATGCATTATTTTATAAATTTTGGTGTCAATTTCTCCACCGGAAAACTTATTCCCACCCGGATTTGATGGTATGGAAAATCCTTAATGCCATATTGATATTGAGCAAAATAATCAATTTTTTTGTTCATAATAGAAAATTTGGCAGCGTAAACCAAAGGCGCGTCACCATAATCTCCAAGCGGATTTAATCTTGCATTGGTATGAATCCACCCCCAATAGCCCGAAACGGTGTTTTCGAGTTTCCATGTTGGATTTCCTATTATCAGTTTTCCTCCATACATAGTTGCATCATCCTGGGTGCTATTGGTAGTTTCCCAACACAAAAAACCGGTGTTTGCAACTGCGCGTATTTCGCTTAAAAATTTGCCTTTCGTATAAAATGATTTACCCACTTCTATATCAAAATAATATCCTGGCGTGTCAAAGTAACGCCTTTGCGGAAAATTAGTTCCCGATGCTGTTTTTATCGTCGCATTAAGAATTATAGCAGGCGCTTTTCTTTTTTCTTCCAACAGCCTGATTCTTGTTTGTACATACAAATCGCCATTTGCAGTCCCAATTGTTTTGCCATCCCTGAATTCTACAGCTTTGTCGCCTTTTGTTATTCTGTCAGTTATGATATTCATTCCGCGTGCTGCACTAAGTGCATCTGTAACCTGATAATTTTCCATTACAGTGGACCACAATTTTAGCGAAACACGTTCGGGTAAGAGTGGAAACTCAATTTTTACGTAACCATTTTCAGTTTGATCACCGTGTCCAAAATAATAATCGCCCATTAAACTAATGGTTGTTTTAGCCGGAATGCGGGCATCGGTAAATTCCGGAACAGGGTTAGCGTTTGGGCCAAACCAGGCGGTTGAATATTTAGCCGTTTGAGAGTAACTAATTTGAATTGAGCAGAATATTAAAGCTAAAAACGTTATCTTTTTCATCAAATGTTGAATATAAATTTCCCTGCAAAGATAAACAAATCAATTGTATCTTCGGATATAAGCTTTAAGTATGCTTCACCTACAAAAAAATCCCCAAACAAATGAATGTCCGGGGATTTTAATCTATTCACCTTTAGTCACGTAAGCCTGTATCAATTCCTTTTCCTGATCGGTAATTTTCGCTTTGGGTGCCATTCTGTTTACCCACCTGGTCCATTCCGCTTTAGTGTATTTTTCGGGTAAATACAAGGTGTGGCAACTGCTGCATTTGCTTACATACAGTGCTCTTCCTTTTCGTAATTCTTCAATGTTAGCGTTGCCGGCTACATTTTCCTTTGAAGGCATGTATAAGGCCGATGAACAGGCAATCAGCATGCTGATGCCTGTCACAACCAGGGCTGTTATTTTTATTTTATAAAGCATAAGAGAAGAGTAATCTGCATTGTACTTTTTCGAACTCATTCAGATTCAGCGTGCTGTTGGGATTGCCACCTTTAAATGATTTCAACTGAGGTAAAACGGTGAAGTTTATAAAGAAATTGTTCTGCACATACGATAAACCCAAACCGGCGTATAGCGCGCTATGTTCCAGTTCGCCTCCAGCAAAAACGTTTTTGAACGCACTTTCCATGGTCAGGTTGAATTTCGGATTCAAGGCATAAGCAGCCGAAAAATTCAAGTCAGCTTTGTGCTCTTCGGCTTCCAGTTCCAATTCTGTTCCTGCATATTCCGGTTCCAGTTCCATTTCGTAAATAGCGTTTGCAGCCAGTGTTACAGCACCTATTTTTTTGTCAACGATTACCTTACCTTCCAGCTCGTATTCATTGGCACCAATTCCATATTCGCCATATAAAGCGAGCCCGATAGGGTTTGCAACAGGATCGAGCAGCTTGTATTTCCATTCGTTCGAAAAGCTGATTTCGTTCTGTGTATTAAATGATTTTAAGCCTAATACTGACGTTGTTTTTGTAGCCGTTGTCAGGTTTAAATAAAACGCTGTTTGCAGGTTTTTACCTAGACCAATTTCAAATTCTGTCCTGTTATCAAGCCTGGCAAAGTAATCAGTTTTTCCTGTCCTGAAGGTATTCCATACTTCAATTTCCCGTTGCCCTTTATTCAGTACGTTGCTCTGGTAGGTATACGTAAACAACCTGTCCTGAGCGTTGGAGGTTATTGCAACTATCAATAAACAAGCTGCTATTACAATCTTTTTTACACTTTTTCTCATTTTCATATTTTTAAGTATTTCTTATTTTGTTTTACGTTGCAAAGTAACTGCTAAAACGGACTGGCTGCAATCACCATAATTAGGTATAATCGGGGTAGTTTCCGCGCAATTCCTTACCTGATTATTACCATTTCGCTTAATCTATTCGTTTTTCCTTTTGATTCAGCCCAATTCTAAAGGGTTTATTCAAATATCCTTTGTTGTTCTGAATCAATATAATACTTACCTTTGCACTCCATTATTAAAATATGAAAATTTCGAACATAGAATTTCCCGATAAACCTCTGTTTTTGGCTCCCATGGAGGATGTTACCGATCCGGCTTTCCGCCTGTTGTGCAAGCGTTTCGGTGTCGATATGGTTTACACAGAATTTATTTCGGCCGATGCCCTGATACGTAACGTAAACCGCACAACTCAAAAGCTCACTATTTATGATGAAGAGCGCCCGGTAGCTATCCAGCTTTACGGTCGCGAACCGGATGCCATGGCCGAAGCCGCCCGTATTGCTGCCGAAGCTAATCCGGAATTTATCGACCTGAATTTTGGTTGTCCCGTAAAGAAAGTTGCAGGAAAAGGGGCAGGAGCAGGGCTTTTGCGCGATATTCCGAAGATGATTCAGATAACTTCCGAAGTGGTAAAAGCAGTTAATCTGCCTGTCACCGTGAAAACGCGCCTGGGCTGGGATGATGACAGCAAAGTGATTGTTGGTTTGGCCGAACAATTGCAGGATTGCGGAATTGCAGCATTGGCTATTCACGGTCGTACCCGTGCCCAAATGTACAAAGGCGATGCTGATTGGACACTGATTGGCGAGGTGAAAAATAACCAACGTATGCATATTCCGATTATTGGAAACGGTGATGTTACGACTGCTGAGCGATCTGCTGAATGTTTTGATAATTACGGTGTTGATGCGGTCATGGTTGGACGTGCTGCCATTGGTCGTCCATGGATTTTTGCCGAAATGAAACAGTATTTTCAAACCGGAGAAAGTCATCCCGTGCTTTCATTTCACGAGCAAAAAGCCATTCTGAAAGAGCATATTATTGCATCCGTCAAATGGCTTGATATAGACGAAAATACCCCTGTTGAGAGCGTATTCAATCAACGTTTGAAAGGGATTATCCATAGCCGTCGTCATTTGGCTGCCACGCCTGTGTTTAAAGGTATACCTAATTTTAAAGAAACTCGTATAGCTATGTTACGTGCCGAGACTTTGAATGAACTTTTCTGTATTATTGATTCAGTAGAAATCTAATCGTCATTTTTTTCAGTAGATTTAAACAATCTAACCTTTTTTCTGTTTGTTTTTCGTATAAATATTATTTATCCGGCAACTTTATTTAATTTTGAAGTCTAAAAATATTTAATTGAAATAAACATGAAGAAACTAACCGTACCTATTATTGCCCTTGTTCTTATGACAAATGCTTGCAATGCACCCAAAGATACCACGGGTATCAATCTTAAAAATCTGGACACTACTGCTGTAGCCGGAAACGATTTCTATCAATACGCTTGCGGAGGTTGGATGAAAAACAATCCGCTTACTGGTGAATATTCCCGTTTCGGAAGCTTTGATAAGCTTCGTGAGAATAACCTAAACCAGTTGAAAGACCTTGTTACAGGCATTGCTTCGAAAGGAGGAAGCGAAGGTTCTATTGAGCAAAAGATTGCAGATTTGTACAACATATCTATGGATAGCACGAAGCTGAATAAAGATGGATATGAGCCTATCAAAACTGAATTGCAACGTATAGCCGCACTTAAAAGCAAAGAAGAATTGGTAAAATTAATGCCGGATCTTTATCTGTCGGGTATAGATACTTATTTTTCTATCAGTGTAGAAGCTGATCAAATGAGCAGTAAAGAAAACCTGGTTCAAACCTACCAAAGCGGTATCAGTTTGGTTGAGCGTGAGTATTATCTGGATAACGATGCACATACCAAAGAAATTCGTGATAAATATAAACAGCACGTAATCAAAATGTTCCAATTGGTAGGCTTCACCGAAGCTGAGGCAAAAACCAATATGGAAGCGGTGCTCAAAATCGAAACACGTTTGGCTACTGCAGCGTATGATAATGTAAAATTGCGCGATCCGCATGCCAATTATAACAAAATGACGGTTGCTGAACTTCAGAAACTCGTACCTGTTATTAACTGGACCGAATACCTGAACGCTCTTGGCTTAAAAAATACAAAACAGTTGAGTATTTCTCAAAAGGAATCGTTGATTGAAGTAGGTAAAATCATTGAATCAGAGCCAATTCAAAGCCAGATTGCTTACCTGCAATGGAAACTGATTGATGAATCAGCCAGTTACCTGAGCGATGCTATCTATGCACAGAATTTTGATTTCTATGGTAAGGTTTTATCTGGTAAAAAGGAGCAACGTCCGCGCTGGAAACGCTCTGTTGATATTGTCGACGGTGTATTGGGAGAAGCTGTAGGGCAGATGTATGTAAAAAAATATTTCCCGCCTGCTGCCAAAGAACGTATGCTTAAACTGGTAGGCAACTTACAGAAATCATTGGGCGAACGAATCAATGCATTGCCTTGGATGGGCGATTCTACCAAAGCTAAAGCTCAGGAAAAATTGGGCACTTTCTATGTCAAAATCGGTTATCCAAACAAGTGGAGGGATTATTCAACACTGGATATTAAAAAAGATTCATATTTTGCTAATATACAACGTTCTAATCGTTTCGATCATGCTTATAATTTCAGTAAAGCCGGCAAGCCTGTTGATAAAGATGAATGGTTGATGACACCTCAAACAGTAAATGCTTATTATAACCCAACAACAAACGAAATTTGCTTCCCTGCAGGCATTCTTCAGCCGCCATTCTTTGATATGAATGCCGACGATGCCTTTAATTACGGTGCTATTGGTGTGGTTATTGGCCACGAAATGACACATGGATTTGACGATCAGGGCTGCCAGTTTGATAAAGATGGCAACCTCAAAAACTGGTGGACTGCAACTGATAAGAAGAACTTCGACGCCCGTGCAAAAGTGCTTTCTGACTATTTTGATGCCATCGAAGTGGCTCCGGGAGTAAAAGCAAACGGTAAATTTACTCTGGGCGAAAACATTGCCGATCACGGAGGTTTGCAGGTATCTTTCAATGCATTTAAGACAGCAACAGCAGCTAAACCATTAGCTAAAGAAGATGGATTTACGCCTGAACAACGTTTCTTCCTTTCGTATGCTAATGTTTGGGCTGGAAATATCCGTCCTGAAGAGATTTTGAAGCTGACTAAGTCTGACCCTCACTCGCTTGGTAGATGGCGCGTAAACGGCGCTTTACCGCATATTCAGGCATGGTATGATGCCTTCGGTATTAAAGCAGATAATAAGCTCTTTGTACCTGCTGAAAAGCGAGTAAGTATTTGGTAATTCCGACTATAATAAACGCAATTGAAATTGCGTTCACCCGCAAAAAAAATAAGGCAGAACCTCATCGTCTGCCTTATTTTTTTTGCGGTTATATTGCTTTTTGCTTTCCATAACCTTTCGATAGCTAATCGATTTTCCATGTCTTAGAATTTCTTCTTCCCTGCTTTGTTTTCGGGCTGCCTTTACCTGCTCTAACACAGGATTCTTCTTTTTTTGTTTCATGATTACTACATTATTTATTATCATATCACCACATTAATTAATTACCACATTTCGTTTCCCGTCTTCCAATTCTTCAATATCAACATTCACCAACGTATCGGGTAGGAGAGGGGCAATGTTTTCAGACCATTCAATAAAGCACAGGTTGCCGCTGTACAGATATTCTTCAGCTCCCATATCCAGAGCCTCCTGAACATTGGTTATGCGGTAGCAATCGAAATGATAAATGATACGACCGTCACCGGCTTCGTATTCATTTACTATTGCAAAGGTCGGAGAGTTAACTGTTTCCTTAACGCCCATCGTCTCGCAAATGGATTTGATAAATGTTGTTTTGCCTGCACCCATTTTTCCATTAAATGCAAAAACGGTTCTGTCATCAATCTGATCAATAAATTTCTGAGCAGTTTGGTTGATTGTGTCGAGCGATTCAATTTTAAGTGTTATCATTATTTACCACTATCCTTTAAAGGCGACCTGAGTTACCGTTGATTATTTTATAGATAAATTCTTTTTGAACATTGTGCAAACCTTAGAGGCTGGGGCCTTTTTTAGGCCGATATTTGCCTGTAAAGGTACAGCTATTTTGAAATATTCGATTCTCAGGGCTTCAAATCCCCTTTAAAATAGTCGTAAATTATTGAAGCCCTGCTTTTTCCAGCCACTTCAATTAGTTCAGTCAAATCAGCACTTTTAATGCGTTTTACGCTTTTGAAATGTTTGATCAGGTCATTTTTGGTTTTTTCACCAATTCCGGGTATCGTATCCAGTTCCGAGGCCACTTGTGTCTTGCTCCTCTTATCGCGGTGGAAGGTGATGGCGAAACGGTGAACCTCGTCCTGCATTGATGCCAACAACTTGAATAGTGGATCGTTTATCTTCAACCCGACCGCCTTCGGCGGAAAACCATAAAGCAACTCCCGGGTGTGATGCTTGCTGTCTTTAGCAAGTCCGGCAATCGGAATGTTAATTTTAAGCTCATCTTCTATTACTTGTCTTATCACTTCCATTTGGCCAACGCCACCGTCTGCAATTATTAAATCAGGGAGGGGAGTGTCTTCATTTAACATTCTACTGTATCGTCGGCGTACAACCTCTTTCATTGAGGCATAATCATCCGGTCCGACAACAGTTTTAATGTTATATTTACGATAGTCTTTTTTAGATGGTTTAGCTTTTTTGAATACAACACAGGCGGCAACTGCGTCTGTTCCTGATATATTTGAGTTGTCAAAACATTCTATGGTCATGGGTGGTTTATCCATGTGTAAGACTTCCTGTATAGTGCTAAGTAGCTGAATAGCACGTTGATCCGGATTTAGCTTTTCAGCTTGTTTCAGCCTGTCAAGCTTATATTGACGCACATTTTGAAGCGATAAATCGAGTAGCTTCTTTCTATCTCCGCGCTGAGGTACAACTACAGATACGCCTTTGAATTCACAATCTACCTTGAATGGAACAATTATTTCTTTTGAATTGCTTTGAAAGCGCTCACGCAATTCAACTATAGCCATGGCCAGCAATTCTTCTTTTTGTTCATCCAGGCGTTTTTTGTACTCTATAGTGTAACCCTGAATGATTGAGCCCTTCGAAATACGCAATATGTTAACAAAAGCCGCACTCTCATTTTCTTCATAAGCAAATACGTCCGTATTTTCTACTACTGTATTAGCTACAATTGATTTCGATTTGTAGTTTTCAATTAAATCATATTTCAATTTAAGCTGATGTGCTTCTTCAAAACGATATTCGGAAGCTAATTGTTTCATTTGCTCCATTAGCAATTTGCTAATCTCATTGGCATCCCCCTGAATAATTTGCCGAACTTGTTCTATTGTTTGTTTGTATTCAGCTTCTGTTTCTTTTCCTTCACAGGGACCTTTACACTTATGGATATGATACTGCAGACAAACTTTAAATTTCCCAGCATTTATATTATCTTTCGTAAGGGGGAGTCTGCAGGTCCGGATAGGGAAGAGTTCATGAATTATTTCCAGTAATGAGTTTATGGTGTAATTGGAACTATAGGGTCCAAAGTATTGTGCTCCGTTTCTGATTATATTTCTGGTTTTGAAAATACGTGGGAAAGTTTCATTTGTTATACAAATGCTCGGATATGTTTTGCCATCTTTCAGTAATACATTGTAACGAGGTTGATACTGTTTGATCAAATTATTTTCCAGCAAAAGAGCATCCTCTTCTGTCTCGACAACTATATATTTTAAAGAAGCAATATTCTTTACTAGCACATTTGTCTTGCCTGAATCGTGAACTTTATTAAAATAGGAGCTGACCCTTTTCTTTAGGTTTTTTGCTTTACCAACATATATTATTTCATCGGAAGCATTAAAATATTGGTATACTCCCGGCTTGTCCGGGAGGGCATTTACCTGTTGTTTTAGTGTATCCTTCTGGTTCACGTTTGTATTTCCTTTCTGTTCCACGTGGAACAAGTGTTGTTTTTGTTGAATTGTTCCACGTGAAACAATTGTGGTTTTAGGTAATGATTCGGCGCACGAAGTGCGCCGCGCAGGAATTTTATCGGCCTAATAGTACTAACAAAATGTTTACGTCGCTGGGAGATATGCCCGGAATACGGCTAGCCTGCCCAATGGTTTCAGGATCAATCTTTGTGAGTTTTTGGCGGGCTTCCGTTGAAAGCGACTGAACGGAATTGTACTCAATACGTCCACGAAGCACAATGTGTTCCAGTCTTTGGAGCTTTTCCGCGATCAATTTTTCTCTTTCAATGTAGCCTTCGTATTTCAAAAGAACTTCGGTTGCCTCGATAATTTCTTCTTTTCTGCTCGAAATGTGATCGATTTTTTTCTTCAAAGCCGGAACTACTTCTGCCAAATCGGTTATTCCCAATTGAGGGCGTAGGATCAAATCACTCAATTTGCAACCATGTTTCAATTCGGAAGAACCTTTCGAAATAAGAAAATCATTGATGTGTGTTGACTTAATTGAATGGTTTTCTACAAAATTTCGAAGTTTTGCTTGTTCTTCTTTCTTCGATTGCAGTTGGTCTAAACGGTTTTGAGTTGCCAGTCCGATGGAGTAACCTTTTTCGGTCAAACGCATGTCTGCATCATCTTGTCGGAGAATCAGGCGGTATTCTGCGCGAGATGTAAACATGCGGTAGGGTTCATCAACTCCTTTGGTAACTAAATCGTCGATAAGAACTCCAATGTAAGCTTCGTTACGTCCCAGCGTAAATTCCTTACCACCGTGGCAATTAATGTGTGCATTTATTCCTGCAATCAATCCCTGGCCACCGGCTTCTTCATACCCGGTGGTTCCGTTTACCTGACCGGCAAAGAAAAGATTTTTGATTCGCTTGGTTTCGAGTGTGTGCTTTAATTGGGTTGGATCGAAGAAATCGTATTCGATGGCATAACCGGGACGATAAAGTTGCGCGTTTTCCAATCCTGATACAGTATGGATTGCATCAATCTGAACCTGTAGTGGGAGCGAGGACGAAAAACCATTTAAATAGTATTCCTGAGAATTTACACCTTCCGGTTCCAGAAAGAGTTGATGCGAAAGCTTATCGGCAAATGTAACTATTTTAGTTTCTATACTAGGACAATAACGCGGACCAATACTTTGAATTTGTCCGTTGTAAAGGGGAGAGTCTGCCAATCCTTTGCGCAATTCATCGTGGGTAATCTCATTTGTATAGGTTATCCAACAGCTCCGTTGGGTTAGTTCTCTCTTGGCTTCTTCCAGAAAAGAGAATTTGTGGAAATCATCTTCTCCGATTTGTTCGGCCATTTTGCTGAAATCAATCGTTCTTCCATCAATACGGCAGGGTGTTCCTGTCTTCATTCTGTCTGTAGAAAAGCCGATGGATTTGAGCTGTTCTGTTATGCCAAATGAAGCTGGTTCCGATATGCGTCCTCCGGTTAGTTGATTTTTTCCGAAGTGCATTAGCCCGCCAAGGAAAGTTCCTGCGGTGAGCACGATAGATTTTGCCTTCATTTGAATACCCAGAGCGGTTACTACACCTGTAACTGTTCCGTCTTCAACGACTAATTGTTTGACTGTATCCTGCCAGATAAAGAGATTTGGCGTGTTGGAAACCGTCTTTATCCATTCCTGTATAAACTGATGACGGTCGCTTTGGGAGCGGGGACTCCACATGGCAGGTCCTTTTGACCGGTTGAGCATGCGAAACTGGATGGCTGAGCGATCAGTGATAATACCCATTTGACCACCAAGTGCGTCGATTTCACGCACGATTTGACCTTTAGCTATGCCTCCCACAGCCGGGTTGCAACTCATCTGTCCAATTTTATTCATATCCATGGTTATGAGAAGGGTTTTTGAACCCATGTTGGCAGCGGCGCAGGCAGCTTCATTTCCTGCATGGCCGGCTCCGATAACGATTACATCGTATTTAAAATCCATTATTCTGTTTTCTGTTTAATTGCCCGTACTAATGTCCGGGTTTATGTGATAACGCCACTAAGCGGCTAAAACTATTCTTTTTTTTTAAGTGCAACTATAACACAGCATAAATGCCTAATGTTTTGGGCTGCAAAGTTATAAAAATGTAAGGACTTCTCATGTAGAATTTGCAAGATTAGCTTTTGTTTGACTTATTTTCAATAAATGCCTCGAATGCAAATAGCTTTTATTGCCCAGTAAAACAGATTCTTTTTTTATGCCTTGTTAAAATCAAATACGTTCTTTATATACTATTCTTATTGGAAGTAAAGTATAACCAGATTATATTTTTTCTCTTACATTTATTATAGATTTCATATAGATATATCATATTTATTATATAATAATCATACTATATAATATCTTAGTTACTTATCAATTTTTAGATTAAAAAATATATCTTTGTAAAGTGAATCAACTAACTGTTTGTACATTACAAATACCGAATGAAGAATCATATTAATTTACAGATATGGCCAGAGTTAAAGGATTAAATAAAATTACGGGTACACTTGCCAATATTTCATTTTACACTATTCAGGGAAGCGATCAGGTGTACGTGAGAACAAAGGGAGGTCCCAAAAAGAAGGCTATAAAGACTAAGCCTCAGTTCGAAAAGCTTCGCAGAAATAATAGTGAGTGGGCTGCCTGTGCCAACATGGGAAGAAGTATTCGGGAAGCTTATTACAAATTGAAGCATTTGGAGGATTATCCTGCTATTGGTTCTTTGAATGGTCTGGCTAAAAAGATGCAATATTTTGACGAAGAGGCTGAACATGGCAAACGGGGTATTTACCTGTCGAAGAATAAAGAGTTGATTTGTGGTTTTAGTCTGAGTCGTAAACAGGTTCTCGAAAGTGTATTAAGGGTGCCGATTGATGCCACGATTGACAGGGATACAATGACTGCGCGGGTATCTGTTCCGGCAATAAACACGGGCATGTATCTTTATAATTTCGGTAAATTGCCATATTTCCGCTTGTTTTTTCAATTGGGCGGGGTTTGTGATGTGGTATTTATTGAAGAGCAAAAATGTTATAATACAAGGCAGGATGTTTATGTAAAAGGTGAGAGCGATTATTGTACTGAATGGTTTTATACTATGGGCACAACTGAGCCAATAGATATTACACTCAAGTACAATCAGGATGAACCTCCAATTGCTGACGAAGTAACCCTATTGCTTACTGTAGGACTTGAATTCGGTAAGTTGGGTATGGATGGAAACCCTGTAGGAGTAAAATACACTGGTTGTGGCAAGATCCTGAAAACGGGATAAGCCATTAACCTAAACAACATAAATTCACACAGTTGTTGCTGAGATACTTCATTTTCAGATATTTGCTTTTATTGAGTTGCTAATAGGCTGATTACGTTTGACTTACCATACACTGGATTATTTAATCCAAAACTAATTGTGGTCCAGTGTATTATAATTTTTTTTTAAGAGTGATTTATATCCAAAGCTTTACTGATTTTCTTTATTTTCAGGGTTTAATAAGTTTATGAATCCGGTTTGTACCATCGATAGAAACGGATAGAAAATAAACACCGCTGGGTAAAGAACTGATATCAAACTCATAATCATCAGTATTTGTGGTTGAACGAAGCCTGTTTATCCCGATACCATCGAATAGAGTGAGTTTCATTCCGGCTCCGCTAAGATGATTGCTTTTGATTTTTACCTTTCCCGAACCACCGAGGCTGATTACTTCTAAATTAGGTGCATTTTCTTTTTCGTCCACAGCTGTAAGATCATCGGTGATACGGTAAATCTTTCCGCTTGTAAGTCCTGCCACATATAGGTTTCCAGCCGAATCTTCGCCAAAAGAGCTGAAATTATTACCGGTGAATTGTCCGAAAGTCTCTGCCACCCAATTGTCCGAAACCTTATGAAGCGTCCAGATTTTGTCGGAGCAGTAATCTGCGAAAAAGTAATATCCGTAAAATGGTGATGTAGCTGAACCTCTGTACACATAACCGCCTGTGACAGAACATTCAGCCCCGTGCGGATAAGCATATACCGGAAATGTATAGTTGGATGGTGCATTGCATCCATCGGTATTATAAGCCGTATTGCCCTCGTAACATCTCCAGCCGTAGTTTTCGCCACCGGTACCCGATGCAGGTTGATAATTGATTTCTTCAAAAGAACCCTGACCTACATCGGCTATCCATAAATCGCCGGTGAAACGGTCGAAACTGAAGCGCCATGGATTGCGCAAGCCGTAAGCCCAGATTTCGTTCCGTGCACTCAAACTTGCATAGAAAGGATTCGTTGCCGGAATGGTGTATGGATTGCCATGATCCACATCGATCCGCAGCATTTTACCAAGCAAAACCATGAGATTTTGAGCCCGGTTCCCGGGGTCGCCACCCGAACCACCATCACCCAGGCCAATATACAGGTATCCATCGGGTCCAAAAGAGAGATCTCCGCCGTTGTGATTGGAAAAAGGCTGGTAAATAGTCATTAGGTTTAACTCGCTGGCCGGATCGGCCCTGTCGGGGTTTGTAGCGTTTACAGAGAAGCGGGATATGTGCGTGCTATCGCCTTTGCCCACGTAATTGACGTAGAAATAGCCATTGTTCTTATAATTGGGATGAAAAGCAATGCCCAGCAGCCCCCTTTCGCCTCCATAAACGACCCGATTAGTGATATCCAGAAATGGGACGGGATTTACATTTCCAACGGCGTTTAAAAGCAGAATTTGCCCATGTTGGTCAACCACGAACAGACGGCTATCGCCTGCGTGTGTAATGCATACCGGAGTTGTAAGTCCGCTTGCAAAAAGGACTAATCCCGGAGAATTTACAGTCTCTGTTTGTTTACAGCCGGCTGTGGTTCCGTGTATGAGCAGGAGCGATGTAACAAGGATTTTATGTAAAGGCTTCATAGTTTTTTGTGGTGTTAGGTTTATTAATATCAATAGTTTAGTTGTAACGAAAAGGTAAATTAAAACAATCTGCAACGGTTTAAGTTTTGAAATTTGCGTGTGATTGATTTATAATTTATTTCTTGAAAACTGTTGCGTAATCAAAATTGTTATATTGCTATGTTTTAATCATTTAATCTGAAATAATTATGAATGCTCCCTTTGATTTAAACAGATTTGTGGAGGCTCAGGAAGATCTTTATCCCGAAGCATTGATAGAAATAAAAAACGGCCGGAAAGTAAGCCATTGGATGTGGTTTATCTTCCCGCAAATTGCCGGATTGGGTTTTAGTTCACTCTCGAAGAAATATGCTATAACAGGCAAAGATGAGGCTTTTGCTTACCTGCAACACCACATACTGGGGCCCCGATTAAAGGAAATTACAACTGCCCTGCTCAAACTTGAAGGTAAATCGGCAATTGACATTTTTGGAAATATTGATGCCTTGAAACTAAAATCGAGTATGACTTTATTTGCAAGTGTAAGTCCGGAGAATTCAATTTTTCAGCAGGTAGCAGATAAGTATTTCAATGGTGAGCAGGATAGCAAAACGATAGATATTCTGATGAAACAGAGGGAAAATTTTTAGAATAAGCCAACCAATATAGCTCCCTCCAATACGGATTAAATTTTAATATATACCTAAAAATCAAAAGTCTATGAAAACTATTATTACTGCAATAGCTTTATTGCTATGCTTTCTGACTGCCCGGAGCCAAACAACTGCCCGGGATTACATGAAACAAGCTCCCAATGTTCCAAATTCCCAATGCCTTTGCGACGATCAGGTAAAAACAACATTCCTGAATTCAGTCAGCGGACTGTCGCAACGAATTAAAGAAGATTCAGAAGAACGTAATCGCCGGATTGAAGAGCACATGCAATCGTATGAGGGTGAAATGAAGAAGAATATGATCAAAAATTCGGGCATTACCGACGATGAAATGCAGAAAATACAAAGTAAAAAAGGAATGACCAATGCAGAGAAAAATGAGATGGTAAACCGTATGATGCAGCAAAAAGCCAATATCTCGCTCGATGAAGCTAAAAACCTGAAGAATATGAGTAAGGAAGCCCGAATGGCATGGGCTAAGGGATATGCTGCCGAACAACAGGCTATGGCACAGGTAAATCAGGGATCAAGTGCTAATACCACAAATTTAGATCCGAATGCTATATCTTCGCTGACGGCTGAGCAGAGTGAACTGAGAGCCAAACTGACCGCTATGGAAGCTGACCTGCAACAAAAGTTTGCCGACATAGAAAATGATGCTGCCGCCGAAAGAGCCATTATGGATAGCCATTTGAAGCCTCTATACACCGAATTGAAAGGCATTAACGATGGCGAAGGTTCAACTCAGGCAGACGTAGATCATGCCAACAGATTGCTAAAAAAAATCCGTACAATTCAGGAAGAGTATTGCAAAAAATTCAGTCCACGTATTGCCACGTTTATTGAGGAGGCTAAGCCGGTTATAGAAAAAGCACTTCCGGATTATGACCGGCAGGAAGAACTCCAGATCATGGTTACTTCTGCCCAGACAGGAACGGAAATAAAGCCCCTTATCACCGGAATTTATTCTATACAGGCAGTTCACTTTTACCTTAGTTTTCTGAACGAAGCCTTTCGGTACAGGTTGTATTGATATGACTTACCGTTAGTAGGTTAATTTAGTATGAGTTCGATATAAAAATTAAAACTAATTGATTGAATCCATTAGGATTCATTTGCTTATAGAAAATATTTGAGCCAGAATAATACGACTCCCTGCGGAGTCGAATATAATGATCTGTATTTTTTTCTATAAACATGAGATTCCTACGGAATCAAGCCACCATTGATTAATATTATTGAATATCTGTCTATTTATCATTTGTTTATATCGAACTCAAGTAAATCTAAACAGGAATGCTATGAAAAGTTTATTGAAAATTCTTTTGTTATCGTTCCTTACAGCAGGTATGGTAACAGCGCAGGTAAGTCAGGCCGAAATTAACCGCATCAGGCAGCAGATGGCCAAAATCAGGCAAACCACCGACTGGAATAATCCGGTGGCAGCGCAAAAAGCTAACGAGGAAATACAGAAACTGGCCAGGCAACTGACCGGTCAGCAGCCAGATAACGCGAAAAAAAATACACAGTCGACAAGTAATGCACCCACCAACTTTGCGGTAAAAACGGCAATAACCAGCGAAAATGTGCTGGCAATTGCCAACCGTTTTTACAACAGATCGTACAAAGCATTGGATGGTCCGTCAAAATTTCAGTTTGATCAGGATTTAAAAAAGGCTGAAAACGATAAATTCAGCATGGAATCGGTCAGAAAGCTTACCACATCCGGTGCTGTGCTTATCACTTTCGGCAACGATCACCATCTTGCTTGCGCTTATCTCTCAGCGGCAGTGAAGGCTAAACCGGAAGATACCCTGAGTATTAATAATTTTGGCGGATACCTCCGGGTTATTGATTCCATCGAAACTTCCTTACCCGTTTTGCTGTACGCAAACAAGCTGTTCAACAGAAGCCCCGTTATACTTACGCAGATAGGATGCAGTTACTTCGATTTGAACGATTACAAGCAGGCTGAAGTCTATTTGAAGGAAGCGCTGAAATATGATCCGGGTTTCGGACAGGCCCATACCACCCTTTGCGATTTGTATATCCAGCAAAACAGGCTTCGGGATGCTATTTTGGAGCTATTTGCCGGAGTTAAAGGCATGGGTTGCTCATATAGTCAGGCAGCAGGCACGTTTTCATACCTGGAGCAGCAGTCAGAAAAGTCTGACACCAAAGAAAGTTTCTGGAATGAAACCCGCAATCAGATAAAGCCTGAAGATGCCCTTGCACCCTTAGTTCCCGAAGATAACCGCCTCAACATGCCTTCATTTCCGAATTGCCAGAAAGTGGCCGACTGGATGGAAGGCGGTGGTTACACATCTGCCGTTCAGGCTTATAAACGTTTTCATGACCAATTGATGTCCTTTGTGAATGAGTTTCAACAGGTACATAAGGAAGTTTCTTCGCTTCCGGCAAATGCCATTTTAAGAGATTATGCTTCCGAACGGTTTGCGCTTGATTGCATTACCGAGTATTTCTTTAATGAATCGAAAAAGGAGGCTGATAATTATCAAAAAGAGCTCGATGCCATCCTGAAAAAGGATAATATGGCCATGACAGAATATATGGAAAAGCATGAGAGGCTTGTAAAACAATATGTTAGTTGCGTCAATGGTTGTGGAACAGATGCATATTGCATTGAAGAGTGTCATCGAAAATACTGTTCGGAAGAATGTCCGGCAGCTAATTTCTTCAATACGAAACATCAGGGGTATTATGAGGATGCCAATGCAACGTTCAAAAAAACCGTTGAAAACCAGAAAAAAATACTGGATGACTTGTATGCATTTACCGGGCAATGGTTTTCCCGGATTCAAAGTCCTTACTGGAGTAAGATTTATGCTTATGAAATTCAGCGGGTAGCATTGTCGATTATCGGCAATCCGTATAGTGTTTATCCCTTGGCTTTTCTATTTCCTGTGCATAACGACTGTGGCACCGACTGTTCGTTATTTGCCAATCCGTATCCGATTCCGGCAGAGCCGGTAAAGAAAAAGGAGCCTAAGGCCAACGAATGCCCCGAAAATAATAAAATATCGTTGGGCGTGGCCATTTGCAGCCTGGCTTTCGATTGTGAAAGCATAGAGTTTGGTTGTTCGGCGGGGGCAGCCTTGTCGGCAAAAAGAAATTTTAAAAACAAGAGCACCACGCTTTTCATCGGAGGTGGTGGTCAGTTAAATCTTATCGGAGCCAGTGCAGGAATGAAAGTTGGTGCCACTATCACAAGATCGGATAGTGGTGATACCGATGTAGGTGGCAAGTTTGAAATGAATGCTGCTGTGGGTAGCCCGGGTGCACAGGCAGGGAAAAGCTATTCGATGACGGCTACGGTCATGGAAGGAGCCAAATCGAAAATGACCAATGTAATGAAACTGGGATTTTAAAATATAGAGGGAATTGGCATGTTAACCTAATTTTAAAAATAAATTACTGAAGTAATCAATGAAAATGCTATCAGCGAATGAAATAACTTATATGAAAGAATCAATTGCTGAAAGTTCAAATTAAAGGCTAATTTTAAGGATTAATCTACATTTTTACAGCCTGTTCTATTTTATAATCAGTTGAAATTTAGCAATAAGTAATGGAGGATCAAACATTAGAACCTCCATTCTTTTTATTAACGGTCCTGAGTCATCATTATACATTTATTTTTGCAATTTATCTGATGAATTAAATATTTATAAAATCAATGACTACTTTTGCATGACGCAAAAAAGAATTATGCATTTGATTGAAGAGAGATAAAATTTATTACAAATCTCCCTCCTGATTATTTAGCAAAAATGAACAATATATCCGATGACATATTGCTGTTAAACCTTATTAAAGAGGGAGATAAATTGGCTTTCAGGCACTTGTTCGAAACCCATTTTACTTCTTTGTGCCGTTTTATGCATGTTTATATTTCGGAAAAGACCATTGTGGAAGAATTGGCTCTGGATATATTTGTTTACGTTTGGGAAAACAGGCAAACATTGCAGATTCAACTGTCTTTTAAAGCCTATTTATTTCAGGCGGCGCGCAACAAATGCCTGAATGAACTACGCCATAAAAGGAAAACGATACCATTGGATGAAATGGATCAGGATATAATGGATGCTGAGGTAATGAGTCTGGAACAGGAAGAATTATTTCAGCTGATTCAGGAAGCTGTTTTCGCGTTACCCGAAAAATGCAGGGAGATTTTCGATTTAAGCCGGAATGAGAAATTGTCTAACAAAGAAATTGCACAAAAACTGGATATTTCTGTAAAGACCGTAGAAGCTCAGATAACCAAGGCATTAAAACGAATTAAGGATTCATTAGGAGACGCATATTTATACTTATTTTAATTTTTTTTTCGAACCTGCGTAAGGGTTGTTTCTATTTTTTGTGTCATAGAAGTAAACCCTTTTTAGCGCACAGGTTATGAAAAACAAACTTCCGTGGGATCTAATCGTATCAAAACTCCGTAAAGAACTCCTGCCACAGGACGAATCTTCGTTTGAAAACTGGCTGTCTGCCGATGACAACCGGCACCTGTTCCAGCAACTCGAATTTGTGTGGGAAAGGGTACAGCAGAAGGTATCTGTGTATGAACCCGATCTGGAATACTACTGGAAAGAACTTTCTGCGCGAATAGAAACCACTCCGACCGAAAAGTACGAAACAAAACCAGGGTTTTTACTATCATTCTTCAACCGGAGTTTTATCCGTGTTGCAGCGGCAGTTGTTATACTACTGGCAACCACATTCTTCATTGCGTACTATGCCGGCAAATATAATTCCGGCAAATCGCAGGAATATATAACATACTCCACGTTAAATACAAAATCCAAAGTATTGCTGCCTGATGGAACAGAAGTCTGGCTCCACAACAACTCCTCATTAACTTATAATTTTGATAAAGACTCCGAACAACGGGAAGTAAACCTGACCGGAGAAGCTTATTTCAGCGTAAAACACGATGCTGAAAGGCCATTTGTGGTAGCAGCTAACGGCGTTCAGGTAAAGGTTCACGGGACCCAATTTAACGTGAACTCGTATCCAACGGCCAAAAAGGTATTAGTCAGCTTATTCAAAGGGTCGGTATCGATGAAAACCGATGGCAAAGATGTGTTTCTGAAGCCGGGCGAAGAAGGGCTCTACGATGTGAAAAGCAAAAATATTTCCGTATCGGAGGGCGATGTAGAATTTGCTAAAATCTGGACCAACGATAAGATTCGTTTTGAAAATAAAAATCTTCGCGAAGTATGCCGTTATTTGTCGAAATGGTACGGCATCAACATAGAAGTAGACCCCAAAATACCCGATAACCAATCGTATACATTCACTTTCAGAGGACAAGCTCTGGAGGAAGTTGTAGGTATTATGGCAAGTATACAATCATTTAATTATCAGATTGATGAAGATAAAAATACAGTAACAATAAAAAAATAAGAGCCTATGAAGCACACCCAAGTATAAAAAAGATCACCATTAATGTGGAAGATTAATGGTGACCCGACAGATTTTAGTAACTCAAAAAACCAACCTGTAAAATGAATACAGAGGAACGATTTGTATGTGTTAACCTTAAAATATCTACAAAAATATGAATTTTAAAAAGACAATTACTCTTTTTTTGACTTTTTTATTTGTGCTGAATGTGACGGCACAACAAACCAAAGAAAATAAAATAACAACTTCATTCCGGGATTTACCGCTCTCGGAAGCTATAAAACAAATTGAAGACCAGTGTAAATGTACATTTTTTTATGATGCATCCCTCATTGATGTTAAGCAAAAAGTCAGTCTTCAGGTAAAAGCACTACCCCTGTCTGAGGCTCTTACCCAGTTATTTTCAAAATCGGGCATCCGGTTTGAAATAAAAGGATCACAAATAATCCTTTATGCAAAAAAAGCAAACCAACCAACTACAACCAAGCCTAAAAAGATAACCGGAAAAGTTATTGATTCGAATGGCGAACCACTAATAGGGGTAACTTTATTTGTCAAAGGAACCAAAAACGGATCAATTACCGACATTAATGGAAATTTCTCGATACAGGCTGAGAGCAATGATGTTATAACAGTTTCGTACGTTGGATATAACCCGAAGGAATATGCCGTATCTCTTTTAGGAGAAGGTTCGCAGATTGTGCTTGACGAAACTTCACAACAAATGAAAGAAGTTATGGTAGTAGCCTACGGAACTCAGAAACGAGCATCCGTAGTTGGAGCAATCACTACGATTGAACCCGCCAAACTTAATGTTTCAACTTCACGCTCCTTAAGCAATGATTTGGCCGGTAACATAGCTGGTATTATCGGCGTACAACGCAGTGGTGAGCCTGGTTACGACAACTCTGAATTCTGGATTCGGGGTATCAGTTCGTTCAAAGGTAGCCAGTCACCTCTGGTTTTGGTAGATGGAATCGAGCGTTCGTTAAACGATATTGATATTGCAGAAATAGAAACATTCTCGGTACTCAAAGATGCTTCGGCAAGTGCAGTGTATGGTGTACGCGGGGCTAATGGGGTAATCCTGATTACAACTAAAAAAGGATATGCCGGAAAAACCAATATCAATGTTTCGGTTGAGCACTCTATGACTCAACCGGCCCAGTTGCCAAAGTTTTTGAATGCGCCCAATTATGTTACATTGCTCAACAACATAAATATTCAGGATCTGGGATACGCGCTATACTCGGATGATGTAGTTCAGAAATACAGGAATGGCTATGACCGCGAACTGTATCCGGATGTAAACTGGATAGATGCAATTACAAATAATAGTGCAAGCAACACACGTGCATCTTTTGATTTGAGCGGTGGATCGGAGAAACTTCGCTATTCGTTTGTGGGTGCATATTTCAACGAAACCGGTATAACCACCACTGATCCTTCGCACGACTGGACCTCGGCGATTAGCGTAAACCGTTTCAATCTCCGTACGAATGTTGATATGAATGTAACCAAAACAACTCTGCTTACTTTCAACATTGGCGGTTATTTACAACGCAGAAATGCTCCATCTGCAAGTATTGACAACGTATTTAATATTGCATTTCAGGCTCCTCCTCATATTGTACCCATTCATTATGCCGATGGACGGATAGGACGACCTAAAACGAGTGAAAATCCATGGGCCTTATTAACGCAAACCGGTTTTCAGCGCGATGCAAGGAGCAAGATGGAATCTTTATTTGCGGTAGAACAGGATTTAAAATTTATCACTCCGGGCCTTAAGGCAAAAGGAATTTTCTCATTCGATTATTATTCAAACAATGGGGTAAAAAGATCCGGTAATCCGGCCTATTACGATCCAGCGGCAGGTCGCGACCCGGAAACAGGCGAATTGATTTTCTCCAGTCCTGCATCGGATGGCCAGCAATTCCTGAACTACGAACAATGGGCAAGCTATGGAACTAACAGTACTTATCTGGAAGCCAATTTGTCGTACGACCATACTTATGATGATCATTACTTCAATGCATTGGTGCTTTACAATCAGCGCGATTATGATAATGGAGATCAGGTTCCCTATCGGAACCAGGGTTTTGCCGGAAGGGCAGCCTATACATACAAAGGCAGATATATTGCAGAATTTAACTTCGGATACAATGGTTCGGAAAATTTTGCACCGAACAAACGCTTTGGTTTTTTTCCGTCTGTTGCCGGAGGCTGGATTGTGTCTGAAGAACCATTTATGGAACCCGTACACTATGCGGTTAACAAACTAAAAGTGCGCGCTTCATACGGTTTAGTAGGAAATGATAAATTTGACGGTCGTCGTTTTGCATACGTGACCACAATCGGAACTGCGGATGGTTATCGTTATGGTAATTCTTCTCTTTTCTACGACCGGGGAGGCCGTCGTGAAGGAGATATCGGAGTGCCTGATTTGACCTGGGAAACAGTTAAAAAAGCCAACTTTGGTGTTGAGCTTGGTTTATGGAAGATGATAGAATTGCAGGCTGACTTTTTCCACGAGCGTAGAGAAGATATTTTTATGCAACGTCGCAACTATCCGAATTCAGCCGGATTTGCTACTCTGCCCTGGGCTAATTTCGGTGTTGTTACCAACCAGGGAGTAGATGTTCAGGTTACACTGAATAAGCAAATCACCAAAGACTGGTTTATGTCGGTAAGAGGAAGTGCAACTTATGCCAAAAACAAAATTATAGAACAGGATGAAGATATTTTGGTGGTAGGAACTCATCGTTCCAGTACCGGTAAACCTGTGGGTCAGATCTTTGGATTAATAAGTGATGGCGTTTTTACGAAAGACGATTTTGTTGATTTGAGCACGGGTGAATTAAAAGCAGATATTCCGAAGCATAAATTTACAGACAGGGTGTATCCGGGCGATATAAAATACCGCGATTTGGATAACGACCACGAAATTACGCTTAAAGATATGACTGCAATTGGTGGAACGGAAAACCCTGAATTTGTTTATGGATTTGGATTGAACACCACATTCAAGCACTTTGATTTTGGATTTTTCTTTCAGGGTAACGGAAATACATACCGCATGATCGGGCGTGGCAATAACTTCCTTCCGGGAGCTGCCCTCGGTGCTACGGGGAATATATATACCAATGCCACCGATTCATGGACAGAAGAAAATCCGCGCAGCGATGCTTTTTACCCACGTTTGCACATGGGTTACAATGCCAATAATGCTCAGGCATCAACCTGGTGGTTGAAAGATATGAGCCTGCTTCGTTTGAAAAACATAGAATTAGGTTACTCTCTTTCAAAACGGGTTTTGGCAAATACGCCAATTGAACATGGAAGGATATTCGTTAGAGGAACAAATTTATTTCATTTATCCAATTTCAAATTGTGGGATCCTGAATTAAGTACCGATAATGGATTAAAATACCCGATTATGAGTACATATTCAATGGGAGTACAATTAAAATTCTAAGCTAATAAAAATAAAAATATCTCATGAAAAACAAGATTTTTAAATATACGATATTTGTCTTAATATTCTTATTTGCAGTGCCATCGTGTGGTTTTCTGGATAATGCCCCGGATGGACAAATCACGCTTGAAATGGTCTTTAACGACAAAAACAGGACAGAAGAATGGCTGGCAGCCATTTACAACAAAGTGCCGGATCCTTATACCCCGATGATGCAAAATTACGATGCTTATGCTGATGATTATTCTCCTTCAGCAGGGTGGGAACCATTTGGTTGGGACTGTATAAGTAAAATAAAAGGAAACTGGAACTCAGAAAGTCCGTGGAACGGAAACTTTTGGGGCGATTTACCTGTACGTATTCGTTCGGCCTATATATTCCTTAATAATGTCAAACCTCTTCCTGACCAATTGGTTTATCAGAAAGATGTAGATATTATGAAAGCAGAAGCCCGCTTCCTGATTGCTTATTATTACTATCTGTTGGTAAACACTTACGGAGCTATTCCGTTGCAAACATGGTTGTCGAATTACTATGAATCGGCCGAAACATTGATGATTGGTCAAACTCCGTACGATCAGTCTATCAACTGGATTGACAAGGAGTTAACAGAAGTTGCCAAAATTTTACCCGCGTCTTATATTGAGCCACGTCTTTACGGAAGAGCCACTTCGGTAATGGCTTTAGCCGTAAGAGCCAGAATGTTGTTGTTTGCCGCCAGTCCATTAGTTAATGGCAACAGCGATCCGGACTACGCTAACTTCTCAAACGACAAAGGAGAAAAAATCTTCAATAGTGAATATGACCCTAAGAAGTGGGAAAGAGCTGTGATTGCCTGCAAGGAACTTATAGATGTAGCCCACAAGAATAACTATAAACTATACTACGAATATAATGCCGATGGAACGATTGATCCGTTCATGTCCTATTGCAATATGAGTTTTGTGGAATACTATCAGGGCAACAAAGAAATATTGTTTGCACGTCCGCAATGCGACTTTAGCTTTATGGAAGGCCATGCGGCTCCCCGCGGTTCGCAGGGTCAGGGTGGATTGGGAGTTACCCAAAGTCTCGTGGATGCTTTCTTTATGAGCAACGGATTGTCGCCAATAGTTGGATATGATGCCGCCCGCAAACCGATTATTAATCCCGCATCAGGATATAAAGAAAAAGGATTTTCATCAGGTCCGGACAGAAGAAAAACGAAATGGATTGAAGGCGTGGCTGATGCCAGCACTGCACAGGAAATGAACACAATAGTTCCGACAGGAACTTTTAATATGTATGTGAACAGAGAACCGCGTTTTTATGTATCGGTTTATTTCAATGGTGCATATTATAAGGAGTCAAACAGAAATCTCGATTTCTACAGAGGTGGAGTTGATGGTGGTCCTGTGACTGGTTCAGTTTGGGATGCTCCTCAGAATGGATATCTGTTACGAAAACGGATTCATCCAAGAACAAATATCAAGAATGGAACCCGCCCTTATCGTCCGGGAATACTCTACCGTTTAGCTGAAGCTTATCTGAACTACGCCGAAGCGCTGAATGAATGGGATCCGTCACAAAAAGAGGAAATTTTGAAATACGTGAATCTTGTCAGAGAACGGGCTGGTATACCTACGTACGGTCCCGGAGCTGATCAGATACCGGCACCAGCCAATCAGAACGATATGCGCGATGCCATCAGACGCGAACGCCGGGTTGAGTTTAACTGCGAGTATGCAATTCGCTACGACGATATTCGCAGATGGAAACAAATGGATTTGCTGAAAGGTGATTTCGATGGGATGAATTTCGATGGTACCAAGAAAAGCGATAACGAAAATGACCCGCAGTCCTACTTTATCCGCAAGGTATACATAACCCGCGCATTCAGCGATAAAAATTACTGGATACCTATTCATCAAAACCAATTGGATAAAAATCCGAACCTGAGACAAATGCCTAAGTGGTAATTAATTTCCGGTCATAAAAAACATATAAACTAAATATCAGAATGAAAACAATATATAATCTATTACTAACTCTTATTGTATTCTTTTTCATGGGTTGCCAGGAAGAAAAAGAAATAATTCCGGAGCGTAACCAGCTGAAAATATCAACAACAGATGAACTGGTGGTGCTGGATCAAAGCAAGCTCGATCAGGATGCTTTAACTTTTACCTGGACTGCCGCTCAGCCTATTGGACCTGAATATACGTTTACATATAGCCTCAGGCTGGATATAGCAGATAATCATTTTGAAACTGCCATAGATCCTATTATAGTTGCAGACGGAGTTTATTCCTATAGTTTCAAAACCGGAGAGCTCTACGACTACATCGTTGAAAAATGGCATGGAGTAGCCGGGCAGGTAACGCAAATTGAAGCACGCATTGTAGCCAAGGTGAATGGTCCTAAGTTCATTTATCCTGAAATAGCTACAACCAAAGTTTCTGTTCAGACTTATCTTCCGGCATCTGAGCCGCTTTATATACTCGGAACTGCAACTGATGCAGGTATGGATCCGGGTAAAGCGTTGCTTATGAATGAAATATCCAACGGGAAAATATATTCATGGAAAGGCCAGTTGAAAACAGGTAACTTTAAATTCATTAGCCAGACCGGATCTTTGCTGCCTTCTCTGAACCGTGGTGAGCAGGATAGCTTATTGGTTGTGAGAAACAACGATACTGAGCCGGATAATTATTTCACTGTAAATCAGTCCGGTTTGTATTACATTTATCTTTCTAAGAAAACCATGAAGATAAAGATAAGCCTGCTGAAGTATCAAATGGTTTATCTGGTAGGTAATGCCACAAGCATTGAGTGGAATATCGATAAGGCTATTGAGATGACTCCGGATCCGCTGACTCCATCCATTTTTACTGTGCAAACAACGCTAAAAGAAGGCGAATTAAAAATGCCAACCGAAAAATCATGGGGTTCGCCTACATTCCGACCGATGGAAGCCAACGGATCTATAACAGAAACCGATACTAAAGTGGTCTCAGCTCCCGATGGAGCTAATGATACAAAATGGAAAATCACAGCGGCTCAGGCTGGCACTTACAAAATAACACTGGATACGGAAAAAAATAAGATTTATTTCGATAAAATATGATGCTCAAAAAATATCTCTGCATCGCAATATGGGCAGCTGCAATTTGCAGCTGCTCTACCAACAACGATCCGGACATAATACCAATAAAGCCCGCTGAAAAGCAACCGCTTGACACGGCCTATATCAAAAAAGCAGAAGCTACATTCGATAAAATGTTTGAACTGTTTTGGTACGACAGGATGAAAATAATGTATGACAAATATCCTAATACATTAAAAACCAACACAAATCAAACCAGTTATCCGTATGAAGAAGGGTATGCATTTGTGTGGGGATATGGCTCGGTTTTGTCGGCTTACAGTGCTATTTTTCAGCGTAGTCCGGATTTCAGTAATTTTGAGAAAAAGTATAAGAGTAAAATTATTGACGGACTGGAAATTTATTACAATACCAGTAAAAAACCTGCGGCGTATGGTTCCTTTCCAAACGATTGGGATGACCGCTATTACGATGATAATATCTGGCTCGGTATTGATTTGGTTGAACTTTACGACAGGACAAAAGATACCTGGTACCTGGACAAAGCAAAGATTATCTGGAAATTTATCCTGTCAGGCAAAGATAATGTGTTGGGAGGAGGTATTTACTGGAAAGAAGAAGAGGCTAAAACAAGCAAAAATACCTGTTCGAATGCACCCGCAGCGGTATTAGGATTAAAGCTTTACCAGTCAACAAGAGATGAAGCATATCTGACAACTGCCAAAGAGATATACGAGTGGACTAAAAAGAACCTGCAGGATCCGTCGGACTATCTGTATTGGGATTCTATGAAATCTGATGGAACAATTGAAAAATGGAAGTTTGCTTACAATACGGGCCAAATGATTCAGGCAGCGGCACTTTTGTACAACATAACCAATAACGCGAAATACCTGACTGATGCAAAACTTTCGGCTGAATCGGCTTATAATTATTTCTTCGAAAAGTATACTTTGCCTACGGGAGAAACAATTACAGTGCTGAAAAAAGGAAGTCTTTGGTTTAATGCTGTTATGTTTCGCGGATTTGCCG
This sequence comes from uncultured Paludibacter sp., assembly GCA_964433885.1. GTDB lineage: Bacteria > Bacteroidota > Bacteroidia > Bacteroidales > Paludibacteraceae > Paludibacter. The sequence goes on along the minus strand of CAYSTC010000002.1, from coordinate 113,418 downwards.
AACTGAATAAGATTGAAAAAAATATGAAATATATCACCGCATTCAAACAGTCGCTTGATTATGCCTGGCGCTATGCGAAGGATCCTCAGACCGGATTGTTCAATTCTGATTTCAGCGGACGAACAACGGACGAGAAAAAAGATCTACTGACACAGGGCGGAATTATCGAAATGTATGCGCGAATGGCTACCATTCAATAAAGAAAATCAATTAATATCATATGAACATCAGAAAACTATCATTATCAATACTGGCTTTGTTGTGTATAGCCGGTATAGATGCAGCTAATGTTGCAATACAACGCTCAACATTGGTAGGCGACCGGATTGTAGAATTTATTCCCGTTGGATTCGACCAAAGCAAAACGCCATCGCTTATTTTAAAGGAGGAACCAACTTCTGTTGGCAATGTTCCGGCCGGTTGGGCGCTGGCACCTGAGTTTACGTTTACAAACAATAAAGCCAGTGCTACACTCAAAATAGCAAGCGATATTAGCCTGTATGGTGGTGGCGAAGTTACCGGTCCACTGCTTCGAAACGGACAATACATCAAGTTGTGGAATACCGATACCGGAGCTTATGGCGTTGATGGTGGAAAAAGGCTTTACCAGTCACACCCGTGGGTTATGGGAGTACGAAGAGACGGTACTGCGTTCGGGATTATTTTCGACAGTTCCTGGAAATCGGAACTTTATACCAATTCGGATGCCATTACCTTTAATACCGAAGGAGCTCTTTTCCGGGTTTATATTATCGACAGGGAATCGCCAAAGGCTGTATTGAAAGGGCTGGCTGAGCTCACCGGAACCATGCAAATGCCTCCACGTTGGACGTTGGGTTACCACCAATGCCGCTTTTCGTATGGAAGCGAGAAACGCGTACGCGAAGTAACGGATACCTTCCGCCTGAAAAAACTTCCGTGCGATGTGGTTTGGATGGATATCGATTACATGAACGGGTACCGCATTTTTACCTTCAACGAAACTAATTTCCCCGATCCACGGGCATTGAATGACGATTTACATAAAAAAGGATTTCGGGCTGTTTATATGATTGATCCAGGGGCTAAAGTTGATAAAAACTACAGTGTGTATCAGTCAGGAAGCCAGAATAACGTATGGGTAAAACGTGCCGATGGAACTGAATACAACGGCAAAGTATGGCCGGGCTATTGCGCTTTTCCCGATTTTACCCAGCCTAAAGCAAGAGACTGGTGGGCTGGTCTTTATCAGGATTTTATGGCAAAAGGAATTGATGGAGTATGGAATGATATGAACGAACCTGCGGTTAACGACGATGATATTCCTGAAAGCCAACGGTTGGGAACTATGCCTTATGATGCGTATCATGCCGGAGGTGGAAACCTGCCTGCAGGGCCACATTTGCTGTATCATAATGCGTATGGCCGCTTAATGGTGGAAGCTTCCCTTAAAGGAATTTTAGCTGCCAATCCGGATAAACGTCCGTTTCTGTTGACGCGCTCCAACCTTTTGGGTGGACAACGTTATGCTGCAACGTGGACCGGCGACAACTGGGCAGGGATGGATCATCTCAAATTATCCGTTCCTATGTCCATAACGCTCGGATTGTCAGGTCAGCCTTTCAGTGGTCCGGATATAGGTGGTTTCCTTAATAATACTTCAGGCGATTTATGGGGTAACTGGCTTGGATTTGGTGTGTTTTTGCCATTTGTACGTGGTCATGCCTGTGCGGGAACAAACAACAAAGAACCGTGGGCTTATGGCGAAGCAATCGAGAAAACATCGCGCATTGCACTGGAAAGACGTTACCGCTTACTGCCATACATCTACACACTGTTCTACAATGCCCATAAAACAGGAATACCTGTGATGGAACCGGTGTTTTTTGCAAATCCGCAGGACTTGCGGCTTAGAGCTGAGCAAGAGGCTTTCTTGTTGGGCGATAATTTGCTTGTGGTTCCTTCATTTTCAACAAATCCAACTTTGCCATATGGCATTTGGGAGAAACTGAGTCTGGTGGAAGGCGATATGCAGGACAAATACCAGGCTACGCTGAAAGTGAAAGGTGGAAGTATTATTCCGGCAGGAAAAGTTATTCAAAATACTGGCGAAAAATCATTTGACCCGCTTACGCTGATTGTTTGCCTTAACGAACAAGGTACGGCTGAAGGCGAACTCTATACCGATGCCGGTGACGGTTGGGCTTTCAAATGTGGTGACTATGGATTGCTGAAGTTCACCGCAAAGCGTGACGGACAAACAGTAAATATACAACTGGCAGGAAAAGAAGGCAACAGAAAGGTAGAGAAAGAAATAAATAAAATCAACGCCGAAGTTTTGCTCAACGGGAAAGTTTACAAGGCTTCCGGTTCACTGAAAAATGGAATTAAGGTTACGGTTCAGTAACAAATAATTCAATCACACTTAAATCTAAAAATCAAATCACACATTACAATGAAATCAATCAGATACGGAAAACTGTATGCTGTTTTCGCGTTGTTATTTTGGTTGCCGGTTGTAAATGCTCAGGATATTATCAAAACGCTCGAAGCTGAGGCAGGAAGATTAGTTCTTCCTGCCAAAGTGAAATCCGTCAACGGATATTCCGGCGACGCGTATGTGGGTGATAATGATCCGGGAAGCAGCATTACATTCGACAATGTAGAAATAGCTCAAGAGGGAACTTACGAGATAAAAACGTATTATACCAGCATGCAATTGCGTTCCATCGCGGTGAAATCGAACGATTATGCCGAAGCTATATCTACAATTGTGAAAGCAACACAGGATTGGAATGCCCCGCCAACAGGTACAATGAGTACTTACATTTATCTGAATAAGGGGATCAATACAATCAAAATCACTCCTTATCCGGCCGGAGAGGGCGGTCCGAACATGGACAAATTTGAGATCCTGACTACCACCGTTACCATTCCCAAACCGGGCACATTTCCTATTCTTTTGGAAGCAGAAACGGCCCGTTTGTTTGGCGACTTAAAGGTAAAACCAACTGACGGTACTACAAAATCGGGACTTTCGGGAGGAAAATACATTGGCGATTTCAATTTATCTGCAAAGTCATACCTGCAATTTGTGGATGTACAAATACCGGAAGAAGGTACATACGAACTGAAGGTTTTTTCGATGGGTTCTGGGCGTAAATTAGCCATAAAAGTAAATCAGTACGAAAAAACGGTTATTACCACAAAAAATTCCCCCGATTGGAATGACGCCCCCACTTCCGAAGTTTCAACCCTGATCTACATGGATAAGGGTAAAAACCGGATAATAATGAGCCTTCAGAATGACAACGGTCCTAATTTAGATAAATTTGAGATCCATCAAACAAATCAGACCATCCCCAAACCAAAAACGGTTAAAGTTTCCTTTGTTTCTAGTCATGCTGATGAAGCCGAAATAACGGCTCAATACAACAATGAAACATTGGTCAATCTCACCGACAACAGTGAGTATACTTTTTACAAGGCTCCCGGGGTAACATCCACCCAATTGATTGCCAAATGCAAGCAACCTGTATTGCTTACAGGATACTTATTATCAGCCGGAATCGATGAAAAAGCCGATGTTTCGCAATGGACGATGGAATCATCTGTTGATGGCACAATCTGGAAATCCGTAACCCCAAACAGTTCAGTTAACCTGTCAGGCGCATTTTTGTATTCTGTGAACAAAAGTGCCGCGAATGCTGCCTCCGAATGTGCTCAATATTACCGCCTGACGGCCAAAGGAACCACCGATGTTGAAGTGGCCGAATGGCAATTATTCGGAGTTCCTTATCTGGAAAATAACGATGGAAAAAACTTTCCGCAGGATATTACCGAAGGTATTGATATACAGTCAAAAGTTACGGCATTTCCTACAGGAGCTTCCGGAGCGGGTTGGTCAGAAGAATTTTACAACTTGTTCGATCGGAATTTGAACCACAAATACTACATGAGTGGAGCTAAGCAGTATTACGTTCAAATTGATTTAGATAAAAAATATCAATTGGACGCGTACACACTCACTTCGGCTGATGCATATCCTGACAGGGATCCCGGAAAATGGACATTAAGCGGCTATGATGATGAAACGGGCTGGACGGAGCTTGACCGGCGTACAGAATTCACTTTCCCCTGCCGGTATGCCACCATGAAGTTTAATGTAGCAAGCCAGATGGGGTATTCAAAATTTCTGTTAGACGTTGAAAACAACAATGGCAGTTCTGATAGCCAGTTGCTGAAATGGCAATTATTCGGGAAAGAGTTTATCAGTTCAGGTGTAAAAACCCCGGTTGCGGCCAATTGCACTATTTGGTCGGAACATGGGAAAATCAACATTTCATCTGCCAATGAACTTCCGGTAAGCTATAGGATATTCAATTTATCTGGGATTTTGGTTGCCAGAGGCAGCCTTTCTGGCAGCCGAAAAAGTATTGAATTAACGCCGGGAGTTTATGTGCTAACCTTAAGCGACGCCAGGGGAAATTATAATTCAAAAGTTATTGTTAACTAAGCTTTTACTTACTAACAAGAAAAATAATACCAATGAAAATCAAACATTTAAATAACATATTCATCATAGTGCTGCTATTACTCTCAAGCAGTATTTTTTCCCAGTCGTGGCTAACGCCGGAAGTAGAAAAAAGGGCAGATCAACTGCTGAAAAACATGACCACCAAAGAGAAGTTAATTTACATTGGTGGAGTTAACTGGATGTACACCAAACCTGTTGCAAGACTGGGAATTCCTTCGGTGAAAATGTCCGATGCAACCAATGGAACCGGAACCTGGGGCGCTTCTACTTCTTATCCGTGCGCACTGATGCTTGCATCTGCCTGGAACAAAGAAATGGCTTATCAGTATGGCCGGGCCGTTGCCTCCGATTGTAAAGCGCGTGGGGTAAATATCTTGTTGGGGCCAGGCGTAAATATACACCGGGCTCCCATGTGCGGGCGCAATTTCGAGTACATGGGCGAAGATCCGTATTTAACAGCACAGACTTCTACAGCGTATATTAAAGGAATACAAGCTAATGGAGTAATGGCTGTTATCAAGCACTTTGCGGCCAATTTTCAGGAGTACGACCGCAATTACGTTAGCTCAGATATCGATGAGCGTACATTGCACGAGATATATTTTCCGGCTTTCAAATCCGCAGTTCAAAAAGCCGAAGTTGGAGCACTGATGTCCAGTTATAACCTCTTAAACGGAACATGGACAACCGAAAATTCATGGATGCTCAAAGATGTTCTTCGCACTCAATGGGGTTTCAACGGGATGGTTATGTCCGATTGGGGATCGACTCACAACTGTGTTCCGGCAGTAAAAGGCGGAATGGATTTGGAAATGGCTGGTAATGAAATCCAAAATGAGGATGCCTTACGCACTTATTTAGCAACAGGTGAAATAACGATGGCTGACATTGATTTGAAGGTAAAACATATTTTGCGTACCCTTATTGCATTCGGCTTTTTCGACCGCAATCAATTGGATTCCAGCATTCCATTGAACAATCCGGCTACTGTAAAAACGTCTCTTGATGTTTCCAAAGATGGTATTGTATTACTAAAAAACCAGGATAATATATTGCCTCTGAAATCCGAAAAAGTAAAAAACATTACCGTTATCGGAAACAATGCACTGATCAATGTGGCTGGCGGTGGAAGTTCGCTCGTAACTCCTTTCAGCTACGTGTCATATTACGAAGGATTGAAGAAGTTAGGCGAGGAGAAAGGTTTTGTTGTAAATTATGTGGATAAATATGACCATATGCAAAATATACTTTTTACTTCATCCACTTCCTCCGAAAATGGATTGAAAGGAGAGTATTTCAATAACAAAGACGTGAGTGGAAGTCCGGTAGCCACACAAACCGACAAACGCATTGGCTATGAATGGACTATGGGTTGCGGTGTGACCGGTATTAATAAGAATGACTTTTCAGTCAGATGGACAGGTGAATTACGCCCAACCGAATCGGCAACCTATGACTTCATTGTTAGCGGCGACGATGGTTACCAGTTGTTTATCAACAATGTAAAAGTAATCGATGAGTTCAAAGAAGGTGGCCTGAGAGAGCGAAAATACAGCATGAACATCGTGGCGGGCCAAAAATATGCCATTCGTCTCGAATACTTTCAGGCCGGTGGAGGTGCGTCTATCGACTTTGCCTGGATGAAACAAGGCGATGAAAACAGATTTAAAAATGAGCTCGACAAAGCCGATGTTATTGTGGCGTTCATAGGTCATAATTCGGCAAGTGAAGGCGAAGGTAGCGATCGGTCTTTTAAACTGCCAACAGTGGCCGAAAACCTGATAAAAGAAGCCCAAACGTCAACGAAGCCAATCATTGCTGTCGTAAATGCTGGTGGAAACGTATACATACAGGACTGGGAACCCGGATTAAAAGGATTGATCTGGGGCTGGTATGGCGGACAAGAGGCTGGAACAGCTATGGCTCAGGCTTTACTGGGCGATTTAAATCCTTCGGGAAAACTTCCTGTTACATTTGAGAAAAAATGGGAAGACAACCCGACTTACAACAGCTATTACGATACGAACAAACACGTAAAGTTCACGGAAGGCATATTCGTTGGTTATCGTGGATATGATAAACTGAACCGCACGGTGCAATATCCTTTCGGATATGGATTGTCCTACACCACTTTTGCGATATCCGATATGCAGGCAACCAACCTGACCGACAGTGATGACCTGGTGAAAGTAAGTTTCAATATTAAAAATACCGGTCAGCTAGCCGGAGCAGAGGTTGTGCAATTGTATGTAGGCAAACAAGGCGGATCGCCCGTAGATCGTCCGGTTCGGGAACTCAAGGATTATCAGAAAGTGTATCTGGAACCAAACGAAGAAAAGGCTGTAAACCTTGTTTTGCCTAAAGATGCATTCTCATTCTATTCGGTTCGGCATAAGAAATTTGTGGTAGACAATGGCAGCTATAAAATTGAACTCGGAACTTCGTCGAGAGACATAAAAGCCAGTTCCGAAGTAACGATAGATTATGTTGCCTCGGTTCCTGAGGTCATTTCCGGTAAAAAAAAAGACCATTTGGTGCCAACCATAGTCAGGGCAGGCGAAAAAATACAAATTAAAGCTGGATACGCAGATACAATCCGGGTTTATGATTTCAACGGACTGATCGTTGAAAACTTTTTGGACACTGATTTTATAAAAACATCCAAATTGAAACCGGGTATTTATTTAGCACATTACTCAGTGGATCACACTGTTTATAGTGAAAAATTTGTGGTGCAATAGGTATTAAGAATGAAGAATATAGTAATTGTTGTTTTGATTGTTTTGGGAAATTGTGCTTTCACATTTTCTCAATCACTGGTAGCGAAGCTCGAAGCCGAAGCAGGAAGTCTGGTACTTCCTGCCAAGGTAAAATATGTCAGCGGGTATTCGGGAAATGCGTATGTCGGCGATAACGACCCCGGTAGTTCTATCGTTTTCCGGAATGTGGATATCCCGGAAGAAGGAACGTATGAATTCCGGACGTACTACACCAGCATGTTCCAACGCTCGATAGCCATACAGGCAGGTAGTTATCCGAAGATAATTTCCTCCTGCATGTTAACTACAGCGGATTGGAACAAACCTCCCGTGGCGGAAATGGTCACTTATGTGTATTTAAACAAAGGGCTGAATACCATAGCTATAACCCCAACCGGCGATGGTGGTCCCAATATCGATAAATTCGAAATTCTGACGACTTCGGTTTCGATGCCGCGTCCTGAGCCGCTTCATGTAGCATTTTCTTACGATCTGACGGACGATGCTGTGGTATCGACCAACCGGACAACAGATAATCTGGCAAACCTGACTGATAACACCGAAGCCACAAACTATATTTTCACCGGAACTTCTGCCGAAATTAAAATTACCTGTGATCTCCCATATCTGCTCACGGGTTATTTTCTGTCGGCCGGGCAGGGAAGTAGTCAAAATGTGAAAAACTGGAAACTGGAATATTCAGCAGATGGAAATTATTATACAACGGTTTCACCTACTGGTACAACTGGTGTTGAAACGGGAACTTTTTTTCAGATGGCACGAACTCCGCATTCCGATAAAGCTATGGCTGCAAAATACTACCGCCTCACTGCTTACGGAGGGCAAATAGGCGAAATTCAACTATTTGGCATACCCTATCTGCCGAATACAAACAATAAAAATTTTCCAGAGGATATGACTGTCGGATTAAACATTCAAGCAGCCACACTGGGAGACCCACTAGGAGTTTCTGGCTCTTTTGACGAACGGTATTATAATCTTTTTGACAGGGATATGTCCCGAAAATATTACTGGCCCGGCGCAACGTCCTTTTGGGTGGACCTGCAACTTGACAATCCCAAGTCATTGGATTATTATACGCTTACTTCCTGCCAGGATTATCCGGAAAGAGACCCCAAATCATGGACTGTGGAAGGCTACGAAAACGATTGGGAAACGGTAAGCGAGGTTTCTGATTTTGTGTTTCCGGCCCGTTATGCCACCATGAAATTTTATGCGCAAAATAAAAAGCAATACAAGGGTTATAGACTGAAAGTAACCCAAAACAATGGAGCTGATGCATTTCAATTACTAAAATGGCAATTGTTTGCAGATTATACTTCTTCAGTTCCGTCAGTTGAAGACGGCAATACCGTATTTTCTTTGGGAAATAATATAGTAATCCGTTCGCAGTCAGAAGGTGTCTATCTGATTATTAATCTGTCGGGGCAGTTGCTTGCTTCAGGGCATTTAGCTTCTCAGGAGCAACGGATTCCGGCCAATAGGGGAATATATGTGGTAAAATTAATTACAAACGGGAAAACCCGGATTGAAAAAGTGATTGTGAAATGATTTTGAAGATGAAACGAAATATAGTAATCCGAATTCTTTGCGTAACAATTTTTGCACTCTGTGAATACGCAGATGCTTTTGCCGACAATAAAATTGCAGAATTCAAATCGCCGGATGGTATTATTGCCGTGCAATTGTTTCTCGACGGCAATTCGGCCCTGTACTATCAGGTAAGCAAAGGTTCAGATCAGGTCATTTCCCCATCGAAATTGGGAATTAATACATCATTTACCAATTTTTCGTCCGGACTGACTTTTGACGGTTCGTCATCAGAGTCTGTAAATGAGAGTTATACTTTACCTTCCGGTAAAAAAAGTACTTATCTCAACAACTACAATGAGCTCAGAGCCACTTTCAGTAATTCCGGTAAAAGCATGCAGCTTATTTTCAGGGCGTACAACGATGGGGTGGCTTACAGATATGCGCTGAGTGGCTCGGGAGCTGTTTCGGTTAATTCGGAATCCAGCGAGTGCAATGTAGCCACCAAAGATCAGATATACAGCCAGATTTATTCCCGCGACTATAAAAGTGTTGTGGAAGAATCCGGTTGGGATCGGCTTAGCTGTCTGAAATATACATCATTGCCATTGATGGTGAAAACAAACAACAGTTATGTCATGATATCGGAAGCCATGGTGAATGGTAGCTATTCCGCCTCCAGACTCGTTATAAATGATGAAACACAAGCACTGGCATTTCAGTTTGCAGGCACTGTCAGTACTTCTCTTCCTCTCCAAAGTCCCTGGCGAGTTATGCTTATCGGATCGCTGAGCAGCATGGTTGAATCTACCCTGATAGACAATCTGAATCCGGCTACCGCGCTAACTGATATTTCGTGGATTAAACCCGGGCGGGCAAGCTGGAACTACGGTGGCGAAGATACGTCGGAATATCTTTCGTTGGGCAGCATCCGTAAATACATCGACTGGGCCAAAGAAATGGGCTGGGAGTATTTCACGCTCGACCGTGGCTGGCAAAATACTTCAACATTTACGCTCGATCAGGTGGTTAGTTACGCCAATTCCAAAGGAATAGGACTTTTTATATGGGTCAATCAAAATAAACTGCCGGCAACCGAAAGTGCACTCAGAACAGTTTTGCAGAGTTGGAAAAATAAAGGTGTAAAAGGCTTAAAAGTAGATTTTTGGGAAAATGACTCACAGGCAACGATGGCTAAATATGACCTTTTGCTTCGGCTTACTTCCGAGCAAAAATTAATGCTTGATTTCCAGTCGTGTACCAAACCTACCGGACTGAGAAGAACCTGGCCGCATTTGCTGACATCGGAGGCAGTGCTCAGCAATGCGTATTATTCAACGGGGCCCGATGTGATAAATGCATCTCATAACATTAATTCGGCAATTGTCCGGGCTTCGTTAGGTGCCACTGATTACAATCCGGTGGATTTTGCCGATAAAAACGGGAAAATACTTTATGGAACAAGCTGGGCGCATCAGTTGGCGCTTTCAGTTATTTTTGAATCGGGCCTGCAACACTTAATGGATGCTCCGGATAATGTCCGCTATAACATTTCTGCCGGTTTTCTGAAAACTCTGCCAGTTGCCTGGGACGATACCAAATGTATGGAAGCCGAACCGGATAAACACATTGCCATTGCCCGTCGAAGTGGAGAAAACTGGTATCTGGCTTCATTGACAAACGAGGCTGATACATTCGAAACCACGCTTTCTTTCCTTTCGCCCGACAAAGTGTATAATGCCTACATTTACAAAGACGGGAATTGTCCGTCCGAGATATTGTTTGAGTATAAACAGAATCTGACTTCGCGGGATATAATACGCCTTGCCCGGCGACCCAACGGCGGATTTGCTATACTGTTTTCACCGTCTAATGATTTCGATAAACCCAAACACTGGAAATTCGAAGCCGAATCGGCTGACAACCTGATTCCGTTTGGAGTTTCTATTAAAGCCGATAACGACAGCCTTTGTTCCAATGCAAAATATGTGGCTGGTATTGGCAAAGGTCGTAGCCTGACTTTCCGAAAAATTTTTGTACAAACATCAGGAACTTACGCGCTGACTTTTTACTATACGGCAGAAACAAGCACAACCGCATACGTACGAGTAAATGCAAAGGATGCTTCATGGAAAGAGTATTCTTTCAACGGAACCGGCACTGCAACCGGTTCGGGACTTGGAATTAAAACAGTTTTTGTGGATTTGAATGCCGGTGCTGAAAATATCATTGAATTTGGCAATTCTACCGACATGGCTCCAAATTTGGATCGGATTGTTATTTCCGACTTTGGCAATTTGACTACTGGCATTGAGCAAATTGAAAATACAAACAAGTATGGACGTATCTATGCTATCGACAGAAATATTATCCTTGAACAGGAAAATATCACTAAATATCAGATTTACAATTACATTGGACAGCTAGTGAAAAGCGGAACTTTCAACGGGGGCAGGCTTTCAGTTCCGGTTGTTCACCCTGGAGTTTACATTGTGAGAATGAATACAAAAAATGGGGATTTTTCAGAAAAATTAATAGTAAAGTAATGAAGAACAATGACTTTTGAATGATATTTCATTCTATATCTGCCTACCATAAATCAATAAATACAATCACATTATGAAAAAAATTACTCTTTTAATGATAAGTATCTTCCTGGTTTTGAATTTATCGGCAAGTACAATTTATGAAAAACTATACATTGTAGGAAATGCCACAGAAGCTGGGTGGAATCCTGGTGGTGCATTTGAAATGACAAAAGTTGAATCGGGAATTTTCACGTGGACAGGATTATTAAGTGATAACACTAAGGATCAGGCCCGTTTTAAATTCTTGGTTGCACGCGAGTGGCATCCGTCTTTAACCTGTCGTTTAGATGTGAATGGGCATCTGGTAATGACTTCCAGTACTGAATACGATTTGTTTGAACGTACAACTGGCACTGAAGGTTACGACAATGCATTTCAGGTAAGTTCAAACGGAACTTATACTGTTCAGGTCAATTTGAATACCATGAAAATCATTTGCACTAAAATTTCAAATGATTATAAACCTGATTTGACTCTGTTTACGAAAGAAACTTTTACAACAACAGATGGTGGTGTTTTGAATTACAGAAAATTAACTCCACTTTCTGTAAATGCAGGTACTAAATATCCATTGGTGATTTGTTTGCACGGTGCCGGTGAGAGAGGTTCGGATAATGAGGCTCAACTGAAGTATGGAGCAGAAATGTTTGTAAAAACCTCGAACCTCGAAGCTTTTCCAGCCTATGTACTTTTTCCTCAGTGTTCTACGCAATATTTCTGGCCTTTCAATTCTAATCCTCCATCATATGCGGCAACTACTTTTCCTGTTGATTATCCAATCGCTCCGGCAGTGAAGCAAGTAAAGGAACTAATTGATGAATATTTGAAAAGAGCTGATATTGATAAAGATAGAGTGTATATTCTGGGACTTTCGATGGGAGGAATGGGAACATTCGATTTGGCGTGCCGTTTCCCTGAAATTTTTGCTGCTGCCGTTCCAATTTGTGGTGGAATTAATACCGGAAGAATAAATAATCCGGTAAAAAATATCCATTGGCGCCTTTTTCACGGAGGTTCAGATGGGGTTGTACCTGTGCAAAATTCACGGGATGCTTACGCAAAATTAACTGCAATCGGGTCTGGGGCGGAATACATTGAATTTCCGGGTGTAGACCATGATGCCTGGAATCCGGCATTTGCGCGCGAAGATTTTTTATCGTGGATATTCTCCAAAACACGTATTACGACTACCGACATGGATAATATTGCAGGCAAAGACATTGCACCATGGATTTATACATCTGATAATGACATTGTTATTAAACAGGATGAACCATCACAATACCGGATTTATAATTCTTCCGGGCTATTAATAAAAAATGGACTCTTGCCGGGAGGAACCGCTTCCATTTCGGGGTTGAATGCCGGGATATACATGATAAAGATCCATACTGAAAACTCGGATTTTCTTAAAAAAATCATCATAAACAACTAAATTGAGTATCTTAAAATTTAATAAATCATGAAAAAAATTACTCTTTTAATGCTTTTGGCCTTTCTGGTGATGAGCTCTTCAAAGATTTTGGCATACGATCACTTGTATGTGGTTGGCAATGCTTGTTCAGCAGGATGGAATACCGGAGCTGCCCCTGAAATGACAATGACTGAACCCGGAATCTTTACCTGGAAAGGGAATTTAACGAGACCAACTGATAGTCAGCAACGATTTAAGTTTTTGGTAAACAGATCATGGAATCCATCCATTACGTGCCGGCTTAACATTAGCGGGCACTTGATGATTGATTCGGGAATTGAATATGATATTTTCGTAAGAGCTGAAAACGATCCGAGTCCGGACAATGCTTTTCAGGTGTTGGAAGATGGAGTTTACACTATTGTAGTAAATCTGAACACTATGAAAATGACCTGTACCATCCAAAACAATACAGAAAAACAAAACTGGGAGTACGTAAGACCTGAAATTGGCGCAGAAGGAGAAGGTCATGTTTTCCCTGGTGTTTCTGCTCCTTTTGGAATGGTAAAACTGGGACCGGACTGTTCCGGTAAAGGTAGTAATGCTGGTTGGGATAGAAGTGGAAATATACACGGTTTTAGCCACACGCATGTAAGTGGTACCGGAGGTGGCCCTAAATACGGCAATATTTTATTCCAACCAATAGTTGGAAGTATTAATCTATTTGATTATTCATCAGACCGTTCAAATGAAGAATTTGCTTTAGGATTGTATGGAGTTCATCTGAATAAGTATAATGTTGATGTAAAACTCTCAGCTTTAAGTAAAGCCGGATTCCATGAATATACATTTCCAGAATCAACGTCAGCTAAGATACTTATTGATGCTGGTAGTTGCTTGTCAACCAGTATTGAATCTCAGGAATTGCTAGCATCCGGAGTAAAAGTAATTTCAGACTCAGAAGTAGAAGGTTATTCGAAAGTAAAAGGAGGATGGAATCTTGGGGCTCCGTATACTGTTTATTTTTATGCTCAGGTTAATACCCCGGCTGTCGGACACTCAACATGGAGAGGCAGCAACATATTATCAGATGATCATGTTGAAGTAATTGGCACTGAGAAAACAGGTGCTTATTTCTCGTATAACACAACTAATGGGCAAAAAATCAAACTGAAAGTTGGCATTTCTTTTATAAGTACTGAACAGGCAAAGAAAAATATAGAAGAACTCTCATCGTGGAATTTCGATGAAATCCGCGATTTAGCAATAGCAAAATGGAATGGTGTTTTGAATACAGTTAAGGTAGAGGGATCTAGCAAAAATAAAACGATATTATATACCTCCATTTATCATGCTTTTCTCCAGCCGACGGATCGGACGGGAGAAAATCCGTCATGGGAATCATCCGAACCTTACTTTGACGATTATTATGCCATTTGGGATACATTCAGAGCAACAAATCCATTATTTGCTTTACTGAAACCGTCCCGGGAAGCCGATATTGTTCGCTCACTAATCAATATATACGAACATGAAGGATATATGCCGGATGGACGAAGCGGAAATAGTAATGGCCGGGTTCAGGGTGGCTCTAACTCCGATATGTTAATTGCAGATGCTGTGGTTAAAGGTTTAGTTGGGATTGATTATGAAAAGGGGTTAAATGCTATGATAAAAAATGCAGAAGTAGCTCCCGTTGATCCCAGAAAGGAAGGAAGAGGGGGAATTGCCGATTACAATACAAAAGGTTATATCTCCACAGCATACGAGCGTTCCGGAACAAGAACATTCGAGTATTCGGCTAATGACTTTGCAATAGCAACTGTAGCTAAGCATCTAGGCCAGGAAGCTGTTTATGAAAAATACATTAACAGATCCAGTAATTGGAAAAATTTATGGAATAATAATGTTGAAAGCTTAGGATTTAAAGGGTTTTTATGGCCAAGAAAAAGTAACGGGGATTGGGTTAACCTCAGGGATTATAGTGTTTTCCGGAGAGAAGACTGGGAAGGAGTTGTATACGAATCGTTTCCATGGGAAATGTCTTTTTACGTGCCACACGACATGGCCGGACTCATATCCAGATGTGGCGGAGAAGATGTATTCACCAAACGTTTGGATAAATACTTCAATTATATCCCTGTTGGAGGAGATCCCAATGCCATGGGGTTATTTCAGGTTGATAATGAACCCGGGTTTCTTGCCCCCACATTGTATAACTATGTAAACAAGCCTGACAAAACAGCTCAAATTGTTCGTAGAGTATTGCGAGATAAGTACAACACAACAGCTACCGGATTACCCGGAAACGATGATTCCGGCTCCATGTCTGCATGGTATGTATTTCATTCGCTTGGATTCTTTCCCAATGCAGGCCAGGATGTTTATCTGATTTCAAGTCCGACTTTCACGCAATCAATTTTACAATTAGAAAACGGTAAGACTTTTGAAATTTCGGCACCTCAGGCTAGTGAAACGAACATTTACATACAGTCAGCAATATTAAATGGGAAAACACTGAATCGCTGTTGGTTAAAGCATGAAGAAATAATGGACGGTGGAAAATTAGAATTTATAATGGGAGATAAACCATCAACCTGGGCTTATTCCGGCGAAAATCCACCATCATCCCCGGCGGGAATTGATTCTATTTCATCAGAAATAGAATCTCCAAAAGCACGCATTCATTCATATAGCTCACAAGTTAGTGAAAGCGAATCAGCTTACTGTCTTTTTGCCCAACCGTCAAAAAATATAAAATGGTGCGACAATAAAAGTACCATGCCCTGGGTAATTTTTGAATTAACCGATACATATTTATTGGACAGATTCGTATTCCGGGATTCAAAAACTGTTGAAGGAAATAATAATGTAAATGAATATTGGATTTATACCAGTAAAACGGCTCAGGACAATGATTGGGAAGAGGTAATACATCGTACGGATGCAGGTGCTACAGATATAAAGGACGACAGGCTGGCACAACCTAAAGAAGCTAAATTTGTGAAATTTGTCACAAAATTGCCTACCGATGAAAACGCTGTACGTATTTATGGTTTTGATATATTTGGAAAATTGAAAGAAAAAACGAATAGAGGGAATTTATTAAGCGTTGGAAAAACCGTTTTGAAAAGTTCCGAACCACTTCTTTTTTATTCCAGTGCCATGCATATTCTTGACGGCATTACAAATAATACTGAATATAAATGGACTCTTGATAAAAATCAAGCTACCTCTCATTACTGTGTCATTGATCTGGAAAATGAATATGATATTGATGAATTCAAAATATACGATTCCAATAACATAAATGGATACAACATCTATTTGAGTAACACCAGGCCGATTCTGGAAGAAATAACAAGTTCGTACGATAATAATTCATCATGGACTTTGGTTTCTTCAGGAGATCTGAATCGGGCTATAAAAACAATAAAAATTCCATCTGTTAAAGCGCGTTATGTAAAGCTTCAAATTCCAAGTCAAAACTTAGACACTCAATTTGGAAGTATCAGCGAATTTGAAATAATTAATTCCACAATTTCAGAATCAAAGGCTCAGCCTGCCAATAATCTTTTTACTGTCTTTTCTAAAGACCATTCTTTGTATTTTCAAACAAACAATGGAGTTCAGGCAGAAAGAGTTACAGTATATGACTCAATCGGGAAAGTCTTAAACCAAATGTCAAATATTTCAGGCACAATAAAACTTATAAGTAAAACATGTAAAGATGTTCTTTTGATAAAAACTGAAATCGGGGATGCAGCTTATGCCACAAAAACTACAATACAATAAAGTTATTATATCAAATCTTTTAAAATTATCAATTTTTAAAATCAATTAAATCATGAAGAAAATTACTTTTTTACTGCTTCTTGCCTTTTTAGCGGTAAGTTCTGCTTCGGCAATTGTGTCTGAGCAACTTTATGTGGTCGGGAATGCCTGTTCGTCGGGTTGGGATCCGGGCCGGGCACTTGAAATGACCAAAACATCGAATGGTGTATTTACCTGGACAGGTGTATTGTCTAACACGCCCAGCGATGCGAGATTCAAATTTCTGGTAGCCAGAAGCTGGGATACTTCAGTTACCTGCCAGATTGCAACTCCGGGACACAAGGTAATAACCTCCGGAATTGAAGAAGATCTGTATGTAAGAACTAATTCCGGTGCCGACAATGCGTTTCAGGTGCCTGAAACAGCCGAATACAATGTTACCGTGGATTTGAATACCATGAAGATGATTTGCACAAAAGCAGGTGTTGTTAATACTGACACGCCCGATTTGACCCAGTTGTACCTGGTTGGAGATGCAACAACAGCGGGCTGGAGTTCAGAAAACGCTCTTACTATGGTCAAAGTAGCCGATGGTGTGTTTGAGTGGGCTGGAAACCTGACAGCCGCCGGAGAGTTTAAGTTCCTGAATACCAAAGGAAGCTGGAACAGAACTATCAACCCTCTGGATGCTAATACTGATTTCGTGGTTGGAACAGAATATAACCTGAATTATCGTCAACTCGAAGCAAGCCCGAACGATTTTAAATTCAAGGTTACCACCGCCGGTTTATATTCTATTCAGGTGGATCTGAACACCATGAAGGTGACCATTACAAACGCCACTCCGGATTTGAGCCAGTTGTATATAGTAGGTAGTGCAACTACAGCCGCCTGGGAAAGTGCAAATGCTCTTGAAATGACAAAGTTGCAGGATGGTGTTTTCTCATGGACAGGAGATCTGACGGCTGATGGCGAGTTTAAATTCCTGAACGAAAAAGGAAGCTGGAGCAAAACAATCAATCCGGTGGATGCCGATATCTATTTTGAGGAAAATACCGAGTACAACCTGAATTACCGGCCAATGGAGGCAGATCCGAATGATTATAAATTCAAAGTTACAGCTTCAGGAAAATTCGATATAACTGTAAACCTGAATAGTATGAAAATAACCGTAAAACAATCCACTAATTCAGGAATCAATAAACTCGAAAATTCGGATCTTATCAAAAAGGTACGTGTTTCTGAAAGAGCGGTACGCATTATCGCAAACAGCAACGACATGATTCAGTCTGCCGGTATTTTTGATATTGCCGGAAAATGCCTGAACTCAATTCAAAATATAAATAGCACAGTTGTTTTGTGTGATAACCTGGCAAATGGAATTTATATTATGAAAATAAGTTGTAACAACAAACAATATGTTCAGAAAGTAATTATCAGATAAAAAAATTCACAATCGGACCTGGTTGCATGTCTACATTTTCTGTATATTTTGTTCTTCTTAAGTGTAAGATATATAGATATATATGTAGATAATGCAGCTTGTCTGATCTCCATTTTTTTTATTGTCAGATTGGCTGTATTATTATAAGGTTAATTTTGCAATCAACATAATCTGAATCGAAAATAACCGGCAACTGTTTGCTGTTTATGAAATATGTCTTTCAGAACAATGATATTAAAGCAGTAACTTTCCTGTAAGTTAAGTTATCAAAAAATAAAGTATCACTGATTTTTCCTGAATTAATTAGAAGCGAAATTGCGGATAATTAAACTAATGTTAAACCATAATTTAATCTCAATGAAATGAAAATCAACTATTTTAAAAGAATTTTTACAACGATTCTCTTTGCTGTGATTTGCACAGCAATGTTCGCACAACCTGCACATGTGTATATGATTGGTGGTCCGCTCAACAAGAACAATCCGAACTGGTTGCTGAACCACAAGGTTGAACTCACCAAAGATGCAAACAATCCTAACATTTTTTACTTCAAAGGCTATCTGGCTTATAACTGGCGTGGCGATGAAAGAGGCAATATCAAATTCCTGGTTGGAGATACCTGGGATGGTGCATACCACCCTAATACCGCTGACAATCAACTGCTGGCAGGAACAACTTCCATGCGTCAGAATGGTAACGATACAAAATGGTTTATTCCTTCCGACAGAAGTGGCGACGGTTACTACGAATTGACCTTCAATACTGAAGCAATGACGTTGTCCGTGGATTTCTTCCGACACGATTTGAATCCTGAAAAAATTTATGCTGTTGGTGCAAGTATGCCTTGTGGCTGGAACAATAGTGCTCCTGAAGTTTTGACACGGGCAAATCCCGAAGTTGCCGTTTATACATGGACGGGCATTATGAATACGGGCGATTTCAAGTTTTTACACCCGTTGAGCATAGGTAACTGGGATTTCGGATATTGTTCTACTATTGCCAATAATCCGGTTAGCTATGGTGTGGCTCAGGATGTGGTTTTCGAAGTTAGAAATTCATCGGAAACTACCTTCAACGACTATAAGTTTACCATGTCTGAAACAGCTGAATGTACTATTACAGTTGACCTTGTAAACAAGAAGATGACAGTAACCAAGAATGGTCAACTGTATGCACAGAATATTTGGATCACCGGTTCAGCTATTCCTGGTGGAAAAGTAAAACTGGTTAGCGATAA
The DNA here is from genome assembly GCA_964433885.1 of uncultured Paludibacter sp. GTDB lineage: Bacteria > Bacteroidota > Bacteroidia > Bacteroidales > Paludibacteraceae > Paludibacter. Next base: position 94,135 of record CAYSTC010000002.1, on the reverse strand, counting down.
TATCGATCCTCTGATCAATTATCACTATTATGGACCACTATTGGCTGGTGATTTTAAATTTGCTACCACCGAGGTACCTGATGCAACTACAAAATATTATGTTCCGGCTTCTGCTTCAGATGCAGTATCCAGCAATGTAAGCGTTAATCTTACATCAGACGCAAGCGCTCAGGGTTGGACCGTTTCGCAAGCCAGCGATTTGTATAAAATCAAACTGAATACATTGGCGAAGAAATTCAATGGTTCAATTTTTAACGTTGAACATATCTACATTGTAGGCGGTGCAACTACAGTTGGTTGGGATGCCGGCAATGCAATAGAACTTGCAAGAGGTACCGGAGATCAGTCTAATGTGTTTACTTTTGATGGAAACTTAACAGTGAATGCAGCTGGATCAGACCGCAATAAATTCAAATTCTTATTGCAGAGAGATTGGGGTCCTGCCAGCTTCCATGCTCAGGTTGAAAATGAATCAATCACTACAGCGCAGAATTTCACCAATCATATTTCGGACGATTATAAGTGGACTGTGGATGCAGATAAACAAGGACGTTATGTGATCAAACTTGATGCTTTGCAGGAAACAATTCAGGCAACTTATTATCCGGTTACTACCGGCTTGGTTGAATCAAATACAAATATCAAAGCGTATGCTGCCAACGGACGTGTCCGGGTTGTAGCAGATGGCGAAAACGCTAAGACTGCACGGGTTTTTGCCATGGACGGACGTAAAGTAGCTGAGAAGTCATTTGGTCGTGAAGTGGAAATTCAATTGCCTCAAGGTATTTATACCGTTAAAGTGTCAGATGCAACCAAAGAGTTGACCACCAGAAAACTGATTGTTATAAAATAAATCAATTAAATAGTTCAAATCGAAGTACGGTACAAAGCAGATCCTGTGATGTACCGTACTTAAGTATTCAACAAGTTAAAAATGAAGAAGTTATTCACATTGTTCGTTGGCCTGATAGGTTTGGTAATATCTGTCGGCGCAGTTACAAATAACCCGGTTGCGAATCCAGCAGCTATCGTTACTTCGGGTTACATGCGTTTCACGGTGCTTACACCTGAAATAATCCGTATTGAGCGGAGTACGCTCAAAAAGTTTGAAGACAGGGCCTCTTTTGTTGTTATTAACAGAAACCTGCCGGTACCTCAGTTTACCACCAGTGAACAAGACGGATACCTGATCATAACAACCGAAAAGCTTAAATTAAAATACAGAATAGGTAGCAACCCGGTTAGTACCGATGCTTGTAATCCAAACCTGCAAATTACTATGACTGTCAATGGAGCAGAAGAGGTTTGGTATCCAAACAAATTGGATCCTTACAACCTGAAAGGAACAACCCGTACGCTCGATAATGCAGAGGGTAATGTTCGTTCGTGGCTCGAAGATGGATTGATTTCACGCTCTGGTTGGGCTGTAATCGATGAGCAAAAACCCCGTAACGATGGTAGCTCCAGCCTTATGTTTGATGGAAGTGACGGAGTTGACTGGGTGGCTCAACGCCAGGATCCGAATTCTATGGACATGTACTTTATGGGCTATGGACACAACTACAAAAAAGCATTATATGACTTTACACTCATTGCCGGAAAAATACCTGTTCCACCACTGTATGTATTTGGCTATTGGTATTCGAAATATCAACGTTATACTGAGCAGGATTTACGCAATATTGTGGGTGATATAAAAAACAACAATATCCCAATGGATGTGCTCGTAATTGATATGGACTGGCACATGGATGGTTACAACAATCGTACAGATCAAACGCAATGGACAGGATGGACCTGGAACAAGGCTCTTTTCCCCGATCCACAGGGATTTATCAATTGGATTCACTCACAAAATCTTAAAACCACGCTGAATTTACACCCGGCTGATGGGGTGGGTATTTACGAAGAAAATTTCAGTAAGCTGGCTGGCGATTTAGGAGCTTCTACTTCGCAAACAATCCCCTGGAATATTGAAAATAAGAACTTCTACAAAGCATTTTTTAAAGATATCCTGCGTCCGCACGAAGACATGGGAATCGACTTCTGGTGGCTCGACTGGCAGCAATGGATGATAGCACGAAACGAACCAAAACTGGGTAATACTTTTTGGTTGAACCACGTGTTTTTCAATGACAAAAAACTTCAGGGTAAAGACCGTCCAATGATTTTCCACCGTTGGGGAGGACTTGGTAACCACCGTTATCAGATTGGTTTCTCGGGCGACACATACGCTACTTTCCCATCGCTTGCTTTCCAACCTTATTTTACGGCTACAGCTGCAAACGTAGGTTATGGATACTGGAGTCATGATATTGGAGGGCACCAACAGCCGGGAGCTAATAATCCTGAGCTTTATCTGCGCTGGATCCAGTATGGTGTTTTCTCGCCTATTTTGAGAACTCATGCTACCAATGCGTCTAATATTGAGCGCCGGATATGGAAATACGATAATTTCCCGTCGATGAGAAAAGCAATTGAGCTTCGTTACTCTCTTATACCTTACATTTACACCTATGCCCGTTATACTTACGACACAGGTATTTCGCTTTGCCGGCCAATGTATTACGACTATCCCGAAGCAGATGAAGCTTACAACTTCGAAGGTCAATATATGTTTGGAAATGACATGCTGGTTGCTCCAATTTGCAAATCAGACAATGGAAAAGCTACTGTTGACCAAAGTGTGTGGTTGCCCGAAGGAAAATGGTATGAGGTTGCAACAGGAACTCTGCTGGATGGTAATCAGGTTGTTACACGACCATTTACCCGCGAACAGATTCCATACTATTATCGCGAAGGTGCCGTTATTCCATTGTTTACACCAATTAAGCATCTGAATAACCGTCCCGATACACTTGTATTCCAGTTTGCACCGGGTGCACAAGGTGAATTTTCACTTTACGAAGATGAGAACAATAACAGCAATTACGAACAAGGTAATTATACTTTCACGAAAGTTACACAAGTTACAACCGGTAATGTCAGCACATACACCGTGCACCCACGCACAGGTTCGTTTACCGGAATGCCAGTAACCCGTTCATTCCGTTTTGAAATGCTGGACAAAAACAGTCCGGTGAGTGTAAAGGTTAATGGTGTTGATGTACCTTATACTTATGATCAGACAAGACGTATAATTACCGTTGATGTTATCAACAAATCGTATAATGATCTGCCTGTTAATGTGGTGATTAATAATAATTAAACCAACAAATCAAAATGAAACTCCCCCGTATTCGACGGGGTGGGTTTCATGAGATGACCATATAAAAACAATTATTTACACATGAAAAAAATAATAATATGTTTGATTGTAGCATGCTCTGTGCTTACATTAAATGCTAAATCGTGGACTGTCATAGGTAAAGCCCTTGATAAAGACACTACATTGCTAAAACAGGATGCTTCCAATCCGGACTTATATAAATATGTTGGCAAGCTAACAAACAAAAGCTTTAAAGTATCCGACGGAACCAATACTTACATCCCAATGTGCGGATTAAGCGATCCGTTTGGGCAGCAAGTTGGAATGGAAAAACAAGTAGACGAATCTCAGATGGGATATCGGGTAAAATATTTGAATACCAATGATTTATTTCGTATTTCTCTGACCGACGGGACAGCTCCGAAAATCATAGTTGAAAAGGTTGTTCCTTACCAACACATTTATCTGGTGGGTGGTCCGGTAAATACGCATGACCCTAACTGGCAGTTGAATGATGCCCGTGAATTGGAAAAAGATCCGGCCAATCCTTTTGTTTTCTATTACCGAGGTTTTCTGAGATACAATACATTTGGTGATGAGCGTGGATCTATCAAATTCCTTACGTCAAATACTACGTGGGATCCCGGTTTTCACCCTGTAGGAACCAGTAATGTGGCTTTGAGTCAGGCCTCTAAAATGCGTCTGAATGGTTCTGACACAAAATGGGAAATCCCGGCTGATGGTTCCCGCAACGGATATTATGTTATAAAACTAAACACTTTGGATGAAACCATCAGTGTGGAGCAATTTGTACAAACTAACGTGGATTTTCCTACCAACGTTTATATTACTGGTGATGCCATGCCTTGCGGCTGGGTGAATGGTGCTCCTGAAACCATGGTACCGACCAACATAATGGAAGGTAAATACGAGTGGACGGGCAATTTGGTTCCCGGGCAGTTTAAATTCCTGAAAACTAAGGGAACATGGGGAAGTTGTTATGTATCAACAGTAAAAGACCAGCCTATCGAATACGGAAAACTGTTTCCTGTGGTGTATGAATTGGATTATATAAACAATGGTGGTAACGACTATAAGTTTGTAGTTAGTGAGGCCGCCAGATGTAATATAAAACTTGATTTGGTGACAATGAAGATTGTGGTTCAAAAAGAGACAGAGAACTCTATTCAGAACTTAAAAGTGAACGATGATGTAACCATTTCAACCGGTTCAGGGAAAATTACAGTCAAAAGTTCGTCTTCTTCCAAAAAAAAAATCTCGATATTTACCATAGACGGAAGAAAGATATACAATGAATATTTTGTGAATAATTCTGAAATTTCGCTCTCTAAAGGGTATTATTTCGTTGAAATAGCTGATGTTAATGGAAAACAATGTCGGAAAATAGGAGTATTTAACTAACGAAAGTTAGTTCATAATAATTTAATCGAACGTAAAAAAGATGATTCCCGCCCGGGAATCATCTTTTTTGCGTTTTAGAAAGCCATATTCACATGGTTTTCTTCAAACAGAAGCCAGATTTTTTTGATAAATATTTATACTGACAACTGTTTTGAATCTAAATAAATCACAAAATATGTTTTATAACATAGATATGCCCGTGGTACGATGAGAGGCTGAGATTGTATTAATATAAAGCACGTTATGTGTCAAAGCGGTTTTGTTACCTTTTGATTCTCTGAGCTTGCGTTAATCTTAAAAATAATTAATATGAAAATTCGTTATCCCTTCCTAATTTCATTGCTTTTTGTCGTACTATCAGCTAACGCATCTCCTACGGTTGGGCTGCAATTTTCCGGGGCTACTACCAGCTTTATCGATTTGGGCTCTACGGCTACTGCTCCCGCGCAGTTTACCGTCGAAGCCTGGGTGTATTACCAAAACTTTCCAAACGGTTATATCCTGAGTTCAGAGGAATATACCACTGGTGCTAAAGGATTTTCTCTCCGATCAGATAATAACAAAATAAATTTGACTATCGGTAATGGTAGTTGGGTGAATGTTGTAGGATCCACAGCGCTTTCTACAAACACCTGGTATCACATTGCAGCTACGTGTTCTGCTACGCAAATAAAGGTGTATATAAATGGGGTTTTAGATGGTACTACAGCATTGTCTGTTCCAATGGCAATTTCATCAAAAAATCTGCGTATAGGTGATAGTCCAAGCTGGACTGGACGTATGTTTAATGGAATTATGGCTGATCTTCGTTTCTGGAATGTAGAACGTACTGCCACCGAGATTCAGGCTAATATGTCTACTTCACTTACAGGAACGGAAACAGGGCTTATTGCCAACTGGAAAATGAATGAAGGAACCGGAACTGCTGTAGCCGATGTAAAAGGCACTTATCCGATTACTATTGGAACTAATGTTTCCTGGTATCTATCAACAGCAATCACTGTTACAGGTAGCCCTATTTCTACGACCGGAGGTACTTCTCAAATGGCTGTAATAATAAACGGGATTGCAGCTTCTGCAAGAAGTATTGTCTGGAGTGTGAGTGACCCTAAAATTGCAACTATAAATGCGGATGGATTGCTTTCAGCAAAAGGAAATGGCATTGTAACTGTAACAGCTACGCTCACAAATGGTACGGGTGTTACCGGGACAGCACAAATAGTTGTGAGCAACCAACCAAGTAAACATATTTACCTTGATTTTGAACCTTCGCAAGCTGGCAGCAGTACATTCCCTACAACTAACCCTGATGCAAATGGCAACTATTGGAATAGTGTAACAAACAATACTGTGGCTTCAGGTTCTCTTGCATTAAAAGATAAAACTGGTATGGCCAGCGGGTTTTCAATACTGACCCTTGTTGATTTTACGGTAAATTCGAGTAATGGTGTAATGGGTTTGGCTACTCCTTCAGCGTCATTGCTAGGAGAATTCGCCATCCCAACTGCTACAGAAGACTTCTTTTATCTGGACAATCAAACAACCAGGAGTTTAAAAATAACCGGCCTAAGTAAAGATAAAGGATATAAATTTTATGCTTACGGTTGTCGCATAGCAACTGATACCCGTATTTCAAAATATACATTTATAGGAACAACTACTGTTTCTGGAACCCAACAAACAACCGGTACTAATTTAGGTGGAACAGGCATAAATGGAAATAATAGTACCGTTTTTTCTACTCCAATCATGGCTCCGGATGCTAATGGTGAGGTGAAATTCGAATTAGGGTATGTAACCGGAATGGCATACATCAATATCATGAAAATAGAGGAATACAATGTAAATGTAGCCAGTATTAATGTAACTGGTGCCGCCATTTCTACTAATGCAGGAACATCTCAAATGACTGCTACCATATTACCTGCAAATGCAACAGAGAAAGGTATTAACTGGTCGGTAGACAATCAGTCAATAGCAACAATTGATGCTAATGGATTACTTACAGCTAAAACCAACGGAACAGTAAAAGTTACAGCTACAACGAAAGAATCAGGTTCAACTGTAAGTGGAAGTCTTGATATTATTATCAGTGGGCAAATAACCGTTCCTGGTATTCCAACCAACGTCTCAGCAACTGTAGGCAATGCAAAAGCATGTATCTCATTTAGTCCTCCAGCGAGTAACGGCGGCTCAGCAGTTACAAATTATATGGTAACATCTACTCCGGGTAACCTTACAGCCTCCGGATCAACCAGCCCACTTGTACTAAGCGGACTAACAAATGGTCAGGCCTATACATTTTCGGTTGCAGCGATTAATGCTGTTGGAACTGGTCCAGGCGCAACCACCGGCCCGCTCACACCCGATGAAACCGCACATATTATCAACGTGTCCTCGGCCACCGCGGTTTCTGCATTAACCTTAACTCCGGTTAGTGATATAACAGTCGCAGGTGAAGCTACATTAACCGTCAATCAGCCCACAACGGTTAATAGCCTGACTATTGCTCCGAGAGGCAAATTGTCGTTGGGTTCTAACACGCTCACAGCTTTAAATGGTATTACCCTGCAAAGCGATGCCAGTGGAACAGCCACTCTGATGGACAGTTACGCTTCTCCCACTGTTGCAGCCACTGTGGAGCAATATGTACAGGCGGGGCGCAACTGGTATATGAGCTCGCCAATTACTTCGGCATCATATACATTGCTAAACCGTGGCGCAAGTGTAGTGGAATGGAACGAGGTTAGCAAGGTTTGGGACAATGTAACTGCCGGAACGCTCACAAAAGGAAAAGGATATATCCAGGTGGCGAATGCCACTCAGGGAACGACCGGTACAGTTGATTTCAATGGCATAACCAATTCCGGCGATGTTTCTATAGCGCTTACCCGTACCGAATCAGGTTCAAACCGGGGATTTAATCTGGTTGGAAACCCGTATCCATCATATTTGGATTGGAAAAAGGTTGCTGCAGCAAATACAAATGTGCTGCCAACCGTATGGTTCAGAACGAAGAAAACTGTTGAGGCCGGTGGCGGTTACACGTTTGCTACTGTAAACGTGGCTGCATATCTTGATAATAATGAGAATTCGCCTGTAATAGCAAATAATAATTCCCAAACGAACATAACCACCTATATTCCGCCTATGCAGGCTTATTGGGTTCGTTTAAACGAAAATCCGGTCACAACAAATTTCGTGGTAACCAATGCTATGCGCGATCACGCAGACAATGCCGGTAATTTATTTAAAGCACCGAAACAGAAGGCAGTTTCGCAGCAACTTATTCGCTTGCAGGTTTCAGATGGAACAATGAGCGACGAAGCCGTTTTATATTTCAATTCCAACGCATCCAATGGCTACGACAAGTACGACTCTCCAAAAATGGCAGGAAATAGTTCTGCTCCGGAAGTTTATATGTTGTCGGAAGGTGAACGGCTAGTAATTAACGGCTTGTCTTCAGCAGCCGGGATACCGGATCAGGTTGTCGGATTCAGCTATGGAACTGGCGGCGATCTTAAAATTAAAGCAACTGAAATCACCAATATTGACGGCAGCACTTTCATTTACCTCTGGGATGATGTAACTAAGACAGAGACAGCACTTACTCCCGAAACAGAATACGAATTCACTACCACGCCAGCCACAAATAACGAGAGCCGCTTTAGTCTGCGTTTCCGTGTGCCGGGTACTGTAACCGGAACGGATGCAATAGCTAAGCTCGGTGTCAAAGTATTTGCAAATGCCCAAAACCAGATTACGATAAATACTTTCGGGGAATGCAGGTACAGCGTTTTCAATATGGTAGGGCAATTGGTGGCCAATGGAATAACCACGGCAGGTCACGCAACTGTCAGCGTTAGTTCTCAAAACGCTATGTATATAGTGAAGGTAATCGGGAATCGTAAAGAGCTTACCCAAAGAGTCATCATAAAATAAAGACTAACAATAAAATAAGAATTTGTTGTGGCTTGTTTGCCGGCGATTTAATTCTTTCTACAGTCAGAGTCTTGTAGTATGATAAAAATGAAAACACACAAAATTATGGAAACAAAGAAAAAATATAAAATTCCCGAGATAGAGATAATCATTCTGGATAACGAGATTTCGTTGGCTTTGAACTCAACTCCACCAGTTGGTCCGGAAGAAGGGCTTTTATCGCCCGAATATCTGCATGATGATCCAATGAAAACAAACATGGTATAAAAAGCATTTGATTGGGTTTTTAAGGTTGATAAAATGTCTGTAATCTTCACTCAGGTTGCAGGCATTTTTATTTGGATATTTCTAAAATGAGGCGCTATTAATCATCTCATTTTTTTGAGAAAATTGTATGATGGTTTGAACAAAACAGGCCTAATCAAGTTATAAACAAATAAATAAAACTCAATGCAATGACAAATAAATCGAACTTTAATGAAATGACTGTTGGTGAGATAGTGACCGCCGATTTCAGGGCAGCCGGCATTTTCAGGGAGGCGGGGATCGACTTTTGTTGTGGTGGAGATAAAAGTCTGGAGATAGCCTGTCAGGATCAAAAAATGGACAAAGCTTTGGTGCTGCAGCAGTTGGATGAATTAACGAAAACCGAAATGGCTTCAAATCTCAATTTTAATGAGCGGGAATTAGGCTTTTTGGCCGATTATATCGTAAATATGCATCATAAATTTGTGATGAAAAGTTTACCGGATTTGTTGTTCTATACTAAAAAAATTGCAACCGTACATGGCGATTATCACCCGGAACTAATCGAAATAGCTTACCTGTTTGAAGAAATTAACCGTGAACTTCTGCAACATTTGCAAAATGAAGAGAATGTGCTGTTTCCAGCTATTAAGGAGGCGTTGAAAACCAACCGGGAATCCGAAAAATCCATCATACTTTCCGAAATAACGCGCATGAAAGGCGAGCATGAATTTGCCGGTGGAGCTATGGATAAAATCAACCGGTTGTCAAATAATTATGAAGTTCCCGGGGACGGTTGCGGTTCGTACAAACTGGCATATGAAATGCTTAACCGGTTTGAAGACGATCTGCACGTACATGTGCACCTCGAAAACAACATTCTTTATTCCAAAGCTCTTCAATTATAAAATACAATCAGGAAAAAGAACTAATTATGAATACTGCCACACAAGATCTGGAAAACGATCATAAATATATACTCAGGTTGATAGACATCATGGAGAGAATGGTGATGAATTGCTCTACCGATATCCCCCACATGAAAATGGTGGTAAATCTTATCCGGCAATATGCCGACGGATTCCATCATGCCAAGGAAGAAAACCTGTTATTTCCAATGTTGGTTCAAAAGGGTTTTTCAACTGATAGTGGTCCGGTATCGGTGATGCTTCACGAACATGATGAGGGACGTAAATTTGTAAAGGGAATGATCGATGGAATCGAAGCCTACGCAACAACCGGCGATTCCTCGTTGCCCGATATATACCTGAATATGCAGGGATATATCGATTTGTTGAGAGCACATATCGGAAAAGAAAATAATGTGCTTTTTAAAATGGCCGACAGGATACTGAGTCCATTGGAACAGCAACAGTTATTAGAAGCATTTACAGCGGTGGAAACGAAAAATTACACTAAAGACCAGATAAAACAATTCATTATTGATATTGAAGGTCTGGAAGCGGTTTATCTTGCATAGTTACAAAAACAATAAATAAATGAAAATATGGATGGATACGAATCAAATCGTCGCGATTTTTTAAAAAAGCTTGGACTGATCGCCGGAGTCACGGCTGTTACTGCTACCGGAATTTCAGGTGTAGCAGACCTGATTGCTGAAAAGAAAGAGAATATTAAGCTGACCCCGGAGCAGGAACAGTTTATGGTGAAGTACGAAAAATGGCTGGATGAATTTCACGATATGGTCAAATTTCAAAAAAACGACCCCGAGCATTTGGAAAATAATAAGCGCCTGATGGCATTGTCGGACGAAGCAAAAACCTGGCAAAAAGAATTGATAGAGTATATGAAAGATGAAAACTTTGCCCGATATTATATGATTACTACCGAAAGAGTGACAACGGGCATTTAGTTCTTTGTGCAATAAAAATTACACTTGAGAAATTAGCAAAAAAATATAGGGTGTCCGGTTATGGGACACCCTATATTATTCTGTTGGAAAACTTTACTTACTTAATATCGCCTTCTTCAATCAGATATTCTGCTATCTGAACAGCATTAAGAGCAGCGCCTTTTTTAATTTGGTCGCTAACGCACCAGAAAGTCAATCCGTTCGGGTTTGAAATATCTTTGCGTAAACGTCCTACGTGAACAGGGTCTTTCCCTGAAAGGAATAATGGCATTGGGTATTTCTTCTCAGCCGGATTATCGATCATTACCACACCCGGAGCAGCTTCGAATGCAGCACGGGCTTCTTCCACGCTAACCGGTTTTTCAGTTTCCACCCAAACGCTTTCTGAGTGAGCCCGCAAAGCAGGCACACGTACACACATAGCGCTGACTTCTACATCTGAATGCATGATTTTGCGCGTTTCGTGGTACATTTTCATTTCCTCTTTGGTGTATCCGTTTTCGGTGAATACATCAATTTGAGGAATCAGGTTATAAGCCAATTGGTACGCAAATTTACTTACTGTTGGTTGCTCGCCTGCCAATACCTGACGGTATTGCAAATCCAGTTCGTCCATAGCAGCTGCACCGGCACCTGAGGCTGCCTGATAAGTTGATACGTGAACGCGTTTGATATGCGACAGGTTTTCGATGGCTTTCAAAGCTACCACCATTTGGATAGTTGTACAGTTTGGATTGGCAATAATACCGCGCGGACGGTCTTTGGCATCAGCAGCATTTACTTCCGGCACTACCAATGGAATATCAGCATCCATGCGGAATGCCGATGAATTATCGATCATTACAGCTCCAAACTTAGTAATATCTTCAGCATATTCTTTTGAAATACTTGCTCCTGCAGAGGTGAAAACCAAATCGAAATCTTTAAAATCGTCGCCGTGCTTGAGTTCCTTCACGGTGATTTTTTCACCTCTGTACTCATAAACACTACCCGCACTGCGCGACGAACCAAACAGGCTCAGTTCTGTCAATGGGAAATTGCGTTCGGCCAACACACGCAAAAATTCCTGGCCTACGGCGCCACTGGCACCAACAATTGCTACTCTCATTGTTTTTGTTTTTTAGTATCATTTCCCGGTCTCTAATGGTGAGGATTTGGAAAATGAAGTTAGAAAATAATATACTCGTTTTTATTGTTTGTATTTTTATTCGATATAAATAATTGGTGCGTTAACCAAATTAAATAATTATTTATATATTTGTAATTTTAAAGATAAAATCAGACACTATTACACGCTGTAACCTGTAGTTTGGCTTATCATAAATTTTCGCAAAAGTAATTCATTTTAATAGAATTATCGCACACCATGAAGAATTTAAGCCTCTTTTTCGCAATTTTAATGCCGTTTTTTTGTTTTGGACAAGTGAATGAAAGTTTTTTGGATGGAAACTTTATAAATAATCCAAATTGGACCGGCACAACTGCCAATTTTACAGTAAATAAAGCATTTCAACTTCAATCGCAAGCCTCTGCTTCTTCCACCTCTTTTTTGTTTACGCCCTCCTCGGCAATCGAAAATGCAGTTTGGGAATGTTGGGTGAAAATAACTTATACAACTTCATCCTCCAATTATGCGGCAATATATCTGGTTTCTGATCAGGCAGATATCACATCCGGTTGCAAAGGATATTACGTACAAATAGGAGGAACAAACGATGAGGTGTCGTTGTTCGTTCAGGAAGGTACAAAAAAAACTAAAATTATCGATGGTGTAGATAAACGCACCGATGGTAATCCGGTGGAGATACGAATACGGGTTACACGCGATGCGGATGGCAATTTCACCTTGTATTCCAAACTGGCAGCCGAAACCGACTTTGTAACCGAAGGAACTGTTCAGAACAAAGCAGTTACAACCAGTTCGTATTTCGGCCTGATGTTTTCAAACACCAGCACAACAGGTTCTGCTTACTACTTTGATGATATTCTGGTTACAGGGAATAAGGCAGTAGATAATCAAGCACCGGCATGGACTTCTTTCATGTTGGAGCAACCTAACAGGCTGATACTCGGGTTTTCTGAACCAATGGATTTTACGAAAGCTGCATTTAGTGTCGATAAAGAAATTGGAACACCATCTTCGCAAACGGTATCGCTTGATAAATCATCTGTTATACTGAGTTTTAACCATGAATTTGAACGTGGTCACATTTACAATCTACAAGTATCCGGTTTGGCCGATTTAGCCGGAAATTCACTATCTGATACTATCCGGAGTATAGGAATAATAGAACCGAAAGTGATTGGAGATCTGGTTATTAATGAAATTATGTTCGAAAGTCCACTTAATTCTAAAGAATATATTGAAATATATAACCGCTCAGATAAAATGCTGGATGTCTCCGGAATGGTTTTAGCAACACGCAAAACCGATGGTACGCTGAACACCGGAATAAAAATTCCTGTTAAAAGCTACTTATTGCCAGATAGTTATCTTGCGTTGTGTGAAGATGCCAACTTAGTGAGAAGTTATCACAACTGCCCTGCTGTGGGCTATTTGCTGACTGCCGAATGGTCGCCGTTGAATAACGAAACAGCTTCAGTCGTACTCGCTAACAGCCTAAAAGACACTGTTTATGACGAAGTCAAATACGACGTGAAGTGGCATCATGCGTTGGTGAAAAATCCGAAAGGAGTGGCCCTGGAGCGTATCAATCCGGATTTACCCTCGCAGGAAGCAACATCATGGCACTCGGCAGCAACGGAAGTAAATTATGGCACTCCGGGTTATAAAAATTCGCAGTATCGCGACCTGAATGAACTTCCGAAACCAGACAAAATTGTTTGGCTTGAGCCCGAAGCTTTTTCGCCGGATAATGATGGGGTGGACGATGTTTGTTTGATTCGCTATAAAACTGAAAGTAACGGTTTTGTGGCCAATGTGCTTATTTTGAATGCAGTTGGTGAAAAAGTGTTTCAATTGGCTACCAACCAGTTATTGCAGGCTGAAGGTTTTCTCACCTGGGATGGGCGCAACCAAAAGGGAGTGAATGCAAATGCAGGTGTTTATGTCATTTATTTTGAGATGTTTAATTCTCAGACAGGAGTCCGTCGAACTGTAAAATTACCTATTGTAGTTTCATCGAGATAATTTTGAATTATTAACGTGTTATTCTCCAACAAATCAGCTATCTTTGCAGCGTTTTTTTTAAAGACCCCTAATCCCGCAAGGCCGATTTTGGGTATGCAAAATTATCGGGACGAGAAATAGACGAAATTTAAAATTATATAGATTAATCAAAGCCGAAACAATCACCATTCCGCTTTTATGGCTAGGGATTGTTTGGGCAAATTTAAAAGTAAATGGAAAAAGTAAGTTATGCATTAGGCTTAAGCTTGGGCAACAATTTGTTAGGTAGTGGAGTAACAGCATTGGATTACGCCAAACTGGCCAAAGGAATTCAGGATGTAATGGAGCAAAAAGAACCTGAAATCAGTTATCAGGAAGCCCAGACAGTAATCAATGATTTTTTTCAGGCATTGCAGGCTAAAGTGAGCGAAGCCGCTCAGGCAGAAGGCAAAGCGTTCCTGGAAACTAATGCAAAACGTCCGGAAGTTGTAACATTGGAAAGCGGATTGCAATACGAAGTAATGACAGCCGGTACAGGAGCAATTCCTACAGCTTCGGATTCGGTAAAAGTTCATTACCACGGATCATTAATCGACGGAACTGTGTTCGACAGCTCAGTGAAACGCGGCGAACCAGCTACATTCGGAGTAACACAGGTTATAAGCGGTTGGGTGGAAGCGCTTCAATTGATGCCAGTAGGTTCAAAATGGAAATTGTTTATCCCTTCTGACCTGGCTTATGGTGCACAGGGAGCAGGACAAGCTATTGCTCCACATTCTACGCTTGTATTCGAAGTTGAATTGCTCGACATTGTGTAGTTTATAGTTCTCAGGTTCTAAACAAAGAAATCTTAAAAAATAATCAAATAAAAAAATGAAAAAAACAGTATTAATTCTTACAGCCGCTGCGCTGGTATTGGCATCGGCTGATGCAAAAGATAAAAAGAAAAAAGATGTAGCTCCTGTGGCTCCTGTAAACGTATTGACTAACAGTGTTGACTCAATGAGTTATGCGCTTGGAATGAACGTAGGTGCCGATTTTGCTAAAAACCTGAAAGGAATTCCGGGTGGAAAATCCAATATCGATTTATTGATTAAAGGTTTTGCAACTGCTATGAAAGGTGATTCAACATTAATGAAACCAGAAGTTGCAACCGAATTCTTCAGAAACTATATTACTAAAGCACAATCAGAAGAACAAAACAAGAAAAAACTGGAAGGTCAGCAGTTTTTGGCTGAGAACATGACTAAAGAAGGTGTAAAAACCACTGCAAGCGGTTTGCAATATCAGGTTCTTACTCCAGCCGAAGGTCCAAAGCCTAAAGCAGTTGACTCTGTAAAAGTTCATTATACAGGATATCTGATTGATGGTAAAAAATTCGATAGCTCGGTAGATCGTGGCGAACCAATTACTTTCCCGCTGAATCAGGTTATTCCGGGCTGGACAGAAGGTGTTCAGTTAATGTCTGTAGGTTCAAAATATAAATTCTTCGTTCCTTACAACCTCGGTTATGGCGAACAAGGAGCCGGTAACGGAGCAATCCCCGGTTTTGCAACCCTGATTTTCGAAGTTGAGTTGCTCGACATTAAACCCTTCAAAGAGGCTCCCGCAGTAGAGGAAAAAGCTCCCGCAGCAGCTCCTGTAAAAAAAGCGACAAAGGCTGTTGCAGCAGGAAAAAGCGCAAAGAAAAAGTAAGTAAAAAAGTATCATTCATAAATAGTAAATCAAAATGAAAAAACAAAGCATTTTATCATTGGTAGCTTTGGTTGCCATCTTCGCTCTTACTTCGTGCAACAAGTATGAAGCTAAAACATCTACATTGAAAACCCAAAACGATAGTTTGAACTATGCTTTAGGATTGGCTAATGGCGATGGTATCAAAAACTACTACATGCAAAAAGATTCTTCAGACAAACCTGTTATTGCCCTGATGAAAGCATTGGATAAAGCTTACAGCGCCAGCGCCGACAAAGGTGAAATGTACAAACTGGGTCTTGAAATCGGAGGCTCTTTCAAACAGCAAAAGGCTAAAGGTTTGATGGGAGATTCAACATTGAAATTTGATGAAGCACTGGTTAAACAAGGTATGGTTAATGGATTGAATAACTTCAAAGAAGGTATGACTGCACAACAAGCTCAGGAATATATCCAAAAAACCATGATGAAAATACAAATGGCTAAACAGCCTGCTCAGGCTCCACAAGGTGCTATGCCACAGCAGCAACCAGCTCCACAACCAGCTAAATAATAATTCAACAAATTAAAAATATACAGAAAAATGAAAAAACTGAATATATTCGTCGCAGTGGCATTGGTAGCCGCATTTATTTTCTCCTCTTGCTCAGGCAATAAGCCAAAATTGCCCGAACTGAAAACTCAAATGGATAGCTTGAACTATGCGTTGGGTGTGGCTTATGGCGATAACATCAAAACCAACTACGTTAAAGGCGACTCAGCACAAAAATCTATCAAATTGTTGTTGGAAGGTTTGAAAGAAGGTATGAAAGGCGAGGTTGAAAAAGAAAATATGGAATTGGTTGACCTTGGAACTAAAATCGGTTCTTCGCTCAAAGATCAGAAAAAATCAGGTTTGATGGGCGATTCTGCTTTGACAGTAGATATTGACCTGATCAAACAAGGTTTGGTAAACGGATTGAAAGGCTCAAAAGTACAGATGACAGCACAGGAAGCTCAGGAATATCTGCAGAAAACAATGCTGGCCCGTCAGGCTATCAAAATGGAAAAACAATTCGGCGCAAACAAAACTGCCGGTGAAAAATTCCTTGCCGAAAACGCTAAAAAACCTGGTGTAATCACTACTGCCAGCGGATTGCAATACGAAATTATCAAAAAAGGTACAGGCCCGATCCCAACAGATGAAAGCAGAGTAAAAGTGAACTATCATGGAACTTTGATTGACGGTACTGTATTCGACAGCTCAGTACAGCGCAAAGAACCGGTTGTATTCCCTGTAGGTGGTGTAATCAAAGGTTGGACAGAAGCTTTGAAATTAATGCCTGTAGGTTCAAAATTCAAAATCTATGTTCCTCAACAGTTGGCTTACGGTAGCCAGGATCGTGGTGCTATCAAACCATTCTCTATGTTGATTTTCGAAGTAGAATTACTTTCTATCGAAAAAGCAGAACCAGCCGCTCCACAAATGACAGCTGAACAGATGCAACAAATGCAACAACAGATGCAACAACAAAGACAATAGTTTTTTGACGCAACTATAAAAAGCAGCCGGAGCGAATAACTCCGGCTGTTTCTTTTTTGTCAAAACGATAGTAAAAATAAACAAAATTCTATCTTTTATCCTTAATAATCTCATTTAGCTGCATGAAATCTTTCATTTGCCATTTATTTTGTATAATTTTGCTGCCTAAATGATAAACACAAATCATACACCATGGAAAAGATAGACCAACTGGATCGCAAAATTTTGCAGATCATTACCAAAAATGCCCGTATGCCTTTTAAAGACGTGGCAGAAGAGTGTGGAGTATCCCGCGCAGCCATCCATCAACGTGTTCAACGCCTGATTGATATCGACGTTATTACCGGTTCGGGTTACACAGTGAATCCGAAAATGCTCGGTTTTCAGATGTGCGCCTACATTGGTATTACGCTTGAGCGTGGTTCTATGTACAAGGAAGTGGTGAAGGAATTAGAAAAAATACCGGAAATTGTAGAATCGCAATATACGCTCGGGTCGTACACCATCCTGATAAAACTATATGCCAAAAACGATGTGCATCTAATGGAATTGCTTAACGGCCGGATTCAGGAAATTCCGGGTGTGGCCACCACCGAAACGCTTACATCGCTCGACCAGCGCATTAAACGGACCATTCCGATAGAGTAACCCCCTAAAATCCCCCAAGGGGGACTTTATAGATAGTATTATAATCATATATTTAAACAAAAAGTTCTTTAAGTCCCCCATGGGGGATTTAGGGGCTGGAATTATTATTAATGGAAACAGTTGTTAGTGGCATTCGCCCAACGGGAAACCTTCACTTAGGAAACTATTTTGGCGCTTTGCGCAATTTCATAAGCATGCAAAACGAGCATAACTGCTACTTTTTCATTGCCGATTACCATTCGCTCACCACGCATCCCACACCAGGCGATTTGCACGGAAACGTGCGCCAGATTCTGATTGAATATCTGGCTGCCGGGCTCGATCCCGATAAATCGACGCTTTATATCCAGAGCGATGTGCCCGAGGTGGCAGAATTGTATCTTTTCTTGAATATGAACGCGTATATCGGCGAGTTGGAACGCTGTACGTCGTTTAAAGATAAAATCCGCCAACAGCCCGAAAACGTAAATGCCGGACTGCTCACATACCCAACGCTTATGGCTGCGGATATTCTTATTCACCGTGCCACCAAAGTGCCCGTGGGCAAAGACCAGGAGCAACACCTGGAAATGACCCGTACGTTCGGAAACCGTTTCAACCGCTTGTACAACGTGGATTATTTCCCGGAACCGCAAGCATTCAATTTTGGAAACGAACTGGTTAAAATCCCGGGACTAAACGGAAGTGGTAAAATGGGTAAATCGGAAGGCGAGGGCAATGCCATCTATTTTGCCGACGAGCCCGAGGCTATCCGCAAAAAGGTGATGAAAGCCGTTACCGATAGCGGACCTACGGAGCCAAATCAGGCCAAACCGGATGCTATCCAGAACATTTTCCAGCTGATGAAAGTGGTATCGGCTCCCGAAACCTACAATTATTTCGACGAAATGTATAATACTTGCCAGATTCGCTACGGCGATATGAAAAAGCAACTGGCCGTGGATATGATTGCCTTTACAGAACCAATGCGCGAGCGAATTAAAGCCATTTCGGCCGACGAAGCCTTTGTTTCAAGGGCAGCACGCCTGGGCAAGGAAAAAGCGCAGGAAAACGCCGCTAAAACCATTCGTGAAGTGCGTGAGATTATCGGGTTTAAGCATTTTTGATTAACCGGGATTCCCAAACATAAAAAAAGCCTGTTCCATTTTTTTTGGAACAGGCTTTTTTGTTGATAGTAGTTTGGTTCTGATTTAAAAATAACTGCATAATATTGAGTATTTAGAAAAAACATCTATTTTTGAATATTGAGTTTTTTTAATTTTGCTCCTGAATAAGTATCGGAAAATATGTTGACAAATATAACAAAGTACTATAAATGAAAAGATTAATTACAGTTTGTTTATTTGCCTTTACCTTAATGTCAGTTATAGCTAAAGAACAACAGATTCTAAGTTTAAATATTTCAATAAATTCTCAGACACAAGTCAAAGGTTTTGAACGGAAGTTAATTGGTTATCAGATTGAATTTCGATTAAAAAATGAGACTAATGATCCTATCCTTTTTTGGAATATGAGTTGTAACTGGTCATCGCAATTTATTTTTACGAATGAAAACGTATGCATCTTATTTGCCTGTAAAAGTAATGCTCCTCAAAGATACCTTATACTTCCTAAAACGATTATAAAGTATTCAGGTATACTTATATCTCCAACTCAACTAACTCATTCCGAAATGGTGAATTTGCAAGCGGGTTTTATATTTTGTGATGCTTTAAAATTTACTTATGAAGAGTACTTGAATTTAAGACGAAAAAAATTTGGTATATATGATTCTTCATACGTCAAAAAAACTTTGATTATCTGGAATACGAGAATTGAAGAGTATATGAAAAGAACAAATAATTCATGGGAGAATATTATGTTTGAATTATACTGAAAGTTTACTATAGTCCCCTCAATGCAATAAACTCCTGTTTCAGTACTGAAACAGGAGTTTATTCATTCTAAGATCAAATATAATTACTCCTTAATAAACTTCGTTTTATAAACCGTACCGGCATATTTCAACGTGAGGATATACACGCCGGATGATAGTGCGGATATATCAACCTGTTGCCGGGTGGTGACGATTACTTTCTGGCCCGTAAGCGAGTATACTTCCATTTCCGCATCGGGGTACGGGCAGCGAACGTTTAGTGTGCTGGATGCCGGATTAGGATAAACTTCCACCATTTTATCGGACAGCGGGTTGGTAATGCCGGTTATGATTGGCGCAAATTTCCATCTCTGACTGATTGCAGTCGACTGATCGGCTAAGAAAACGGCCACGTCGTTGGTTGCAGTAGTTCCGGCATTGATTGATTTGTTCGTGTTTTTGGGACAAATCTGGAACATATTCACACCCATATCTATCAGGTAGAATTTCTGGCAATCGCCAGTGTTGGTTGAGTATTGTTTTATCAATGTTTTGTAGGCGGTGGCACAGTCAGCAATACCGATATTAAAATTTGTATTTAGTGGTGCTAAACTGTAATAACCAAGTGTATCTATGGTAACATTCCATTGTTGGTAATCTTTTGTCAGGTCGGTAGCGGTAGTTACTTCTGCCTCGTTTTGATCGGTTTTCGTAGCAATGATACTCATACTTTTGCTACTGGATGCATTTGTTATGTTATAAACTCCTTTTTCGATACAAAGAATAAGCACCTTGATGTGGGACGACGAACCTATGTTACCGGAATTGTCATAAGCCAATGCATAAACATCAGATACGCCCGAATTCTTTGGTTTCCAGCTGTAGGTATAAGGAGCCGTTTTGGAAGTAGTAAGCAGAGCTCCATTCACATAATACTCCACTTTATTGATGGTTCCATCCGCTCCGGAAGCGTTTACCGACAACGTTGCGCCTTTGGTAGTGGTTATCGTGGTATCCTGCCTCAATGTGCGCCAAGTGATGATGGGTTGCAAGCGTTCTACAATCCATTTCTGGCTGGCAATATCGGCGGGGGTTGCCAGAAATACCGAATCTTCGTTTTGATTCGTAGTGCCGGCATCAAGGGCTTTACCACCTTTCTGGAATATTCTATACTGCCCGGTTGCAGTTTTTTCGAAAGGAAATTTTGCGCAATCGCCGGCGGCAGCTGAGTTGAGTTCGAGAACATTGCCGTTGTCGTACGTGCATCCTTTCACGCCAATCAAAGCGTTGTTTTCTACCGACCTGAACGAGTAAACTCCTGCATTGTCGGCATCCAGATACCATTTTTGCGTTTTATTGTCGCTGAAATCGCAGGTAGTGATGCGGCTTCCGTTTTGAACAGTGCCGCTGTTTTTCACGCTCAGGGCTTTGCCTGTACCCACGTTGGTTATTTTATAAATACCTTTAGCCAGAGGCATGTGCAGGTCGAGGTAGGCAAAGCGCAGGAGGGCATTGGCAGCGCAGGCTTGCGACATCATTCCCACATTATCCGGAGCCGTATTGCCGGTTCGTACGGTGTTCCAATATCCCTGGGCATCGGTGCCATCGGGATAATAGCCTTTCGCGTCGCGCGATTTGTCGATCAGGAAGTCGCAAATATCTTTGGCCGCATTGTACCATTTCAAATCCCGATCGGCTTCATACATTTCGCAGAGCATTTCCACCGAATAATTACCTCCCCAGAAAGAAACCTCGCCAAAACCTCCGCCGGTTTTATAAAAACGTTTCAGTACTGCATCGGCCATGGCTTTCGAAGTATCCAGGTAAGCTTTATCGCCGGTAATCTGATACAGGCGAATTCCGAGCAGGATGACAGCCGAGGTGTTGCAGGCGCGTGGTCCTTCGTTGGGTTTGGTCCATACGCCGTTGGCGTACGTCGACCCGCTGACGAAGAGGAGCGAAGTGGGGTCTTTTAGTTTGAGTGTGTAATCATTGAATTTTTTGAAATACGTTTTAGCCACGTATAAATAGCTTGTATCACCGGTTATAGTGTAGTATTTTGCATACGCATTGGATAGCGGATCCACAGGGCCCATGTAGAAAATGCCTTTGTTCAGCTCGCTTTCTTTCTGAGGCAAACCCCATTGGGCATCTTTGTATTTGTAACAGTAATTCAGGGCAAACATACTTTTGGTGAGCACGGCTTGTGTGCGGACTTTACGCTGGTATACGTCCATCAATACGTCGCCAATGAGCCCGTTGTCGTCAAAAAAACGTTCGCCGTTCTGAATGCAACCATAGCCTTCGCCGTTGGTGTACCAGCTTATTTTGTTTACGTAGGCTTGCAGGCGGTAGTCGTATTTCGAATCGATCATGGAGCCCCAAAGCAATGCGCGTACCAGATGGGCTGCCGGCCAAAGGAATGCCGGAGATGACTTTGCCATGGTGGTACTATTGATTGATTCTACGTACAGGCCTGTACTTGAGTTGTAGAATTTGCTGTTTATATTATCGAGCAATTCGAAACCGGCCGTTTGATACCTGTTGGTCTGACCCAACATCAGGGTGCTTTGTGCCAGCACCAGGCATACGATTAAAAATTTAGGAGAGAAGAAGCTGTGTTTTTTCCCGTTTGTCATAGGTTTAAAATATAATTAGTATTTGCTTTTAAGGCTCAAATAAAAAATGTGTATTACAATTTTTCAGACTCCAAAGGTATTTATTCCAGAAAGGAAACAGGGACACTAACTTGCCAAATAAAATCAAAAATCATTCAAATGGAGTATTGCAGACGGGTTTTTGGAGATTTTACCGATTAATTTGGGCGATTACCGGTCTTTGTTTTGTTTGGGGAGTTTTCAGATACTATTTTCGAAACTGTCACCAAAAACTGTGTGAATAGAAAGAAATCCGGAAGAACGGATTGAATCAATCCTGTGGATAGAAGCGCATTTGTTCGAAAACAATATTTTTATCTTTGCGCAAACGGTCGATCAGGTGTTTTAAATCATTTTCTTCCCAACGCCGCTGAAACATCTCGTCGTGCAGCAGGATAACGATATTGTTTTTCGTGAATGTTTTACCTGTATTCAGCTGTTGCATAATTTGCCGGTATATTTCGTCAACACTTTGTACAGGAGTACCATCTTCTGCATGATGCTGCCACTCTACATCCCAACCGAAAACCTTAAATCCTCTTGCCGCCAGGCTATCAGCTGTAGCCACCGCATTAGTTGCACAATCATCCTGTTTCTTATTATTCAGTCGCCAGGTATTGCAGGCCGGCATGCGGATGATTTTATACTGAATTTTCAGGAATTTCTGATTCTTCAGAAAATCTTCAGTTGCTTTATGCGGATTGCTGTAAAACAGCTTGTACTGATCGTTGCCGTGTGTAAAACTATGATTGTACTCATCGATATAAGGATTCTCTTCATAATACTTATAGTAAGTGGCCATATCACGGTCGCCAACCACTTCCGAACCAATTAAAAACACACTAATCTTAATCTTTTCGACCAAAATAATACTGTCAATATTCTGGCTGCCATCCAACGGGCCATCGTCAAAAGTCAGATACACATATTGCTTTTGAGGAAGTGCTGACTCCTTCTTGCTGTTGACCTTACAGGAATGAAAAACGGTTATAAAAAGTACTATAACTGAGAAACACAAGAAACGGCAGTTCATATATTTATATTTTTAAGTGTTTTTACAAAGCTGTGGCACAAACTGAGTGGCGGAGCCTAATTCTGTATTAGGGCGCCGGGATTTAGTCCCTGCAAATATATATAATTTTTTAATTTCCAGCGCTCCCCCGTTGGGGTGGGGGAAAAGTGGGTTTCGCGGTTTACAACCGCGATATTAGCTAACACAGCGCGGTTGCAAACCGCGAAACCCGATTCAAATAGCATAATCTCGAAACTATCTAGTAGCTTCTGGAAACGGTTGGGAGGCTATCAATTCTGTATTAGTTCATACTCCAACAACTACAGTGCATACTTTTCGCCCGTCGGTGCATACTATTATTCCTACAGTACGTACTTTTACTCTAACAGGATATACTTATACTCCTACAGTACGAACTTACACTTCTACAGTACGTACTAATTGATTAGCAGTATCTACCCTTATGGCTACTTATCACACTTTAAATCTACTGGGGCATACTGCAGGAGCTAAAGTGCATACCGTTACTTCCGATTTATGTACTGTAATCCGACAAGTGTGGCTAATCCGCCCTTCGGGATATGCAATAATGCATTAAGTGACCTTAATTGGCGGCGTAGCAGACGGGAATAATACCCCGAAACAACACAGAGGCGATTACCAAACGGGTAATCGCCTCTGCTTTTCTTGTATTAGTATGTTTATTTCAGTTTCCCGGCCAGATTCTTCGGCAAATAGAAGGTGTTGTTTTTGTCGACATACACGGCTACCGATCCCATGGCGAACGGAACGCCATTCAGTTTGGCCACCGAACTGTAGGCCTGCACTTCGAGGGTGGCGCTGCCCTTCTTTACAATGAGCGTTGGGACTTTGTCTTTTGCTCCTTCAATGCGGCACTCCATCCCGGCAAATACGGCAGTATGTTTGGCGTATATATCACTTGTAAGCTCGTTCAGGGGCTTTTTAAGGCCTGCAACCCTGAAGAGGTAGTTGTTCACTTCTTTGTTGCGGATATTGCCCCGCAATTGGTCGCCTTTGGGGTGATAAACGGCCAGGAACACTTCTTCGCCGGTGTGTCCGCCGGAAGTAAACCCAAACGTGCTGCGGTCGTTCATAAAGGTAGTGATGTAGTGTGTCATGTTCTGGCTATGGCTCACTTCCATGTAGTTTTCAGCTTTGTAGTTTTTCGAACTCAGCAGCAGTTTAACCTCATCGTCGGTCAGATCAATGCCTGTGTACTGTTTGAAAGTGGCTTTCATTTCTTCCGGTTTGGTGTTGACCAGAATTTTTTCCAACCCTTCGGCCGTCCGTTGGTAATTCGATACGGATCCGAACAGGTCGGTGAGTGTCATTTTGGTATAGCCTTTTTTCATGTTGTTGCGCCCAATGGAGAAACCGCTGTTGCCATGGTCGGGCAATACAATTACCGTGGTGTTGCCTACCCGTTTGGCATATTCCAGCGCTACGCCCACGGCTTTGTCGAAGGCCAGGAATTCGCTCATTATGGCTATCGGGTCGTTGGCATGGGCTGCCCAGTCCACCTTACTTCCTTCCACCATCAGGAAGAAGCCGTTCTTGTTTTTCCCAAGCACTTCGATGGCTTTTCCGGTCATTTGTGCCAAGGAGGGAACGGCCGTTGTGTCGCGGTCTATATCGTAAGGCAATTCGTTGTTTCCGAATAAAGCCCACACTTTTTCTCCCCTGAAGTTGAGCAAGGCTTGTTTATCGTTCTGGAAAAGCGCAGTTCCGTTGTTTTGGAAATGTTGTTTCATGGTTTCTGAAACAAATGCATTTCCACCGCCGAACATCACTTCCAGGTTATTGAAAGCCATTTGCGGAGCAATGACTTTGTAGTTTCCGCGGTCGTATGTATGTGACGAGCAATCGGCCGGTGTGGCGTGTGGAAACTCGCAGGTAACCACCAATCCGGCGGCTTTCTTTTGCTCAATCTGCATGGCTTCCAGGATGGTTGCCAGGGGTTGGTAGGCACTGTCGGGGTTAAGTTTAATCAAATCGTTGCCCGGATCAGTAACCGGATACATGGAAACATTCCCGGCTTGCTGGGCGATGCCGGTCATGTAGCACGAAGTGGTAGGAGCCGAGTCGCCAATGGGTGCGTTGGACGAGAAAGTGGTAACCGTGCCGCACATATACGGGTCGACGTTGAGTGTGGTGCCCTGGTTGCGGTAGGTTTTCAGCCAGCGCGATGCCGACAGTACGCTGGTGGAAGTACCATCGGGAATCATCACAATCACGTTTTTGGTTGGTCTTATTTTTTGAGCAAAGCCTGTGTTCACCGTTAGCAGCAGGCAAAGGGTATAAAGCAGTTGTCGTTTCATTTTATAGTATGTTTTTGAAAAATAATTTTTAGTGGGGCAAAGGTAAGGAATTTATTATTTTGCAAATGAAGTTTATTTCTTTTTGTTCCGAATTAAATTCCTTCCCTGTTTGTGCGAATTAAGGGGTGAATTAGAAATTAGTGTTGCAAAAAGAGTCTCTTATGTTCAGCCACCTTCGGGGCTGATGTAATAGGGTCTTTTCACCCGTGGGTTACACCCACGGTTATTAAAATTTAGCCCTTTCAGGGCTTTTCGAGTATTGAAACGTTATTTCAATGTTTTATTCGTATAATTAAAAACAGGATGGTTGGGAAACCCCAGCCATCCTGTTTTTTGCATCGCACATTTATTGCACAATTATTTTTCTTTGATGAATTTGAACATCTGTGACTTTCCGTCTAACTTGACATTAAGCAGATATAAACCAGGTGATAGTTCGCTTGTGTTTATCGACATGCCCTCGTTTTCCGAAACCTTTTTGCCCAGAGAGTTATATACCTCAAGAGTTGCCGGTTTGTCGAGTCCGCTGATTTTCAATACATCCCTTACCGGGTTCGGATAAGGATTTATACTGGCATTGTTCAATGTCGGTACGTCGCTTACTATCATTTCGGAATATAGCTGGCTTTGAGGAATAATTTCCCTGACCTCATTATTGCTACTCCATTCCAGATTGATATTCGCTCCGCCTGCTTCTTCAAAGTACTCCACTTTGATATTGTATTTTGTCATCTGGGTTAAGCTGATTGTGCCGGTGTAGGTCACATCATAATCGCTTAACCATTTGTCAATTATCAACTGGTCGTTTATCCAGAGTCTTCTGCCGTTGTCGCTTGTCAGATAGAAAGTATAAGTTCCGGTGTATCGTGGTTCGATGGTTCCGGTCCATCTTACAGAGAAGTTATCTACTGTCATCCCCGAAGCAGGTGCGCCTTCACCCCAGTTGAACTTCACCTGAGGATCGATACGGGTAAGTTTAAGTGAAGTGAAGGTTTTTCCAAGGTAATAATTTGCTTTTAGCCCATCTCCGGTACCTTCACGGTTTGTGGTTTTCACAAAAGTCCACATGCTACCCAACTGGTTGTTGTTTGTGTTCATTTGCACATTGCCTCCCGTGTTGCTGGTGGTTACGTTAACCGCCATTCCACTGTATATCGAAATCAGCTTATAAGTATTGTTAGCTGCTGGAACAATAATGAATTTCTGGCTGGCTGAGCCGTGATATTTCCATTGAAATACGTTGGCGTTTTCATCTGATCCCATTTTGGCAACTGTGAGGGCCATTTTGCTATGACGGGCCATTAGCTCGTATACGCCATCGCCTACATGGAATAACTGGAATACCTGGTTGTAAGTGCTTGTTAAACTGTTTTGTTGTACGTTGGTGTTATAATCAGTAGCTGTTATTCCTCCGGCTACTTCCATGTATAAACTGCTTCTTTTGTTTTTCAGGTAAAATGCTCCTACCAACGTGGTATCACCATTTGCTTTAATTTTTATTGAAGCTATTTTATCATCCCAATTGGTAGCATTGTCGCTCATTAGGGAATTTGTCAGTGAGTCGGTGCTGGAAGTGATTACCAGAGAATCGCCGCTAAAATTATCATTGGCATAAGCAATGGCTTTAAATCCTTCCATCACTTTAATGGATGAAATCTCATTTTTTTGTATGCCCAGTTCGTTCAGTTGCGCTGTGGTGTACGACCCGATTTTCAAACCGGCCGAGAAGCCTGTTTTACTTTTGTCTTTGTACACCGTAACCAAACCGGTAGTTGATATTGGTTCGGCGTAAAGCTGTGTAAACGGAACCACCTGGCGTGGGTGTGAAAGGCTTTCCCACTCAAGCATACAGGTGCGATTGCTTCCTGCTGAACTGTATTCAACCACAATATCGTATTTCTCGCCGGCTGTAAGTGTTATTTTGCCGGTTTTGGTTGACAGACCTGTTGATTGCAACGCGTCGAACAAGGTAGTTCCATTGATAGTGAGTCGTGCGCCATCGCCCGAAGTAAGTGAGAATGTATATTCTTCTGAATAAAGCGGTTGGATTTGTCCGCTCCACCGAACGGAGAACTGATTCGATTTGGCTACCGGAGTTGTAAGCCATTCGTTGTCAATTTTCTTATCTATTCTGGTAAACGCTAACGTGTCGAAATTGCTGCCTTTGTAATACTCGGCTTTCAATCCAAAACCGGTTCCCATAGGCAGTTTGCCCAGGTTTTTCTTAATCAGCCATACAAATTCATCCGGTGCAACCACCCGCACATTAGGGCCCAGTTTGCTTATCAGGTTTTGTACATCGGTTGGGTTTTCGGTCCAGATGTGTACCGGAACCAGACTATATCCGGCTTCAGAATTAATGTTGGTTGATTGTGAATTTAATATATTAGCCAACGATTGAGCCACACGTTCCTGGGTAGGAGCGCTACGGTCCGATGAATTTCCCCAGAATGTGAACCGGCCTCCAATGCTTGGCTTGCCTTTATACCAACTGATTTTTCCTTTCATTCCGGTATATTGCGCTCCATACGTGTAGAAAAACAAGGCATCGATATTGCTTTGTTTTAGGTATTCGCTGGGGTCGTGTGAGCCATTATCGTTGTCAATTACGTTCACAATGCTCATATCGGCTTTTTTCATGAACTTGTTCAGCTGTTCGCAGTGGTAAGGCTGATTCGGGCTCAGACTTGGGAAATAATAACCCAGTCCGGAAGGAGAGGCTACTGCTATATTCCGGCCTTCGGGTGTGGTTTGCAGCCCGTTTATAATGTCGTTGTATATGATTGGTGTCAGTTCGCA
This sequence comes from uncultured Paludibacter sp., assembly GCA_964433885.1. Taxonomy (GTDB): domain Bacteria; phylum Bacteroidota; class Bacteroidia; order Bacteroidales; family Paludibacteraceae; genus Paludibacter. The sequence goes on along the minus strand of CAYSTC010000002.1, from coordinate 65,787 downwards.
AAGTGCCGGGGAAAGGGTAAACCCGAGATTCATACGGCTCTGGTTGTCGTTTTTCCATATCCATGCATCCCAATATCCGGCGCCGGCTACCCAGCCGATATTATCACCATCGGAAATCACAAAACAAACGGTGTGCTTATTAGGCACTACCTTGTATGGATTAACCGCTTCTTTTTGTTTTTTGATAGGAACGTCCAGATTGGTAAATGTAGCCAGGTTTTTAAGTCCACCGCAAGGAACCATTTTAAATGATTTTTGAGATAACTTGCCTACGGCGCCATCCTCCGATACCCACCAGCCGTAGATCATGGCACCTGGATTCAGATATTTATAAATACTATCTGTCAATGCTCCGTTTACGTTTGAATCGTAAAAACGAAGTCCACCGGTATAAGCTGCGTAATCAACCAGTCCTAACCAATCATCGTTCGACTGAAAAATAGCCGCATTTTTACTCAACTGGCCCTTGTAGTTAGCCAAAGCCCATAATTCGTCCTTACCAGTGACATCCAGCACTTTGGTCAAACCAACTGATTTGGCTTTCGCCTCGATATCAGTAGGTATGGCTACGGCATTCAGAATACCTGATAATGATGCAGCCACATTGGCACTTGCACTTTTCGGGTCACACAAGATGTAACCGTTCAGACGTTTAGCAAAAAAACGGAGCAATCCGGTAAAGTCATTGCTGTAGGTGTCGAATATTTTGAAGCCCAGCCCTGATTCGCGGACAATCTCCTGATGGAAGTATTGCCACTGGAGGATCATGGGTTTTTTCTTTGCCAGAATACCGCTAAGCGATCCGGTGGCAAAGACTTCGGAGTCAGTCATTGATTTTCCGGTATAGAAAAGCGTGTCAGGCTTGTTTGTACCCGGGAACGGACTTCCTTCCACCCGCGACACATTCTGTGCAATACCGGCAGTATGCAAAAAGATGCTGAAAAGCAATAAAATAAAAATTTTGCGCATTAGATTTGTTTTTATTTGATATGAATTGTTGAACGTAATCGTATTTCCTGTTTATACTTAGCAAAACAAAAGTACACCCATTAAAGCGAATGCATAGAGAATTCCTGCTCAAAAAACATTAATTTTGTACCATATTGAATAAGAATGCTTTTTAATCTCTTCAATAACCGGACTTTAAGATCAATAAAGTGATCATATTTTCAAAACAAAAAAAGCTTGTTCCGATTTTACGGAGCAAGCTTTTTCGTTTCATGCATATTCTTTGTTTTTAATTCAGTTGTAAACAATGTCTTACAAATGTAAACAATTTATAAATGTAAGTTGTTTTTTTATCAACTTGAAGTTCAAAAACAGATCCCGGATAAAGCTGTTCCGAATAGTCCGGAGAAAGGTAAATGAGTATGAGAAATTTTTCACTATCAATAATTTGTTTACTGCTATCAATTTATGCTTCAGCACAAACTGCTCCGGTAGCAAATCCCGATACTCAAACAACAAACGAAGATACTCCTGTTACATTCAGCATTACTGCAAACGATACGGATGCTGATGGGGATATTGACGTGTCGAAAGTGGATTTGGACCCGGTAACTCCCGGCATTCAAAATACATTTATTGTTTCCGGGGAAGGTTCTTATCAGGCCAATGCCTTAGGAGATGTTACGTTTACTCCGGTTGCCAATTACAATGGTACAGCAACAACTGTAAATTATACCGTCAACGATTTGTTGGGTAACACTTCCAATATTTCCACAATAAGCATTACGGTTACAGCAGTTAATGATGCGCCTTCTTTTATTAAAGGGCAGGATCAGACGATTTGTGAAAACAGCTCATCGCACACTGTCAATAATTGGGCTACTGCATTGAGTGCAGGTCCAACGGATGAATCATCACAAGTGCTCTCATTTACTGTTACCAATGATAATAATACACTGTTTAGCGTTCAGCCGGCAATTGATGCAGCCGGCAACCTGACATTTACTCCGGCTTTGAATCAAAGTGGGTCAGCAACAATCACTGTTTGGATAAACGATAACGGTGGTACTGCTAATGGCGGTGTAGATCAGTCGGCTAACCAGACATTTGTTATAACTGTCAATACCCTTCCAACGGTTTATAATGTCACTGGCGGCGGTTCGTATTGTTCAGGCGGTACGGGTGTTGCAATCGGTCTATCCGGTTCTCAGACAGGAGTGACCTATCAACTTTATTCCGGAACCACTGCAGTTGGTTTGCCTGTATCGGGAACTGGTTCTGCTATTTCTTTTGGCAGCCAAACTGCTGCTGGCACGAATTATAATGTGATTGCTACGAATGCTTCCACTTGTACACAGGCCATGAGCGGCAGTGTTTCGATTACTGTTAATGCTTTGCCAACGATTTACAATGTTACCGGTGGCGGTTCTTATTGTTCAGGCGGTACGGGTGTTGCAATCGGTCTATCCGGTTCTCAGACAGGAGTGACCTATCAACTTTATTCCGGAACCACTGCAGTTGGTTTGCCTGTATCGGGAACTGGTTCTGCTATTTCTTTTGGCAGCCAAACTGCTGCTGGCACGAATTATAATGTGATTGCTACGAATGCTTCCACTTGTACACAGGCCATGAGCGGCAGTGTTTCGATTACTGTTAATGCTTTGCCAACGATTTATAACGTTATCGGTGGCGGTTCTTATTGTTCAGGCGGTACGGGTGTTGCAATCGGTTTATCGGGTTCTCAGACAGGAGTGACCTATCAACTTTATTCCGGAGCCACTGCAGTTGGTTTACCTGTATTGGGAACAGGTTCTGCTATTTCATTCGGCAACCAAACTGCTGCTGGCATGAATTATAATGTTATTGCTACGAATGCTTCCACGTGTACGCAGGCGATGAATGGCAGTGTATCGGTTACAGTCAATGCTCTGCCAACGATTTACAATGTGACAGGTGGCGGTTCTTATTGTTCAGGCGGTACGGGTGTTGCAATCGGTTTGTCCGGTTCTCAAATAGGTGTCAGTTACCAACTATATTCAGGCGTTACAGCAGTTGGTTCACCCGTCTCGGGAACAGGTTCTGCTATTTCTTTTGGCAACCAAACTGTTGCTGGAACGAATTATAATGTTATTGCTACGAATGCTTCCACGTGTACGCAGGCGATGAATGGTAGCGTATCGGTTACTGTCAATGCATTGCCAACGGTTTACAACGTGACTGGCGGCGGTTCGTATTGTTCAGGCGGTACGGGTGTTGCAATCGGTTTGTCCGGTTCTCAAATAGGTGTCAGTTACCAACTTTATTCCGGAGCCACTGCAGTTGGTTTACCTGTATCGGGAACTGGTTCTGCTATTTCTTTTGGCAATCAAACTGGTGCTGGTACGAATTATAATGTTATTGCTACGAATGCTTCCACTTGTACGCTGGCGATGAATGGTAGTGTATCGGTTACTGTCAATGCATTGCCGGAATCTCCAACAGTAAGTACTTCGACTCCAACAAATTTGTGTCCATTAAAAACCGTCGATCTTACAACATTATTAACCAGCACAACTCCAAGTGGTGGTACTGTTTTGTATAAAACGACGAATAATCCAGCGGGTGTATCAGTTTCTGATCCGACAAAAGTGGCGACTGGAACTTATTATATTTTTTATCAGAATTCCACTGGTTGTTACAGTTCTTCAACGGCAGTAACGGTAACAATTAATAATTGTCCGCCGATTGCAAATAGCATTACAAATGCCACCATTCCCTCGACAGCAGGAGCTACAGCTATATCGACATTGACAGCAACAGACAGCGATGGAACAATAGCCAATTATACTATATTAACTTTGCCGACCCATGGAACATTGTTTGTTGGAGGAACAGCGGTAACAGTCAATCAGATTCTGACAACAGCTCAGGTTGGCACATTAACTTATGACCCGGTTGGAAGTTTTATCGGAAATGATGCATTTACTTTCCTGGCAACTGACAATAGCAATGCTACATCCAATACGGCAACATTCACTATTCCTATCGGTAATAATCCACCTTCAGCCACCAGCGCTACCAGTGCTATCATCCCTTCCACTGCCGGTGCTACAGCCATACCAGCATTGACTGCAACAGATACTGATGGTACAATAGCCAGTTATACGGTATTGACTTTGCCGGCTCACGGTACATTATACGTGGGAGGCGTGGCCGTTTTGGCAGGGCAAGTCCTGACATTGGCACAAGCAGGTACGCTGACTTATGACCCTAACGGGACATTTACGGGTAACGATACTTTCACTTTCACAGCAACGGATAACAGCGGTGCCACCGATCCAAGTGCCGCTACTATAACAATTCCTGTAGGCAATAATGCTCCGGTGGCTATCAGCGCCACAAATGTGTCAATCCCTTCTACAGCCGGTGCGACTGCTATACCGGTACTGACCGCTACCGATACGGATGGTGCAATTACCAGTTTCACTATTCTGACGTTGCCTTTACGGGGAACGCTGTATGTGGGTGGTGTTGCTGCCACTGCGGTACAGGTTTTATCTCCAGCGCAGGCGGCCACATTAAGCTACGACCCTGGTGGAACATTTACCGGCAATGATACTTTTACTTTTATGGTAACTGATAACAGCGGTGGTGTATCTGCTCCGGCCACCATTACCATTCCTGTAAGTAATAATCCTCCGGTTGCAAATAGTGCTACGAATGCCGCCATTTCATCCAGTGCCGGTGCAACAGCAATATCAGCTTTAACGGCAACGGATACCGATGGAACGATAAGCAGTTTTACCGTTTTGACTTTGCCGTCACACGGAACCTTATACGTGGGCGCAGTGGCTGTGACAACTGCCGGACAAACTTTGACACCCGCCCAGGCAGCTACGTTGGCTTATGATCCGAGCGGGACTTTCATTGGCAATGATACATTTACATTTACGGCCACGGATAACAATAATACCGTATCCAATACGGCCACGATCACTATTCCTATCGGGAACAATACGCCGGTGGCGAATAACGCAACTACTGCTACGATTCCATCTACAGCCGGTGCTACAGCCATAGCGGCTTTAACGGCCACTGATACGGATGGGGCTATTGCCAGTTATACGGTGTTGACTTTGCCAACCTATGGAACATTGTTCGTGGGAGGTGTGGCTGTATCTGCCGGACAAATACTGACATTGGCACAAGCAGGTACACTGACTTATGACCCTAACGGGACATTTACGGGTAACGATACTTTCACTTTCACGGCAACGGATAACAGTGGTGCCACAGACCCAAGTGCGGCTACCATCACCATTCCGGTAGGAAACAATCCGCCAGTTGCGAATAGTGCAACAAATTCCGTTATTCCATCTACTGCAGGTGCAACATCTATATCAGCTTTAAGTGCAACTGATACAGATGGAACGGTATCCGGTTTTACTATTCTTACATTGCCTTCACGTGGTACGTTGTATGTGGGAGGTGTGGCTGCTTCATCGTTTCAGGTTTTGTCGCTTTTGCAGGCAGCATCGCTGACTTACGATCCGAGCGGGACATTTACCGGCAATGATAGTTTTACCTTTACGGCAACAGATAACAAAGGTGGGGTTTCTTCCCCAGGCACAATCACCATTCCTGTTGGGAATAATCCTCCGGTAGCGAATAACGCAACGAATGTATCAATTCCGTCCATTGCAGGCGCCACAGCGATATCTGCTCTGACAGCAACTGATACGGATGGAGCTATAGGCAGCTATACCGTTGTAACTTTGCCACAGCATGGAATATTGTATGTGGGTGGAGTGGCAATAACAGCCGGGCAGGTACTTACGTTGTTGCAGGTAGCTACACTGGCCTACGACCCGGATGGTACTTATACAGGTAATGATGCATTTACGTTTACTGCCACAGATAATAATAATGCAGTGTCCAATACAGCCACTATTACTATTCCTGTAGGGAATAATCCGCCGGTGGCAAATGGTGCTACAAACGCTTCCATGCCATCTACATCCGATGCTACAGCCATTTCGGCCCTTACAGCAACTGATACTGATGGCACTATTGCCAATTATACCCTGCTGACATTGCCAACTCACGGAACGTTGTATGTGGGTGGAGTGGCTGCTTTGGCCGGGCAGGTACTGACGCTGATACAAATAAACACCTTGACTTATGACCCGGATGGAACTTTCACGGGCAGCGATAGTTTTACTTTTACAGCCACCGATAATAATGGCGCCACCGATTTGACACCTGCCACCATCATTATTCCTATCGGCAATAATCCCCCGGTGGCGAATAGTGCTACGAATAGTGCTATCCCATCTACTTCCGGAGCTACAACATTATCAGCTCTAACGGCAACTGATACCGATGGAACTATAGCCGGTTATACTATTCTGACTTTACCGGCGCGTGGTACATTGTATGTGGGAGGTGTAGCTGCCACATCGCTTCAGGTATTATCTGTTTCGCAGGCAGCAATGCTGACCTATGACCCTACAGGTACATTTACCGGAAATGATACTTTCACTTTCACGGCTACGGATAATAAAGGCGGGGTATCTGCACCGGCTACCATCACCATTCCGGTTACAAATAATCCGCCGACTGCGAATAATGCTACCAATGCAACAATTCCTTCCACTGCCGGTGCTACTGCTCTGTCGGCTTTGACGGCGACTGATACCGATGGAACGATAATCAGCTATACTATTCTGACTTTGCCGGCAAGAGGTATGTTGTATGTGGGCGGTGTGGCTGCCACGGCAATGCAGGTTTTATTCCCTTCACAGGCTGCAACATTAACTTACGACCCAAGTGGAAACTTCACAGGGAATGATACTTTCACTTTTACGGCAACGGATAATAGTGGTGATACTGATTCGACGCCTGCAACGATTACGATTCCGGTTGGAAACAACCCTCCGGTGGCAAATGATGCCGCTAGTGGAACTATGCCATCCACTGCAGGCGCTACAGCGATAGCTGCATTAACTGCTACAGATACCGACGGTACGATAGCCAGCTATACTATTTTGACCCTGCCGGCCCATGGTACTTTGTTTATTGGCGGTGTGGCTGCAACAGTTGGACAAATACTGACATTGCCGCAGGCTGCTACTCTGACTTATGATCCTGATGGAACTTTTATTGGTAATGATGTATTTACTTTTAAAGCCGCTGATAACAACAATGCAGCATCCAACACGGCAACTATCACCATTCCGGTTGGAAACAACCCTCCAAGTGCTAACAGTGCTACTAACCCAACGATACCTTCTACTGCCGGTGCTACTGCGATAGCAGCATTAACAGCCACAGACAGCGATGGAACTATAACCAGCTATACGATTTTGACCCTGCCTGTCCACGGTAAATTGGATGTTGGAGGAACAACCGTAACTGCAGGACAAATACTGACATTGGCGCAAGTAGGCACCCTGACTTATGATCCAAATGGAATATTTACCGGTAACGATACTTTTACCTTTACGGCTACCGATAATAGCGGTGCCACGGATCCAAGTCCTGCTACGGTGACTATTCCAATCGGAAATAACATTCCGGTGGCGAATAGTGCAACCAATGCCACCATTCCATCCACAGCCGGTGCTACACCGATAGCATCACTGACGGGAACCGATACAGATGGTACCGTAACAGGGTTTACTATTTTAACCTTGCCAATGTATGGATCATTATTGGTTGATGCGATTCCGGTAGTTACAAATCAGGTTCTTACAATAACGCAGGCAGCAAAACTTAGTTATGATCCCACCGGTACATTTACCGGCAATGATACTTTTACATTTACGGCTATTGATAACAATGGCGGAGTTTCAGCGACTGCCACTATCACCCTACCTGTTGGGAATAATCCTCCGGTAGCCAATAGCGCAACAACCGCTGTCATACCGTCCACGGCTGATTCCACATCGATTTCAGCTCTGATTGCTTCCGATACCGATGGTACTATAACCGGTTATAAGATTTTGACTTTACCGCTGCATGGAACTTTGTATACTGGTGGAACTGCAACGGCGGGCGGACAGGTTCTCACTCCGGCTCAGGCATCAACATTGGCCTACGATCCTGATGGAACTTTCACGGGAAATGATTCATTTACATTCACAGCTACTGATAACAGTGGTGCGGTGTCACCGGTTGCTACCATTACTATTCCGGTTGGCAACAATCCTCCGGTGGCATTGGCAGCTACAAACGTTTCCATGGTCTCTGCAGCCGGTGCTACTGCTATATCGGCCCTGAAGGCAACCGATACCGATGGAACTATTGCCGGTTATACAGTTTTGACTTTGCCTTTGCATGGAGTTTTGTCAGTTGGGGGTGTGGCTATTACCGTGGGGCAGATGTTGACTGTGGCTCAGGTATCGGCTATAACTTACGATCCGGATGGAACATTTATCGGGAATGATATTTTTACATTTACAGCAACTGATAATAGCGGCGGAGTGTCATTGGCTGCCAGCATTACCATTCCTGTAAGCAATAATCCTCCGGTAGCGAATAGTGCCACGAATCCGACCATCCCATCTACTGCCGGCGCTACCATTCTATCGGCCTTAACTGCTACCGATTCGGATGGCACTATTGCCAGCTACACTATTCTGACACTGACTTCGCATGGAGTTTTATCTGTAGATGGTAAAGATTTGGCCGCTGGTGATGTGCTTACGCCATCGCAGGTAACTGCAATTGTTTATCTTCCGAACGGAATTTTCACTGGCAACGATAGTTTTATTTTTACTGTTACCGATAACAGTGGAGCCATTGATACCACTCCGGCTACGATAACCATTCCGGTGGGTAACAATGCACCGGTTGCAAACCCGGATAATGTAGTGACAAATGAAGATACACCTGCTTCGTTTAATGTTACCACCAACGATATTGATTCAGATGGAAGTATTGATGCCTCATCCGTGGATTTGGATCCTGCAATGGCTGGTAGGCAAACGACGTTTGTAGTTGCAGGGCAGGGAACTTACACGGTTAATAATTTGGGAGTGGTTACTTTTACACCCGTAGCCAACTACAATGGAGTAGCAACTCCGATAAGTTATACGGTGAATGATAACAGAGGTACAACTTCGAATATAACAACCATTTCCGTCACGGTAATGCCGGTGAACGATTTTCCTGTAGCAAATCCGGATACCAAAACCACAGCCGAAGGTGCCGCTGTAACATTAAATGTAACCGAAAACGACACCGATGTGGATGGAACTATTGATGTTTCCTCAGTAGATTTGAATCCGGCTGTAGCGGGTAAGCAAATCGCATTCGCCGTTTCCGGACAGGGGACTTATGCCGTTGATAATGCCGGCGTGGTTACTTTTGTTCCGGTTTCCGGTTTCAGCGGAATTGCCACTACGGTAAATTACACGGTTAATGATAACTCGGGTGCTGTTTCAAATATTTCTACTATAACCATTACGGTAACAGCTTTGAATGCGCCACCTGTACCGGTTGACGATAATGCCACAACCACTCAAAACGTAAGTGTCGTGATAGCAGTTTTGAGCAACGATTCGTTTGGGATAAATGGTCCTTCCACAGGAAGCATCTCTGCGTCAAACGGTTCACGGGGCACTACACGGATAGATGATGGAGGCACACCGAATAATCCAACCGACGATAAGATTGTTTATACGCCAAATTCAGGCTATATTGGCTCAGATATCTTTACCTACACTATTTGCAATGCAAAAGGTGTGTGTTCTACCGCCAATGTGAGGCTGACCATAAATCCGTTGTCGGATATTTTTACTGTCAATATGCGTTCAACCAAACCGGTAATGAACCGCGATGGAGTTTCGTTCAGCTGGTCATATATCATTACACTCAAAAATAAGCAAAATCAACCGATTGATTCAATCCGTTTAGTGGACGATCTGGCTGAAGTATTTGATGTAAATCCTAAACCATCGTTCACTGTTACCCGAGTGGCGGCATCGGGAAACACCCTGATTGTGAATAATGCATTTAATGGAACGACCGAAATGAATTTATTGTCGGATCGAAGCTATATGAATGCGCTAAGCAGCGATTCCATCACCATAGAAGTAAGTGCCAATCCGGCCGGTTACGCCGGGCAGTTCTTGAATACGGCTTATGTTGATGCCATGGCTGCGGTTGGAAAAATTAAGGGCGCCCCTTCGGATGATGTTTCTCTGTCCGGCGCTTTCGACCCAACTGTCACGATTCTGCCAAACGTAGAGCTTACCGTTCCCGATGGATTTACGCCTAACGGGGATGGATTCAACGATAAATTTGTGATTGTTCATACCAATCTGGTAAAAATCAAATTGTTGGTTTTCAACCGTTGGGGAAATCTGGTTTACAGCAACGCCGATTATCAAAATAACTGGGATGGAAAAAGTCCTGACGGAAACGATTTGCCAACAGGAACTTACTTCCTCGAAATTTACGTAACCGAAATTTCTACAGGCAGTGTTATAAGTCACGAAATGAGGAGTATAACTTTAATCAGATAGCATGTTACGCAAGGATATTTACATATTGGCTGTCAAACAAGGTCTGCTGAAGATGAAGTTTATCTGCGGCTTCTGCTTATTGCTTCTGGGCACCTCGCTCAAAGCGCAGCAGGAACCCATGTATTCGCAATACATGTTTAATATGCTGCAAATCAATCCCGCTTATGCCGGCAACCGCGTGGTGGACAACATCACCACTGTGTACCGAAAGCAATGGATCAGCATTCCCGGGTCACCGGCTACAGCCACTTTGTCGTGGGATAAACGGCACGAAGGAACCAATATTGGTTATGGATTGCAATTGTATAATGATAATATCAGCATTGAAAATACCACCGGGCTTCAGGGCTTTTATTCCTATCGGTTGCCGTTCGAAAATTCGTTTCTTTCTTTTGGGTTGAGTGGTGGTCTTTTGTATTACAATGCAGCTTTGTCGCTGGTAAAAACAACCGATGGCGGCGATCCGTTGTTGCAGGAAGATGTGCAGCGCGTGTTGCCAACTGCCGGTTTTGGCATTCTGTACGGATCGGCCCGTTGGTATATGGGATTTTCTATTCCGGCTTTATTAAAAACAAAAGTGTACGGCACCGGTTCAAGCGCATCGTACTCGGTGGGAGCCAACAATCATTATTTCCTCACGGGAGGTTATGTTTTTGAAATTTCCGAAAACTTTGAACTCAAACCTTCGTTCTTAATGAAAGCCGTGAAAGGTGCTCCGGTTCAGTTCGATTACAATGTGAATGGCTGGATCAATAAAACCGTAGGATTAGGGATCAGTTACCGCACCGGCGATGCCCTTGTTGGCATGATAGAACTCGAGGTGTCGCCCGGATTCCAGGTGGGCTATGCCTACGATTACACCATAAGCAATCTGAGCGCTTTTACCAAGTGGGGAACGCACGAATTAATGTTGCGGTACGAATTTGGTGGTCCCAAAAGCAAACGAATTTTATCGCCGCGATATTATTAACAGGTATTCGCCTGAATTTATAATGGATACTATTTTTGATTGAAGAATAAACAGTTATATCGGGATGAAGCGAACAAATATTAAATATCTGATAATTTTAGTGTTGGTGCTTGCCGCGATTATGCAGCCGGTTCAGGCGCAGCGCGACAGGTATCGCACGAAACTGAATGTCCTGCTAAAAAAAGCAGATCAAGCCTATCAGGATTATAAATTTGCCATTGCTGCCGATTATTATGACTCTTACTTATTTGAAGCAACTTCTAATACCGAGGAACCGCTACGGAAGTTGGCCGATTGTTACTGGCAGATGAGAAATTACAACGATGCCCTTCGCACGTATAACATTCTTTATCAGACCGACGATGTCGTTGCAGGTGCAAGCCGTGAAGAACGTTACCGCATTGCCGAACTGTATGCCCGTTTCGGACAGTATGAGAAGGCTGCCCATTGGCTCGAAGGCGTGTCCGGTTATCAGTCCAGGGCAGCTGCTTATAATTCCTATGAAAAAATAGATTTGATGAAAGAAGATTCGCTGAGTTGGAATGTCAGTCTACTGAATATCAGCACTTCTTATCGTGATTTTTCACCTTTTTTGTGGGGTAACATGTTGTTTTTCTGTTCCAACAAATTATTGCCATATTCCGAAAAAGCTTCAGACTGGGATGGCGATAACTTTACTCATTTGTGGAAAATACCTGTATCGGAACTTAAAAATGTGTCGGAACTTGCATCGAAAGATTCATCGACATCGGTAACGCAGAAACGAAACCGAAAACTGGCAGGTGCTTATTCGCTGGGTGATAAACCTCTCACTCAAAGTGCATTGAATTCAACTTCAAAAGAATATTATACGCAAACAAACTCCAATATCATTGGATCGATGCTGGGTGGGCTGGGCAAAAATTTCTTTAATGTTGGCCCAATGAGTATGGACAAATACGATCATATTTATTTTTCAGCTAATTACCCCAAAGATATTCGTGGAATAAATCGTGTGGGTATTATGGAAGGTAGCTATTCAGCCACCCGTGGAGTTTTGGAATCTCACGTGTTGCCTTTGGCCGACCCTAAAACGTTTTCTGCAATGCATCCGGCTGTTAACGAAAATGGTACAATTCTGGTGTTTTGCAGCGATAAGCCCGGCGGAAAAGGAGGTTTCGACTTGTATTATGTTCAAAGGCAGAATACAGGTAGTTCGTGGGGTGCAATGCAATCTTTCAAAGGGAGCATTAATACCGCTGGTAATGAGGTTTTTCCAACCATCAGTCCGAAAGGAGATTTGTATTTCAGCAGCGATGCATTGCCTGGTCTGGGTGGCTTGGATATTTACCGGATTAATTTGCAGGATGCCATTCAGGGGAAAGGCGAGCCGGTACACCTGAGCTATCCTGTAAATAGTTCAGGAGATGATTTCGGGTTGACGCAGGAAGCTACTTCCACGAAAGGGTATTTTACGTCGGACAGGCTGAACAGCGATGATAATATCTATAATTTTACCTACGAAGCACGGAAGCAGGCTCCCAAGTTCACTGCTCAGGGCTTTGTAAGAGATGAAATTTCGGGCAAGCCAATTCAGAATGCAACTCTGTTTTTGTTAAATATAAAAGAAAGTAAAGTGTATGTAAGTAAGTCGGACGAAAGAGGGAGATATAGTTTTGCCGTTCCTGCTCTGGGTGATGTTGTAATCAAAGGTGTTGAGAAAGATCATTCCGACAATTGCATGATATTAAAAATCAATCAAAGTATTAATCCGGGCAATACAATGCTTGATGCCCCGGATTTGTTGCTCGGAAGGTTTAAACCCGGAGCTAAATGGAGGTTGGGCAACATTCTTTATGATAAAAACAACTTTAATATCCGGCCCGCAGATCGGCCGGTTTTAGACAGTTTGGTCCGCATATTAAATCAATATCCGATAAAAATCGAGATCGGTGTGCATACAGATAGCCGTGGTTCTGCAGCCGAAAATGAAAAAGAGTCCCAGCATAGCGCTAACTCTGCTATATTCTATCTACTTGAACATGGAATTGAAGCCGAGCGTGTGGTATCCAAAGGATATGGGGAGAGCGAATTGCTCAACAAATGCTCGGATGGAGTGCCATGCAGCGAAGTAGAGCATCAGGTTAACCGGCGAACGGAGGTTAAAGTAATCGGTTTTACGGTTGCGTTGCGTACTTTCCAAGTTGATCCAGAGAAATTCAAACCCGGTACGCGGGTAGATAAATCCGCGTTTCCGAATGGTTTTTTCGAAACATGCAAATAACAACAATGGCTGTTCATTTAGTATTGAACAGCCATTGTTGTTTTGTATTTATGGTTTTGCTTTTCAGCTTAAAATAAACCTTTCCACCACTTCGGCCACACCGTCGTTTTCGTTAGAAGCCACGATAAAATCGGCATGGTGGCGCAGTTCTTCGCTCACATTATCTACCCACACGCCCAGACCGGCATACTGAACCATGGTCAGGTCGTTGCCGGCATTGCCCACCGCTATTACTTCACTTTGCTTAATACCCAGTTTTTTTGCCAGAAAATCAATGCTGGCAGCTTTATCTATACCGTGTGGCATTACTTCCAGGAAAAATGGTTTGGAACGTGACACGCTCAAATCGGTACGTTCGGCTTTTAGTTTGGTTTCAACTTGTTTCAGGTAGCCGGGTTCTTCGAGCAGAATGCATTTAACAGCCGATGACGTGATTTCTGATTTGAAACTGGGAACTTTGTGGTGAGGAATTCCCGTAAGTTTAAGTTCCACGTCGATATATTCCGATTCTGTTTCGCTCACCACACCTTTGTCGGAATACGTGATAATGTGTACGTTATGTTCCAGGCTGAAATCGTGCAGGCTATGAATTTCGTCGCGCGTAAGGCTTTTTTCAAACAAAACTTCGTTGGTTTTCATGGATGTAACCACGGCGCCGTTGAACGAAATCATATACGAATCGTAATGAGCCAGCCGCAGTTCTTCGGCAAACTGAAGCATGGCAGGAGTGGGGCGACCCGAAGCCAATACTACTTTTACGCCTTTTTCCTGCGCTTGGGCGAGTAATTCTTTGTTGCGGTCGGAAATGCTGTAATCATCGCGCAGCAGAGTGTCGTCCAGGTCGAGAACCAGCATTTTATAGTTGCCTTCAAACGTCTTTGAAGTATTTGTGTCCGAATAGTTTAATGCCATTTTGAGAATTTTTTGAAATCGGGTGCAAAGGTACTCAATTTTCCTCTTATAGTAAGCTGTTGGCTATTTATTTGGTCGTTTGATATTATTTATTGCATTTCAAATATATTTTGTCGTAATATCACAAAAAATGTTATATTATAATCATAATAATGTTATATTGAAATAATATAAAACATAATGATATATATTTGCGTTTAAATTATGAAAATAGTCAAAAATAAGCTTTGTTTTTTAGAAGTGCTTACAAAGACTGTTTTTAGTCACGAACTGGAATTTATAAAATACAGAGATAGATAAACTGATTTGTAAAATTTTAAAATTAAAGATTATGAAACGTAATGAATCAATAGAGCAGATATTGGATGATATGGATCATACTATCATTAAAAAGTTCACGGAATTTCCAAAGAAAAGCATGGTTCTTTTAGGGCTGAGTATTGTAACGGTTACGCTTGACAGATTGCTTCCAAACCCGCTGAAAAGCGATTTGGTGCCACTTGTAGCTGTTGTGGTTATGGCATTGCTTACCTGGAGTTTTTTGTCGGGAGCATTGGTCAAAACCTATTATAAGGATATGATTACTAATCAGAAAGTGAATTTCTACCAGATATATTATGATAGAACCGAATTCGAAAACATGTCAAGGATTCTTGAAGCCAGGGATTTCTATAAAATAAACAAGCTTCATAAGTCGAGAGGGAATGGGGTTACGCTAAAAATTGCATGCACCGACGACAAATCGCTTTGCTTTGTTCAGGCCATAAAATATATGCCGTTTCAGTATGCTGTCAGGACAGAAGCAAAACTGTTGACCGAAAATGAAATAGACGAGCTGCTGAGTTCGATACCGCAAACGTCATTTGCAGTTTAAAAAAATCCTCAAAGTTTGACTTTGAGGATTTTTTTAGCTTTAGAAAATGCCCTATTATTTGTATAAGCATAAATAAGGAGTGTCTTCAGTGCATTTCACTTTGAATTTCACATCTTTGGCTACGACAAAACTTTCGAATTTTTTGTAGGTTTTCCATTCCGTTTCGCCCGGTTGCTGAATGGTCAATTGGCCTGAAATAACCGTCATCACTTCAATTGAACCTGTTCCGAATTCATATTCGCCGGCAGCCATTACGCCTACCGTTGCTGTTCCTTCCACCGATTCCAATCCGATAGAAACCACTTTCCCATCGAAATATTGATTTGTTTTAAACATAAGATTTTGTATTTATAGTTTATTAATATGCAAAAATAAGCCGTATATGTAATTTTTATGCAAAGGTAGAATTATTTCCGGTTAGTTGCAAATGTATGTATAGGTGTTTCACTGTTTTACTTATATTTGGAGCGAAAATAATAAATGCAAACCCGGATAATGCAATTTTGTTCGGTGTGTTATTGTTTTATGGTTATTTGAATAAAAAGAATTACTTTTGCGCCTCAATTAAAGAAATAAGACAGAAAAAACTGTATATATGCATTAAAATGTCTTTTTAAGATTAAATTTTATAATAACAAAAACAAGAAACAATGAAACAGGAAAAAACCAGATGGAAATATAAAATTCCATTTTTATTTTTAGTTGCAATTGCTTTGCTTTCGCTTATTCCCGTAAACTATGGGAGTTCCGATTCCAGTCAGATCAATCATGCCGATACAGCCTGGATGTTGGTGGCTTCGGCTTTGGTGCTGCTGATGACTCCGGGTCTGGCTTTCTTCTATGGCGGCATGGTTCGTTATAAGAATCTGGTATCTACATTATTACAGAGTTTTGTTGCATTGGGCATTATCAGTGTTCTTTGGGTAGTTGTAGGGTTTAGCCTCGCTTTTGGCGACAGTATTGGCGGTTTTATAGGAAACCCGTTTACATTTGCATTTTTCAAAAATGTCAGCATCGCACCTAATCCGGCATTTGCAGCAACCATTCCGTTTGCACTGTTTGCTATGTTCCAGTTGAAATTTGCCATTATTACTCCGGCACTGATCACCGGCGGATTGGCTGAACGCGTGCGTTTTACTTCGTTGTTGCTCTTTATCTGCCTGTTCTCACTTTTTATTTACGCGCCCTTGGCCCACTGGACCTGGCATCCCGAAGGTTTTCTTCGCAAGTGGGGTGTGCTCGATTTTGCCGGTGGAACAGTAGTTCATATCTCGGCTGGTTTTGCGGCATTGAGTGGCGCTATATTCTTAGGACGCCGTAAGGGCATTACCGAAAATGAGCCTACAAATATTCCGTATATCCTGCTGGGAACCGGTTTGCTTTGGTTTGGCTGGTTTGGATTTAATGCCGGTTCGGCTTTGGCAGCCGATGGATTGGCCACTACCGCTTTTGTGAATACTAATATTGCGTCGGCTACTGCTATGCTTACCTGGCTGCTTAGTGATGGTGCAATTGGTAAAAAACGTTCGGCTGTAGGGGCTGCCGTGGGAGCTGTGGTAGGCTTGGTGGCTATTACTCCGGCTGCTGGTTTTGTAACTGTTGGACAAAGTATTTTTATCGGTTTCACAGCTGCTATTATTAGCTATACAGCCGTTCGGTTTAAGTCGAAAACCAATATTGACGATACGCTTGATGTGTTCTCATGCCACGGTCTGGGCGGTATTGTAGGGATGTTGCTTACGGGCGCGTTTGCCAATAAAGTAGGACTTACTTCCGGCGAAACGCATACATTCCTTTTCCATTTGCTGGCATTGGTTATTGTCAGTGTGTTTACCTTTGGCGGATCGTATCTGCTTTATAAAATTACGGATATGATTCTACCCATGCGTGTTACAGCCGAGCAGGAAGAAAAAGGGCTCGACAAAACACAACATGGCGAAGAAGCTTTTGATTTTATCCCGCATAAATAATTTTTTTTAGAATTTTGCAGGAAAGAGAAGTCGATATTAACGGCTTCTCTTTCTTGCTTTTAGGATATTCCAACTTTTTATTTCCGGGATATTTTTGTATTTTTGTGACATGAAGCGGTTGATGGCATATTGTTTAGTGGCTATGACTCTCCTGGCGGGAGTGATAACAACAACTGTGCATGCGCCTCAGACCAATTTATCAGAAACGGTTTCTGCTTCAAAAAAAAACTTCCCCGATCACAAACAATCGTCGTTTAGTGCTACGGATATTTTTGCATCCGTAGGAATTACCAATGAACAGATTCGGCTGACAAACTCATTCCAGCAGGTTTCTATTCGTCTGTTTTCGTCAAATTCACATGATGGAAGAATAATTTATTCCGAAAAAATTGCACACCGCCAATACGTTTCCGGCTACGTCGATTTTCAATTGAAATCGGCTTTCAAACAGCTGGATGGCTACTACCTGTACTATTTGCGCAAGCTATTGATTTGATTCCCGACTTTCCTTTTCTCGATCCGCCCCGGCGGTAAATCATTTCTACATTTATCAGATATTTAAAAAATTACTAATTGCGGACAAAGTTTTTTTGCCCGCCAACATTATTTTATCTTTATGGAAACAAATCAATCGATAGAACAAGTCCTGGAAAGCATGGACAAAAACATTGTATATAAAACAAAGAGCTCGTATGTATTTCCTGTTTTGCTGATTATAGCAGGAACTGGTTTTTTTCTGGGCAATTCTTTTTTTGAATGGTCAAACACCAGCATTTATCCTTCGCTTTTTCTGATATTGGGATCGGGCAGTTATGTGTTAGGGATTCTTAAGTTTTTCTTTCGCAAAACTTATTTTATCTCTGCCGATAATCATCAGAAACTAAAGCCGCGCGAAATTTATTTCGATGTAAATGAGAATCAAAAACTGCTTCGGTTAGTTAACAGCCAAAATTACGTTGAAATTGACTTGCTTAAACGTTCTGTGAGTGCGGGACTTAAGCTCCGGATAATGTCAACCAAAGATGGACGGATATGTTTCTCGCAAATTATCTCCTACATCCAGTTGGAATATGTAAAAGTTAATGCCCCCGTTCAGCACACTCCTGAAGAGGCTCAAATACTGAACTCTATCCGCTAACGGCCTTTCGAGTATTACTGTTAAGAGTTGTCGGTCTTCCGGCAGCTCTTTTTTTTCGAAGCTGCTGTTGTCTGAGAAATGTTTTTCACTGCTTCGGTTTTTTATTTTTCGGTACAGATTTTTTTATTTTTTAATTTACAGAAATAAACATTTATCGTTACTTTTGCCCGTCCGTTTAACCAGCAAAGTGTTTTCTGATACAAACCATTTAATTTCAACTCAATAAAAGGTCTCATTTATGAAAAGAATCAACTTTCTGCTCGCACTGCTTTTGCTTGCTCAGCTTTCTTTTTCACGTTCACAGGTCGATACTATTTCTGTTTTTTCTCCAAAAATGAAAAAGGAAGTGAAATCCGTAGTAATTGTTCCTGAAAACTATTCGGAACGCAAACACTATCCGGTGGTTTACCTGCTTCATGGCTATAGCGACAATTACGCCAAGTGGGTAAAAACTGTTCCTTCCATTAAAACTCTTGCCACCGAACACCAGATGATTCTGGTATGTCCCGATGGTGGTTTTAGCAGCTGGTACTTCGATAGTCCGATTGATTCAACCTATCAGTATGAGAGCTATATCACCAAAGATTTACTCACTTATGTGGATGCTCACTATGCAACCATTGCCGACCGTTCGGCACGGGCTATTACCGGGCTCAGCATGGGCGGGCATGGTGCCTTATATCTGGCTATCCGCAACAAAAATTTGTTTGCACACGCCGGAAGTATGAGTGGAGGAGTGGATTTGCGTTTTTCCACCAAAAAATATGATATTGCCAAACGCATTGGCAGTGTGGAAACAAACCCGCAGGAATGGGATAACCGCTCGGTGGTAAACATGGTGGGCGATTTGAAAAATAAAGAACTTGACATGATTATCGATTGCGGTGTCGACGATTTTTTCTACCAGATAAATGCCGCATTGCATCGTCGCTTGATGTCGCTGGGCATTGATCATGATTACACAGAACGTCCAGGAGCTCATAACTGGGAATATTGGACAAATTCGATCCAATACCAGCTGTTGTATTTCGATAGATGTTTTGATGTGGCAAAGAAAAAATAACAGAAAATCCGAACATTGGAAAGGGACGCAAAAGTGGAAAAATCCTCTTTTGCGTCCCTTTTGCTTTTTGTAAATTTTCATACCTAAAGCAATAAGGTTTAAGTAACAAATGAGTATAAATTATCTCTAATGTGGTTATTGAAATGAAATGATGTTGTCAAAGTATTAGTAATTGATAATAAAGTGCTTAAATGCGCAAGAATGAAGGTGTATTTTTGCTCATATTATTTTAATTTATAAACACAATTTCATTTCTAAGATTATGAGAACGAAAATTACACTCTTATTTATCGGATTGCTTGCGTTTGCCGGCAATGTTACTTCGGCAGCACTTGAAAAACCTATCTTTGTGAATTTTGGCTTGCTGTCTACTGACTTACCCTGGGCTACTTATGCTCCATGGAATACTTTTCAAAACTGTTATGCCGCAAATACTGGCAATGGAGTGGACAACCTGTTAGATAGTCTGGGGAATCAAACCGGAGTAAAAATACAAGTGACTACTTCTTTTGGAGGATACAACGCAGCTTCCGGTATTGCTTCCACAACTACAGTGCTAAACATGCCGGACAAAGTGAGTTTAAGTAACTTCTACGGTAATACGCAATTGCCAGCTTCGTCTCAATTGACGATTTCAAATCTGGATCCAACTAAAGCTTACTCTTTTATTTGTTTTTCGGCAAGGAGTGGGTCGGGAGCTGCCCGCAATACTCAGTTTACATTTACGGGAACTAATACAAAGTCGGCCAACCATAATTCTCTTGGTAATACTACTGAAGTGTCGAATGTTGAAAATGTAATGCCGGATGCAAACGGGACAATCCTTCTGAATGTCGGATTTGCCCCGGGTTTCTCCAACTACTATTACATCAGTGCTCTTAAAATACAAAATTATAGTCCGGGCGCTACCACGGCTGTAGACCAAAACAAAGAAACTAACTTGAAATTTTCGGTGCAGCCTTATGATAATACTGTGAGACTCAATTTTTATTCTGTCAATCAAAAATCAGCTATTTTAAGAATTTATAACATGCAAGGACAATTAGTAAGGGAGCAACCCTATCTGGCGGCAATAGGAGAGAATTCAGTTGATATCAATTTTGCGGGGAAAGGATTATACGTTGCTAAATTGACAATTGGAAATAAATCAGGAATTGCAAGATTTGTTAAGTGAGGCTACATTCTAGGATTAGAATTGACTTGATTTGATCATTTGGAAATCTCCACTAAACAATTTGTTGCGGGGAGGTTTTTTCATTAAATGTCCAAATTTAAGCATGATTCTAAAAATCCATTCAGATAAATTCTAAAAATGCAATATAATATCAGAATGAAAATAGAATTCGATTTTTAAGTATGTAACTCCGAGAGCTGCATAGGGCTGAATTTGGAGTTTTGAGCTATGTAATTTCTTGTTTATCAATGCTGAATAAACATATTAAATTGTGTTTCTCCTGAAATGTTTATACTTTATGAGACTTGTTTATGAAATCATAATGTGTAGAAATAGTATTAGTAATTGATACAAAAGCATTTGTTTTTGACCAAGGCATCTTCTATATTTGCAGGACGGAATAAGTTTAGCCGTAACAGATAGTAATCTTATATATTTAGTATTTATGAAACAAAAGAGATTTAAAAGTCTATTCTTCGTAGTGCTTTTTGTGAGTGTGAGTTTTTTCGCACATGCGGGGATAAAGATCGTAGTGTTGGGTTCTTCTACCGCCCAGGGAGCAGGTCCTGTTGACGGTAACAATGCATGGGTAAACCGCTACAGGGCATATCTGCAATCGTTGGATGGTACAAATCAAGTGGTCAATCTGGCAAAGGGTGGCTATACAACATGTCAGATTATGCCGACAGATTATACTCCTCCTGCTCCAAATTCGAATCTGATACCTGATACTGAACGTAACATAACAAAGGCCATCAGCCTTAGCCCGAATGCTATTATTATCAATATGCCGACGAATGATGTCTCCAATGGGATTTCGGGAGCTGAACAGTTGTCCAATTATTCCAAGATGGTTGCTCTGGCCAAGCAAGCAAATATACCGGTGTGGGTTTGCAGTACTCAGCCTCATAATTTTGCCCTGAAACCGGAATTTGCCCCGGCCCGCACATTGTTAAGGCAGCTTCGCGATTCAATAATGAAAATTTACGGAGACCATGCCATTGATTTTTATACTACAATTGCAAATCCGGTTGATGGAACAATAAATACATTATATGATTCAGGAGATGGAGTTCATTTAAATGATTCAGCTCACTCTATTTTGTTCCGACGGGTAGTAGCTGCTGACATTGCAGGCAAGGTGGCGGTTGTTGAAACACCAGCTGTTACACTGGCTAATCCGGTTAATATAAACTTTGGGAGTGTTACTACAGCCTCTGGTTGGAATAGTATAGCCAATTGTTATGTGAACAATACAGGGAATTCAGTAGATAATTTACTTGATGTAACCGGGCAACAAACCGGAATTATGATACAGGTAACAACTGGTTTTGGAGGGGTTAACACAACGGGAATGGGATCTACAACTACAAATTTGAATATGCCGGATGATGTCAGTAAAAGTAATTTCTACGCAAGTGACGCGGTAAATGGATCTGCATTGACTATTTCGGGGTTGAACGTGACAGGTAGTTATTCTTTTAAAGTCTTTTCATCAAGAGCATCTCAAACGGATGTACGGAATACTCAAGTGACATTCGAGGGCAAAACTTCGAAGTCAGGTTATGTAAATGCGGTTTTAAATTCCACTCAATTAATAGTTATCGAAAATGTAGTGCCTAAAGATAACGGCACTATTATAATGAAAGTGGGCTTTGGTCCGAATACAAGTAATTATTATTACCTGAATGCCATGCATATAGAAGCTTACAATAATGGAACCGCCGTTAACCGACCAGGCTTAAACACGGAGATAATTGCTCTTTCGAAAGATAATGATTTTCTGAAAGTAAGTGTTAATGCCAATGAGGAAGTTATTTCTAAAGTATCTGTATACAATATAAATGGGCAGTTTATAGGGCAAAAAATATTTCAAGCGGCTCCGGGTTCAAATCAGGTAAAATTTCACTTGAACACAAAAGGAGTTTTCGTAGTGCGCGTGGATGCAGGGAAAAAAACGGAGGTGCGAAAATTTGTTTTTTGAAAGTTTTGCTGCCCCCAAACTCATTAAATGTAAAATAACCCAAACTATGTGCCTTTTGTCAATCCGCTGGTTGTCAAAAGGCTTTTTTGTCAAAAAAGAAACACTAGAAATGAAAAAGAAACTTTACACAATCATAATTTTTTCTTTGGTTTTTTGTAATATGAAAAGCCAGAACCCGGATATATCAGGGATGAAATATGGTATCTCCCAAATGATGAATCTTACGACTCTCCCTGTGCTGGATATGGATGCACGGGTAAAGTATGAAGGAAGTATTGATAAGAAAGGAGCCAATGCAGACTGGGATTGGTCTCTTTATAAGGATGAACGCAATGAATGGGTGGTTTTTGATGTGTCAGGCCCGGGATGTATTTATAATTTTGTACAACACCGTTACATAAGCTGCGAAGAGCCGATTTTCAGATTTTATTTTGATGGAGATCCTACCCCGCGTTTTGAAATAAAACCCTCGCAGTTTGGAGAAAAATATCCGTTTGAAGAACCATTGGCTTCTAAGTATATTGGGCCAACTGATAATGGCAGGGGACCGATTCGCGTTGTCCGCAGTTTTGTTCCAATGGCTTTCAGAAAATGCTGTCGTGTAACATCAAGTATAAAGTTGGAAGGCGCTGACCGTGCAAAAGGCGAAGGTGGTTGGGGGCATATTATCTACCACCAGTTTACTACGCCCGCCGGAGTTGAAACTTTTACCGGGAAAGAAGATTATACCCCACTTATTCAGATGTGGAAAAATGTTGGTTCTAATCCGATACCAACAGAAGCCACTAAGCCTTTTCGTATTTATAACAGAGACGTAGCTTCAGGCGAAAATCTGGAGCTCATGAACCAAAAAACTGCCGGGTCAGTTGCTTCAGTTCGTTTACTGATAGGAGGGATGAAACCTTCATATCTGGAAAATGTCTGGATTTATATCAGCTGGGATGAACATGAAAAGGCTGATATTTCATGTCCTATTGGCTCATTTTTTGGAAATTCGATAGGCTTGCATGATACAAATTATTTATTAATGAGCGCGAGCATCGATGGTTTATTCAATAATTTTTTTCCAATGCCATTTTGGAAAAGTGCCAAAATATGGCTTAAGAACAGAGGTACAGAATCTTTAAAAGTAGATTTTGCCGAAATTAAATTGAATCAAAATACATACGATGCTTCTTCGTGTGGTTATTTCCGCAATTCACCTTATTACACCAGGAAAAATACCCCCGCTAAAGATAGTCCGATTGCTACAATTGGAGGAGCTGGAAAAATGGTGGCAGCGCACATCACGTGTTATGCCAAACAACCAAATGTTATTTCATGCGAAGGGGATGTCCGGGTACACATTGATGGGAACCGGACCCCTCAGGTCGAGAGTGATGGCTCTGAAAGTTATGTATGTTACGGCTGGGGATTTCCCACTCCTGCAGAAAGTCATCCTTCGGGAGGTTATGATGGACTTCCTGACAACCCATGGTCGATGACCAGGCTTTGTTTGGGGGATAGTTATTCGTTTGGGAACGGATTGCAGTTTTCAATTGAGTCAGGTGAGAATAACAACCAATATCTTGAACACGAGGGCTGTGTTTTTTATTATGGGAAGGACACTGCTAAACTCGTTCTTTCTGACAGTGTTGATTTAGCTTCAGAACAGTCGCTCAGGAAGCATAAATACCGAATCGCAGGGTTCGTGCAAAAAAATAAACTGAAGTCATTTTTCGAAGGCGATTCTGATGATATTGCAGTAAATGGCACTACCATTAGCTTTACAGGCAGCAGTACATTTGTGGTGAAAATTTATCCGGGAAATAAAGGTATAAAGCTGCGTCGAATGTCTGACCAGTTGATCGAACGGCAACGAGCCAAAGTTTTTGTAGATGGCCAGGAAGTGGTTGAAAATGAATGGTATTTTGCCGATGGAAATCCCTTTAAGCGTTGGTTGGAAGATGAATTTGTTATTCCGTCAAAGTATGCTGCCGGGAAAACGGCACTAAACATTAAAATTGTACCGGTTATTGATATAAATACGAAACAATCAAACTGGAATGAATCATACTATCGAATTTTCTGCTATATTTGACAGCTATTTATAATGTGAATTCTTTTAGTTATAGAATTCATCTGATCATGAACTAATACTTTTTTGCCGTAGCCATGAATAATAATATAATAGTAGAGATACCTCCCTTATCGGAGAAGGACTGTTTTTATATTGTAGAACGGTTTAAAACTGAGTTTACTTATCCAATGCATATGCATGATGAGTTTGAGCTGAATTTTATTGAAAATGGTAAGGGAGTCAGACGGATTGTTGGTGATTCAATAGAAGAAATTGGAGATTATGAGCTTGTACTGTTGGGAAGTAAAAACCTGGAGCATGTTTGGGAACAGGGAAATTGCGAATCAAAATCGATCAGGGAAATTACAATTCAATTTTCCCCGGAATTGTTCATGGCAAACCTGATTACCAAAAATCAGTTTGAGTCTATCCAAAAGATGTTTGAAAAGGCGCAATTGGGCTTGTACTTTCCCATTTCCGCCATAATGCGGGTTTATCCCATGGTCAACTCCCTGACAAAAGATGAACCGGGTTTTTATCAGGTGATGAAGTTACTAACTCTAATGTATGAATTGTCGTTGTGCGATGGAACAAGGATGTTGTCCAGCAGCTCTTTCGCAAAAATAGAAGTCAGTGCCGATAGCCGAAGGGTTCATAAAGTAGAAGAATACATCAACAAAAGCTACTCTCAGGAAATCAGGTTGCCCCAATTGGCTCAAATGGTTGGAATGACGCCCGTGTCCTTCAGCCGTTTTTTTAAACTCCGGACCGGGAAAAACCTCTCGGACTATATCATTGATATCCGATTGGGGTATGCTACGCGAATGCTTGTAGATTCCACAAAAAGCATTGCCGAGATTTGTTACGATTGCGGGTTTAATAACTTGTCGAATTTCAATAGAATTTTCAAGAAAAAGAAAGGATCATCCCCCAAGGAATTCAGATATAACTATCACAAAAAGAAAATAATAATATAGATTAATGCTGAATATGCAGTGCTAAGGACTATGAAGTTTGTTTTTATCAAACTTTATGGTCCTTTTTTGATATTGTTGGTTATTATAGTTACATACAGCAATAGATGCAAAGTATCATTTAATGATAAAATAATACTTTTATAGGATAAGATTTTAGTGTTTTTTTGTATTGTCGATTGACCCCTGATTTTATTTACTAAAACATATGAAAAGAAGAGCTTTATTATTTTTATTGCTAATGCAGGTTGCACAGCTGACATGGGCTGCTGATCCGGTTAAGATGTATGGACACTTGCAGGTAAAAGGCAACCAGCTTTGCAGTCAGCAGGGTGATCCGGTTGTGCTGCGTGGAGTGAGTTATGGCTGGCACAACCTCTGGCCGCGTTTTTATAATCCGAAGTCGGTAAAATGGCTTAAAGAAGATTGGAAATGCACTGTTTTGCGTGCAGCAATGGGTACAGTGATCGAAGATAATTATATCGAAAACCCCGAATTCGCACTCAAATGTATCGAAACTGTAGTTAATGCAGCCATAAAAAACAATATTTATGTGATTATCGACTGGCATACTTATTATCCGCAGAAAGAAGAAGCAAAAACATTTTTCTCGGCAATGTCCAAAAAATACGGAAAATATCCCAATGTAATTTACGAGATATACAATGAGCCTATGCAGGACTCGTGGGAAAGTGTAAAAGATTATGCAACAGAGATCATAACCGAAATTAGAAAAAATGATCCTGATAATCTGATTCTTGTCGGAAGTACTCATTGGGATCAGGATTTACATTTAGTGGCAGCCAGTCCTTTGCGAGGGTTTGATAATATAATGTACACCCTCCATTTTTATGCCGGAACCCACAAACAAAACCTCCGGGATGTTGCTGAAAAAGCATGGAAGGAGGGTATTCCTATTTTTGTTTCGGAATCTGCAGGGATGGAATGCACCGGAGACGGGCCTATTAACTACGAAGAATGGCAACGCTGGGTCGATTGGCTTGAAAACCATAAAATAAGTTGGATTAACTGGTCGATTTCCGATAAAAATGAAACTTGTTCCATGCTGCTTCCTCGTGCATCGAAAGATGGTAAATGGGCTGACACGTTAATAAAACCTGCCGGAAAGCAAGCCCGGAAGTACTTAAGGAAGTATAATACATCTCTTTACGAAAAATAAAAATACTATTGTTTAATACTATAAAAAAATCATTATGCAAAAAACTCTTTTCAATTTTCCTCGCTCAAAGATGAAGGCATATTTACTCCGATTGGCTTTCATATGGATATTGCTTATCGGTTGCGGAACAACCGCTGCTTTCGCCCAAACCTTTGTAAAAGGTGTAATAAAGGACTCAAATGGCGATGCTATGCCCGGAGTAAATGTCTCTGAAGTGCAGGCCGAACAGAACTCAGTAATTTCTGATGCAAAAGGAAATTTCTCTATCGCAGTTAAAAGTAAAAAAGCAGTCTTAAGATTCACTTTCATAGGTTATAAAACTGTTGAACTTTCTGCAGAGAACAAGGCAACTTTAAATGTTGTCCTGCAAGATGATTCGAAAGCATTGGATGAAGTAGTCGTTGTGGGTTACGGAACTATGAGGAAAAAAGATTTATCCGGTTCTGTTGCTTCAATCCGTAGCAGTGATTTGATGAAAGGCGCTCCTACAAGTTTGACACAGGCCCTTCAGGGTAAAATGGCGGGTGTACAGGTAACTTCAAACGATGGTGCTCCGGGTTCGGGGATGAGTATTTTGGTTCGTGGGGCCAACTCTTTCTCGACAAACTCACAACCACTCTATATCGTCGATGGAATACCATACGAAGTTGGATCGACACCAAAAAGTAATGCAAACGAGAATAATAATTCGACCACCAATCCGCTGTCTATGATTAATCCGAATGACATCGAGTCGATTGATGTGCTCAAAGATGCTTCAGCTACTGCCATTTATGGTTCCCGAGGAGCGAATGGCGTAGTGCTTATCACCACCAAAAGGGGGCAGTCGGGAAATGCAAAACTTGAGTTTACTGCGAATTTTGGGGTTTCAAAAATTTCCAAAACAATTGAGATGTTGGATGCATATACATATGCCAATTACATCAATGAAGCAACTGTAAATGCATCGCTTTACGACAATAGCCCCTATGTTTATTTACCATACAGGGGTGCCTGGAACTACAGAAGAGATGAAAACAACAATATTGTTCCGACATCAGGGAAATATTATCCTACACCGGAAGATTTCTTGACTCCGGGATACAGGACTGACGAGTACGGCAACAAACAATGGGTGCAAGGAACCAACTGGTTGAATGAAATTTTGCAGGATGGTTCTCAGCAAGAATATAATCTGAGCGCTTCCGGAGGAAATGAAAAAGGGAACTATGCCATTTCTGGTAATTATACTACGCAGAAAGGCATAATCCAAAACTCAGGATACGATCGTTTCTCGACCAGGGCAAATGTAAATAGTTTTGTAAAAAAATGGCTGGAGGTTGGTCTGAACGTAAACTATACACGCTCAAATACCAATTTTGCTAAGGCTAACTCCTATGATTACAGTATTATACGTTCGGCAATGTTGTTTCTGCCAACGATTTATTATGGGGATCATTCAAGCGATGATGAATATTCATGGTTGTCGGCCAATCCTAAAACTTATGTAAATACTGCAAAGGATAATATGGTGTCTAACAATGTATTTACATCATCTTTTGCTGAAATCAAATTTACTGACTTTTTAAAGTTACGCCAGAATTTTGGATATAGTTACAACGGGAATGAACGTTCGACCTATTACAACCGCGAAACAGGCGAAGGTAAAGCCTATAACGGACGGGCAGGAAGGAGTGACAATTTCTACAGCAACCTGACCAGTGAGTCGTTATTGACTTTTGACAAAACATTCAGTAAAATGCATAATGTGAATGTATTGGTTGGTTTCACGTATGAAAATTCTAATTATGGTGGAAAATCCGTGACAGTGTCGAATTTCCCAACCGATATTACGCAGGATTATAATCTGGCATTTGCCCTTACCTCCGATGCTCCTAACAGCTACAGAGGAGAGACTTCAATGATGTCGATGCTTGCCAGGGCAAATTATCGCCTGAAGGACCGCTATATTTTTACTGCCTCATTTCGACGTGATGGTTCGAGTCGCTTTGCTCCGGGGAACAAATACTCAAACTTTCCGTCGGCAGCCCTTGCCTGGGTGATGTCGGATGAAGAATTTATAAAGAAGATAAATGTTTTCAGTAATCTTAAGCTTCGGGTGAGCTACGGGCAAACCGGGAACCAGGGCATAAATCCTTATCAGACAATCACCACCGTATCGCCATACAATTATCCGTTTGCCGGCACTTTGTCCAGCGGATTTGCAGGTAACACCGGAAACGGCCCCATAAACACCAAGTTAAAATGGGAAGTGACGGATCAGTTTAATGCCGGAGTTGATTTTGGTTTTGTTCAAAACAAAATTTCTTTTTCAGCTAATTATTATTACAAGAAAACCAATGATTTGTTGCAAAATGTATCTATTCCGGCAAGTACAGGTTACAGTACCATGTGGACTAATTTTGGAAATGTAACCAACCATGGTATCGAGCTTTCGGCAAAATACTTTGCAATTACCAAGAAAAACTGGGGTCTTGATTTTGATGGCAATATATCATTTAACCGTAATGTTATTGGAGGGTTGAATGCAGATCAATATGCAAATCAGTTGTGGTACAGTGCCAAAGAAGTTTTCATTCAACGTAATGGGCTTCCGATCGGGGCAATTTTGGGATACGTAGAAGATGGTTTTTATGATAACCTGGCCGAAGTGCGGGCTGATCCGCGCTATGCAACCGTGTCTAATGTGGAAGCACAACGTATGATTGGAGAGATTAAATACTTGGATGTAAATGAAGATGGTAAACTTACAACTGATGACCGCCGTATTATCGGGAATACAAATCCAGACTTTGTTTATGGTTTTTCCGAAAATTTTAGGTGGAAAAATCTTACAATGAGCATGATGTTTCAGGGAACATACGGGAATGATATTTTTAATGGTAACTTAACCAATATCGCAATGTCAAGTGTAGGCAATATCACACGTTATGCTTATGATCATCGCTGGACTCCAGATAATACTGCAAATGCCGAATATCCTCGTGTAACTATGGCTCAAACCCGTGAGTGGAAACTTTCCGACAGATTTGTTGAAGATGGGTCGTACCTCAAACTTAAAACAATAAACGTCGCTTACAATTTTAGAAATTTGATCAAATACGTATCCGACTTTTCATTATTTGCATCAGTAAATAATGTGTTTACAATCACAAAATACTGTTGGTACGATCCTGACGTAAACGCTTTTGGTACTGATGCATCCCGCCGTGGTGTTGACATGTATTCTTACCCGTCAAGTAGAACATTCACAATGGGAGTGAAATTAACCTTATAATTTATTACGCAATGAAAAAGAGAAAATTATCAATTTATACAATAGTCCTGGGTTTGGCTTTAATAGCCGCCACATTTGTATCGTGCGATGCACTTGAAGAAGTTCCATACGATTTCATAGAAACATCAGATGTTCCCGACTCGGATGAAGGAGCAACCATGTGGGTAACCGGTGTGTATGAAACCCTGCATTCGTCAATTTTCCGCTATGGCCAATTTCCACGCCCGCTGGAATATGATGCTGATTATATTTCCGGGGCAACCTGGCAATTTGACCAGTTTGGAAATGGAAATTTCCAGGGAGACAACAAGCACAGCGATGCCCTATGGAACGGAATGTATTCAATTATCAACAGGGCCAATATCTCCATTCAAAACATCAAAGACCAAAAAAATCTGTCTGATGCTCACCGCAACAATTGTCTGGGCGAATTGTATTTCATTAAAGCCTGGTCGTATTTTCTGTTAGTACGTGCGTATGGCGATATCCCTGTTTACTCGGTGAGTGTGAACGAATCCGGTCAATACACCAGTAATCCGCGGATTCCTATTGCTCAGGTTTATACAGAAACAATCATACCATTGCTTAAAGATGCAAAAGATATGATGTATAAGAATACGGATAGCAATTTTGCACCAGGTCATGTTTGTGCCGGTTCGGCAGCAGGGCTGTTAGCCAAAGTCTATGCAACTGTGGCTTCAGCTGCACTTCCTCAGGGAGAACAGATAACGGTAAGAACCGGAAAACCTTTCCAGATGCAGAATGTAAATGGAACAATGACAAAAGTCTATACCGAACCAGTTGCAAAAACTTTTGCCAAAGATCAGGTAGCTGGATACGAGTCTTTCTCTTCGCAAGAGTATTATAAGCTTGCTTATGATGTGGCCAAAGATCTTATAAACACAGGTAAATATGGGTCTCATAAGCTAGAAAATTATGATTTGATTTGGACTGCTGCCGGAAAAACATGCAGCGAACACCTGTTCAGTCTGCAAACCCTTTCGGGCGATGAACTTTATGGAACACTATTCAGCTATCACTTTTCTGGTAAGTACAATGCAGCAGGACATGTGGACAACAGCCTGACTGTAGGTTGTCGCAAACATTGGTATTTGCTTTTTGAAGAAAATGACTATCGAATTTTTAAAGGCGTAAAACACTGTTGGATTCGCGAAGGGTCGGATACAAGTTGGGGTGGCGGATCATATTATCCTAATTTTGGGATTTGGCAAACCAAGGTTCAAAATCGGACTGCTCCCTTTGACAATGCGGAGGTAACAAGTGGCTGGCGTTGCGATGAAGCCGGATCAGAGCAATTTTTCGCCTTCACTACTAAATATAGCCAGCAGGTGACTGATAATACGCTGGTTCGTACTGATGCCAACTATCCATTTCTGCGTTTTGCCGATGTTGTGTTGATTTTTGCCGAAGCAGCAAACGAACTTACCCCCATGAGCACCGAAGCTTTAGATGCTTTGAATGCAGTCCGTACCCGTAGTAATGCAAGTTTACGTACAGCTGCTATGTTTACAACAAAAGCAGCCTTACGCTCAGCAATTATCGAAGAACGGGCTATGGAATTAGCTATGGAAGGAGACCGCCGCTGGGATTTGATCCGTTGGGGAATTTATCTACAGGCGATGAATGCGCTGGAAGGAACCGATGAAGTTGGCAATGTAAAACAACGTTCGAATAAACATTTGTTATTCCCTATTCCTACTCTGGAGGTTCTTACCAATAAGGGTATTAGCGGAAATAACCCTGGCTGGAATTAATCACATTAATTATTTAATAATAATACAATGAAAAAAATAGAATTAATCATATTTACTGCCATTGCAATACTTACATTGTCGGCTTGCGCAGATATTGTAGAAGTGGATAAGCTGAGAGCCAGGGAAAATCCTCCTTCTAATGGGGCACCCACTGTCGAACGGATTGCATTGGCTAAGGAAAAGGATGTTGACATTGTTGGTGCTAATTTCGAAGATATGGTACGTATTGAGGGTACTAACTTAGGCAACGTCACTTCCCTGAAATTTAATGATATAGAAGTGTTTCAGAAAGATTTCTATGCCACTTACGATGCTATTTTAGCTCCCGTCCCACGTAAACTTCCGGGAACTGTAACTGATAAACTGTATATCACAACTCCTAACGGATCTGTTGAAATGCCTTTCACGGTGACTATTCCAAAGCTGGCAATTAACGGGTTGCAAAACGAGTTTGCAGCACCCGGAGATACAACAGTAATTAGTGGCGATAACTTTGATTTATACGGAATTACAGTTGAAGATGCTGTTTTGAAGCTGGGCAATGAGTTTGTGACTATCTTAAATGCTTCCAGGACAGATATTACCATTCAGATTCCGGTAAATGCAACACCAAACTCCGTGATTACCATACAGGGAAGTCAGATGGCAACACCAACCCAAATTCCGTACATGAGTCCAGGGCTTGGTCAGGTTTTCGATTTCAATAACTGGCCCGGGTCCGGTGCATTTACTCACTCAAGCAAATTTCCTGATGTTACTAAAAACTTCTTATGTAGTGGTACCGAGGGTGCAGCTTACCCTGAGCCTTTAGTGCCTGGAACGAAGTATCTACGTTTTAATGGAAATGTAGGAGCATGGGGTTGGATGGTGCTCTGGGCTGGGTATATTAAGGTTCCGGCAGAAGTTGCAGCCAACAAATCTGCCTATGATTTCCGTTTCGAGATATTGACTAGCTCAAAATATCCGATTTCAACTTCTGCCCGCATTTTGTATGGCGATTATATTTGGTATCCTGCGACCAATGGTTTGCCTTTGAATACGTTTGGACGTTGGCAAACAATAAGCATAAGCGCCGACAAGGAAGGCTTGCTACCTGCAACTGTTGATCCGGCTACAAATACAGCCTTCAAAATGATATTCTCGCCGGAATCGGCACAAAGTTTTGATGTGAGTTTATGTAATTTCCGTTTTTCGCATAAATAAAACTACATGATAAATCTAATAAAAAAATATCTGGTTCTTTTCGTTGCACCGCTGTTATTTTCGGCATGTGGTGGCAACGAACCAACCGAAGAACCGAAAACGACAACGTATACCGAGTACTTTGGAGTGAATATGTCCGGAGGAGAATTTGGAGGCGTTTATCCGGGTGTTGATGGGACTCATTATGGCTATCCCTCTAAACAGGATCTGCAATACTTTAAATCCAAAGGATTGCGAATGATTCGTTTCCCGTTCCGCTGGGAACGGATACAGTACGAAATGAATGGCCCGTTGGTGGCAACAGAAATCTCCAAGTTACATACATTTATGCAGGCCGCCGAAGAGTTGAATATGAAGGTATTGCTCGACATGCACAATTTTGGCCGTTACTGTGTGTATAGCAACGGGCAGAATTCATCCGAAAATCAGTATGTAATCATTGGAAATTCTCGCTGTACCACCAAAAACTTCTGTGATGTGTGGCAAAAACTCGCAACCGAATTTAAGGCCTATAAATGCCTTTGGGGTTATGATGTAATGAATGAGCCTTACCAGATGCTTGCAAGTACTCCGTGGGACAAGATTGCTCAGGAGGTAATTAATTCCATACGCCAGGTAGACACCATGACTCCCATTATTATCAGTGGAAATGAATTCAGCTCGGCAAAACGGTGGAAAGAAGTGAGTAATGATTTGAAAAACCTGACAGACCCGAATGACAAATTGATTTTTCAGTCGCATGTTTATTTTGATTCGGATGCTTCGGGAGAATATGCCAAAGCCTATGACGCTGATGGTGCAAATATAAATACCGGGGTGCAACGGCTGAAACCGTTTGTCGACTGGCTCAAGGAAAATAACAAGCGGGGTTTTGTAGGAGAATACGGCGTGCCTGATTCTGATGGCCGTTGGTTGGATATCCTGGATGCGGCTCTGAAGTATTTACAGGATAATGGGGTAAACGGCACTTGCTGGTCGGCTGGTCCCCGATGGGGCAATTACCCCTTGTCGGTACAACCTACGAATAATTATACTACCGACAGGCCACAGATGGATATCCTATTGAAATATAAATCAACGACATATACCAAATAAATAATGTGATAATCAACAGAATGTAAAATTGTTAACTTCTAAAAGAAAATCTTATGAAAAATTCCAGACTTTTTTTGTTTTTATCATTTTGTCTTTTGACAACAATTTCATTTTCTCAAAAGTATGAAGCCGAGTTGGCAACGATTACCGGAACCGGGGATAATGCGCCTGTGATTGAAAATAATGGCGATGCATCGGGTGGACAATCTGTATCGACAAAAGATGGGGAAATTTCTTTTGCCATTAACGTTCCGGCTGATGGATATTATACAATTGATATCTATAGCAAGAGCCCGGGTGGCGATTCGCGCGAAAATGGCTTTGGCGTTGATAACCAGGATGCAGTGACTGTATTTTTCCCGGAAGCAACTTCGTTTACTAAACGTGAGGTTTTCAAGTCAATAAAACTGACTGCCGGAGCTCATACCGTGAAAATGGTAAAAAGCTGGGGTTGGATTAATATTGACTATCTGGAAGTTGGTACGGCCTCTACTATGATTTATGAGGCAGAAAATGCTGTAATTGTTGGCGGAGAATCCAATCCTGCAACTGTTGAAGATAACGGAGCGGCTTCTGCTGGCAAATGCATGTCGACCAAAGAAAGTAGCATTCGCTTTGATGTGTTGATTGCAGATGCTGGAAAGTACGATGTGAGTGTATATGTGCTGGGAGACTCAAACCCTAGCCGTGAGAATCTTTTTTACATTGATGGAAATGCTGCAAATAATTTTCCGGCAGGTAGGATAAGTGTACTATTTGATGGTGGAACTGATGTATTTTCAAAGAAAGTGCTTAAAACAAATTTCGATTTAACTGCCGGTTCACATACAATTTTAATGGATAAAACCGATCCGGGTGCATGGGGATGGTGTAAGCTCGATTATATTGAAGTAAGCAAATCAGTATTGGCAACCATCAGTAACACACAAGTATTTAAATCGATTGTTACAACTAGTGGCCAAATAATCAACATCCGCCTGGCAGGTAATTACAATGTTAAATTGCTTGACCTTGCAGGCAGGCTCACGTTTGAAAATAAAAACTTAGTTGATGACTCTCAATTGAAAGTTGGCAATAAACCGGGAATTTATTTACTAAACATAGTAGGTGCTGGGATAAATGAAACTCAAAAGATTATAATTAATTAGTATTTAGAAAATTAGTTTCGTGTTGTAGCTAAATGTATACTCCCCTTCAGAAAATGTTCAAATATAAAGTTTTTGCAATTTTTTATGCATCATTGATTTTCCCGGTTTTTGGACAAAAATCAATGGATCAGGTAGATCGTGAAAGTTTCAAAGTAGAATCAACACCTTTTGTTGAGAAAGGAATTGGTATGTATCTATCTGATGGGGACCCGGTTGAATTTTTTGAGGCGGGAGTTGATCTCTTGTTGGATGGTGAGTGGCAATTGGCCGAAGGCGGGGCTGAAAAAATGCGGTTGAACGATTCTTGGAATCAGGCAATAGCAGCTATTGTCCCCGGGAGTGTGCATACTGCGTTGTGGAAAGCAGGAATTATCCCTAATCCGTATTTCGGGATGAATGACAGCATTGCAGAGAAACAAAGCTACAAAACATGGTGGTATAAAAAAGATTTTGTTGTTAGTGAAAAAATAAAAGCTCCGTTGCTCGATTTTGGAGGTATAGCTAATAAATGTACCGTGTGGCTGAACGGAGTCAAATTGGGCTCCCATGAGGGGATGTTTGGTGGACCCACATTTGATATTTCGAAGATTCTGAAACAGAAGAATACATTGATCGTAAAGTTAGACCCAATTCCACAGATTTTCGAACCTCAGGGAACCTTTTTTGGCGGTGCTAATAAAAGCTGGCAAAATACGGTTGTATTCAATTGTGTGTATGGTTGGCACTATTCTAAAATTCCATCCCTTGGAATTTGGAGAAGTGTGAGAATTATTAATCAGGCTCCTGTTGAAATTGAGAATCCGTTTATCCGGACAAAGAACGTCAAAGGCGATATGCAATTAAGCCTGAAGTTGAGAAGTATTGGAGCTTCACTTAAAGGTAAATTGGTGGTCGGTGTCTCCCCGGATAACTTTGAGGGGAAAACACAATCGTTTGAATATAATCTGAATTCAGCCAAGAAAGCAGAATCCGTTCAGTTCGATTTCAGTGTAGCTAATCCAAAACTCTGGTGGCCAAATGATATGGGTGAGCAAAATCTGTATAAGTTGCGTGTGGGATTTATCCCTGCCGGAGGTTTAAAAGCTGATGTTTGTGAAACAACTTTTGGGATTCGAACTATTGAAATGCAGCCTTTGCCTCAGGGTCCGAAACAAGATACCTACAACTGGACATTTGTGGTAAATGGGAAACCCATGTTTGTAAAGGGAGCGGGCTGGTGTACAATGGATCCGTTAATGGACTTTTCGAAAGAGAGGTATGACCGTTTCCTTTCGCTTGCCAAACAACAGCATATCCAGATGTTGCGTGCCTGGGGAGGGGGAATGCCCGAAACCGATGATTTTTATCAGTTGTGCGACCGGTATGGTATCATGGTTATTCAGGAATGGCCTACTGCCTGGAACAGCCATAACACGCAACCTTTTGATATCCTGAAGGAAACTGTTGAGCGAAATACTCTCCGACTTCGAAACCACCCGGCTTTAGTGATGTGGGGAGCCGGAAATGAATCAGACAAGCCTACCGGTCCGGCTATAGATATGATGGGGCGGCTCAGCATCGAACTGGATGGAACACGCCCTTTTCACAGAGGCGAAGCCTGGGGTGGGAGTAAACACGATTACACCTGTTGGTGGGACGAAGCCCATCTGAATCATAACCTGAATATGACTGCTTCGTTTTGGGGTGAATTTGGTATTGCTTCGTTTCCTCAGAAAGAATCCGTGATGCGTTACCTGCCAGAAAATGAGAAGAACAACTGGCCTCCTAAAAAAGGAGAAAGCCTTTTACACCACATGCCTATTTTCGGGACAGTTGGTGAAATGCGCAGATTGGAACAATATGGAGGTTATTTAATGCCATTGGAAAGTCTTGATAATCTCATAATAGGATCCCAAATCGCTCAGATTGTAGGGGTGCGCCATACACTCGAAAGGGCACGGACCCGCTGGCCGGAGTGTACAGGAGCACTGTACTACAAAATGAATGATAATTATCCTGCAGTTTCGTGGTCGTGTGTGGATTGGTACGGTGCAGTGAAACCTTTGCATTATTTTGTTCAGAATTCCTTTGCTCCTTTAGCATCGGTAATCTTATTCGGACAAACTAATATGTCGAGTCAGCAGGTGTCTTTGCCGGTTTTTTTGCTGGATGACACAGATAAGTTGATAAATAAAGAATGGCAGGTGAATATTGCTTGCTATAATGATCAACTAAAGAAAGTTGCAGAGAAACAGTTTGAAGGAAAATCGGGAGTTAATAAAGTGTTGAATGTAGGATCCATAGATCTTACTCCGGAGCAAACCCGCTCTTCGGTGCTGTGGTTTGTGTCTGAAGTGAAATCAGGTTCTGAGTTATTATTCAGGACATTCTACTTTATGAATTTTGAAGTTCGGAAAGGAAGCCTGTTTAAATGCCCACAAACAACTCTTACTTCTGATAAACAGGGAAATAAGATATCAATAACAAATATTGGGCAGTTTCCGGCAATAGGTGTGAATGTACAAAGCCCTGGAAATGAAGATAAACTAAATTGTTCCGAAAACTACATTTGGCTCCAACCCGGAGAAACCAAAATTATAGATGTAGGGTCAACCCATTCGGTTTTAGTGAAAGGTTGGAACATAAAAGAAGCAATATCCAATTAAATAAGAAATAAAGAAAATGAAGTGTATTTTTTCAGGTGTGTTAGCCTTGGTGTGTTTCTTTTCGCTTTATGCCGAAAAACCGAAAGAGAGCCCAAGCGAAGTCTATGGGGTAAATATTGCTTGTGCCGATTTTGGCTCGGTGTTTCCCGGCGAATACAATAAGGATTATGCATATCCTGCTGCAAACGATCTGGATTACTGGAACCGGAAGGAGCTGAAACTGATACGATTCCCGTTTAAGTGGGAACGTTTACAACATGAGCTTTATGGTGATTTGACACCGTTCGATCTGATTAAGATGAAGGAATTTGTGAAAGCAGCCGAAGATCGTAATATGATGATAATACTGGATTTACATAATTACTGTCGCAGGTACATGAATGGAGAACATACTATAATCGGAACTAGTGGACTGAAGCCCGAGCATTTAGCCGATTTCTGGAAAAAAATAGCCATCGAATTCAGATCTTTTAAAAATATCTATGCCTACGGGTTAATGAATGAGCCTCATGACTTGGATTCAGGAACAAGTTGGTTCGAAATGGCACAGGCATGCATTGATTCAATTCGTACAGTCGATACTAAAAATTGCATTATGCTTGGTGGTGCCCACTGGAGTTCGGCCAGAGATTGGCTGTTATACAGCGATACACTCAAATTTCTTTCCGACCCGAATAAGAATCTTCGTTTTGAAGCTCACTGTTATTTTGATGACGATGGGTCCGGAACCTACAAGCGTAGCTTTAAAGGAGACTCATGTTATGCTGAAAAAGGAATTGAGAGAGTAAAGCCATTTGTGACCTGGATTAAGGAAAATAAATTAAGAGGATTTGTAGGAGAATATGGAATTCCTGATAACGATCCGCAATGGAATAAAACCCTTGATTTGTTCCTTAATTATATTCAATCAGAGGGAATTAATGGAACTTATTGGGCCGCCGGACCAAGATGGGGGGATTATTTCATGTCGGTTGAACCGATAAACCGGAAAGATCGACCGCAAATGGAAGTATTGGAAAAGTATAAAAAAACGAAATTGCGAAAATGACTCCGGTAAAACAGTTTTTTTTAATAGCATTTGCATTAATCCTGAGCCTTTTTGAATCTCCTGCCAGGAATAAGCAGTGGAAAGGAAAACCTGTGAATTTCAGCTTCGGAAAACTCATTGTTTCACTCAATCAACGGTTTATTATTCATGAAAACGGGAAACCTTTCTTCTATCTGGCTGATACTGCATGGGAACTTTTTCAGCGGTTAGATGAAACTGAAATTGATGTTTATTTTGAAAACAGGCGTGCAAAAGGATTTACCGTTATTCAGGCTGTAATTCTTTGCGAACTTGATAGTTTGGGAGCTCCCAACCGGAATGGAGACAGGGCTTTGATAGACAACAACCCGGATTTGCCAAATGAGAACTATTTCAATTGGATAGATAAGGTTTTAAGAAAAGCTCAAAACAAGGGTGTGTTTATGGCACTTGTACCAACTTGGGGCGATAAAGTGGACAAGCAATGGGGTGCAGGGCCGGTTATTTTCACGGAGGAGAATGCATTCCGCTACGGACGGTTTTTAGGGAAAAGGTACAAGGATTTTCCGAATATCATTTGGATGAATGGTGGCGACCGTTCAGGGGGTGGATCCAATTTTGCTATTTGGGATGCCTTGGCCAAAGGAATAAAATCTGAAGATCGGAATCATTTGATGACTTTTCATCCCAAAGGAGAAGAATCTTCGAGCAGTTGGTTTCAGAACTCGGAATGGTGCGATTTTAATGTTTGCCAAACCAGTCATTCGCAAACAGGTTTTGAAATTTACCGCCGTTTGTTAGTCAGGGATTATAACCTGAATCCAGCAAAACCGTGTATGGATGCTGAGCCCAGATATGAAGATATTCCGATTGACTTTAAACCAGAAAAAGGCTGGTTTGATGATGCAGACGTTAGGAACTCGCTATACTGGAGTTTGTTCAGCGGAGGATTTGGATATACGTATGGCTGTAATAATATATGGCAATTTTATACAAAGGATAAAAAGCCAATTTGCTCGGCACGAAAAACCTGGCAGGAATCATTGGATTTGCCCGGAGCGTTTGATCTTATATATGCCAGGAAATTGCTTGAATCGGTTGACTTTTTAAGTCGCATTCCCGATCAAAGCATAATAATATCTTCTCAGGATATCGATAGAGAAACTGCTGTGGCTTCCCGTGGAAAAGACTATGCGTTTGTGTATCTGCCTACAGGCAACGACACAGAGGTGTCACTTGAAAAAATTCCAAATTCACGGTTGCTCAGGCTGGATTGGTTTAACCCACGGACCGGCAAGACAAAGAAGATAAAAAATATAAAAGCCGCAGGAACATTCAGAGTAAAGCCACCGTCAGGTGGAAGAGGAAATGACTGGCTGTTGATAATGAAAAAAATATATTGATAAAAAATTATAGATCTATAGAATAAAAAGAATTTAAAACAAAACAAGAAAATATGAATGATAAAGTAGTGAAGCTTCTTGTAGAGCAAGAAAATATTTTGACACGGAAAAATGAGTTGATTCATCATTCTAACGGAGTTTATAACCGCTATAAATACCCGGTATTAACAGCTGAGCATATACCTGTAACCTGGCGATATGATTTGAATCAGGATACAAACCAATACCTGATGGAGAGAATCTCTATGAATGCCGCCATGAATTCAGGAGCCATTAAATGGAAGGGAAAATATGTGCTGGTTGTGCGGGTAGAAGGAGCTGATCGTAAGTCATTCTTTGCAGTGGCAGAGAGTCCAAACGGGATCGATAACTTCCGTTTTTGGGATTATCCTATTTCGATGCCGGAGTTGGAAGACCCGGATACAAATGTTTATGATATGCGTCTTACTGCACATGAAGACGGTTGGATTTATGGTGTCTTTTGTTCTGAGCGCAAAGATCCGAATGCAAAAGCGGGAGATTTATCCTCAGCAGTAGCTTCTGCCGGAATTGCCCGTACAAAAGATTTAAGGACGTGGGAGCGTTTGCCCGACCTGAAAACCCGCAGCCAACAACGCAATGTGGTTTTGCATCCTGAATTTGTAAACGGGAAATATGCCCTTTATACTCGTCCGCAGGATGGATTTATTGATGCAGGCAATGGTGGCGGTATTGGTTGGGCATTAGTGGATGACATGTGCAATGCGGTAATAACCGATGAAAAGATAATAGAACAACGTATTTATCACACTATCAAAGAGTTGAAAAACGGTGAAGGTCCTCACCCGATCAAAACTAACAAGGGTTGGTTGCATCTGGCACATGGTGTACGAGGTTGCGCTGCCGGATTGAGATATGTATTATATTTGTATATGACTTCGCTTGAAGACCCAACTAAAGTAATTGCTTCACCGGCAGGTTATTTTATGGCTCCCGAGGGTGAGGAACGGATTGGCGATGTTTCTAATGTTTTATTCTCAAACGGTTGGATTGCTGATGAGGATGGTAAACTGTTTATTTATTACGCATCATCTGATACTCGTATGCATGTGGCTGTTTCTTCCATAGATAAACTGGTGGATTATTGTTTGAATACACCCGAAGATGGTCTAAAATCAGCGGCTTCTGTTGAAAAAATTGTAGATCTG
Source organism: uncultured Paludibacter sp. (assembly GCA_964433885.1). Classification (GTDB taxonomy): domain Bacteria; phylum Bacteroidota; class Bacteroidia; order Bacteroidales; family Paludibacteraceae; genus Paludibacter. Next base: position 24,009 of record CAYSTC010000002.1, on the reverse strand, counting down.
ATTAATAAAAACAAAGAGTTGCTTGATGCTGAGTTTGAACCAAAATTCGAATTGAATAATAAATGCTGAAAATGGAAACTGTAAAACTCAGAGAAAAGATTGGTTATGGTCTTGGGGATGCTGCATCTTCCATATTCTGGAAACTATTCACAATGTATTTGCTATTCTTTTATACAGATGTGATTGGGCTTCCGGCTGCAGCCATTGGAACCATGTTTTTGGTTACCCGTATTTGGGATACTTTTTTAGATCCGGTCGTGGGAGTCATTTGCGACCGGACCAACAGTAAATGGGGGAAATTCCGTCCATATATCCTTTGGATGTCAATTCCTTTCGGGGTTTGCGGGGTGCTTACATTTTCCTCGCTGGGATTTGACCTTACCGGGAAACTGATATATGCATATGTTTCATATACATTGATGATGATGGTTTATTCATTCATCAATGTTCCATACGCCTCCTTGCTGGGTGTGATGTCGAGTAATCCGACTACCCGTACCGAGCTATCTTCATACCGCATGTCCTTTGCTTTCGGAGGCAGTTTTCTGGTGCTTTTGTTTATAGAACCTGTGGTTGATTTGTTCAGTAAAATGAATCCGGCAAAACCGGTTAATCTTCTTTTTGGTTGGCAAATGGGGGCTGTTGTGTTTGCAATTGTCAGTTTATTAATGTTTTATGGGACGTTTTCATGGACAAAAGAACGGATTAAACCGGTGAAAGATGTGCAGAATAAATTCAGGGATGACCTCAAGGATTTGGGAAAAAACAAACCCTGGTGGATTTTGCTTGCGGCAGGCATTATGGCGCTGATATTCAATTCGATACGGGATGGATCGGCCATCTATTATTTTAAGTATTATGTTCAGAATACGGAAGCCTTTAAATTTTCGTTTATTGACGCATCTATCTCTCTTACAACTATCTACTTTGTTTTAGGACAGGCAGCAAATATCGTAGGGATTTTATTTGTAACCCCAATTTCAAGAAGAATCGGAAAAAAAATGACCTACCTTTCGGCCATGTTGTTAGCCACTGTTCTGAGTATAGCATTTTTCTTCCTGGAAAAATCAAATATATCGGGAATAATGGTCTTGCAGTTTCTGATTAGTATGTGCGCGGGTATCATTTTCCCTCTTTTGTGGTCGATGTACGCCGATATAGCAGACTATTCCGAGCTAAAAACAGGCCGTCGCGCTACGGGGCTTATTTTCTCGTCTTCATCGATGTCCCAAAAATTTGGTTGGACAATTGGAGGGGCTTTAACAGGATGGTTGTTAGGATATTTCGGGTTTCATGCCAATGCCGTGCAAACAGAGACTGCTCAAACCGGAATCCGGATAATGATGAGTTTCTTACCAGCTGTTGGAACAATTTTATCGGTTATTTTTATTGGCTTTTATCCGCTTAATGAGAAAAAAATTGAAACAATAACAGATGAACTTAATAAAAAAAGGCAATTGAACAGTCCCCTATGAAAGAGTTCTTTTTGTATTTAGTGCTAATAGCCCAGGTATTTTTATTTTCCTCATTTCGTTCAAAAGAATACCCTGTGTCAAGGCTTCAGTGCGAACATTTGCCTACTCCGCTTGGGGTGGATGTTCCAAATCCTCGGTTAAGCTGGCAGATAAATAACGACCAAACGGGCATATTGCAATCGGCTTACCGGATATTGTTGGGTACTGATTCAATTTCGTTGCTTAATAACAACGGATATATTTGGGATTCGGGAAAGATTAAGTCCGACAAGCAACTTGTAAAATACCCGGGTGTATTAGCGCCATTTACAAAATACTTTTGGAAAGTAATGGTTTGGGATCAGAAAGGCAGAGAGATTCGTTCTGCAATCTCTTTTTTTGAAGCAGGCTTGATAACTTCAAACAATTGGCGGGGTAGATGGATATCAGATGGTAAAGGGCAGGATTATCGCCCGGCTCCCTGTTTTAGGAAAGCCTTTACTGCATATAAAAGTGTAAAATCAGCACGTGCATACATTGCGGCAGCAGGTTTATTTGAACTTTCCATGAATGGGAAAAAGGTAACAAATGAGATGCTTAACCCCATGTATACACGCTACGACAAAAGAAACCTATATTCAACCTTTGACGTAACTAATTGCATTAAATCTGGTGAGAATGTGATAGGGATCATTCTTGGCAATGGTTGGTATAATCATCAGTCGACAGCTGTCTGGTCGTTTGACAAAGCTGTTTGGCGCAATCGACCTCGTTTTATCCTGAATATTCGGGTTGTCTATGAAGATGGTTCTGTTGCCACAATCTTTACAGACGAGAACTGGAAAACGGCAGATAGTCCCGTTATACAAAATAATATCTATACGGCTGAACATTACGATGCTAACAAAGAGTTATTGGGTTGGGATGCTTCTGGTTTCAATGATGTCTCATGGAGTTATGCATTGCCTGTGGATGCTCCCTCAAAGAATATCGTATCACAGCTAATGTATCCAATTCGGGTTAAAAACAGATTGAAACCTATTGTCATTGAGAAAAAATCTGACAGCTGTTATCTTTTTACTTTCCCCAAAAATCTGGCAGGTGTTGTTGATTTACACGTAAAAGGAAAAAAGAACAGTATTTTGCAAATTACTCAGACAGAGCTATTGGATAAAAATGGTAATCCGGATATGTCAAATATCGATTATCATTATCGGCCAACCAATGAGTCTGATCCTTTCCAAAAAGATATATTTGTACTGAGTGGACGCTCAGACCGTTTCTCTCCCAAATTTAATTACAAAGGATTTCAATACGCCGAAGTAAAATCCAATGAACCAATTAAACTTGCTGGAAAAGATATCACCGCTTTGGAGATGCACAGCGACGTGCCAGAAGCAGGATATATCCATTCATCCAATACCACACTGAATAAAATTTGGGAAGCAACCAACAATTCCTATTTATCAAACCTTTTCGGATATCCCACGGATTGTCCGCAGCGGGAAAAAAACGGTTGGACAGGAGATGCCCACATAGCCGTTGAAACAGGATTATATAATTTTGATGCACTGACCATTTATGAGAAATGGATGAATGATTTTCGGGATGAACAAAGAGCCAACGGGGTACTGCCGTGTATCATACCCACTTCTGTTTGGGGCTACGATTGGGCTAACGGTGTTGACTGGACAAGCGCTGTTGCAATTATTCCCTGGGAAATCTATCGTTTTTATGGCGATGACCATTTGCTTTCTATGATGTACGACCCAATCAAGCGTTATGTGAATCATATCGATTCCTTATGCCCTGATGGGATAACAGACTGGGGGCTTGGCGATTGGATTCCTGTAAAATCAGAAAGCAACAAGGAGCTGACAACTTCGCTTTATTATTACAATGCCACATTAATATTAGCAAAGGCCGCTCAGCATTTTGATAAGAAAGAAGATGCCGAACATTATCTGAGCTTATCTTCCAAAATCAGGAATGCCATAAATAGCAGATTTTTGAATGTAGAAACCGGCATTTATTGCTCCGGGACACAAACTGAACTTGCCGCACCTTTGTTTTGGGGAGTTGTTCCTGAAAATTTGAGAGCAAAAGTGGCGGAAAACCTTTATAAGAAGTTGGTTGATAATGGTTTTCATCTGGATGTAGGACTTCTTGGTGCAAAAGTTCTTCTTAATGCCTTGAGTGAAAACGGATACTCAAGAGCTGCCTATAAAGTTGCTGTGCAAGAAACCTATCCTTCATGGGGATATTGGATTAAGAACGGGGCTACTACTTTATTTGAAAATTGGAGGATTGACGTTACCCGTGATGCATCCAGGAATCATATCATGTTTGGTGAAATAAGTGCGTGGATGTATAAATGCCTCGGTGGCCTATTTCCGGATGAAAATTATCCGGGCTTCAAAAACTTTATTTTAAAACCATATTTTTTTCCGGAACTCAGCTCATTTCAGATGAGGCATCTGTCACCTTATGGTTGGATATTAACAAGTTGGCGGCGAAAGAATAACCAAATTGTATATAACGTTGAGATTCCTGCCAATTCAAACGCAACACTCTTTTTACCAGATAAACAGGGAAACAACAAAGAGATATTTCTTACTGCAGGGAAGCACCGGTTTGTGTTTTAAAAACTTGTATTATTAAGAGCAAGAACCGTGTTATGGTTCTTGCTCTTAATAATACAAGACCATTTGTTTCAGGTACTTTTTTTAGTGATAGTACTTTCTTTTCCAGCTAAAGAGTAACACTTTCCATTTCACTTTCACTCTTCACAACTATGAATTACATCTGTGGTACTATTTTCGATAGTTATGTTAGTACTATTAATGTAAAAAAAAGATGGTTTTCCAATTATTAATTTTAATTTTGAAGCCCGATTTGATAACGGACATTCAATATTCGTAAGAATCTCCTTAATGCGGCATTTATTACCTTACATTTATAATTTCAACGAAATCATGACACATCAACATTCAAAAACCCTTTCAAAAGCAATTATCGCATTGTCGTTTTTTTTGGGTATGACAGGCTCGCTTGGGGCCAAGGTAACTCTCCCGTCTGTATTTACCGACAACATGGTGCTTCAACAAAAAGCCGATGCACCCATTTGGGGAAAAGCTACTGCCGGAAAGCCCGTTACAGTTACTACTTCGTGGGACAACCAAAAGTACACAACCACCGCTATGGCAGATGGTAGCTGGACGGTGAAGGTAAAAACCCCTGCCGGTGGTTTTACGCCTTACTCCATTAGCATTAGCGATGGAAAAGTTTTGAAATTAAACAATATCCTGATTGGCGAAGTGTGGATTTGTTCCGGACAATCGAATATGGAAATGCCTTTATCCGGTTGGGGTAAGATTAAAAATTTCGAACAGGAAATTGCCGGTGCTAATTACCCGAATATCCGCTTGCTTCATGTATCAAAAGTAACGAGCGACAGGCCTTTGGATAATGCTAAACTTGACAATGCAGGTTGGACTCCATGCTCGCCTGCTTCCATTCCAAACTTTTCGTCGGTAGCCTACTTTTTTGGGCGAGATTTATTTCAACATTTGAACGTTCCTATCGGATTGATTAACGTATCCTGGGGCGGAACCATTGCCGAGGCCTGGACTAGCAAAGAATCATTGCTGACCATGCCTGATTTTATGAATGCGATTCCTGAACCAAGTAATTTATCAAATGAAGAGCAGGAGTTGAAATACAAAGCAAGCCTTGAAGAATGGGTGCTAAAATCACAAGCCATCGACCGTGGTTACAAAGCAAATAAAGCCGCATGGAGTGCTCCTGAGTTTGATAATTCAAGCTGGAAAAGCATGACCTTGCCGGGTCCATGGGAAGATAACGGACTAAAAGATTTCGATGGAATAGTGTGGTTCCGCAAAAATATCGCCATTCCTGAATCGTGGGCTGGAAAAGACCTTAAGCTCAGTTTAGGAGAGATTGACGATAACGATGTTACCTTCTTCAACGGAGTTCAGGTCGGTGTTACCAATGGATTTGGCATTACACGCATGTATACAATCCCTGGGAAACTGGTAAAAGCCGGAAACGCTGTAATCACCGTGAAAGTCCTCGACAACATTGGTGGAGGAGGTATTTACAGCGAAGCTAAAAAATTATATGTTGCTGCTCCGGGAGAGCAAAACATAAGTCTGGCCGGCGATTGGAAATATCAGGTGGGTGCAGATTTGAAAGAGTTGCCTGCCATGCCAAAGTCTACGGTGAATAACCCGAACCGTCCTACAGTGCTTTTCAATGCTATGATTCACCCATTGGTGCCTTATACTATACGCGGTGCTATCTGGTATCAGGGTGAATCCAACGCGGGCAGGGCGTACCAATACCGTGATTTGTTCCCGTTGATGATTACCGACTGGAGAAAACAATGGAACAGCAATTTCCCATTCTATTTTGTGCAACTGGCTAACTTTACACAGGTAAACCCAAATCCGGGAGAATCTGATTGGGCAGAGCTTCGCGAAGCTCAGGCGCAAACCCTGAACCTTGGAAATACAGGAATGGCTGTTACCATCGATATTGGCGAAGCCAATGACATTCACCCGAAAAACAAACAAGAAGTGGGATTACGGCTTGCTCTTCAGGCCCGTGCAAATACGTATGGTGAAGATGTGGTGGCTTCCGGACCAGTTTTCAGTTCATTTAAAATTCAGGGAAGCAGAATCCGTATCACGTTTAGCAATGCTCAGGGAGGTTTGAAAACAAAGGATAATCAACCGCTGAAAGGTTTTGCTGTGGCCGGAGTTGATCATCAGTTCCATTGGGCTGAGGCAACTATCGAAGGCAATGATGTAATTGTTTCGTCGGCCGATGTGGCTTTCCCGGTTGCAGTGCGCTATGCATGGGCAACTAATCCTGTTTGCAACCTGTACAATGGGGCCGGATTGCCGGCTTCACCTTTCCGCACCGACGATTGGCCGGGTGTGACTATAGGAAAGAAATAAAAGATAGAGTTCAGAAAAAAGCAGAGGCTGATCCGGTAAAACGGATCAGCCTCTGTCTGTGTAAGCTCTTTTATCTTTTTATTATTTCATACAATTCCTCTGTTGTTTCAGCAAATTGTTTCGCACCGACTTCCTCCAGTTCCGCCCGAGGACGAAAGCCCCACAACACGCCTGTAAATGGCACTCCTGCATTATGTGCTGTGGCTACATCTACTCCGGAATCGCCCACATACATCACTTCGTCTTTTTTTACTCCCGCTAATCCGATGATTTCCTCCAAAATTCCCGGATTTGGTTTTACGGGAAAGCCTTCACGCTGCCCAAGTACCAATGTGAAGTTGATTTCCGGGAAGAATCTTTTCACGAGTTCCACGGTAGCTTCATGCACTTTGTTGGAAGCCACGCCCAATTGGTATCCTTCGCTGTAAAGTCTGGTCAATAACTCCGAAATTCCGGGATAAGGTTTTGTGAGTTCTTCGGAATGCGCGAAATAATGCCGGATAAAATACACTTTCAGCATTGAAACGAAGTCTGTATTGCGCTTATCTTCAGGCAGTGCACGTTCCAGTAATTTGTTTACTCCATTCCCGATAAAAAAGCGGTAATTTTCAACCGGGTGGGTAGGAAAATTGTATTGTTCCAGTGCATAGTTTACACTGTTGGCGAGATCTTCTATAGTGTCGAGGAGGGTTCCGTCGAGATCGAATATAACGAGTTTGGTCATTTTTGTATTGTGATTAAAAAGTCTGCTCAATTGGACTTGTTTTTTAAACCACAAAAGTAAGATTTAAACCGGAACGCAGCAAATAGGGTAGATGTGTAAGCTTTTGGCATTACAAACCTAATGAGTTAATAGAATAAATGCACTACATTTTTTGTATAAAAAGAACATGCTTAGTTCATTGTAAAAGCTATCGGGAGTGTAAAGAGCGTTTTAATCGGGTATGTTCCTGTATCTTTTTTCTGTTTTCCGGGAGTCCAACGAGGTAGTAGTTTTACGACTCTGATTGCTTCTGCATCTAATACCGGATAAGCACTTTGAATAATTGTTATGTCTTTGACACTTCCATCACAGTCAATCATAAATCGAACCAAAACTTTAGCAGAAACGTCTCTTCTTAAAGCATCTTTAGGATAGGTTAGATTTTTGCCAATAAATTGTAGCATTTTATTAAGGCCACCCGGAAATTCTGGCATTATAATATCCTCTCGCATTAAATAAAATTGTGAATTGGAGATTTCAACTGGTTCATTTGTCTTTGTTGTTGAGTCATTTTTTGAACTTAGATAATCATTGACAGTGAACTGAATAGGGATAAAACAATTAGCAACCTTATACATATTCCCTTTTTTTATAGGTTTCATTTTGGGCATCAGGTTAACTAATCGGATTGCCTCCTGATCCAAAGAGGGGGATACGGAAGGTATGACAGATAAATGATCTCTTTCTCCCCTTTCATTCAGTCTGAACCGAACATGTGCAACTCCCGAAATGCTATCTCTTATTGCATCTTCAGGATAAATGAGATTCTTTTTTATGAAATTTGTTGTTGAGAAATCTTCTTTTATGAAATCAGGAGGATAGGGCATGAAATAACCAGCCGTTGAATCAACAGAGAGTTTCAATTTTATTATGTTATAAACCTCAGGATTATTTAAAACTGTATCTTTTAAATTCTGTCCATCCATCTCAAAACGCAGAGTATCATTTTCATCGATCTCGATCTCGAACTGATTGCTTCCAAACCCTGTTGAAGCATCTTTAATAGCTATTGAATAATCTTTTAATGGTCTGTCATATTCATCCATAACTTTTCCTTTGATGGTTATTCTTTTTGAAGAAATTGTAGTACAAAACAAAGACAAAATAATTACAGAGATGATTGTTCTTTTCATTTTACAGAATATAGATAATGATCGGATATGTTTTTAATTAAAAATTGGTCAAAGATAATACATTTTTTACATTAACAACCATTTTTTGTCATTATTCAATTTCAAATTCGGTATGGTTGTATGGAGTAATGATTAATTGCCTACAAAAGAACAAACAATAAAACCCATTACAAACTTTGCATATCGTGTATTAAACATCTACCTTTGCGCATCGAAATAAACCACCCCGATAACCGTCGCTGCCGCGGTGAATTTCAATCTATTAAATAAAAGATATGCATAGATTATTGACAGTAATCTCCGGCCTGTTTATTTTCACAGCCGTGGTGTTTGCCCGTCCAACGGTGGATGTAACCATACAGACTTTGAAAATAGAATCGGAACACGAAGAAAAGCTTTATTACGGATTTGCCGCGGGCGATAAAATTACTTTTACACTTGAAGTAGCCGGCAAGAATTATATAAGCGAAGTGGAGGTGCTCGAATATCCTTCCAATTCTAAGTTTCAGGATATCAATGTCACCAAACTGAACCTGAAAACCATAGTCGTTCCCAACCAGGGAATTTATGTTTTTCGGTTTAAGAATCTGGCTCCCACAAGCCGGGTTTGCAAATTCAAAATTCAGCGGACACCCGCCAGTGATGCCAGCAGTAACTTTAATTCGAAGGTGACCTGGAAGCAGCAACAACAAACGGTTTATAAAACCTATACTAAAAATGTTGTTGTGGGTTATGACACGCTGTATGCCCAGAAAAACAAACGGGAAATAGTCAAGACCGAGTTATCCGAAGACATTATTTTGGATAAAACGGAGCGGATTAATTCAAAAAGCCTCATTGGCAATAAAAATTTGAAAACCATCGAAGTCAATTTGCCACAAAATGAGATTACGGCCGATAAGGCGAAAAAGATAGTGGCGTGGGCCTATTGGATAGGAGTGGGGAAGGAGGCAAATGAAGCCTGGAAGAAGAATGTAACTATTTTCCGAAACGTCGCTTCGGGGGCTGCCACCATATTAGGCGGAGGACCATTGGCCGGCTATGCCATTGGTACGGTGGCTGCTTTGGCAATGCCCACCATGGGTGAAGATGTGGCTTACTGGTTTATAGCGGATGCTAAAAATAAGGATCTGTTTCTGGCCAATAAAGCATTTAATGACTTCGACAAAGGCAAAGGGGTTGCAGCTTATGGCAAAAACACGAATAAGACTCAGGGTACATTTTATATTGGATTGATGAATGATAATACGTTTCAGGAAATTGACGCCAACATAAAAATTTCTGTACTGTGGGAAACGAAATACTACGAGGATAAATCGTATATCGAGAAAAATATAGCTCCCCGATACGAAAAAAAGACTTTTACCGAACCGGAGATAATTACCACTACTGTGCCCGTAATAGGAGAATAACAAAGTATTATGCATGAAGATGAAATAACCCCACGGGTTTCCCGGGCAATAAACTTGTTCGAAAACGGATACAATTGCTCACAAGCTGTCTTTATGGCTTACGCCGATGTGTATGGAATTGAAGAAAAACTGGCTGCCGGAATTTCCACTTCGTTTGGCGGAGGTATGGGCCGTATGCGCGAAGTATGCGGAGCCTTGAGTGGTGCCTGTATGTTGCTGGGACTTGAATATCCACACAATGACCCGACAAACAAAACTTCTAAAGACACCAACTACAAAGTGGTGCAGCGGGTAGCCGAAGCATTTAAAGCCGATATGGGTTCCTATATTTGTGCCGACTTGCTGACACTGAAACGAGAACCTCAATCACCCGAATCAGCAGAGAGATCCCAAAAGTATTACGACCTTCGTCCATGCACCCGATGTGTGGCCGTAGCTGCTGATATTGCAGGGCGGGAGATAGGGAAAATAACCGGAAAGATCAATAAGAAATAAAATATCAGTACTAATGAAAATGAATTACAAAGTTTTTTTAGTTTCAATGGCTGTGTTACTCGTTGCACTGACCAGTTGCGGGCAAAAGGACGTGAAAAATCAGGGTGCAGGTATGGTTGAGGGCGAAGTAGTCAAGATTGTGGATGGAGATACCTACGATCTGCAAACTCCCAACCGCACTATCCGTGTGAAAATGGAAGGCATTGATGCTCCCGAAAAGGGCATGCGCTTCTACAAGGAATCGAAAAAATACCTGCATGACTTATGCTTTGGCAGAAAGGTGTTATTTGTGCCCAACGGCATCTGTAAATTCAACAAGCAAATCGGATTTACCTATCTCACCGGCGGTTTGGAACTGAGCCATGAGATGGTTCGCTCGGGCTACGCGTGGCATTTTAAAAAGTACAGTTCGGACAATAACATTTACAAACTGGAAATGCAGGCCCGTATTGCTAAACGTGGAATCTGGGCAGATAGTAATCCTGTTTCGCCACGAATTGTACGAAAGTTGCGTAAAACACCCGGCATAAACAGTCATACTTTGTCGTAGATTAAACACTCAGAGTGTTTCTTTGACAAATAACATTCAGTTTTAGCCTCTTGTTACAAACGTAGAGGAGAAGATTCATGTATTTATATCAAAATTTTCAAACCCACCTGCCAGTTGTTTGGATTAAAGTTTATCATGAAGTTGGAGCTTGCAAAATTCCAGTCGGCGATGGAGTATTCTATTCCACCGGTAAATACTGATATCCCTATCTTTTTAGAGAAGAAATAAGTAAATTCAGGCTGTACCCCTGCAATAGCTACCATTGCATTTTCCGTTTTATATGTAAGTTGTGACCTCAATATAGAAATACCTTCCTCATAAAAAGTTGTTGTATTTGACGAACTATTAAAGATACCGCCAACACCGACTCTCAGATTAGTTGTAAAATATAATCTTTCAAAAACGCGTTTATAGTATCCGACATACACGTTTGGAAGTATCAATGCACTGAGTACCCTTTCGTTTTCATACTGATGATATGTATTCAGAGTTTCAGTTTTAAATGTTTGTTTATTTAGCCCAGCACCTAAGTAGAGTCCAAAGCCAAACAACAAATTTTTCTGAACAAATGAGTATGAACCACCCAGCAATAATGATTTGGCATGCTCTTCTAACGAGTTCCTGTAAGTTCCTGAACTTGTATTGGTTACTGAACACATTCCATTTAAAGTAAGCATTCTGCTTCCTTTTTCAAGTTGAGAAAATGCATGAATAGTTATAGCGGCAAGTAAAAGTGTACAAATTGATTTTTTCATATTTTATATTTTACGTTTGCAGCGAGCATTATGAAAGAAATAAATGTATTTGGTTATTTGACAATCGCGCTACGAGTAATTGAGAATTTCTATCGGTTTATTCTTTTATAATTTTCCTATATTCAAACGATTTATCTGTCTTACATTTAATTAAGTAAGCACCGGCAGGAAAATCTGAGGCTTGTACGATTGGACTTTTATTTAAGTTTCCACTACAGATAACCTGCCCCCTTAAATTCAATATCTCAAAAGTTGATCCTCCTTCAAAATAAATTTTAAATTCATTTTTGATTGGATTTGGGTAAATACTGATCTTATTGTTTTCATTTTTAGGTTCATCAACGCTACTTGTAATGTCTTCAAATATTATGCTTGCATAAGCACTCCAGTCGACAGCAGATTTATAAGTTTCCAGACTACCTTTTGGAACATAAATTGCCGTGAGAGAAACACCGTCAAAGCAATCACTCCCAAGAACCGGAGGGATCGGATTTAAGCTTTTTATTATTTTCAAATTGCTGCATAGATGAAAAGCGCCTGGACCAACCGAAATAACGGAGCTACCGATTGTAAAAGTTGTAAGACTTAAACATGCGTTAAAGGCCATCTCATCAATAGTGATAACCGAATTTGGAATTGTGACGTTAATTAAACCACTCCAATAGAATGCACAATTCCCGATTGAAACTAATGAATTTGGGAATATAATTGATTGCAAAGTTCTTTTAGGAGTTCCACCTCCATCATAAAAAGAGAAAGGAGGCATTCTGTTAATTGTATTTACAGAAAGACCATCCATAGATGATCCTCCTGTACCATTATAGGCTTGAATTGTAGTATTACTCAGATCCAGTGTAGTTAGTGAAGATACTTCAAACAACAAACATTTAAAATCCCGGGCATCAATGTTTCCGGTTATTGTTAGGTTAGTAATTGTTGACTTCTCTTGAGTTGTAAGCAAACTACTGAGTGTGCCAGCTGTAGATAAATTTATTGTTTTAGAGACCTGTGCAGCCACAAGATTGATAACAAGGGCTAAAATGAAAATTGATAATAATTTCTTCATATTTTGATTGTTTTTTCATTCTCCCCTCACTTTTAACGAGGGTGAATGATTATTTAATTACAACTTTGTCTGAATAACGTCCAATACGAATTACATAAACTCCTTTAGGGAGCGAAATTTCGGTTTGATAATTTTGAATAAATTGTTCCATTATTTTTTGTCCTGATATACTGTATATTATAATTTCATCTCCAACTGCAGCATTTTTAATTATCAACTTGCTGTTATCAGTTATTATTTTTAAATCACTTTGACGCGTTGATTGTAAGCCAGTGGTAAATTCGACGATGTTTACAAAATCTTTCCATTCAAATGCAGCTTGATAAGCTGATTTCGTCCCAGCAGGAACATTGAGTATACAACTTGTTTTTGATACAAAACTAAATATAGGAGAAGATGGATATATCGTTAATGGTGTTGTACAATAATTATATATATACTTTAAACCACGGCATAATTCAAAGACATTACTTCCAATCGAAGTTACCGAACCTGGTATTGTAATACTCTCAATTGAGTCGCAAAAATAAAATGCATAATTTCCCAAGTAAGTAACAGAATTTGGAATTGTCATATTTTTTAATCTACTACAATGTTCAAATGCACGGTGATTTATTATTGTTACTGAACCTGGTATAGTAATACTTGTTAATCCGCTACAATAAGAGAAAGCACTCATATCTATGTATTTAATAGTGTTGGGAATCGTGAAACTGTTTAACGCAACACAATACTCAAAACAACTTCTTGAAATTCGATCTATTGAATTTGGAAAGGTAACGCGCGCCAATGAAGAACAATTTGAAAACACTCTGTCACCAATTGATGTTACAGAATTTGGGATCAATATTTCACGAATTGACTTACAACCTAAAAAAGCTTCTACTCCAATTGTAGCAAGTGATTCTGGTAATAATACATTATCCAACGTCTCACAATTTGAGAAAGCATAATGCTCTATTGATGTTAATGTGTTTGGCAATAAAATGTTTTGAAGTTTTTTATTATAAAAGAAAGCCGATTGTCCAATTGATTTTGTATCGGCTGGAAGTGTGACTGTTTTTAAATTTGCAATTGCTAGCCCTGTGCTTGAATTATAAAAAGCATTTCTTGGTATTTCATTGTCAGAATAAGAATAATCGTTTGAAGTACCATCAAAACCAGAATAAGCCAAAATATTGGCTTCTTTCAGATCAAGCCACAGCAGGTTTGGCATTGAATCTCTTAATGTCTTAAAATCACGAGTGTCCATCGTCCCGGTGATTTTAAGCCGTGATATGGAGGTTTTTTCATTTTTCGAGAGATTTGATTTTAAATTTCCAGCTGTATTATTCACTATTTTAAGAAAACCGTCTTGTGTAACTGTAATAGTTTGTGATGCTTTGTCTTTTGCTGATATTGTTATGGTAGCAGTACGTGTTGGAAACAACATATTTGCTTCTGCTGTCAGCTTCAATATATGATCGCCACTTCCTGTCATTGGAGATACATTCAGCCAGCTTTGGTCTACACTCACACTCCAATCGGTATTTGAGAGTATTGTGACACTGGTTTGGGCTCCAGATTCAGAAAGTATTGTTGCGGAATTGGAACTCAGAAAAAATCCGGTATTATCTTCTACTATTTTTGAAAACCGATTCCATATTTTATCTTTAGCATATATCGATTTGGTTTTATATGGAACAAATAATGTGCAATGAGCAATATCAGGCTCATCAAATGGAGAATAAGCCAAGGAAAGAGGAGTGGAATTGTAAACATAAACGGAGTTTAACTTTCCACAACTCCCAAAGGCCATGCTTGAAATATAGCTAACAGAATTTGATATACTAACCATTGTCAAGCTATCACAACTCCAAAAAGATTGATTTCCAATTGAAGTAACAGAATTGGGAATAATAACATTCTTTAGACCGGTATCACAGAAAGCTTGATTTGCTATGGATGTTATCATTTCCGGAAACTTGAAATGGACTAATGATCTACAATTATAAAAAGCAAAAGATCCAATCATATTGACAGTATTTGGCACTGTAACACTTACCAAACCTCTACAAGAAGCAAAAGCATTATCACTAACCGATGTAATTGAAGTTGGTAGTATTACATTTTTCAACTTCACATTTCCATTGTAGGAACTGGCATCATGAAAAGCATGTTGAGGGATTGTATTAGCCAGATATACTCCAGGTGTAGAACCGATTGTTCCATCGGTTCCCTGGCTTCCACTATAAGCTATGATTGTAGTATTACTTATGTCTAACTCAGTAAGATTTGGAATTAAGTCACGCATTGTTTTAAAATCCCGAGCATCAATACTCCCACTAATTGTGAGATTTGTTACTATCGTTTTCTCGTTTGAAGAAAGTAATGAGGAGAGCGTTCCTGCAGTACCAACATTGATTGTTTTTGAAACTTGTGCTTGTCCGATGGTAAAAAAGAATAAGCAAAATAACAGTAAAATTAGTTTTCTTTTTCTCATATTATTTTAATTCAGCATAGACTTTATTATTGCAAACAATGAACCAGTAACTTCTCGTTGCGAACCAGAGAGGATATATGCCGGTCTTTTTATTTTGTTGATAAGTAGCTAGTTATTTCTCAAAAGCCCTGACCTCATACTTTTATTCGTAGCATTTGTTGACATATTCTTCACAGCTTGTTTTGTGCTTGATTTCACATTTGACTTAGGTTTTAGCACATATGTATTATCGTCCTCAAGAATCTTTAGGCTATCAGAGGTTAATTTTGAAATTTCTACAACATGATTCTCATCCCATGCCGGAATTTCATCCCATGAATACAAAAGTTTTGTTTGAGATTCGTCCTTCCATTTCCATTGTGCCAGGCCACCATCATTATCCTCTGTTGGATCAGCAATTGATACGAAATAAGTGCCTGATGCCGAAAATAAAACACTTGCTTCATATTCTGTTCCTGCAACCGGCTCTCCATTTACACTTACCATTTCCCAAGTTCTACAAAGTAAATCTGTTTTTGTGGAGCTCTGTACTTCAGCTTGTTTTAACGCATTCAGTGCAATTTCGGTATTGGGACTGCTTGTCAGACTAACTGAGAGACTAATCGATTTGTCAGTAATCTCAGATATTCTAATTTTCCCAAAGTCTGATAAAACGAGTGTCTTGTTGTCAGTAATTTCGTAAGTCCCAAAAAGAACAGTTTGTTTGCTTGTGGACTTAACTGATGCTTCTTTCACGATAATATAATTTCCACTTTTGTTGAATTCGAATGATTTGTAAATACTTGTATCAGCTATAACCCATTTGGCACTAATTTTTTCAACACTTAAGGTGTCTTGGGTTATGTCTTGATTCTTTTCACAAGAAATAATCATTGTCAGGGTAAAGAGAGCTACTAAAATTTGTCTGATTTTTTTCATATTCTAATTAATTTTTGTTGATCATGTATTTGTGTTAATTATTTGTCTGAAAGTCTTGGTTTTATTATTTAATCAATATTTTACTACTCTGGTTACCAATTCTCAATAAATAAATTCCTTTTTGAGATACCGGTAATGACGTATCATTACTTACACGCTGTTTTGAAATTGTCTGGCCTGTAATACTCGTTAATTCCAGGTCGGTCGAAGTTGTGATGTTGCTAACGGATATTTGATTATTATTTACCCTGATACCAATTTTATTCTCATTGATTACTGCATTATCATTGTTGATATCATCCATTTCCAGTATTCGGGAAAATAACTTCCAACCGGATAATGTTGAGTAATCGCTTGCTGAACCTTTGGGCACATACAGGGTTCCAGCTGATCTTGGCACTGCAGTAAATACTCCATACATAAGAGTTACTTTGTATGGATCAACCGGTTTGGCATAAACTGTTAGTAACGATGTGCAAAATGAAAAAGCATTGCTACCGATACTTGTAACCCTAGCTGGTATTGTAATTGATTTCAATGAGCTACACGAAGAGAATGAGTCATTTCCAATCGAAGTTAAATTTCCTGGCATTGAAATTGAATCCAAACTGCTACAACCGCTAAATACTCTATTTTTAATTGCTGTTATTCCATCCGGTAATACAATGGGTGACGACAATTTACCACAAAACTCAAATGCCGCCTCACCAATATACTCTACAGAGCCTGGAATTGAAGCTGATCTCAAGCTATGGCAACTTTCAAAGGCATTATCCCCGATATATTTAAGTTGTTCGGGCAGATTTATGGAGTCGAGGCTGATGCAATGGTGAAATGAATATTTCCCAATAGAGTCAACATTACCACCAACATTGACAGAAGTTAGTGCTGTACATTCCGAAAAGGCATAGTCGAGTATCTTAATTACATGACTGGGTATTTCAATAGTTTGAATTGCAGAACAGGATAAAAATGCACTATAACCAATTGTAAGTAATGAGTCAGGAAGGATAATGGATGTCAAAGAGGAACAGTTATCAAATGCAGAATTTCCAATTTTGGTTATGCTATTAGGAAGGTTGCATGATTTTAGCTTTGAACAATTCTTGAATAAACTGACGGGAACTGTTTTCAACGAGTTCGGTAACGTGATTGAGGTCAATCCGCTACCTTCAAAAGCTCCCATTCCGATTGTTGTAATCTTGTTTGAGATATTTATGGAAGTAATGCCTGTGCAACCACTAAATGCCCATTCTCCAATTGATGTTATTTGATCGGGAATTACATACGAGCCAAGTTTTCCACACCCACAAAGTAGCCCGTTGCTAATAGTAGTCATCGATTCAGGCAATATGATGGATGTCAATCCGGATCCATAAAAAGGTGCGAAACCGATGGATGTGACAGATGCGGGTATGGTAACTGATGTTAGCTTTTTGCAGCCCTCGAATGCACTTTCTCCTATTGTTATCAATGATTCCGGCAAATACAGCGAATTTAGCATTGAACATTCCTGAAATGAATAGCTTCCAATTGATACCAACGAGCCGGGCAAATCCAATGAGTTTAGCATTGTACATCCACTAAAGGCATAATTACCAATTGACAACACAGACCCCGGGATCCTAATTTCTGTCAGTTTATTCGCATTCCCAAATGCATAGTCATCAATAGCAGTAACTGAGTTTGGAATGGAATAAGTGCCCTCATTCCCCGCTGGAAATGAAACAAGCCGGGTCAATTCCTTGTTGAATAATATACCATTTACACTTCGGTAAGTATTATTAGAATCATTTACCTGAATTGACTTTAGCGAGTTGCAGTAAGCAAAGGCATCTTTATTGATATAGCTTATTGTTTTGGGGAGAACTAATGTTGTCAGGCCGGTATTGAAGCTTGATAGCCGGAAATTTATTTCAACAACCGGATATTTATAGTTATTGTAAGTCACAGTATCCGGTATAATCACCGTATTGTTATTAAGTTGATTATTACCAATCCCGGTAACCTTTAACTCGTATAAGTTGGAATAAGGATAATCACTACGCAATTCATACGAAATATTATTGAGCTCAAAGCCAAAAGTATAAACACTTATCAGGCAAAACCAAAACAGAAGTAAAATGTAACGGTATCTCATAGTAATAAAATTTTGTTTAATCATATTTTTCTCCCTCGCTGCCGCACAGCAACAAAGTGAATACGGGTGCTACCCGCCAATGTGCATAGCCGTGTGTTAGCTGTTGTTTTTATTTTTCGAACTTATCCAAAAGTAATTTTCCTTTAGGCTATCCTTTTCGGAAAATAAATATCGATTAAAATAATACTGTCTTACAGCCAATTTAAGACTTTTCATATCATGAAAACTTCCACCCATATCTGAAGCCTTTGGAGAGCCTTCTCTAAATTCCCATAAATTATTTATTTTACTTGTTGCAAACAAATAATCTGGGTCTAAGTCATTTCCCAGGTTGTTGGATTCAAATTTAGTTGCGTAAGAGACAAAAACCTGCCTGCCATTTTGAGAGTAAATAATTGTATCAATTACTGCGAATAGTCTATCAGGTCCTCCGTAATCCGAGTTTTTTTTTAATATCAAAGAGTCTATGTATATTTTAATCTTTGTGCTATCAATTATATAATCTTTTTGGCATATTGGCCGTTGATATTTTACAGTTAAATCAGGTGTCCTGTTATAGTGAATTGATTCAATAGCATTCTTGGTTACAATAAAAGTATAAGGTAGTCCCAGCGATAAAAAAAATATTGTAGCAACATGCTGTTTAATCTTTCGATAGTTGATAACTAGGATTATTAGTGATAAAATAAAGAGAAGTTCTGACGTCAGTGCCAGCGCATCGAAAAAGTCGTATAAACCGCTGCCCCCAGGACCAGTAAATGCTCTATAAAAAGAGTAAATAATTCCAAGTACCAATACAATAATCAATAATTTTGTAGTGCACTTCATGTTTCATTTTCAATAACTGTTAATAGCAGAGGATATGGGCTCATAATCGAGACTGTGGACATAGGCGTGTGTTAGCAGCCGTTTTTTATATTTCAAACTATTACTGCTTGTATTCCTAGTCGAATTTACATTCCCGCAAACACAATTTAAATTAATCATGTACTAAACGCACTCCCATACCATAATCTTTTTCCATATTACCCCCATAATTCGATGTTGATTCCTTTAATAGTCTTTTGCATATTCCACCAACTGTGGTTTCAGTAGATGTCCACCAGCTGGCTTCCTGTCCATAAGTTGATGTATATGAAAATCCGATAGTTGTTTTACGATACCCTCCCGGAAGAGCCGTAAATCCTACTTCGTTGGTGGCTTCTTGATTATTGGATAACCAATGTGCAGTTCCTGTTTCTTTTAATTTCGCACCTGCCATTTTGGAGCTATTCAGAAAACTTATTAAAGTGACCCACTCTTCATCTGTTGGAACGTGCCAACCTTCAGGAGCAATTTTTCGAGAATCACTTACTGCATAAAAATTATACCAGCAGCCATATATAGCTGATAGATTAATATCGTTATTCACATAACAAAAGGCACTGGTAGTTGTAGTTCCCCATAGATCTTTATCAGCCACATTAGTTATTGATTCTCCATTTCGATACTTGGTTGTTTTAAGATTCTCAACAGTCCACAACTGGCTGCCAATTTGAACAACAGTATAATAATTATTGTCGCCGTCTTTGCATTCAACAAAATTAAAGTTAACCGTTTTGCTCTCTGCTGGTATATCGACTATATTTGTTCGGTAATTACCTGAAACTCCTGTAAAAAGAAGTCTATCACCAGTGTTATAAAGCATTGATGAAACTCCTGATTTTATTTTATTCTGAGTAGAAACGCTTTTCTTGACATTTCCATTGAAAATTACTGTCGCGTTACTAATTGATGTTGATTTACTTATAACCTTAGTTGTATAAGAATATCCATTTCCTTCAATTTTTATAGTATATAATCCTTTTGGAAGCGAAAGTTGGAGATTATTTTCACCCATCTGACAATTATGGGTGCTTTCATCAGCCATTTTCCCATCAATGCTAAAGATTTGAATCTGAACTTCTCCATTTTTTTTTGCAAAAAATGAAACTGTTGTTTTTTCGATAACTGGATTGGGATAAACATTAATCAATTTATCGGTTGAATTAATATTAGTACCTGTAGTTATGCCATCATATAAATTTAATACATTCCCTGTTGGAACAGTCAATGCTGTTCCTTTTGTTAAATTCTGAACTTGAACTGTTTCTACAGAATTTACTGCTCCAGAACCAGTAAACGTTATTGTATAATCAAGTGCATAAGTTTGGAAAGCAAAGTTTTGTAATATAATCAAGCCAATAAGATAACTCTTTAATCTTTTCATTTTTTTATTTTAATATATGTTCTAATTGAAGCTAAATTCACGATACAGACTCTTGTTGCTGCACAATTGTATCGTGTAGCAACAGTTTTAACCAACGCAATGTCCAATAAGCCCTTTTTCCCGGCATAATCAATATCACTATAATATTATCTTTGGGTTATTGCCTGCTAACATCCCTGCAACACGATGCAATCGTGCGACAGCATGGAGAATATCTCATTTGAGGCAAAGTCATCGGAATTATCAGAAACAGTAACTTGTTCGATTATATATTTTTTGTTTTCATCTTCTAATTGTGACGCTTGTAACGTAAACCCGATTGTCAATAGACAAAAAATAGATATAATGCCTGACTTTTTCATGTTTATCACTAAATTACATATTTTAAAATTTACAGTTATTTTTCTATGTTACGTGGATTCTTACCAATGTTGAAAATGGATTTATCAATAAACATATTCAATCACATTACCATATCCAATTCCAATATTGTTAACTGCATAAGCCCTGATAAAATATGTTTTACCTATAGTAAGTTCTAAAAACATAGGCATGGTATAGGTACTTATAGTACCAGTGTTGTATGCGGAGGTAAAGCTGGTGCTTAAAGTAGGATTTGGAGAAGTAGAGCAACAATAGCCATATCGGGTTACCACAGAATTTCCCTCATAAAGAATTTGTCCTTCTATATATAGACTTGTTCCATTTCTTGTTATAGCAACTGTGCTAACTATTGGTGCTCCTTCTGTAGGGCCTTCAGCTGTTTTAAAAGTCATCACATCGCTATACACAGTTCCTTCATTGTCAGTAACATATGTTCTTACATAATATGTTGTGTTAGATTTAAGGCCTGTGATAGAAGATGAGAAAGTTCCATTACCAACTCCAACACTTGATTTATTATCGGCTATAGTCGGGTTATTGTTTGTACTGCTCCAGCATGCTCCACGAGCAGTAATAAGTTCTGGCCGTTCACTTGTTACAGTTCCTTTATATTCAACAGTCGTTGATTTAAGATTGCTGAAACTTGGAGGTGTAACCGAAAGAACTGTTTGTCTAGTTTTAAAAATAATATTGTCCCCGTAAATCAGCTCATTATACGATGAGCCATAGGCACGTGCATAGTACAGGGTATTTGGTTTTAGATCTTTTAGAGTGGAGCTAAAACTATTTGCAGAAGAAGTGACAGTTGAAGAATAATCCTCAATAGTTGGGTAAGGAGACAAACTCCAACAAACACCCCTGCTAACAATAGTTGTACCACTTGAAGCGCTAACTATACCTCCTATTGTAGCAGAGTTCGTAAATATCATGCTTACTGTTGTCGTAGCTACACTGATTGATGCCCGCTTGGTTTTGAATTTCATGATACTGCCATAAATTGTGTCAATACCATTCGTTGCATACGCCCTAACATTATAAATCAGGTCAGGCTTTAAACTTCTCAACGAACTTGTAAAGCTTCCTGCTTCATGTCCGTCTACAGTTATACTATCTGCAAGAGTTGGAGTGGCTGATGTGCTCCAACAAATACCACACGCAGTAATAGAAGTCCCTTCACAGGTTACTGAACCACCACAGGTTGCCGATTGATAACTAACATCGCTCAATGTAGCAGTTACAACATTAATGGATGCATGTTTAGTTTTAAATTTCATTATACTGCCATATCCGGTCCCCGCACTGTTAGTAGCAAATGCCCTAACATAATAGGTTGAATCAGGTTTTAGGTTTTTCAAAGAGATAGTAAAACTATCATTTTTATCCTCGTCGGTAGATATGCTGTCGGAGATGGTAGGTGAAGGTTTTGTACTCCAGCAAATTCCCCGGGCCGTGATTTCAAGTCCGGCACTATTCACCGATCCTCCACAACTTGCCGATTGATAATCAATCTCAGTAACTGAAAATGTTGTAACTTCAGGAACTTGAAGAATAATTTCTTCTTTTTTACAGCCAGATACTGCCAGTACAATAAATATTAAACCGCTGAGATAATAACTCTTTTTTTTCATTTGCCTAATTAGATTAATTTTGATATATTTTATTTGCTATTTTCAATATTTCTACGTAGTATTTACGGCTTAAATTTTGCATGCCTTTTCCCCCGCTAGCGCAGGTCTGTGACCTGTGCTACTTCCTATTGAATCTTTGATACGGATTACAAATCCGCGGGAGCAAGGGGCATAATAGAGACTGTGGACATAGGCGTGTGTTATGAGCAGTATTTTATCTTTTCTTTTTCAATTCTCGTCCAAAAACAAGTGAGTGAATTCCTGAGTTGTTCACAACATTCAAAAGAGGTTCAACCGCTTCAGAAGAAAACACGACTCTTCTATTTGCATCAAGAGTTTCAATCCATATATACTGACTGTAATCAGTATTTATTTCTTTATCCTCAGGGTTTTCAACACTAAAAGTCTCACTTGAAACCCAACCTAAATACTTTAATACTATTTTGAGTTGTCCTGCAGAAAGTTTATATTCTGATTTGTCTAATATTCTTTTTACAAGTGAAGTCATAAATATGAAGTCTCTTGGAGAACTTGCCATAATTTCTCCAACGATTTTATATAATGGTTTTCCTTCTGTATCAGATATTTTTCCAATCTCCCCTGCTGAAATTGCTTGTAAAATAACATTAAATACACCTGTTTCTGATTTGTCAATTTCGATTTCACTACTCGACAACAAATTATCACGGCCATTAAATCCGTAAATTTTATTGTACTTAGGGTTAATTATAAGGACTTCTCTCGGATTTATGTCAAACATTTCAGGCATAAGTTTAGACCAAATCTCCATAAAATCCTTACTTTTTTCGTTTGATTTTATTTGTAAGAATCTGTCAAACTCAGAGGCTGATATGTTTGCTACTTCATTTTTTCCTGATTTCCTATATATAATTTCACCTTTGTTTACTTTGTAATCAGTAAAATCAGTTGTTGGTATTAGGATTTGATTTTGTTTTTCTATGAGTAGATAAAAAAATCTCCTTGTACCAAGTTGAAAATGTTGAAGGTCAATTCCGATTCCAACAGCTGCAATTTTTACGAACTTCTGAGTTATGATATTTAAGTCAAGTGACTGCAATAAATTATAATTTGTATCATCTAACCCAATATCTTCAAGTTTGCCAGTTATTTTGTCCTCCTTAATTCCGATAAGTATAATACCTCCATTTGCATTAGTAAATGATAGGATATCTTTTACGAAATTTCTTAGAAATATCTCGATTGGGTCGGTTATACCAAAGAAATTGAGCATTAACTTATAATCATATAAGTCATTTTCTTTTGGAAATTTTCCGTTGTCTTTAATATCACTAATCGCTTTAGAAACATGTACTCTTAATTCCTCAATATTCATGGTATTTTGTTTTTTTAATATTGCTCCTAACACGCTACTATGAGAACTTTATTTTCCAGGCTTGAGTGCAGTATTTTGGTTTTTATATTAATTCCGCCTCAAAGATATAAACATTATTTCACATTAACAGCCGTTTATTTAATTAATTTCTTTTCGATCAGAAAATTCCTGTTTCTGGTCAATTACCTTTCATTTTTCCTCCAAAATCTTGTTTTTTAGGAGAGAAATCGTTTGTTTTTCCACAG
>CAYSTC010000001.1:0-358044 GCA_964433885.1 uncultured Paludibacter sp. | reverse complement strand
CCTCTTACTCCTTACACCTTACTGCTGCTTTTCTCGCCTTCAACTCCACAGTCCGTATTTTGTCTTTGTACAGATTGTGCTCGTTCATTTTTACGACATCAAGTGAAGCATCGGAGTTTTCATCCCAGCGGCGGCAGAGGTAAACCGATTCGTAAATGCGGCCAATCTGGTATTCGCGGCTAATGCGCAGTCCTAAAGCATAATCCTCGCCGTAGCTGGTGTTAGGCACTTTTATGTCGCGCAAAACGGGCGTATAGAATGCACGCGGTGCACCTAGCCCGTTGATACGGAGAGCATTATTGCGGCCGTTGTCGGGTGTCCATTCCTTGTGGTCAATCAGTCCCGGGGGTATGGTTTCCATGGCAAAGTTAGTCATGGTGTAAGAGCCAATCACCATGGCGCAGTTTTGTTCGTAGAAAGCATCAACGATAATTTGCAATGTGTTTTCGGTTTGGTACACGTCGTCGCTGTCGAGCTGCACAGCAAATTTTCCGCATTGTGCCGAATGCACGCCTTCGTTCCAGCAGCCGCCAATACCCAGGTCGTTGCGGTTTGGAGTAATATGAATTACTCGGTTGTCTTGTTTTGCGTATTGTTGAATCAACTCCGATGTTCCGTCAGTAGAAAAATTATCGACAATTATCAGGTTAAATTCAAAAGACGTTTTCTGCATTAATACTGACTTTATGGCATCTTCCACCGTTTTCACCCGGTTGCGGATAGGAATAATCACCGAAGCTTCCACGGGAAAATTGCTTTCGTTGAATTCAATTTGTTGGAATTGAGGAGCCAGATAGCCGCCAATTTTCTTCAAATGGTCGGTGCAGGCGGCTTCCATTTCCAGTTGTACGCCACGGTTCTTTGGGTCAACGTAATCAAATTGTTTTTCACCACTTTTTCGAGTGTCTGTTTCCACTTCGGCGTACAGGTATTCGTTCATGTGAACGAGTTCGGCTTGTTGCGAAACTTTCAGGCGTAGGTTGTAAAGCCCGGCAAACTGATAATTTTCGGTAGTTTCTGCAACGGATTTTTTCAGGTTGGCAGCGTTATAAAACAGCACCGAACCAAAATTGAAATCGTCGCGCAATGAGCCTTCCTGATAATCAATCACCGGATGATTGGAACGGACACCGTCTTTTATTTCGTAATAATCAGAGTACACCAATCCAGCCCGTGTGTCTTCGGCAATGCGGAAAAAACGTTCGAGTGCAAATTGTCCGAGATCGAGCGTGCTATCTTTGGTATAAATCAGCGAATAAGCCGCATCGGATTTATCGGCAATTTTTCGGATAGTTTCCGAACTTTGCAGGGAATCAATTTCAATGGTTGTGCAGCCGTCGATTTGTATGTCAGTTGAGTTTTTTACAAGAAGGTAAATGGCCTGAACAAGTGACGATTGTCTGATTTGTTCAACCGTTTTGAGTGTTTCATCTGCATTGTTGCAGGCTAAGAAGCAATTGATTTGTTTCATGTGAGTGAAGTAATTGTTTTTGAGGTGCCAAAAATACGATTTTTAATCAACACAAAGACACGAAGACACTAAGAATTTTCTAAACGATATTTTATTTTGTGTCTCAGTGTCTTCATGTTTAAATTATTATCTTTGTCTTCAAATTAAGACTAAATTAAAAAGAAAATATGATTTTAATAGCCGATAGCGGATCAACCAAGACGCACTGGAGTTTGGTGCAGGATGGAGAAGTGGTGAGTGAGATTTTTACCGACGGGATCAATCCGTTTTACCAAAATGACTTCGAAATTACGGCCTTACTCAATACGCAACTGATTCCCAAACTACCTTCAGTAGAAATAGAAAAGATCTATTTTTATGGCGCCGGTTGTTCGTTTCCGGAGAAAAAAATGATGGTAAGCCTTGCTCTGATCAACTTTTTCAGCTCTGCAATAATTGAGATTCAGAGCGATTTGCTCGGAGCTGCACGTTCGTTGTTTCAGCACGAAAAAGGGATAGCGTGCATTCTGGGAACCGGTTCCAATTCCTGCTATTACGATGGCAATGAAGTAACGCAGAATGTTTCACCCCTGGGTTTTATTTTGGGCGATGAAGGTAGTGGCGCTGTGTTGGGAAAATTGCTGGTTGCCGATTGCCTGAAAAACCAGCTTCCGGAATGGCTGAGCGAAAAGCTGCTTGATGAATACGAACTGACTCCGGCCATTATTCTGGAAAATGTTTATAAAAAGCCATTTCCCAATCGCTTTTTGGCCAAATTCACTCCTTTTCTGTTGGAACATATCGAAGAACCTGCTATTTTCAATCTGGTTTACGATTCGTTCGATGCTTTTTTTGTCCGCAATGTGATGCAATATCCGTTGGAGGATATTAAAGTGGGATTCGTTGGTTCAATAGCCCATTATTTCAGCGATACATTGGAGATTGTGGCTTCAGAACGTGGGATTGAAGTGGCTGAAGTTGTGCAGAATCCGATGCATGGGCTGGTGAAATATCATACAGTAGAAAATTAAAGTAAATAGATAGTATGACATTTCAAAAAATCACCGAACAACATTCACTTCATTCTGATCTTGATCAAAAACCGGTTTTACAGCTACTCATTGAAATGAACGAGGAAGACCAGAAAGTGGCGCTGGCAGTTCAGAAAGCCATTCCGCAAATAGAGATGCTGGTGGAGAAAATTGTGGAGCGAATGAATCGGGGCGGACGGATTTTCTATATTGGTGCGGGAACTAGCGGACGGTTAGGCGTGTTGGATGCTTCGGAAATACCGCCAACATTCGGGATGCCTTCGGGCTTGGTGGTTGGACTGATTGCCGGAGGAGATGCAGCTTTGCGAAACCCGGTGGAGAATGCAGAAGACGATACGGAAAAGGCATGGCACGAACTTCAACAGCACAATATAAACACGAACGATACGGTGATTGGAATTGCGGCTTCGGGAATTACACCTTACGTGGTTGGCGCTTTGCAAAATGCACGTGCCAATAGAATTCTGACAGCTTCAATAGCCTGTAACCCCGATTCGCCAATAGCTCATGAAGCTGATATTCGTATTGAAGTGATTGTGGGACCGGAATTTGTTACGGGAAGTACACGGCTCAAATCAGGCACAGCGCAAAAAATGGTACTGAACATGATCACAACCACCACCATGATTAAACTGGGCCGGGTAAAAGGGAACAAAATGGTGAATATGCAACTTACCAACGCCAAGTTGATTGACCGCGGAACACGGATGCTTATGGACGAATTCGGGTTGGGATACGATCAGGCAAAAAACGCTTTGCTTGTGCATGGTTCGGTAAAAAAAGCAATAGACGCAATTTCAAAGCGTCACTAAATAAGAATCCCTCAAACAAAAAAATGCTTGAGGGATTCTTATTTAGAGGTGAACATTTAATTTTTCTTTCGATAGCTCAATACCGCCCAACTATTAAAGAATACGGCAAAGCCGATGAGGGCTAATAACTGGTTTGTGAGTTGTAGCGGGTTACTTCCTTTCAGATAAACAGATCGCATTACGTCCATAAAATGTTTCAGCGGATTGAATGCTGCAATCCATTTTGCCCATTCCGGCATACTGTCAATGGGCGTATATAAGCCACTCAGCATAATAAATACCAACATAAAGAAAAAAACGATAAACATGGCTTGTTGCAGCGTGGATGCGTAGTTTGAAATCACTAAACCGAGCCCGGAAACAGTGAGGATATAGATGGCGGCAAACAAGTAAATAGTTGAAAAATACCCGGCAGGAATAAGCCCGTAAACGGCCCACGCAATCAAGAAACCAATACTTATAACTATAAATCCGATAATCCAGAACGGAATCAGTTTGGCCAGAATAAAAGTTGTTTTTGGCACCGGGCTCACATTAATTTGCTCCATAGTACCCAGTTCTTTTTCAAATACAATAGAAACGGCCGGTAAGAATCCGCAAAGCAAAGTTAATATCATAACCATAAGAGCCGGAACCATGAAAACCCGATAGTTCAAATGTGGGTTGAACCGGTATTGGGAGTCGATCTGAACCGTTGGAACTGAACTGCCGACTGGAGCTACAGGCATTAATTCCTGAATAATTCCCATATTGAAGTCATTCACAATGCTCACCAGGTAAGTCATTCCGATTCCACCTTTCATGCCATTGACAGCATTGGCCGAAACCATCACTTTTGCTCCCTGGCGATTGACTAAATCCTTCTCAAAGTTAGCCGGAATTTCAAGAATAATATCCGATTCGTTTTTCTCCACGCTTTTGAGCGCCTTATTGTAATTCGGCGATACATCCGTCAGTCTGAAATAATTAGATGAAATTATTTTTTGTGTCAGCCGATGGGAATATGTGCTGTGGTCGTTATCAATTACGCTCAGATTCAGATTTTTAATTTCGTAACTGGCTGCCCACGGAAACACCATCAGCACCATAAAAGGAAACACAAAAATCATTTTCGGAAGAAACGGATTCCGAAGTATTTGCTTGAATTCTTTTTTTAATAAGTATTTTATCATATAAGATTACCTGTTAATTATAAACTATCAACTATGAACTATTAACTACTCCAAGCGCACCTTAAATTTCTTTAAACTTGCAGTTACCAAAACTACGCTCATAAATAACAGTACGCTGGCTTCTTTTAATACGGCTGACATTCCCAATCCCTTAATCATAATGGTTTTTACGGCTGAAATATACCAACGGGCCGGAATAACATTCGACAACCATTGAAGTGGAAGCGGCATGTTCTCAATTGGAAATATCATACCCGAAAGCAACATCACCGGAATCATAAGTGCCATCCCTGAAATCAGCATGGCCGCTTGTTGAGAGCTGGTGAGGGTTGAAACCAGCAACCCAAGTGCCAACGATACAAATATGTAAAGTAACGAGACTATCACCAAACTAATGAAACTACCTGCTACAGGCACTTTCAGTACAAAAACCGACAGTAGCATGATGGTTGCAAAATTCACACACGACAATACAAAATACGGAGTGATTTTGGAAAGAATCGTGTAAATTGGTTTCATGGGTGATACCAGCAAAATTTCCATGGTTCCTTTTTCCTTTTCACGCACAATGGCGATAGAAGTCATCATGGCACAAATCAGAATCAGAATCATACCCAGCACCCCTGGTACAAAGTTGAAAGCACCAATCATTTGTGGATTGTAAAGCATTTTCACTTCAGGTGTAATTTGATATGGATTTTTTGTTTCACCCATCAACTCCTGCTGATAACCGGCAATGATATTGGTGGCGTAAAATGAAAATGATGTGGCAGCATTAGGGTCAGTTGCATCGGCAATGAGCTGCACATGAGCTACTCCGTTGTGCCTGATTTTTTCTGCAAAATGATCTTCGAAAACGACCACCAGCTTGGCTTTGGCATCCCTGAAAATCGGCTGAATCTCACTTGTGTTATGAATTTGTTCTACTACATCGAAATACGCACTGGCGTTCAGTTTGTTGATAATTCGTTGAGTTGCTTCATCATTTGTCGGAGCCAAAACAGCTACATGCGTGTTTTTTACTTCGGTTGTCAGTGCAAAACCAAATAAAATGATTTGTACCACCGGAATTCCGAGTAAAATCAACATAGTTGTTTTGTCGCGGAGAATATGGTAAAATTCTTTTCGGATAAACGATATTAGTTGCTTCATAATCAATCGGCTTTACGGGTTGCTTTGCGGGCAAGTTGTTGAAAAACCCCATCCATATTTTTGGCGTTGAACTGTTTTTTCAGGTTTTTGGGAGAGTCAAGTGCTTCAATCTTTCCATCCACCATGATAGAAACCCGGTCGCAGTATTCAGCTTCATCCATATAATGTGTCGTTACGAAAACGGTTATTCCCCGGGAAGTGGCATCGTAAATCAGTTCCCAGAATTGCCTGCGGGTGATAGGATCAACACCTCCGGTTGGTTCATCCAGAAATACTACTTTGGGACTGTGAAAGATAGATACTGAAAACGCCAGTTTTTGTTTGAACCCAAGCGGGAGCGATCCCACGAGTTTGTCGCGTTCGTTTTCGAAGTTCAGAAGCTGCATCAATTTATCCGTTTTCTCCTTAATTTCTGCATCTTTCATTCCGTATATTCCACCAAAAAGTTCAATATTTTCCCATACTTTCAGGTCGTCGTATAGCGAGAATTTCTGGCTCATATAGCCGATGTTTTTTTTGACCAGTTCGGTTTGGGTTCCAATGTCGTAACCGGCTACTTCACCTTTTCCATCGGTAGGAATGCTCAATCCGCAAAGCATGCGCATAGCGGTGGTTTTTCCCGCACCATTGGCTCCGAGGAATCCGAAAATTTCGCCTTTCGCTACTTCAAATGAGATGTTGTCCACAGCTGTAAACTTGCCAAATTTCTTTGTCAGATTTTTGGCAATAATTACTTTGTCGGGATTATGTTGTTTAATATTTTCCATATTTAATACACTTTTTGTCATGCTTTTATCGCTGCGATAATTGCATAAAGCAATCTTCAATAGTAGGCTCAATTTCCCAAATATGAATGTGGGTGTGTCCTTTTTGAACCATGAGTTCATTGAGACTGTCAACACTCAAATCGTTGTTATCTACCGACACATGGTGTTTGTCTCCAAAAGCGAAGCAGTTTTTGGTCGTTTCATTTGCCCGCAAATCAATCAATAATTTGTGCATATTGTTGCTTTGCACGGCCCAAAGTTTATTTTTATACTGACTGACAATATTTTCAGGAGTGTCGATTGTCAGGAATTCTCCGTTCTGAATCAGGGCTATACGGTCGCAAAGGCTGGCTTCGTCCATGTAAGGTGTAGAAACCAAAATGGTAATGCCCTGTGCTTTGAGCTTTTTCAGCATTCCCCAGAATTCCTTTCGCGATACAGGGTCAACGCCGGTAGTTGGTTCGTCCAGAAACAAAACGCTGGGCTTATGAATCAACGCGCAACTCAAAGCCAGTTTTTGTTTCATTCCTCCCGAAAGTTTTCCGGCCCTGCGGGTTTTGAAAGGTTCTATTTGCTGGTAAATATCTTTGATCAGATCGTAGTTTTCTTCAATGGTGGTGTTGAAAACCGTAGCAAAAAAGTTCAGGTTTTCTTCCACGGTCAAATCCTGATAAAGCGAGAACCGGCCGGGCATATAGCCCACCCGTTTTCGAATTTCTTTGTAATCGTTGACTACATCAAATCCATCAACCGCTGCGGTTCCCTTGTCAGCCAGAATCAATGTTGTAAGAATTCTGAAAAGCGTAGTTTTTCCCGCTCCGTCGGGGCCGATTATACCAAAAATTTCACCTCTGTTTACATCGAAATTAATGTCTTTGAGAGCTTCAATATTTTTATAATTCTTGCTGACAGATTCGCAATGAATTGCTATATCGGGTTTATTAGAGTTATTCATTGAGTTGTGAATTATTGGTCAGCAATCAATTAAACTGAGCATCTCCGTACATGCCAATTTTAATCAAACCATCATTTTTCACGTTGATTTTTACAGCGTAAACCAGGTTGGCTCGTTCGTCGCGTGTCTGAATGGTTTTTGGCGTGAATTCCGCTTTGCTCGAAATCCAGGCGATAGTTCCGCTATATTCTTTGCTGCTATCTTTGCCCGAATCGGTTTTTACTTTTACGGTTTGGCCCACTTTAATCTGTGTCAACTGATCGGCTGTGATGTATGCACGCAGGATCATGTTGTTGGTGTCGGCAATTTTAAAAAGAGCTTTTCCCGGGGCAGCTACTTCGCCCATTTCAGCATATTTTACAAGCACAGTTCCTGTTATTGGAGTTGTAATTTTGCATTTGTCCAGTTGGTCCTGCAACTGTTTTATTTGAAATGCCAATCCTTCGCTTTCGTCGCTGATTCCCTGATTGCTACTTTGTAACATTGTTTTTTGCGCATCAAGTTGTTTTTCCAAAACTGAAATTTGTGCATTAATATCGTCCAGTTGTTTCTGGTTTGCAGCATTTGCTTTTATCAGATTTTCGGCTCGTTTACGTTCCGTTTTTGCTGTGGCAATTTGTTGTTCTATGGTCGCAATCTGTTTTTTGATGTCTGGGCGACGGCTCTCAATGGCTTTACCACTTGCCTGCAGTTGCTTTTTGCGTAAAAAAAGCTGTGTGCTATCAATTGTTCCAACCAGCTGATTGGCAGTAAGCAATTGTCCTTCTTCTACATTCAATGCCAGGATCTGGCCGGCTCCCTGAGCCGAAACTATCACTTCGGTAGCTTCGAAAGTGCCCGAAGCATCGGGATCGTTATTCGATTTTCCGCAGGAAGTAGTAAGTATTGACATGCCTAATCCAAAAAGCAATACTTTTGAATTAAATAAATTGTGTTTGATGTTAGTTCTCATATAGTTACTTTTAATCGTAAGTTTTTAATTGGTGAATTGTAAATGGAAAAATGATCAATTGTTGTTATTGTTTTTAAGTTGGTAAACACTCATAATCAATTGAATTTCGTGCAACGCTTTTAGCTGTTTTGCCTGGCTTTCGGCATTTATTTCCCGGATTAAGTCGGTTACAGTAAGCGTGCCGTTATCCACTTTGGCCGAAGCTGCTTTCTTGATATTTCCGCGAAGCCGGATTATTTCGTCGTCGTTGTTTACTGACGATTGTAATTTTTCAATTTCAGCTTTCTGCTGTTTGTTTTTCAAATCGGTATTGAAAAGAAATGTTTCTTTCTGAATATCAATACCTTTTTTGCTGGCTTCAATTTTGTTGATATTGTTTTTCTGGGAATAAAATCCGCTTAAATTCCACGAAAGACGGATTCCTCCGATATAAAACTCCGAAAATGCATTTGTCAGCATATTAAGTCCGGGCTTCCCGTAGCCACCCTGGATAAAGGCACCTATCTTGGGTAGATTTCCTGCATTCAAAAGTGCTTTCTGACCTTCGTACATTTTGTTTTGTGCCTCAAACAAGGCCAGTTCTGGTCGACGAACAATCGTATCGGTAAGTACTGCCAGATTTATTTCAGGTTTTAGCAATGTTGTATTTTCATCGATTTTCATTCCCGTCATGGCCGATAAAACGAGACCGTATGATTTTCGGGTACTCTTAAGTTCAGACTCACGTTGGTCGGCATTTAGTTGTTCTACTTTTAGCGCATCCAAATCAGTTTGGTTCGCAACTCCATTTTGCTTGAATGCATTAATGCGATCATAGTTGGTCTGAAGTTCATTTTGTAAAATGGCATTTTGTTTTAACTGTTCGCTTAGTAGTAAAATGCCGAAATACAGCTGGTTAACACGCTCGTTTAGCGAAAAAAGATCCACTTCAAGTTTTTTCTTTTCTACTTCGCTTCCCGCGTTGGTAATTTTATTTTGTGCAGAAATAACACCTCCGTCCCAAATTAGCTGACTTGCTTCCAATACGGCCTGATACTGGTCTTTGGTCAGTTCGGGAATTACAACTCCGGGCAATGTAATTGGTAATTTTGTTACTTGCGACTGGTAGGTGGCGCGTGCCGAAAGTGACAGTTGCGGCAAATAACCTTTGTTGGCATTGCTGATGTTGTATTGAGCCGTTTGCTCAATAAGTCCATACTGTTTTATCAGCGGGTAATTGGCTTTGGCTTTTTCCTGGCAGGTTTCAATGGTCAGAGTCTGGGCGTTCAGGCTCAAGTGCCAGGCAAATGTCAGTAAAATGAATAAAATTTGTTTTTTCATATTGCTTGATATTTTATTTTTTGCGAATTATGGTCTTAAACTGTTTAAAATCAGCTTTACGTGTTCATCTCTTCTATGCTCAATAATAAATTGTCGTTGAGTTTCGTTAAGTGAAGCAACCTGGCTTGCAATGGGCATAAGCAGGAATAGAGAGACATTTAGCGATGCCACTGTGATAATCATGTCCATTATTGTTATTGGGCGAATTCTTCCGGCTTCAATCTCTGTTTCTAAATCAGCGTTTAGTTTATTGAAAAGTTCCAAAGGAAGGTTTTTCAATTTTTCTTTCAGAACATTGATTTGTTCCGGCCGTCTTGAAAATTCACTAATAATGAGTAGTGGAAGTTTTGCATTCGCTTTAATCATATCAAAATGCGACTCAATGATATGTTTTAATTTATCGTTGAACGACAGGTTTTCCATATTCTCCAGTTCAAAAATATGCTGAAAAAAGACTCTGAATTTCTGTTCGAAAATGGTGTTGAACAAATTGTCTTTCGTCCGGAAATAGTAATGCACAAGTGCCTGGTTGCAACCTACTCTTTTGGCAATTTCGGTAGTCGAAGTCAATGCAAAGCCTTTTTCCAGAAAGAGTTTTTCGGCTTCTTCCAGAATGGCTTGTTCCATCGATTGTTCGTTCTTAATATCCATATTTAATTTATGTATTTAATAGACCTATTAATTGAATGCAAAGTAATATCTTTTTGTTCGATAAATCATCGAACTACACCAAATAAATTGAATAAAATGAGAATAATTAACTAATAGGGGTTTCTTTGGATGTTTTAATCGCTTTGAATGTTTCACCCAAGTGACAAATCAGATCGCCGGCAATCATGGATTCGCCGGATTCTGTTTTTAAAGCCAGATCGCCGGCATATCCATGAATGAATACACCAAGTTTTGCTGTTTTTTCAGGCGAATAACCTTGTGCCAATAGCGCGGCAAGAATGCCTGTCAGTACGTCGCCCGAGCCGGCTGTGGCCATGCCGGAATTGCCGGTTGTGTTGAAAAAGAGTTTTCTGTCAGGAGTAGCAATAAGTGTATGTGCACCTTTCAGAATGATGATAATTTGCAGTTGTTGAGCCATTTTTTGTGCTTTCAACATGCGGTCGTAAGAAGAATTGGAGGGACCAAACAGCCGTTCAAATTCTTTGGGGTGAGGGGTGAGGATGCTGTTTTGCGGGATAAGTTGTAATAAATGGTTGTGCTGGCCAATAATATTCAGCGCGTCGGCATCGAGAATGCAGGGTTTTTCCAATCTTTTAATCAGATACTCCAACATATTTGCCGTTTCTTTAGCCGTTCCAATTCCAGGGCCAATGGCAATTGCACTGTAATTTTCATTATTGTTTACTTCAGAAATAAAGTCATTCGAAGTGTCTGATTGAAAAATGGCTTCAGGAATAGCTGTCTGAATGATTGTGCGGTTGCATTCCGGTCCGTGAACGGTAACAAGGCCGGCTCCACTACGCAATGCAGCTTTTGTCGATAGCACCGAAGCGCCTGCCATGCCTTTACTTCCGGCAACAATCAACGCGTGGCCGAACATGCCTTTATGAGAAAATCTGGAACGTTTTTTTAAAATTTGGTGTATATCTTCCTTTTCAATTGTTTCAAAGTATGTTTCCGTTTGGGCAATGGCTTGCGGATGAATGCCAATGTTAAGCACTTCCCATTGGCCAACAAATTCTTCATTTTGAGGTAAAAAGAAAGCCAGTTTTGGAAATTGCAAACTAAAAGTGTAATTAGCCTTAACAATAATGTCTTGTTCCCCTTTAGGGGTTAGGGGCATATCACCCTGTAAACCCGAAGGAATGTCTATGGACAGCACTTCACAACCGCTATCATTGATCCATTTTACCGCATTTGCAAAAATTCCACTCAGAGGCCGTGCCAGTCCCGAACCGAAGAGTCCGTCAATAATAATAGTATCATGTGTAATCTCAGGCGCAATAAACTCATTATTCAATTCACTCAAGCTGCCGGGGAATTTCTCTAATAGTCGAAGCCGGTTTGTTTCGCAATCAACCGAAATTTTTCCTGTATGCAACAAAACTATTTTCACATCTAAACTTGTAAGCAGTAACATACGTGCCAGCGCCAACGCATCGCCACCATTATTGCCTGGTCCGGCCAAAATACAAACGGGATTCTGATATGAAAAAGTAGAAAGATATTTCTCGTAAAGCGCATCAGCAGCCCGTTCCATTAAATCAATGGATGCAATTGGTTCGTTTTCAATCGTGAATTTGTCCAGTTCACGAATTTGGGATGTACTGAAAAATTTCATTATGAATTATGATTTATCAATTATGCATTGTGAATTGTGAATTATAACGCGTTCCATTTGGTATCCAACCACTTTTTCTGTTGTGTCGGATTCAGAAAAGTCCACGCCACAATGCGGCTGATTTTTGTTCCCTGTCCCATTTGAATGGTTTTTACATCGGTAGCTTTAGCCAGTTTCAGTGCATCGTAAATCGCCGGTAAATGCTCTTTCTTCGAAATGAGTGTGCTAAACCAGAAGCAGTTATCGGCAAATTGCTTGCTTTGGCGAATCATGTTGCGCACAAACCGTTCTTCGCCACCTGCGCACCAAAGTTCGTTGCTTTGCCCGCCAAAATTCAACACGGGCGTAGTCACTTTTTTCTGATTCAGGCTGCTAAGTTTGCGTAAGGTTCCTTTTTGAGCCTCTTCCTGCGATGTGTGAAAAGGCGGATTGCAAATAGCTACGTCAATGGGTTCATTTCGAAGCATTACACCGTGAAAAATATCGTTCGGATTTTCCTGAAAACGGAGTTCAATATTACGTTTCAGGAATGCATTGTTGGTAATGATTTTGTGCGCTGATTCCAGTGCAGCTTCTTCGATATCAGTTCCAATGAACGACCAACCATATTCTTTGTTCCCGATAACCGGGTAAATGCAGCTGGCACCAACGCCAATATCCATGCATTTAATTTTGTATCCTGTTGGGATTTTTCCTCCGTTTGAACTGCCCAGCAAATCGGCAATATAATGAATGTAATCGGCCCGTCCCGGAATGGGTGGGCAAAGGAAACCAGCCGGAACATCCCAGTATGCCAGCGAATAATATTGTTTAAGCAGGGCTTTGTTCAGCCATTTCACTGCTTTGGGATTGGCAAAATCGATAGTTTCAATACCAGCCGGATTGAGTTTTACGTATTTAGCTAATTCCGGACAAGCGGTGGTTAGCAGTTTAAAATCATAGCGCTCCCGATGTCTGTTTCGTGGGTGTAAAACGGTTTTTTCGGCAGGTTGTTCTTTTTTGTTTTCGGACATAATATTGTAGTGCCAATAATTTGATTGACTTTACAAAAGTAGCTAATTTTCAGCCAACTTATTATTTCTGATTTAAATAAGCGGAAAAATTGCTCTTTTATTTACTCTTAAAATGATAATAATACAAACTATTTTATTTCTGCTTAAAACCTTATACTCTTCTCACTAAATATTATTTTATCGATAACTGTTAGGCTGTTGCAGCAATTAAATTATATTTGTACAAAAATCACGGTAAATATGAATAAAGGAATTATGAGCAAGACGGCGTTGTTGAGAATTGGATTAAAAAAAATAGTTTTTATCATTCCAGTTGTATTATTTTCAGTATCTGCAAATGCACAGGAAAATCTTGATTCATTGTTATTAAAACTAGATGAAACAATCGAGAAGTCTCATATTTATATTCAAAAAAGAGAGGAACGGATTAAAATACTGAAAGATGAGCTGAAAAGAGTTCGTCGAAATTCAACAGATGAATTTAATGTTAATAATAAGCTATTTGAAGAGTATAAGCCATATATATGTGATTCTGCCTTGCATTTTCAAAATAGAAATATTGAAATTGCCAAATGGTTGAAAGACAGCCGAAAAGGATATGAAAGTAAAATGAAGGTAGCCTATATAATGGGCTCAACCGGAATGTATAAAGAGGCTGTTGATTTACTGGCAACTATTGACGAAAAAAAACTACCCGGAGAACTTTTGCAGGATTACTATTACACTTATTTGAAGGTTTATAACGAATTGGCTTTTTACACACAGGACAAAAGAAGTTCCCAAAATTATTGGAGTGTTGGCGCTCATTACGACAAGAAATTAAAACAGGTTATTGACAAGGAAAGTGACTTGTATCTGCAACTGAAACAAGACAGTGTCCGTAATTCGCGGAATTTTAGTGAGGCTTTGAAAATTAATGACATATGGTTGCTTCATACCACCGAAGGCACCGCTGATCATGCCTTAGCAACGTTTCACCGGGCAGTAATAAATCTTTGGAAGGGAGACCGATCCGAATATAAGCATTATCTCATATTATCTGCAATTTCTGATATTGAGTCGGCCATAAAAGATCAGGCTTCTTTGCGGTTAATTGCCGAAGTTTTGTTTGAAGAAGGCGATATAGACCGGGCTTATAACTACATTCGTTTTTCGTGGAATGCCACAGTTTTCTACAATGCAAAATTACGTAGTTTACAAACTGCTGCCATTTTATCCATGATTGATAAAACATATCAGGCTAAAATTGAGAATCAGAATAGTAAACTTCAGAACTATTTAATAATGATAAGTTCGTTATTGGCTTTATTGCTGATTGCATTACTTGTTATTTACAAACAAATCAAGCGTTTGTCAGATACTAAACTGGAATTGCTCAATGCAAATACAGAATTAAGCCAGCTCAACAACCAGCTAAATACAGTCAATGAAGAGTTGACATCGCTGAACTATACACTCAATCGGACTAACAATGAGTTGTCGGATTCAAACAAGATTAAGGAAGTTTATATCGGACGATTTATTGAGCTTTGCTCAGTTTA
Organism: uncultured Paludibacter sp.; assembly: GCA_964433885.1. Taxonomy (GTDB): domain Bacteria; phylum Bacteroidota; class Bacteroidia; order Bacteroidales; family Paludibacteraceae; genus Paludibacter. The sequence continues at coordinate 343,565 of CAYSTC010000001.1, read as the reverse complement.
TATCAATAAAATAGATGACTTCAGACGGAAAGTTTATTCGAAAGTGAAAGACGGAAAAATAAAAGATTCTCAGATTATGAGTCAGTCACAGGATCTGATGAATGAAGAATTTGAAGAGTTATATCGTAATTTTGACAATGCTTTTTTACAGCTTTTCCCGGACTTTATTGAGAAGGTAAATGAACTCATGAACGAAAATGACAAGTTTGTACTTAAGAAAGGGGAGTTGCTTAATCCCGAATTACGCATTATTGCGCTGATGCGTTTAGGAATTAGTGATGGCGCAAAAATTTCCCTTTTCCTTCGTTATTCGCTAACTACGGTTTATAATTATCGTACCAAAACAAAAAACCGCACCTATCTTCAGAAAGATGAATTTGATAATAAAGTTTTGCAAATTCGCTAGTCCTTCTTTTTTTTGTAATGTGCAGATTATTAGGGTTTAATTTGCAATTGTGTTGTGTTTTTGTTGTATTGACTGGTTTCTAATTATTCAGCCTTTATGCAAAAAATTATGTGATTTCCTGAAGTTTTGCATCTATTCCGCATATATGCTGTACTACTTTTTTCTACTCTTATTTTTTAGTTATTTTATTGTTTTTTAGAGTTTTATCTGTCTGTCTCAACCAGGTGTCACCTACTTTCTAAATATCAAAATATAATTCAAAGTTTTTGTATTATATTTTTGTTGTGTCAAAATCACACTAATACAATCTAATGCTACGATGAGAAAAATCTACTTTTTTCTTATATTATCTATTCCTTTTATATTACATGCCCAAAATGGATATGTGCGAGCTTCGGGGAAACAAATAGTTGACCCGCTGGGAAGCAACCTCATTATTCGGAGCATTGGTACCGGAAACTGGATGCTTCAGGAAGGCTATATGATGCAAACTTCGGGTGTTGCCGGCACACAATGGGAATTCCGCAAAAAACTTACCGAAACAATAGGAGCCGAGAAAACAAATCAGTTTTATACTGCGTGGCTCGCTAATCACTTCCGCAAAATAGATGTTGATTCAATGGCTTGCTGGGGCTTCAACTGCGTGCGCCCGGCCTTACATTACAAATTATTTACGTTTCCGATAGAAGATGAACCTGTGGCGGGAGCAAATACCTGGCTCGAAAGCGGTTTTGCACGTCTCGATAGCCTGCTGGCTTGGTGTGCAGCTAATAAGATGTATGTAATGCTCGATATGCATGGTGCTCCGGGCGGGCAGGGCAAAGATGCTGCGATTGCAGATTACGATATTTCGAAACCTTCACTTTGGGAAAGTGAGGCCAATAAAGCAAAATTTGTAGCGCTTTGGCGAAAGATTGCTGAACGGTATGCCACCAATAAATGGATTGCAGGCTACGATTTGCTCAATGAGACTAACTGGACTTTTGCCGAAGGTAACAACTCGCAACTAAGATCTTTGTACGGTCGTGTTACGGCGGCGATACGGGAAGTTGACCCGAATCACATGATTGTGATTGAAGGAAACTGGTTTGCCAATGATTTTTCAGGGCTCACCCCAGCATGGGATTCGAACATGGCTTACAGTTTTCATAAATACTGGACGGTAAACGATGCCAGTGTTATAAAATGGGTGGTTGATTTGCGCAATTCTACTAATTGTCCTATCTGGTTAGGTGAATCGGGCGAAAATTCTAATCGTTGGTTTACCGATTGTATCGAACTGATGGAAAAAAATAACATTGGTTGGTCATTTTGGCCTGTTAAAAAATCGGGCATCAACAATGTACTGAAAGTTACCACCAATAGCGATTATACCGAACTGATTAATTACTGGAAAGGTACTGCAGCCAAACCAACAGTTGATAAAGCATTTCAGGCAGTTATGACTTTTGCCGATAACCACAAAATGGAAAATTGTTTTGTTCAACGCGATGTGATCGATGCCATGATTCGCCAACCGCAAACTACCGATACAAAACCATTTAGGGCAAACACACCTGCAAGTACCATTTATGCTGTTGATTATGATTTAGGGCGGGCAGGATATGCTTATGCCGATAACGTGGATGCAGATTATCATTTAAGCAATAACAATTACACAGCCTGGAACAATGGCTATGCTTACCGGAATGATGGTGTTGACATAGAAAACTGCTCCGATGCAGTAACCAATGGTTTTCATGTGGGGTGGGTCGAAGATGGTGAATGGATGCAGTATACCATTCAGTCGACTGAAGCCATGACTTACAATGTATTACTCAGATATGCCAGTCAAGCTGCTACAGCGAGGGTGTATATAGAAGTGAATGGCAAACGAGCATCCAAAACTGTTTCCCTTTCACCTTCGGGCAGTTGGACTACCTGGAAAACGGGGGCTATTACCAACGTGATAATTCCTGCCGGAAACGTAAAAGTAAAAATCGTTTTCGAAACCGGAGGTATCAATTTCAACTATTTTCAGTTCAGAAATCCCAAGTCAATTGACAATACAGCATTCGAAATGCTGAGTGCCGAAACTGCAAGTTGGGCAAATCAGGTTACATTAAAACTCAACAAAGCTGTTGAAACGTTAGGGGGGAATCCTTTTGTGGTAAAAATAGATGGCAAAGAAGCCAGTATTGTTTCCACTATAGTTTCATCTGCTGACAAAAGCAATATTGATGTAGTTATAACTGAACCGATATTGAATACCAATGTGTTAACGGTTGATTATACTACGAATGCCTGCACCAGCGGAACACAATCACTTACGACTTTTCAGAATCAGCAAATTAAAAATAATATCATTGCCCATCAAAATATTCCGGGCAAAATTGAAGCCGAGAATTTCGCAGTAAATAATGGATTTAGTTTTGAAACATGTACCGATAACGGAGCTGGAACCAACACTTCGTATGCAGCTATTGACAAATATCTGGATTTTTATACCTGGGTTGTAAACAGCGGAACATATAAAATGGATTTTCGGATCTCTGTAAATTCCGCTTCGGCACAGATTGCAGTTCTAAAAGATGTAAATGGTTATATGGTACCTCTTAAATCAGTATCGTTCAGTAATACAGGCGGATGGCAAAACTGGCAAACGCAGTCGGCAACTGTAGCACTCACTGCTGGAAAAAATATTATTCGTTTGTTATCGCGTACTGATGGTTACAACCTGAACTGGATTCAGTTTGCGCAGCTCACTCCGGTAGAGTCTCCTCAAACATTGAATATAGTATTATATCCGAATCCGGTTCACGATTCTTTTTTTTTGCAGTTTAACAACGAAAATCCTCGCAGGGTAGAGATACTTGATTTGCAGGGCAGACTTATTAGTCATTTTGTGTCACAATTGACTTTTGAGAGAGTTAGTGTAGTTGGCATGAAGCCCGGTATTTATATTGTAAAAATCAGCGATAATCTGAATGTATTTACCCGAAAATTACAGATTAATTGATTGAAACAGGATATGCAATGGACTTGAAGTCAGACAGAAGTTAATATTAAATCTATCATAGAAAGAAAATGAAAAAAACATTTACAAAATTACTTTTACTTTTTAGCCTCATATTACTGGCACCAATGGCTTTTGCGCAGGGCGTGTTAGTAAAAGGACAGGTGGTTGATAAGGAAGGCACCCCACTACCGGGAGTCTCCGTGTTGAAAATTGGTTCAGGCAAAGGCACCATTACATCGATTGATGGAAAATTTGCTCTTGCCAATCTGAATGAAAAAGACTCGCTTCGTTTTACTTATGTTGGCTATAATAATCAAATTATTAAAGTCGGCGACCAAACAGTAATCAATGTTGTTATGCTCGAATCAGCGAGTGCATTAGAAGAAGTGCAGGTTGTTGCGTTTCAAACACAGAAAAAAAATAGTGTAATCGGCTCAATCAACACTATAAACCCAACCGAATTAAAAATAGCACCAACCAACCTGACCAATGCTTTGGCCGGAAAAATTGCCGGAATCATTTCATACCAGCGTTCAGGTGAGCCGGGGCAGGATAATGCCGAGTTTTTTATACGTGGTGTAACCTCATTTGGTTATGCCAACAGCCCTTTGATTTTGATTGATGGTTTAGAAGTAACCACTACCGATTTGGCGCGTATGGAACCGGATAACATTGCCAGTTTCTCCATTATGAAAGATGCCACTGCTACTGCATTATATGGAGCGCGTGGTGCAAATGGCGTTGTACTTGTTACAACTAAATCGGGTAAAAAAGGGAAAGCAACAATAAATGTGCGTATTGAGAACTCACTTACTTCGCCTACCATGACTAACCACTTTCTGGGTGGAGTAGACTATATGGAATTATACAATAAGGCATTGCGAACCCGTGATCCGGAAGCTTTGCTCTATTATTCGAAAGATAAAATTGAGGGTACACGCAATGGTTTGAATTCTCAGATTTATCCGAATGTGGATTGGTACAATGAACTTTTCCGTTCAACAGTTCAAAACCAAAAAGCAAACATGAGTGTGAGTGGTGGGGGAGATATTGCTCAGTATTACCTTTCAGTGTCTTTTACAGACGAAAAAGGATTACTTAATGTTGATAAAATGAACAATTTCAACAACAATATAGATATAAAACGCTATAATCTACGTGCCAACATCGATGTAAATCTTACCAAGTCTACCAAAGCAATGGTGAAATTTTATTCGCTTATTGATAGATACAACGGACCTCAGAACGATGCCGGAAGCATTTTTTCGATGGTAATGCAGGCTAATCCAGTCAATTTCCCCAAGTATTACGATAAAGATGAAAGTACACAGTTTGTTAATCACGTGATGTTTGGTAATAAGGGAAATGGTGGTTATCCAAATCCTTACGCCGAAATGGTTCGTGGGTATAAAGACCGTTTTACGTCTACAACTACAGCACAGTTTCAACTCGAACAGGATTTGAGCATGCTAACTAAAGGCCTGAAACTACGTGGAATGGCATCATTGAATTCCTACAGTTTAAGTGAGGTTTCGAGAGGATTCACCCCTTTCTATTATGGCATGAAGGAGGTTGACGGCGAAACCGGCGTAATTCATAGTATCGAACAGATTAGTGAAGGTACCGAATATCTCACAACAGGTAGCAGTTCTAAATCGGCAAATAACAGTTTCTATTTTGAAGGAGTGGCACAATACAACCGCATTTTTGGACAAAAACATGATGTTGGTGGCTTGTTGGTAGGATATGCACGTGAATTGCTTACTGATGCCAGCAGCGATGTGTATTCGTCTCTGCCTTACAGAAATATGGGAGTTTCTGGTCGTGCTACTTATGCTTACGATGAAAGATATTTCTTAGAGCTAAACTTCGGGTATAATGGATCTGAAAAATTTTCGAAACAAAACCGCTATGGGTTTTTCCCATCGGCAGGCTTAGGCTGGGTGGTAACTAACGAAAAGTTTTTCTCTGAAAGTTTGAAAAAAACAATTTCGAATCTGAAATTTAAGGCGACTTATGGGTTGGTAGGCAACGATGCTATTTCAAGCAATCGCTTTTACTACCTTTCATCAGTAAACCTCAACGATGCCGGCAAAGGACATGTTTGGGGCGAAGATTTTGGAAATGGCTACAATGGCTATAATATAAATAATTACGCCAACCCCGATGTTACCTGGGAAATTGCCGAGAAAGCAAATTTTGGGTTAGAGCTTGGATTGTTTGGAGATGCCAATATTCAGCTTGATTATTTTACTGAAAACAGAACCAATATCTATATGTGGCGCGATTATATTCCGGCAACAATGGGACTCACTGCGCCTATTGCCAGTAATATAGGTAAAGCAGAATCGCATGGAATTGATGGGTCGGTTGATTATAAAGTAAGCGTGAATAGAGATTTATGGATTACATCACGCGTAAATTTCACCTATGCCACTAATAAAATTATTGAGAATGGTGAGCCTCAATATCCATATGCTTACATGAGCAATATTGGCCAACCAATGAATCAACCTCGTGGTTTAGTTGCCGAAAGATTGTTTATTGATAATCTGGATGTGCTTAATTCGCCTGTTCAATATAATCAGTTAGGCAGTTATATGGCTGGTGATATCAAATATGTAGACATTAACGAAGATGGAAAAATCGATGACTCGGATATGGTCCCAATCGGATTTCCAACAGTACCTGAAATTATCTATGGATTTGGGGCCTCAATGGGCTACAAAGATATCGACTTTTCATTCTTTTTTCAGGGTTCAGGTCGTTCGTCTTTTTTTATTGACCCAACTTCCATTTCTCCTTTTGTTAACGAGCGTAACGCTTTGCAAATTATTGCAGACAATCATTGGTCCGATGAAAATCCGAATCCGAATGCTTTTTGGCCACGTATGTCAGTTAATTCAGTGTCAAATAACGAAAAAGCGTCGACCTGGTGGTTGCGCGATGGCAGTTTCCTTCGCCTCAAAAGCGTAGAACTGGGGTATTCATTACCAGCAAAGTTCTTGAAAAAAATAAATATTGAAAAGGTCAGATTTTATGCATCGGGAACCAACATGCTTGTATTGAGTAAATTTAAACTATGGGATCCCGAAATGGGTGGAAGAGGATTAGGTTATCCTCCACAGAAAATTGTTAATATCGGTTTAAATTTAAATTTCTAATTCTAAAAATGAAAATATTCAACATGAAAAAAACATATATTCTATTCGCAATTATCTCTACACTGGCATTGAACAGTTGTGATAGTTATCTGGACATTGTACCGGATAAAGCGCAGGAAATTGAACTAATGTTTGAGCGAAAGGAGGCTGCTTACCGTGCTTTAGCCACTTGCTATCATTATTTGCCACAGGAAGATGGAGTGTACTCAACAACAGCTTTTGCTTCGGACGAGTTAACCACACCTATTGCCAAAGAAACACCGGGTGTGGAGTTGATGCGTGGCAAACAGTCGGTCGACAATCCGATTATGGGTTTGTGGCACGATACTTATCCTTACGGTCGTATGCAGGAATCATTATTCAAGGCCATCAGAGCATGTAATATTTTTATCGAAAACATTGATATGGTAAAAGATATGAAAACCGATGAAAAAGCAACCTGGAAATCGGAAGCTATTTTCCTGAAAGCGTATTATCATTTTTTACTGTTCCGTCAATATGGTCCTGTTCCAATTGTAGATGTTAACCTGCCCATCACGGCCGGAGTAGAAGAAGTCCGAATCAAAAGACGTCCTGTTGATGAAGTCGTTGATTATATTGTGTCTACTATCGACAAATCAATTCCCAACTTGCCAACAAGAATTACTTCGTCAAACGATTTCGGACGCATCGATAAACTCATTGCTTATTCAATCAAATCACGTGTGTTATTGTATGCTGCAAGTCCGCTGTTTAATGGCAATGCCTCTTTTTACGATACTTTTAAGGATAAAGATGGTGTGAAATTATTCAATACCTCTTACGACAAAGAAAAATGGAAAAAAGCCCTCGATGCAGCAGAGTATGCACTGCAACTAGCCACTGCTAATAATGTAAAATTATATGAGTTTAACGGCATTGTACCAACTTTTGATACGCTGGATATAAAACAGCCCGAAGTTCAGGCACTTTATAACTATAGATATATGTTTACCGAACGCTGGAACTCTGAACTTATATGGGGAAATTCCAATCCTGTGAATAATGGTCAGTGGTGGACTTTGCAGGCTGCGTCGATGATGATAAATCCTGATGCTTCAGCACAAGCTGCTGCATGGCAATGGGTTTCGCCAACTATTCAGGCGGCTGAGGCTTATTATACCAAGAACGGTCTGCCTATTGACGAAGACCTAACCTTTAAATACGCAAATCGCTATAGCCTTGCCCGCGTAACGGATGCTGATAAATACCATGCCATGACCGGAAGTACAATTATGATTCCAAATCTGCATTTAGGTCGTGAACCCCGCTTCTATGCTTCCATTGGGTTCGATAAAGGTATTTATCGTACCTGGGGACAAAAATGGAATCTTTTGATGAAAAAAGGCGAAGCCTATGGTCGTCGTGGCAATACAAATGACTATGTGATAACCGGGTATGTGCTGAAAAAAGTGTGTCATCCTAACTCAGAAGGCGATGCCTACACTAAACTTGTCACTTATCCGTGGCCTATTATCCGCATGGCCGAATTGTATCTGAACTATGCCGAGGCTTACAATGAATATTATGGCCCTGACCAAAAAGTATACGATGCGTTGAATAAAATCCGTGTTCGCTCAGGTGTGCCAACGGTAGAGGCGGCCTGGGAAAATCCGCTTCTTGCTAAAACGGTAAATAAACACAAAACTCTCGAAGGCTTACGCGAAATTATCAAACAGGAGCGTCGTATTGAACTGGCTTTCGAAGGACACCGCAATTTTGATGTTCGACGCTGGAAAGAGGGCGATAAATACTTCAATATTCCTGTAACTGGTTGGAGTGTGGATGGTTCAACAACAAATACATTTTATGTAGTAAAAATAGTTGGACAGCGCTCCTTTATTACTCCTCGTGACTATTTGCATCCGATTAAATACAGCGAAATGCTTGTAAATTCAAATTTGGTTCAAAATCCGGGTTGGTAATTAATAATAAATTCAAAATAAATATACGATGAAAAATCAACATAAAATATACAAAAATATCACAAAGCTGTTGTTTGCGAGCATGTTGTTTTCCGTTCTGTTTAGCGCTTGTAAAGAAGAAGTGATAGATACAACAGCACCCGGGAAAGTGACAGATGTAAGCTATAAGCCTACTAACGGTGGAGCTGTATTGACCTTTACGGCTCCTGCCGACGATGACTTACTTTACATAAAGGCTGTTTACACCAATGCATTGGGTAAAGAAGTTTTTAAAGTAACAAGTCATTATGGTGATTCCATTGAAATTGATGGTTTTAAAGATGAAACGCCTCAAAAGGTGAAACTTTACGCAATTGACAGAAGTAATAATGCCTCTGAGCCAACAGAAATTGAAGTTACTCCCCTAAAATCATTTATTTATTTGGTTCAGGAAAGTATTGTATTGAAAGAACAGTTGGGTGGTGTGCGTGTAACATGGGAAAACCCGGATAAGAAAACAGTATTTGTGTATGTAAATTTTACAAAATCGGGTAAGAAATACGAACGTATTCTATCTTCGGCACTGACTTCACCTGTGTTAATGATACGCGGGCTCGATCCTGAAGATTATTCGTTTTCGGTGGTTGTGGAAGATTTTAATGGCAATAAAACTGATAACAGGGAAATGGGGACTTATAAACCCTTGTTGGAACAGAAAATTGATAAATCTACATGGAAAGTTTTGCAAAACCTCTCCGTTGACGGAGATAAGTGGGAGGGAACTCTTGCCAGTTTCTGGGATGATGTGGTAGATACTAAAGAGTCGGGAGCTGATAATAGCTATTTTATTATCAATCGTGACGATAATGGTGGTATGCTCAAGTGGCCACTCGACATCGTGGTGGATTTGAATAAAACTGTAGTTGTAAACCGTTTTGTGGTATGGCAACGTGCTTTCGAATACATCAATGCCGACCAAAACGGAGTGAGCACTAACTATTATTATTACAAAGAAGAAAATATGAGGTCGTTTGCAATTTCGGTAAGTACTGATAAACTGGTGTGGATACCACTGGGTACATTTGATATTGGCGATCCTCGAGATGCCTCAGGAAATATCTCACCTTTAAAATACAAAGAAGCTGTGGATGGACATGAGTTCAATCTTGAATCAGTATCGCAACCATTCCGGTATTTGAAATTCAGCGTTTTGTCGAACTACGGTAGCGAAACGAATGTATATGGATCCGAAATAACACTTTACGGTTTAGATAATCAATAAAAATTAGTTTTAAAAATGAAAGCAATCAAAATATTAAGTTTTTTAGTTCTGGGGTTGTTGCTGTGTAACTGTGGTGGCATGGATGAAAACTATCAGGATTATCTCGCCAATGTGAAAGTTTATTCTCCACGGGTTTCCAACTTAACAGTTGTGTCAGGTCTGAAGGAAGTAACCTTATCGTGGAAAAACCCACAGGGTAAAATTGCGGTGAAAAATGTGGTGAAGCTTCAGGATTCCATCATTGTTTTAGATAGTTTGGTGGAAACATACAAATTGGTTAATCTCGAAATTAAAGGTTATCAGGTTTCAGTCTATACGCTTGATAAATTTGGTAATTATTCCGTTCCGGTGTCAACTTCTATTTTCCCTAACGGAGAATAAAATTCTTATAAATAATTATCCTTTAAATATAATCTTATGAAAAAACAACTTCTTTTATTAATGGTATGCTGTATGTGTGTCATTGCAGCATTTGCCGCCGGTGGTAATAAACTTGCCAACGGTAACATGGAAAGTCAGGGTGTCTGGCAGGTAAGTTATCTGAATACGGCTGCCGATAAATTGCCTGTGGTAACATGGGGATACACAGCTGTGGTTCCTACAGCAGGTGTGGGTGGTGGTTTGCACGTTGTTGCAACTACAACAGCTGCTAATTCTCAGTATTGTATTTATCAGGCAGTTACATTGTCGGCCGATTCAATTTATAATTTTGATGCAGCGTTCAAAAATATTAAATTGGAACGTTCATGGTGCGAAGTATTTATTGGTCAAATGCCGGTTGAAGGTCAGGATTATGGCGATGCGTTGGGTACCAAAATAGCTAACTATGGTGCATGGGATAATCCGGCCACCATAGCCGATGGAACTTTCAAACTCAATGCCCCTGCTTGCAAGTATTTTATGCCTCCAACTACAGGTATCTATTATTTTGTAATGAAAATGGGGTCGACTACCTGGGACGCAGAAGTTCCTACCTGCGACATTGTGGTTGATGAGCTAAAACTTACCAGCGACAGACTTGCTCCTGTGGCAGCCATGAAAGCTGATGTGCGCTCGGGCTTTGCACCATTAAGTGTAAAATTCAGCGACGATTCTAAAATGGCCACTTCATGGGCATGGGATTTTGGCGATGGCAGCACTAGTACCGAGAAAAATCCAACTCATACCTTTGCAAGTGTAGGTAAATATACCGTGAAACTAACTGCAACGAACGAAGTTGGTTCTAACGAGAAAGTTGAAACCGATTATATTAATGTAACGCCATTGGCGATATTAACCGGTGGTGGATTGTTGAAAGACGGAAATATGGAAGCAAAAGGTAACTGGACAGAAGATTTTCTGAATTCGGGTGCCGGCAATAATCCTGTTGCAATATGGAATGCTACAGAAAATAAGCCTAATGCCGGACAGGGCGGATATTTGCTGATCGAAGGTCCGGCTGCTGGTGCCGGTGTGCAATATGCCATTTATCAGAAAGTACATTTAAGCCGCGACTCAGTTTATATGTTCGATGGAGCTTTCCGCGATTTGAGTGCTAATCTGAAAAATTTCTGGACGGAAGTTTATATCGGAGCGCAACCTGCCGGTAATGGTGCTGACTATGGTGCTACCGAAGGTAAACTGATTGCTAAGTTTGATGCATGGAATGCAGGCAGTGCTGTGGCTGGCCTGAATGGTACTTTTAAAATTCACGCCAACTTAAACAATTCATATACTCCCGAAACTACCGGCGATTATTACTTTGTATTTAAAATGGGCACATGGGATGGACCTGGGTTTAAAATTGCTGTAGATGAACTTTCGTTGACTCCGGTTCGTACAAAGCCTGCTGTTAGCTTTACTGCTACAAATGCCGTAGGTTTTCCTGCACTGAAAACCGTATTTGCAAACGCTACAAAATTTGCCAGTTCGTATAAATGGGATTTTGGCGATGGATCGGCTATTAGCACGCTCGAAAACCCTGAACATACCTACACAGTTGTTGGAACTTATACCGTAAAACTTACGGCTACCAACGAAAAGGGTGACTCAGTACTCATTAAAACCGATTTTGTGAAGGTAAATTCAAAACCGACACTTCCTGCCGGCGAAATGTTGTATGGTGGTAATATGGAAAATGGAAACTTCTGGTCTACAAACAAATGTAATCCGGCCGATGTGTCAACTTTTTCATGGAACTATACCGGTAGCACTCCAACTGGTGGAGCTGGAGGTAATCTTCGAATTCAAACTACCGGAACAGGTTTCAATACTGCCATCTATCAGGAATTAACTTTGAAAGCCGGCTATACTTATTTGTTCGATGGTTTTTTCAGAGATATAAAGGGTGTATCTGATTTTTGGTGCGAAGGGTTTATTGGAGCCACTATCCCAACCGATGGTGTTGACTATACGCCAACTCAGGGCACAAAAATATTTGGTATGGATACCTGGAACGGACTTCAATCACTGACTGATGTCCAGATCAGCAAAAAAGCAACTGTTGCGCCATTTAAACCTACAGTGGATGGAACATATTATTTCGTTCTTAAAATGGGATCCAATGCTTCTTTAGCCAGAGAAATTCTGATTGATGAAGTTACACTGAAAGAAACATTGCCGGTAAAAGCTGACTTCTATGCTGAAACTGTTTCGGGTTCTGCACCGCTTACTGTTCAGTTCTACGATTTATCGACTAATGCTACTGCCTGGAGTTGGGACTTTGGTGATGGTGCTACAAGTACTGTCCAGGATCCGGTTCATATATACACTACAGGTGGCACATTTACTGTAAAACTTACTGCAAGTAATTCCGGTTCGAATGATGTGTTGACTTCTACCAATTTGATTACTGTTCTTCCAAATGCCTTAAATTCAATTGATTCCGATACCTATAAAATTACAACTTCCAATCATGTCATCAATGTTGAGGGCGTGCAAACCAAAGTCGAATTATTCGATATTTTAGGTCGTAACATTCAATCTGTAAACGTGAACGGAAAATTCATTTCTCAAACACTTCAGGCTGGTTTATACGTAATTCGTGTAGATGGCAGTACTGCAAAAATTGCTGTAAAATAAATTCGGTTTACCCCTAAGGTAGTGCAATAATTTCATTGCACTACCTTTTAGAAATTTCTTTTTTGGATTGCACCGGCAATCTAAAGAGGGATAGTACATCCTTATCGCTTCATATTATCATATTAATTTACTTTAAATTATTGCTTTATGAAAAAACATTTTCTCTTTCTATTTCTGAGTTGCTTTGCTTTTATTTCAGCAAAAGCAGTCGCTACCAATAAATTGGTTAACGGTAACATGGAAAGTCAGGGTGCCTGGCAGGTATCTTATTTGAATACTCCGGTAGCTCAGAATCCGGTGGCTGCCTGGGGATATACTACCAACACACCTACAGCTGGAACCGGCGGGGCATTGCATGTTGTTGGAACAACAACTGGTGGAAACTCACAGTTTTGTATTTACCAGCAGGTTACTCTTACTGCAGGTTTTGTGTATAATTTCGATGCAGCATTTAAAAATATCAAACTTGAACGTTCGTGGTGTGAGGTTTTTATTGGAAATATACCTGTTGATGGAAGCGATTACGCCGAAGGAACAGGTGCCGGACAAGGAACAAAAATAGCCAACTATGGCTCGTGGGATAATCCCGCTGCCATTGCCGATGGTACATTTAAACTAAATGCTGCTGCTTGTAAATCGTTTATTCCAACTACAACAGGCACGTATTATTTTGTATTGAAAATGGGTGCCACTACCTGGGATGGTACTTCACAAACCTGCGAAATAGTTATAGATGAATTATCGTTAACCGAAACAAGAACCAAACCGCAGGTTGCATTTACGGCCGATAATGTGAACGGTTTCCCAGTTCTAACTACTACTTTTACAAATACAACGCTTTTTGCCAGCTCGTACGAGTGGAATTTTGGTGATGGTTCTGCATTGAGCACAGCAATAAATCCGGTTCACGCTTACGATACTCCGGGTACTTATTCTGTTACTCTGAAGGCTACAAACGAAGTAGGCGAAACAACACTGACAAAAACAGACTATATCATTGTAAACGCAAAACCTGTTTTGCCCGCCGGTGAATTGCTCTATGGTGGCAATATGGAAAATGCAAATTTCTGGACCATTGACTATCTGAATACCGATGCGGCTAAATATCCTGTAGCAAGTTGGAATAACACAACTAACACCTTAGCCTCTGGAAGCGGAGGAAACTTGTATGTTACATCAACTGGTGGAAGTGCTGGTATTCAATACGCCATTTACCAAAAAGTGTCACTCATACAGGGGCATGTGTATGAATTCAACGGAGCTTTCCGCGATTTAACAGCAGACTTACATAATTTCTGGACAGAAGTTTTTATTGGCGCAAAACCGGCAGGCAATGGTGCTGACTATGGTAGCGGACAAACTATGATTGCAAAATTTGACTACTGGGGAAGCTACACAGGCGACAGAGTAAACGGCACTTTTAAAGCTAACTCAAAACTGAGTGAATACAAAACTTTCACTGCACCTACTACCGGCGATTACTATTTTGTTGCCAAAATGGGCACCTGGGATGGGGCCGGTTTTCAGATTGCATGGGACGAACTTTCATTGAAAGATTTATCGTTAACTACAGCAACAAAAGCAACTCTTTCTGATGATTATAAAATTTCAACTTTCAATAAAACAATTGTAGTTGATAATGTAAAAAACAGTATTACTTTGTTCGATATCTCGGGTCGTTGCATCCTTGCGGCCAAAGTAGTTGGTAAATATAGCTCTGAAGCTCTTCAATCAGGCCTCTATTTAGTAGTAGTTGATGGTTGTAGTAAGAAAATTTCAGTGAGATAATTTTTATAATCCGGGACGGATTGTTCAATGCATCCGCCCCGGTTTTTCATTCTCTCCTTAAATGCATGAATCTGGTTCTTCTGATATTGGAATGGCTGATATACAATAAATTAAAATAAATTATTTACATGAAACTTAAAATTTTAAGTATTGCCGTTTTGTGCTTAATGTTTTGTGTCGATTTCACAAATGCACAAAAACCTGTTTATCTCGATGTTAATCAACCCATTGAAAAACGTATAGAGCATGCGTTATCGTTAATGACCCTGGAAGAAAAAGTGGCCATGTGTCATGCACAGTCCAAATTCAGTTCTAAAGGTGTACAAAGGCTGGGCATTCCCGAAATATGGATGACCGATGGCCCTCACGGTATACGCGAGGAAGTGTTTTGGGACGAATGGGATGGGGCAAAATGGACTAACGACTCTTGTACTGCATTTCCGGCATTGACCTGTTTGGCTGCGTCATTTAATCCTGAAACTGCATTTCTTTACGGAAAAACAATCGGCGAGGAAGCTCGTTACCGTAACAAAGGCGTGCTGCTTGGGCCCGGTGTAAATATTTATCGAACACCGTACAATGGACGTAATTTTGAATACATGGGCGAAGATCCTTACCTGTCTTCACGCATGGTGGTTCCTTATGTTCAGGGTGTTCAGCAGAATAGTGTTGCAGCTTGTGTAAAGCATTTTGCACTCAACAATCAGGAAGTAAACCGCATGTCAATAAATGTAGAAGTTAGCGACAGGGCATTGTACGAAATTTATCTCCCTGCTTTTAAAGCTGCTGTCCTCGAAGGAAAAGCCTGGTCAATTATGGGTGCCTACAACCAGTTCAGAGGGCAGCATTGTTGTCATAACGATTTGCTGTTGAATAAAATTCTGAAAAATGAATGGCAATTCGATGGAGCCGTTATCAGCGATTGGGGAGGTGTTCACAATACCGAACAATCTGTTTACAATGGCCTCGATCTCGAAATGGGTACATGGACGGATGGGTTAACCACCAAAGGAACTTCTCCTTATTCAGCTTATTATCTTGCAAATCCATATTTACAGGGCTTGAAATCTGGTAAATATAGCACCAGGGAGCTTGACCAAAAAGTTACTCGCCTTTTGCGAATGATCTTTCGTACCACCATGTCGGCCGATCGCCCTTTTGGCAAGTATGTAAGTCCTGAACATTCCGAAGCTGCCCGCAAAATAGCAGAACAAGGAATTGTGTTGCTCAAAAACGATAAACAAACATTGCCTGTGACTGTAAGCAGTAAAAAACAGATTGTGGTTGTTGGCGAAAACGCAGTTCGCAGTCTGGTTATTGGTGGTGGTTCCTCTTCGCTCAAAGTGGCTTATGAAATATCGCCTCTGCAGGGTCTGAAAAACAAATATGGTCAGGAGCACATTCAATATGCTGCTGGTTACACATCGAACGATAAGGCTACTCCAGCTCTCAAAGATTCGTTACTGTATGATGCCGTCGGGTTGGCCAAAACCGCCGATGTGGTAATGTTTGTTGGAGGACTTAACAAAGATTTTCTACAGGATAGCGAAGGCGATGACCGCAAATCACTTGCTTTACCTTACGAGCAAAGTAAACTGATTTCGGAATTGGCCAAAGTAAATAAAAACGTTGTGGTAATTCTTGCCAGCGGAAATGCTGTAGAAATGCCCTGGTTAAGTAATGTGCAGGCTGTTTTGCAGGCATGGTATCTTGGGTCGGAAGCAGGCAATGCCATTGCTAACATTGTTTCAGGGGATGTAAACCCATCGGGCAAGCTGCCATTCTCTTTCCCTAAAAAGATTGAAGACAATGCTGCGCATTCCTTTGGAACCATGTCGTATCCCGGTGATGGTAAAAAACAGGAATACATGGAAGATATCCTCGTAGGTTACCGCTGGTTTGATACAAAAAAGATTGCACCATTATTCCCCTTTGGTTATGGACTAAGCTATACCACATTTGAATATGGTAAAATTTCTACAGACAAAAAAGAATATGCTTCTAACGAAACAATTAAACTGTCTTTTACTCTGAAAAATACAGGGAAAACTGCGGGGGCCGAAATTGCCCAGATTTATATGTCGCAGCCCAAAGCTTCGGTTATGCGTCCCGTCAAAGAGCTCAAATCATTTAAAAAAGTTTTTCTGAGTGCTGGTGAAACCAGAACTGTTGAATTAGAAGTAAAAGTGCAGGATATGGCATTTTACAATGATAAAACTCATGCATGGGAGGTAGAGCCGGGTGAATTTGTGTTGTGCAATGCATCATCTTCGGCAGATGTAAAGAGTAAAATCTCAGTCAGAATAAAATAAAACTCAATTGTTTTATAAATAACGAACCACCCCAATCTGAAACAAACAGATTGGGGTGGTTTGTTATGAGCAATTAATAGTGTGCAATTAAATTGAGTTTGTGTTTCTTCGAATTGAATTTGTGCAGAGTAATAAGTATTTATAAAACAAGAATAAATTAAATGCCGTTTAATGGTATAAATATGCAGTTAAATTATTGAAAATCAAAACATTTAATGGATAGACTTGTTTCTTAATACTGTATGTGTAATAAAGTACATGTGCAAAAATAAAATAATTAATGAATATGCGTCAATTTCAAAACACAACTTCAAGCAAATCAGATCCTTCCGTTGAAGAGGAAGGGTCATTTCAACCTTTTGAATCATTCATTCAAAACTTCAAAAACACACTGAGAAAAGTCTTTCATGATGAAAATGACATTGATCAGATGGGAATTACCCGTGGTATTTCGCCGGAAGTACTCGGACAAATTATGGATTGCAAGCCACTTTCGGTAGCTATCCCTACTGAATATGGCGGTCGCGGTGGAAAAGTTCAGGAAAGCCTTCTGCTTTTATCAGCGGCATCCTACGAATCTCTCGCATTGTCCTTAACGCTGGGGATTAACAGTGCACTTTTCCTGCAACCATTTGCAAAATATGGACAAGATGTGGTTAAACCCGAAGTCTTCGGACGTTTTTTGCATAACCAAAATATGGGCGGATTAATGATTACCGAGCCGGGTTTCGGAAGCGATGCGCTCAATATGCAGGCTTCGTATAAAGAAGAACCGGATCACTATCACTTACAAGGGACTAAACACTGGGCCGGCCTGACCGGACAAGCTGATTATTGGTTGCTCACTGCCCGGAGGCGAACCGAACACGGTGGCCTACAGCGTGATATTGACTTTTTTGTTTGCGATAATACGCACCGGGATCAGAAAATAGTTGTAGAAGAGCGTTTTGAAAATCTGGGACTTTATCAGATTCCCTATGGCAGGAATATTCTGGATGTAAAAATCCCCAAAATACAACGACTTATTCCGCATACCAACGGCGTTCAAATGATGCTGGACTTATTACACCGCAGCCGTTTGCATTTTCCGGGCATGGGTTTGGGTTTTGTGAAACGTATGCTCGACGAAGCCATTGCACATTGCCAGCAACGGTTGGTTGGTGCTAAAAGTCTGTTTTCGTACGATCAGGTGCAGCAGCATTTATCACGCCTTCAGGCCAACTTTACAATTATTTCAGCATTTTGCAAACACAGTTCCGGAGTTGCGGGAATCGAAAATGACCTGACTCCACTTGGGCTTGAAGCTAATATTGTAAAAACAGTTACAACCGACCTAATGCAGGACTCTTCGCAAACCTTGCTGACGTTGGTGGGTGCAAAAGGCTACAAACTGAATCATATAGCAGGCCGTGGAACGGTGGATAGCCGTCCGTTTATGATTTTTGAAGGGTCGAATGACATTCTGTATGCCCAGATTGGTGAAGCGGTAGTGAAACTAATGAAGACAGCCAAAGAAAATGCATTTCATATTTTTCTGGCAGGTCACCGGTTGTCGGAAAATGCCGCAAAACAGGTGAAAGATTTGATTAGCTTTAATCTTGATTTGCAAATGCCACAGCGCAAACTGGTGGAACTTGGCCGGGTAATCAGTCGGGTTGTTTCCATGGATATGGTCATTAAAATGGGCGATGCCGGTTTCAGAAATGATTTGATCAATGGCGCCACTTCCATGCTTCGTCAGGAAATCGCGGCCTTGGTTAGCCATTTTGCATACCAACAGCCAACTCAGGTAATTGCCGATTATCAGGATAATAGTTCGTGGAATGATTTTGTTATTGCCAGATAAATAATTTATAAATTAAAGCCGCCGAATCTTAAATTTAGGATTCGGCGGCTTTTTGTAGTGTAAATTCTATAGTTTAACTGTTTGGTGTAAACTAAGCTACCTTTTTTTATTATTTGGTATTCACTTTAATTGCACTTTTCAATGTTCCCGAAGCTTTATACACTTTTCCATTCATGAGTACTTCCACGTTTATTTTTTTGATCTCATTCTCTACCTTTCTATTGCCCTCTTTACCTTTTAATCGGACAATAACTTTATGGCCAACACGTTTGGCAGTGAATCTCAATAAACTATAATCGCCCCGGCGAAAACCCCAGCCATCACCAGCATCTGTAAAAAGTTTACCTTCAGCCAGCCCGTTTTCATCCAGACAAACGATAAGCGTAAGCGGATCGAACGAGTTCTCATTTGTATTTTGGATGATTTTTCCAGTAGGAATAATGCTTCCACCTTTTACTTTCAATGTTGCTTGATATTTGTCTTGCATATCACCGTCAACAAGGCTTAGTTTTTCCCAAATACCCTTAGGTAAAGTAGGGTTTGTTGCAAATGCAGGTACAACCAGCAAATTATCTCCCAATAAGAAAGCTTCTTGCTCTGCTCTCAGTTTCAAATCTTTCGGGTCTGCAAAAAATACCGGTTCCATAACAGGCAGTCCAGTTTTGTGAGAGTGATAAAACAGGGTGTAGATATAAGGCAATAAACGATACCGTCTTTCCAATGCGATGCGTGAGGTTTTTTCAATTTCTTCTCCATAAGCCCATGGCTCTTTGTCGTTGGTTCCTGCGCATGCATGTCCGCGAACAAAGGGTAAGAATACTCCAAACCCAAGCCAGTTTGCCCATAAATCGCCGGTGGTATTGTTCAAAAAACCACCTATATCAGGCCCACTGAATGGTTGCCCAGACAATCCTAATGTAATAGACATGGGAACAGACAATTTCAGGTGTTCAGTTCCAGCCCAATTGTCACCTGTCCATGTTGCGGCGTATCGTTGCCCACCTAACAGATTTGAACGTGTAAGCAGAAACGGACGCTTATCGGGATTTGCAGCCAGAATTCCTTTTAACGATGCTTCTACCATTA
Source organism: uncultured Paludibacter sp. (assembly GCA_964433885.1). GTDB lineage: Bacteria > Bacteroidota > Bacteroidia > Bacteroidales > Paludibacteraceae > Paludibacter. The sequence continues at coordinate 323,701 of CAYSTC010000001.1, read as the reverse complement.
ACCTGCCATAAGCATTGTGATACAAAAGGTGTGATCCGGCCGGGAGAGTTCCTCCTCCGGCGTGAAGGGCATCGTACGGAAGTGTGCTTGTGCGCTGATCTTTAGGAATATCATCATCAAAAACAGTAGGCTCATTTACATCGTTCCAAACACCATCAACTCCTTTTGATAAAAAATCATGATAAAGGCCAGCCCACCAGTCTCTTACTTTCGGTTGTGTAAAGTCAGGAAATGCACAATATCCCGGCCATACTTTACCATGATATTCGGTACCATCAGCACGCTTTACCCATGCATTATTTTTTGTTCCTGATTGATATACGTTATAATTGGTGTCAACTTTAGCCGCAGGATCAATCATATAAACAGCATGATACCCATTTTTATGCAAATCGTCATTTAATGTTTTGGGATCCGGAAAGTTGGTTTTGTCGAAAGTGAAAATTCTATATCCATCCATATAGTCTATATCCATCCAAATAACATCACATGGAAGATTCTTAGCACGGAAAGTATCGGCTATTTCGCGTACACGCTTTTCAGTACCATATGAAAAACGGCATTGATGATAGCCTAATGTCCAACGTGGAGGCATTTGCATTGTTCCTGTCAATTCAGCCAATCCTTGCAACACGGCCTGAGGTGATTCCCTGTCGATGATGTAAACCCTGAACAATGCACCTTCTGAATTGTAAGTAATCGCATCGGAATTTGTATACAACTCCGCTTTCCACGAACTGTCGAAAATAATACCGAAAGCGGTTCCATCCTTTCTTACGCCCATAACCCAGGGATGTGTCTGATAAAGTCGTTTCCCTCCATCAACCCCATAAGCCCCTGTGTCGGTATTCCACAGTTTTATGTATTGTCCGTTTCTGAGTAGAGGCCCGGTTACTTCACCACCTCCATACAAACTAATATCACTTGCTATTTTGAGAGTAGCGCTGGCTTTATTATTTGTTAAGCTAAACTCGGGAGTCAGTGTCCAGCCTGCCGGAATAGTTCCAATTGAAGCCGGCTCGTCCTTCAGAATCAACGAAGGAGTTTTGCTTTGATCAAATCCAACGGGAATAAATTCGACTATTCTGTCGCCAACCAACGCAGAGCGTTGTATTGCCACATTGGCAGTAGTTACACTTGCTATACAGACAAGTGCAAGTAGTATTATGGATATTTTTTTGATATTCATGTAATTATTTACTGATAGTTCGTTTTTTAATTGCAACTGATTTTAGAGAGTAGTTATAGTCTGACTATATGTTTGTTATTACTTCTACAAAACACTATAGATTTTGTTTGATGTTTCGGAATAATGTCAAAGTTTAATTATTGTTGTTTATTCAATTAAATCCCAATTTTTAACCTTGTATTTGACTTTGTCGAATTTACCCTCGCGTTTCAGAGTTCCTTTTTTCCCATTCCAGCTAAGTTTAATCGTGTTACAATTTCCATTTTCAAAATTATAAGTCACGCCATCGTCCTCAAATAATGTTGTTGAGGCAGCCCTGTTTCCATATACTTTACAGGATAAGGAAAAAACGGTGTTTACGGTGACTGATTGTTCCGGAGCAGCTAATGGGAGTATTGTTCCTTGCTTAACAAATATAGGAATCTGAGAAAGCGATGTCCGTACCTGATAGGTTTTTTCGCCTTCGTACTTCTCGTTTGTATTATAGTTGTACCATGTACCCTGTGGCAGATACACGCTTCGTATATCAGACTCTCCGGTTAAAGGAGCTGCCAGTATGTTTTCGCCAATCATATATTCATCGTAAATGTCTTTTACATTAATATCGGCAGGGTAATCAACAACCAGTGCCCGGAACGGAGGAATGCCTTCGGTGTGATACCGGGCAAATGCAGCATAAAGGTAAGGTATCAAACTCATTCTGAAGTTAAACTGCGTGCGTACCAAAGCTTCCAGCTCGCGGGCATTGGCAAGAAATTCATTATTGTTATTTTTATCCTTATCCCATTGCAACCAGGGTGGATTCTGTAAATACCAGCTATTTACAAGTGTTTGAGCTGAAAGTACAGTGGTTTGTATTCGCCGTAATAGTTCGATGTCCGAACTTGACTCCCGTAATTCCGGCGACCAAAGTAAACCTGAGAAGCCGGAATTGGTAATCATACGGATGTATTCTTTGTGATCGTAGGTGTCGCTATACAACGAAGCCGGGATGGATGATGCAAATGCTCCCGACGATCGATAGTCGAGGTATGTGCGGATATTGTTTTTCCTGTAAATACCATTGATGACTTTTGCGTACAAGAGGCCAAAGCTTTGATGCATTTGCTCACCATCTATTCCCGATGGGAAATGACTTAATTCCGGGAAAGACCACGTAGCATTTCCTTCTGCCAGATTAGAATTATCGCACTCGTCGAGTTTGAATCCTGAAATTCCAGGCTTAACGAATGTGTTTTCGTGGTAGCTACCGAAAATGGAACGAGCCTTTGGCGTAACGAAATCGGGCACCAGGCCATTCCATACTTTGTAATCTCCCGCGGCCTGATACAAACTATCGTAAATAGGGGAGGTGGGATGTACAAAAGCGTGCTCCCACAGGTTTATTTTTAAATTCAGTTTACGCAGACTATCAATTAGGCTTTGAGGCTTTGGGAAGGTTTCGCTATTCCATTTGTAAGAGCACGAATATGCCGCTGTTTGCCACCGGGGTTCAAGTCCGATAACATCACACGGGATTTTGTTTTCGCGAAAATAGCTGGTCGTTTTATAGACATCAGTATCCTTTGAATCTCCTTTTACCCTGTACTTAACGCCTAAGCCCCAAATCGCTGGCATAGCTCCCCCGCCCGAAAACAGATTGTAGCGCTGAAGGGCATGTTTCATTTCAGGGCCCAGAAAGATATAAACTTCAATCCCTTTTGCCAGAGGAATATCTACAACAACGGAGCTTGTTGCATGCGAATTGTTGGCATACAATTCGTTGGTAGATAAAGCTGTTTTGCGATTATCGCTGCTCTGAGTTTTTGGGTTTGGTTTAACCTTGTCGAGTGTGCCGCAATAAAAAGTGGTATAGCGGGATGTGTTTACCAATACGGCATAACCTGCTGTCGAGATATACATTGGAACGGGGGCATGAGTATATCCGAGGTTATTCAGTGGATTGTCATTGACAATGGGGCGACGCTTTAAGCCTTTCTGGTTAAAGGAATTCATTTGAAGTCCGAATCCATATAGCTGTTCTGCATCAGTAAGCGGAACGTCTACTTTGCAGCCGCGATCCGTAATTTCAATTTTAATATCTTTCAGTGAATTCGGTAAGTCGCATTTCGGCAGATTTACCATGGATTCAATCCGGGGTTTTTCTTCACAAAAACTGTAAGGGGTAAATTTGTCGGGGATTCCCAGGGTTATTTTGATTACGCCCGGGGCTACAGTTTCTGTTTTGTATGTTTCCTGCGAGTATGAAGCTGGAAAAATGAATAGAGTTAGTATAAAAAAAGCAATTCTTATCTTTAAAATAGCATTTGTGATAAATTCAGTGTTTTTTCTCATTGTATGATTATTTCCGGTTAATTAGTAGACAAAAAGCGCTCGCTATATTCTATAACGAGCGCTTTTTGAGTTATTGTTTGATTTTTATTGTATAAGCACAGAAAAGCAGATAAACGGCACTAAACAAAATAATCAGTACCGAACCAATTTGCGAACCTATTGCGTCAGAGGTCAATCCCATGATAAATGGTATAACTGCTCCTCCAAAAACTCCGGTTATCATTAAGCCGGAAATTTCATTGGCTTTGTCGGGACGCGATTGAATGGCCATCGAAAAAATGATGGAGAAAACATTAGCAATGGCAAAACCAATAATAGCAAACAAAGCAAAAACTACTATTTTGTCTGCCGCAAAAATTAGCCCGGTTAGTGCAATGACAGCGGCTATAGTAATGATTCTGAAAATTTTTACGGAAGAGTATTTAGCTAACAGAATGGCTCCGATAAATGCACCTGCCGTACGAAATGCAAAGTACATGCTTGGCCCGTATCCGGCGTCAATTGAATTCATTCCGCAACGTTCCATTAAAATTTTAGGCGCGGCAGTATTCAAACCAACATCTACGCCAACAACGAAAACAATCCCTAAAAACAGGAAAAATATTGTTCTATCTTTCAGCAAACCAAACACATTTTGAAATGAGCTGGCCTGAGCTGTTGCCGGTTCCGGATTAATTGGAGTTGCCATAAGCCAAATCGTCGACAACAGGGTTATTACGGCGTAAATTGGGAAAATATATTGCCAGTTACCCAACATTGACGCTGCAAAAGCTGCAATAAACGGTCCGCAAAACGACGAGACAGCTTTTACAAACTGACCCGCTGTAAGGCTTGAGGTTAGTTTGTCGCCCTGAACCACATTGGTTAGCAACGGATTCAATGATACCTGCAAAATGGTATTGGCAATGCCCAGCAATGCAAAAGCAATTAACGACATAACGAACGTATATCCAATCAATGGAATGAACATGGCCACAATGGTAATCAGATTGCTTAGCAAAACTGTTTTTTTACGGCCTATTTTGTTCATCAATATTCCGGTTGGTATCGAAAAAATCAGAAACATGGAGAACAATGCCACCGGAATGAGGTTCGAAAGCGTATCTTTGAATTCCGGGCTGTAACTGCCTAATAAATCTTCCTTTACGTGCATCGATGTGATTCCCACCACGTCGCAAAAGCCCATGATAAAGAATCCGAAAAGCACCGGAAGAATTTTTGAGATTGAATTGTTGTTTTTCATTTGATTAGAGTTGTTTTTATGAGCTGCAGTTGGAAATTTATTCTTCAGCCGAATCCATTACATTTAGTGCAAAAGCGTAGGCTCCCAATGCAATTGCTTTGCTTGCACCGAGTTTTGAAATAGCGATACCAATTCTTTTGGCAGAATCGTAATTTACCATTTTGGTTGTTCCCGGCACATTTACCAGGCTTGAATTGCCTTTGATAAACTCACCCAGCTCTTGCTCATTGTCCAAATTATAGGCTTTCATTTGTAATCGGGAAAAAGATTCTCCATTTAACCGGCCAATGGTTCCATTCAGTTCGTCCATCAGGGCAGGCATAAAGAATTTAGAAGCACCGGTTAATCCGCCACCAATTACCACCAAACCGTCCACCAATGTAATAGCATGTGCAATGGTATCACCCGCTTCTTCGCCCATTTCAGCAAATGTTTTCAGAGCAGCTTCCTTATTTCCTTCTTTGGTTCCTTCTGCAATATCGAAAATGTCTTTTGGAGAAAAATCCGATACCGTATCGCCCGAAAATTCAGCATACATGCGTTTGATAGCTGCCACACCGACACTTTCCTCAGTTATACAGTTGCGGTGCTTTTTGTGACGGAAAACCCATACGTCGCCACCGGCACCGTTATCGCCCATGTGCAATTTGCCATTGATGACAATTCCGCCACCAAATCCGGTACCGAAAGTTACCCCGAGAAGGTTTTTGAAACGTTTAGGACTGCCGCTTTCTGCCAGTTTGCGGTTAATTTCAGGTAATACACCTGCAATTGCTTCGCCATAAGCAAAAAGGTCGCCATCGTTATTGATATAAACCGGAATTCCGAATTTCTCGTTTAAGAATGGTCCTAAAGCTACTCCACCACGAAAAGCCTTGAGATTTCCCAAATCGCCGATAATTCCGTTTGCATAATCGGCAGGGCCGGGGAATGCAAAGCTGATAGCTACCGGAATGTCGGTCAACTGGTTTTTTACTTGCGTAAACCCGTCAACCAGTGTTTCCAGACATTTATTCAGGTCATGGGCATTGGATGGCAAGCAAATGGGAGTTACTACTTCTACGTTGGATTGCACAGCCGAAAAAACGAAATTGGTTCCGCCGGCGTCTAAAGTCATTACGATACGTTTGTCAAATTGGTACATGATTAAAAAAATTATATGATTATGTGTTATTATCCAGCTGCATTATACTAAACTACAAAACTATACTTTTTCGACTGCATTATCAACATCTCATTCTTTAATAAATTAAAAAATACTATCTCCATTGATACAGTGCATGGGAAACTGTTTCGGGTCAATTTTGCTGCTTTTGTAAGTATTGGTATTTCTTTCTTTTTTCAGCAGAATAGTTGTTAATTGCTGCGGTTCAACAACACAGTTCTAAAAAAATCCCCACAACTAATGGTGGGGATTTTATCATTTCAGTTTTTATAAACAACCGGTTTATTTAGTTATAATAAACTTTTGTGTATATCTGGATCCGTCTTCGGCTACAGCTTTCAAAATGTAAGAACCAACCACATTCTCCAGCTCTTTCTGAAGTTTACTTCCGGCATTTACGTAATCAGACATAACTTTCTGTCCGGTTGCGTTGTAAATTGCGAATTGTAATCTGCCATTGGTTTTGTTTGAAACTTCAACGGTGCGGCCATAAAATGCCGATTCGATATTTACCGAGTTGTTATAAACAGAATTCAGTGCGTTTGTCAGACCAAACCAGGCAACATCTGCGCCGATTGTACCCGGATATGTTGCTTTTTTATCTGCCAGAATAGTTGCATCCATTACATCGTTATTCCAGGCTGCGAGTAAGTTAGCTTCTGAACCGGTAACATAGATATTTGCATTCGTGCGAATTTCTTGCTTCGTTTTAGCAACACTCCACATGCGAACATAACCTAATTTGCCTATTAATCCACGGCCTCTCCACATAGCACCTTCACCCATTATTAAATTTTGATTTGAAACTGACATCGGGGTTGGGTTAGGCAATGAAGCTACTTCCAGACCGTTCACATACAGGCTCATCATGGTGGCGCTATACGCTACAGCAATATGAGTCCATGTATTAAGTACAGCATTGGTTGGAGCGCTTATACCCACCCAATTGCTGCCGGCTCCGGTATTAAAGTTAATCTTACTGTTGTCAATACGAAGTGCAAAACCCATTCCACCTGTTCCCCAACCTTCGGAAGCTAAAATATAACCTCCGGTCAATGAAGTAAAGTTCACTTGTGCTTCAATGGTAAATTCGGTTGGCGAGGATATGGCTGTATTGTTACCTAAATCAACCAAACTGTTTGGCTGCCCGTTAAATATCAAACCTTTAGTTGGTTCAATTATAGTTATTTCCTGGTCGATTGAAGGAACAAACCAACTTACGTCATCTGGTTTTGTAATATTATAGGTTCCTTTCACGTCGGCAACGACCGTACCGGTTCCTTCGTTCATTTTCCAGCCTGCAACAAGTCCTGATTCGGTCCCTGTCAGTTGCGATGTCATGTCGGCAGCAATTTCGGCTTGTGTCCGGGCAACGCTCCAAAAACGAAGATCTCCCATTTTTCCAATAAAACGTCTGTTTGGCCATGCTGGGCTTTCACCTAATGTAATTTTTTCGGTAGAAGCTGCCATCGGTGCAGTAAGTGTTTTAGTTGCATCCTCAACTCCGTTGATGTACATTTTCATTTCAGTAGCTGTACACGTTACGGCTGCATGAAACCATGTATTCGTGGTAACATCTGCCGAGCTGCTTATTTCCACCCAGTTAGTGCTTTCTCCAATAGCAAAGTTCAGTTTGTTGCCATTTAAACGCAACGAAAAGCCATGGTTGGTTGGGTTCCAGCCTTCCGTAGAAATAATGTACCCACCACCGTTTAATACCTGATAATTTACCCATACTTCTACGGTAAATTGTGCAGGAGAAAAGGCTGGTTGTGGGTCAAGAGCGATAATACTGGTAGCAATACCAGAAAATTGCAGCCCGGTAGTAGGAGCGGCAGAAACGAGCATCGCACTAAAAAGCAATGCAGCTAGAAAAGAATAAATTTTTTTCATGGTGATTTTTTTTTAAAATTAAAGATTAAGAGATAATTGTTTTATTTAGAGATTTTTTTATTCAAATGTTTTAAACGCTCATACCAATAGCCAATTGGTATGAGCTTGCGGGAAACAACTCTGCAAAAAGCAAGTATAAATTTTGAAACTAACTCTATTAGTTTTTCGGTATCGATGGCTGATCAGACATATTCAAAATCAATGTTCCTCCTTTTACAATGTCGGAAAATGGAATGGATAAATCATTCTTAGCCTTATTGTTCAGGGTGACTTTCTGAACGTATATATTCTCTTTTGAATTGTTTATCGTTTTGATCGTGAATTGTTTTCCTTTGTAATATTGAGGATTCAATTTGATCGTGATTTCGTCGAATAGCGGGCTGCCGATTTGCATGCTTGGTTTTACATCAGTCAGTCCTTTTACATCAAAAAGTCCAATGCCAGCCAATACATACCAGGAACCTAACTGACCCTGATCTTCATCCTGTCCGTATCCGTAACCATGAATTTCTTCGGTACCATAAAATTCATCGCAAATGGCACGCACCCATTTTTGAGTCAGATAAGGTTTTCCGGAAAAATTGAATAGCCAGGAAATGTGCAGGTTGGGCTGATTGCCATGGTTGTAGGCTGCCATTACCCCGGCAAATGCATCAATTGTTTTGCCGCCACCAAAAACATTGGCCCGCGATAACGTAAAAATACTATCCAGTCTGTTGTTAAAGTTTTCTTTGCCAACCAGGTTAACCAGTTCTTTTGCATTATGAGGCACGTAAAAAGTATACTGCATGGCATTACCTTCCTGAAAACCACGCCAGGGCTCGGTTGGGCTAAATGGTTTGATAAACTCACCCGCTTTATCGCGCGGACGGATAAATTTAGTTGACGGGTCAAAGAGCTTTTTCCAACCATCTGCCAGGTTTATAAGCTTTTTGTAATCATCCGGTTTATTCAGGGCTTTCGCAAACTGGGCTACGGCATAGGCGCTGTAGGAGTATTCCAACGTGTGCGATGCTCCAAATCCGGAACCTTCGGTGTTGGTTTCATATCCCAACTCAGTTATGTATGGGCAATATCCTTTCTTGACAAATTCGCCAACATCCAATTTCCCTGCTCCGGCAACTCTGTTTTTAGAAACCAATTCGTTCTTAAGCGCCGCTTCGTATCCGGCTTTGACATCGAAATTGCGAATGCCACAATTATAAGCCGAAGCAATGGCAAGGCCGGTAAAGTTTGTTCCAACTCCGGAAACGTACTTGCTGTTAGCCACACCGTCGCCCAGCCAACCGGCATCTTTGTATATTTGTATCTGGCTTTGAACCCAGTCTTTATAATACTCAGGATAAGCCAGCGCCCAGAGTTGAGTCAAATTCCAGTAACCTCCCCAAATGGCATCGGTATTGTAAAAATTAAATTCAGATTTACCCTTTTTATCCAATGGAATCTGACCTGCTTCGCCGTTATTTTTTGGATAAGCTCCGTTCACATCACTTGCCAATCCACGGCCAAGCAAGGCGTGGAAAAGACCGGTGTAAAATTTTGTTTTATCTGTTTCATTAGTTGATTTAACCGTAATTCTACCCATGTAATCTTCCCAGGTGTTTATGTTGGCGGCCTTAGCCTGCTCAAAAGTCAAATCTTTTGCTTCGGTCATTAAATTCAACCGGGCGTTGGCCACCGAAGTGTAGGACAGACCAACTTTTACCGTAATTGCTTCGTTGGCTTTGGTGGCAAAAGTGAGATAAATACCGGCACCTTCGCCCAGAATTTCTTTAGCACCTTCGTTAATGTCGTTATGACGGAAAGTTCCCCAACTGTTAGGTTTTTTATCAACAACGGCCGAAAAATACATCGAAATCGACGCGCCTTTTTGATATTTTTTTACGTATTCAGGTTCAGTGATAACATAACCTTCAATTCGTCCATCTGTTGTATAAGTCACTTTTGAATCAAGCACTTTGCCACTTTCCCCCTGGCGGTTGCCAATGTCGAAAAGTATATGCGATTGTGCCGATTCAGGAAAAGTATAGCGTTGAAATCCAACCCGTTTTGTGGCTGTGAGTTCGGCTTTGATATTATAATCTTTCAGCAAAACCGAATAATAACCTGATGTAGCATATTCGTCCTTGCGGTCGAAGCGGGAACGATAGCCTTCGTCAGGATCTTCGAGTTTTCCGGGGATGGTTTGCAATTTGCCTGTACTTGGTGCCAACACAATTCCACCAACCTGAAATTCGTGCAAACAAGCGAAACCTTCGATAGAAGTGTCGCGGGTGTCGTAGCCTACGGCTTCCCAACCCTGTGCATTTCCATAATGTGCATTTGTAGAAGGGCCTAATTTTGCCAAACCGAATGGCATTGCAGCCGGCGTATAGAAAAACCAACGACAATGAGCCGTACCGATGTTGGGCTTGACATATTGCGCCAAATTACCGGCACTGATGTTTAAACTTGAAAGTGCTAATAGGCTTAGCAGCAGTGTTATTCTGATTTTCATTTTTGGTGATTATTTATGCGTTGTATTAATTTCTCCTTTAATAATGGCTATGCGGGCATACAATTCAGCCATACACGATTCGTCGAGTAGCCACTTGGGCTGTTTCTTTTCGTCTTTTTGTCCGGTCCAGTCTTTGTAAATTAATCCGGCTTCGTCGCGGGCATTTTCCCAGGCCCAATCGGCTCCCGAAATAATGGCGTTGATGTATTTAGGGTTGCGGTCTACTTCGTAAAGCTCCTGATAACCACGGAAAAGTACTACATTGAACCAGGGCAAATCATCAATATACCTGAATCCTTTGTCCGATTTTTTGATAAAATACCGGAAGCTTCCTTCGGCCAATCGCCGGGCATTGTTCAGGTATTTCTTTTCGCCGGTAATATTATACAATCGCACCGACGATTGAATCATGGTTCCGGTGTTGTAGGTGTAAAAAACTTTATCTGGTTTTCCATTCACCGTTGATAATGAATTCCAGATTATGTGCAATGTGCTGTCTTCCAAATGAGTCATCATCCAGTTGTAGAACAATTTTCCTTCGCTCAGGTATTTTTTGTCTTTGGTCGATTGATAGAGCTTGAGAGCCAATACGGTAGCTTTTCCATTGGAACAGGCCGGTTTCTGATCGCGGATGCCTTCGAGCCAACTTACGCCTCCGCCAAAATCATCGCTCCAACCGCTTTTGATAAAAGTAAAAACCTCTTTGGCTTTTGCCAGATAATGCGGGTTTTTAGTGACATTGTAAGCGTCGATATAATCAATTCCAACCAATCCATTGTCATCGTAATATCGGTCACTTTTCTCAAATTTTTCCGGATATGCCTGATAGCCGGAAGGTGTTCGGGTGGTGTCGTAATAATTTTCAACAGCCGTAATCATGGAATCCAGATATGGTCCGTATCTTTTTGCATCTATTCCCATTAATATATTGGTCGACGAAAAAACGCCGCTCATAGGCCATAAATACGAAACTTCCTGTGCTTTTTTATTGGTATTGTCCTGAAAATAAGTCAAATCTGGTTTGTAACTGTTTGGGTAATACTCAGAGAAAAGTCCGTGTTTAGGAACCCGATACATGCTCCAGACTTTCTGGAACATGTATTCGGCTTTCTCCAAATAAGGGGTTTTTCGGTTTTTCGCATTCAGTGTTAAAACCGAACAACCCATCAATACTAAAATAATCTTTTTCATACCTAAACAAACCTTATTTCTATTTAGCGCTTAACACTTCTTTTTTGTAAATAGATAGTGCCCCATACGATTCAACTACCGCATCCTGCATAAGCAATGAATAGTAGCGTTTCGGGCTGGCGCCTGTCCAATCCTCGTAAAAGAATCCATCGGACGTGCGGGCAACTTTATATGCATTATTTATAAAATTATAATACACTTTGATGTAATTATCGGCGTTTTTATAAAGCGGCGCAAGATCAATATATCCTCTCAGGAGTTTTGTGTTGAACCACGGATCGCTATCGGGGAAGGTGAGTGCAATGTTATTTCTCGACCGCACAAACCGGTCGTATGATCCGTCGGCAGAAGCAATTGCATCATCCAGGTATGTTTTATCGCCCGTAATGCGGTAAAGCCTTATTCCATTCTGAATCATAACGCCCGTGTTGTAAGTCCATTTGGTGGTATTCACAGCTCCGGCCGTATTTATGTCGTTCCAGTAACATTTATCTGCCGGGTCCATCAGGTTCTTTTTCAACCACGCGTATTCAGTTTTGGCAAATGTCAGAACTGATGCTTTTTCGGCTTCTGGACAAACTGCGTAATACTCCAATAAAAAGAGAGTTGCATAGCCGTTGGCACAGGCTGGTTTGTTTGAGTTACCATCATTGGCAATGTTTTTTTCGTCCTCGTTCCACCACATGGCACCACCTAATAAATTATCTACTCCACTTTTCAGGAAGTTGACAACTACGGCTGCCTGATCCAGATATTTCTGTTGTTTTGTTATATTATATGCTTCGACCAAAGTAAGGCCGACAATCGAATTGTCATCATAAAACCGGGTTCCTTTGCCGGTGGTTCCTGTTGATGCTGACCCGTATCCGCCAATGTTATTCCCGTTGGCGCCGGAGCGGTAATATAGTTGGTAATTATCGCATAAAGTTGTCAGATTTACATCGTAACCTATCTGAGTGAGCGTTACAGCTGCATCGACCAAACTGAAGTAAGGCCATAAATAAGAGTAAGTCGGATCATCGCCCTGCGCAGGATAACTTTCCTTGTATAGCCCATTCGGAAGTTTATAGTATCGGTTAATCAGATCAAAAACTTGTTTTGCCCGGGCATGGCATTTCACAGTGTCGGTTACAACCGGAGGTATAACCGGCGGTTTGTTATTGTAGGGTTCTGAGCCATCACCACAAGACATCATAATAAGTAAAACCCCGAATAATAGTAAGTTCTTCATTTCTAATAATTATTTATAAATGGAATAACAACCGGATTAGTTGTAAAGTTAGTTGAGAACAGGGAGTACAGTCATAATAATTAACTTTAAGCTGTACTCCCCGTTTACTTTAAATTATAGCGGTTGAATGTTTGAGAAACTGTGTGTTACCATACCATTGTCGTTTGTATTAATGGTAATGGTACATTTTGTCAAATCAAGTGTTGCTTTCATCTTCCACAGGTGATCCCATTGCGACCATGGGAATTCAACGAGTTCATAAAATGCAGAGGTTTCTGTTCCTGTAGGCCGTTCGGCACTTACACCGTCTTTACGTCCCCAGCATACGTCTGTTCCGTTTACTTTAGCAATGAAATAGTAACGTTCTTCAATCCAACCTAACCATGACGGCGGGTTTGTATCCGGTCTGTCTTTCTGAATAAATTTGATAGTACAGCCATCAGCTTTGAAAATACCATTTCCCTGATATGCCATGTTTCCAATCACATCGTATGTTGCACCCCAGATGGCTTTTACAAGTCCAATTTTATCAATAGACATTTTCTGGGTGTTCAAATCAACGGTTATACGGTATAGTTCGCCGGCTGCATTGGCCGACACGTTGAATGCTCCATCTCCTTCTTTTATTTTATTCGTTGCATCTGCGTAGCAAACAAATGCATTGGCATCAGTTGTACTGCTTTTGAAGAAGATAGTACCATCAACCGGAGCTTTTGTGTAAATAACAAAGATTCCTTCAGCAGCATTTCTCATGGCCAAACCGCCTGCTCCATTGTTTTCACTGGCAGTACCATACAAAAACAAGGTGTTTCCGTTATAATCGATACCTGCTCCGCGTGTTACGGAGATTTCTTTGGTCAGATTCGAGCTTTTTACTTCTCCGCCTTTCGATGCAATGACTGTCCAGATTATTTTGCCTTCGGTTGCAGTTGGAATACCGGCTTTACGGGCAATGGTATTGAGCAATGCATGCGTAAGGGTGAAAGTTGTATCCACGCCCAAATCGCTGAATGAACGATAAACCGGGTTCGAAAAATCGCCGCCCACTTTATCAAACAACACTTCATACGTTGTATATCCCTGAGCTGCTCCACCACCGGTCCACGACAATTGAATATTGTTTGTCGAGGCAACATTAATTACTACTGAGGCAGGAGAATTTAATGTTGTGGGTGCTGAGAACTGGGTGTTAAATTCATAATCTTTGGTGCAACTCACTACCATGAGTGCCAGCGTGATTATCCATATTATTTTTTTCATAACATTCTGTTTTTACGATTACCAATTAGGGTTTTGAGTAAGGTTTTTATTTAAATCTCTTTCGGTTTGCGGGATAGGCCACAAGTAGTGTTTCGCTTTATTGAAAGCTCTGTTTTCTATCCGTACATATCCATTGTCAGTACCAACTACATCGTTTGTTTTCAATCCATGGCACCAGCCGTTTAAAGCTGTTTCGGCAGTTTTCCAACGAACGATATCATTGTAACGCAATCCTTCGAAAGCAAGTTCTGAACGACGCTCACGCCGAACAATCGTAATCAGGTCGGCTCCTGCTCCCGGGAAATCAAGGGCTGCTGCTTTGGTGAAACCGGCTCTGACACGAAGGGGTTTGATAGTAGCATCCCATACAGCTTGATTCAATGTGCCTAATTCGGCATTTGCTTCAGCATTCATCAATAAAATGTCGGCATAGCGAATCAAAATGGTGTTTAATCCTGAAGCCAGATTTACAATGGTACTGTGGTCTTTGTCCCAGTATTTTTTGAGGTAATAACCGGTTGGAGTACAGTCTGAACTGAAACCATAACCATCTTTATTGGCGCCTTTGTCGCAATTAATCACTTTTTTCGAACCATCGGCCATTAAATAGCTGTTGCCGGTGTAAATGATAGTTGCTGCCAAACGTGGATCGCGGTTTTTGTAAGGATCTGTTGCCGAATAATCAGCACTGCTGCTAATGGGCTGTCCATCGGTGGCTATATAACTGTCAACCAATTCCTGCAGAGGAGCAAGTGATGAGTATCCGCCCATTGATGGTGGAATAAACAGGTATTCAACATTTTGCTCTCTGGTGGTGAGCATATACTGGATATCAAGAATTACTTCTGAATTACCTTCGTTTGCTGCATAAAACAAACCTTCGTAACTTGGATACAACGTGAATTTACCCATGATTTTCTCAGTAGTGGCTTTAACTTCGGCCCAACGGTTTTCGAATAATAATATTCTGGCTTTTAGACCCAAGGCTGCATAGCGGGTAATACGACCTTTGTCATCGCCCGAATAAGATTCCGGTAAATAGTTGTTGTCAATCACATTATTCAGTTCGGCAAGCAGATTTTCCACAACCTGAGCTTTCGGGGTTCTGGCAATCGATTGAGATTCAGCAATAGTAATTGTTTTGGTGAAGTAGGGGATATCGCCAAATTTAGAATACAACTCGAAGTACAGGTATGCTCTGATTACCTTAGCTTCGCCAATGTATCTGTTTTTCAATTCGGCACTAAGCCCAGGCACTTTATCGATATTGTCCAGTAATATATTACAGTTTCTGATGCCTGCATATTTGCTCGACCAAACCGATGATACGTATCCATCGGAGGTAGAATATGAACCATTTCCTATCGCCTGGTTTTCACCACCTTTGCAATAAGCATTGTCAGTTACAGCGTCGGCATAAATCACTTCTTTAGCGCTCATCAGGTTTGTATAACATGTGTTTAGCGCGTTAATGGCCGCTTCGGGCTTGTTCCAGTATTGAACGTCGCTGATTCTATCGTACGGCGTAACATCCAAATCAACACACGATGTTGAAAATAATATAGTTAGAAGCGAGAACGCAACTATATTTAGTTTGAATTTATAGTTTTTCATCTTATTATTTGATTTATAGAGTTAAATTTAGTCCGATTGAAGTAACAGTGGCAACAGGGTAAATTCTACCTCCGGAAGTTGAAGTGGTTTCCGGATCCCAACCGCCGACCATTTTGCTAAGTGTCACTAAGTTTTCGCCGCTTAAGTAAACTCTCAGGCGATTAACTCCAACTTTCTTAGTCAATGAGCTTGGTATGGTATAACCTAACTGAATGTTTTTCAGACGAACATAAGCGCCATTCTGAATCCAGAAATTTGATTTTGCAGCATTGTTTGTCGACTCAGCACCAACGGTCAGACGTGGATAAGTAGCGTCCGGATTTGTAGGTGTCCAGCGATCCAGATGGAAATCGAAAACAGGACCTTCGTTATTGTTGTGGAATGCTTCTACAGACTCGCCACGAAGCCACACGCTGCGTTGGCCTACACCTTGCCAGAACATCGAAAAGTCAAGACCTTTGAAGTTGAAATTGTAATTCAATCCAAACGAATAGCGTGGAAATGGATTTCCCAACACGAAACGATCGTTGGCATTAATTATATTGTCGTTATCTTTATCGATATAGCGAATATCACCGGGTTTTGGAGTCACACCATCCAGGTGTGGGCCTGCGGCCACTTCGGCAGCATTCTGGAAGAATCCGTTAGAACGGTAGGCATAATAAGAATTGATAGAATATCCTTCGCGGATAATGGTGTTGATGTCGTAACCGTTTATCCATTCAACGCCTTTGGTGTCAACCACTTCGTTTCTGCTGTCAAACACATTTCCCGAAATGCTGTGTTGCATTTTTCCTGTCTGAAATTTGTAGCTTACCGAAGCTTCCCAACCGGCATTTTTTACTTTACCGGCATTTTGGGTTGGACTTCCGCCACCAAATGTTGCAGGAACAGGCAGGCCAATCAAAATATCATAAGTCATGTTATGGAAATAATCGAAAACAAAATTCAACGAGTTGTTTAGCAGGCCAATATCTGCACCAACATCAAACATGCTTGTCTTTTCCCATCTGATATCGGTATTCACAGAAGACACAGAGGATGTATTTACCACTTTGTTGTTGAAACTGTAAGCTCCGCTGGATATTGACACGGAAGGCATGTAGGCATAATCGCCGATACGGTTATTTCCTACCAAACCCCATGACGAGCGAACTTTCAGGCTTGGAAGATTACCCAGGTTTTTGTAGAATTTCTCTTCCGAAACGCGCCATGCGCCGGAAACCGATGGGAATAAACCGGAACGATTGCCCTGTGCAAATTTTGAAGAATAATCGTTTCTTAAATTGAATTCGAAAAGATATTTTTCCTTGAAATTATAATTTAAACGTGCAAAAGCAGAATAAATAGACCAATCGCTTGCCCAACCCTGATTGTCTACATTGGTAGACTGGTAGTTAGCCAAAATATCGTAAGTAGCATCGGGTGTTTTACGAAGCGTTTGGAAACTGGCGTCCATTCCGCCTTCGTAGCTGGTACCTATCAGTGCACTAAGTACATGATCACCAAACTTTTTGTCGTAAGTCAACATCAGGTTGGATGTCATATTTTCGTTTCTATCAAAATACTCTTTGATGTGATTTTCGGTATCGCCACTATTCGGGATTGACACGCGGTTTTCGTGTTGGCGGTTGTTATAAAGCTGACCACCAACCATTCCTTTCAGTTTCAGTCCGGTAATGATATCAAATTCTCCGGTAAACGAGCCTGATAAATCATCATTTTTATCCTGACGATAGCCACCAACCTCAAGGCGGGCCAGTGAGTTACCGTTACTTCCCGAAGGATAGTTATATGCTCCGTTTACCTTAATCGGATAAATAGGCGGCATACGCATAACCTGTTCCAAAATCCAATCGGTCCAATAAGCATTATCTTTTACCTGGTTGCGGGCATAGGCCACATTAACGCCGTATTTAAACCGTTTGGTCAGTTGGGTTTCCACGTTCAGGCGGGCGTTGTATCTGTTAAGTCCGTAGTCCGGTCCAACAAACATACTGTTCTGATTCATGTATCCAACAGAAAATAAAATGCTGGATTTTTCGGTTCCGCCACTTATAGAGATGTTGTGTGACTGTTGGGGAGCTGATGGTTTGTAAACATCGTTTACCCATTTGTCGTTTGGTCCGCCTTCTTTAAATGCTTTAATTTGTGCGGGCGTAAAGGCAATGCTTTTTCCTGAATTTACCAGGGCTTCATTTCTAAGTTCGGCATAAATCCATGAGTCAACAGGATTTGGCAATGCAGTTACTCCCTGTATGCCATAGTTGAAATCGTAACTTACAGAAACTCTGTCCTTGCTTCCTTTTTTAGTTGTAATCAAAATTACACCATTTGAGGCGCGTGAACCATAAATGGCTGTTGATGAGGCATCTTTAAGTACCGAGATGTTTTGAATATCCGATGGGTTTACATTTTGAATGTCACCAATCATTCCATCAATTAATACCAATGGATCGTTGTTGTTCAGCGTGTTGGTTCCACGGATATTGATGCTCGGACGGTTTCCAGGTTGCGAATTTGTTTGCTGGATGGTTAATCCCGGAGTTGTTCCCTGTAGTGCTTCCACTATATTAACCACCGGTTTCCCTTCCAACTCTTTCATTGAAACCGACGAAACAGCACCGGTCAAATTGACCTTTTTCTGCGTGCCATAACCTACAACCACAACTTCATCAATTGTTTTTGAGGATTCTACCAACACAATGTTCATCGGTTGTTTGGTTGCTTTCAACTCTTGTTTTTCGTAACCAATATATGAAATAACGAGAGTTGCTTTGTCATTCGGTACATTGATACTGAATTTCCCGTTAGTATCGGAAATAGTTCCAGTACTTGTTCCTTTTACCAGCACACTAGCTCCCAAAACAGGATTTCCATTTGAATCAGAAATAGTTCCGGAAATTCTTCCTGTTTGTCCATAGACTTGCTGCCCAACTAAAAATAGTAGTAGCAACAGAAAAATTGAAGTTTTCTTTGTCATGATTTGTTTATTTTAGAATTAGAAATTAAGATTAGTAGTTTGATAACCTTTTATTGTTTGAAAAATGCCTTGCTTATTTTTATATTTTATAATCATGCCTTGTGTCTTACATACGCTTTAATCGTTGCACATTCTTTGCCTTCACTCTCGCCAAAAGGACGAATTGTATATTCACCAACAGCAGCCGGAATGATAAATGTCTCGGCATAATGAACCACAAATGGAGCAAAAGCATTCGTAGGGCTTTCAATTATTGCTTCAGTACCCTCAATTAGATTTAACACATTTACACTGTCGTTTGTTCGATGAGTTACAGGTTTTGTAAACCAATGGCGTCGGGTTTCGATAAACTCATTTTTGTGTAATCCGGTTCGTTCTTCATGCCAGCCATCTCCTTCTGCAATCAGTTCTATCTGATTTACCAGATTGTCTAAGCAGTATTGGGTGTCCCTATCCCAATTAATCACTTTTGATCCATGTTCAATGTTAATGGCCCGTGGTTCTCCGTCCAATCCAAGCCGGCCCCAATCGTAGAGCTTAAAGGTGAAAATGTAAGGAGTTGCACTTATTTCCAGCACCATTCCATTCACTCCCGAACAATGGATTGTTCCGTTGGGAATCAGGAAATGGTCGTGTTTCTTTGCTGGAAAAACATTTACATACTTTTCAGCCTCGAAAGTTTCACCCGTGTCCTGAGCTTTTTGTAGATCGGCAATCATTTCTCCGGAATCAATTCCGGTTTTTAAACCCAGAAATACGGTAGCGTCCTCTTTGGCATCAAGCATATAATAGCTTTCGTCCTGCGTATAATTCATTCCGAAGGTATCCCGGATATATTGGGTGGTAGGATGTACCTGCAAACTCAAATTTCCACCACCAATGGTGTCCAGAAAGTCGAAACGGATGGGGAATTCTTTCCCAAAGCGCGATTCAACAGGTTCTCCAAGGAGTTCTTTGCTTTTATAGAAAACCAGGTTTATACTCGGAATTTCAAAAATTTCATTGTCAATTTCAAAAAGCAAACTGTTTTCTTCCGGAACACCATCAAACGACCATGCAAAATTTACTTTGGTTTTGTCGAGCCCGCAAACATCCTTCATCCACTGGCCACCCCACGGTCCCGGATCGAAATAGGGAACAACCCGGAATGGAGATTTTGCCACTTCCGACAATCCATGTAACATGGTCTTTGTTGAAATCATTTTTGGATAATTGGCCTTGTTGGTATCCAGCCAAAAATCAGCTCTTTCAAAAAGCTGTTGTTTCAGTTTGTCGCATATGCGCCAGTCAACAAAAAAGCCTCGCTTGTATTGAATTCCCGGTGCCTCGTCAGCGTTTCTAAGGCCAATGTTGTTTACTTCATGCTTCCGTTGTCTAAGCTGAATTTCCCAGCGGGCCATATCGGCATACACCAAACAATCCGACTTATCGGCAACAATGGCTGCAGCATGGCCGTAAACAATGACCAGTCCGGTAGCTTTATTGATTTTTTCGCGTAATGCTTCTACTTTTTCCGGATCAAGCAGTTTGTCGTAGGTCAATCGGGTCATATACCCGAAAATGGCATCATCCGTTACATCGGGAAAAGTAATTTCCCGTATTTTCTCTTCCGGATAGAAAGCATCTTCCGATTTAATCAGGACGTCCGGGTTTAAACGGCCGAACCCTTCAAGCAATTCATTGTGATAAACCCCCTGGTAACATTCAACTACTAATACGTACCGATTGGAATTTTTCACCTCCGGATTTATTTCGTTGATTATACTGTCCCAACCTTTAAACAGGCTTTCATGGAGCGGGAAGAAAGGGGTCTTGTTGTAATTTGACATTTGTATATAATTAATGAGCAATTGTTATCTTATTTGCGATCATGATGGATTAATTATAAATCCGATGCAAATATCTGACTGTTTTTGAATAAAAACATATAACTTTGTTGCGATTTAGTTGTACTATCTTACGATTTTATTCTTTTATGTTATGATACGGTTAAAACAAGGATTTAAAGGGCAGCGGTTGATAGCTATTAGCTCGGAAATATTGCTCGGTGCTCAGCATAACCCACTGACAAATAGTTTGTATATTACTAAAATTGGATTCTTTCCGGCTGTAAAATATCATTACAATAAGAAGGAAAACGGGGTGGATTATTATATTCTTATCTATTGTACGGCGGGTGAAGGTTGGTATAAAGTAGGAGAAAAAACCTATTCGGTGACGGAAAATCAGTACATAATTCTTCCACCTGATATGCCTTACAGCTTCGGAGCCAACACGACAAATCCCTGGACTATTTATTGGGTTCATTTTAAAGGCAAACTGGCAGGGTCTTTTTTTAAAACACCCATCGTTCCGCAACAAATTCTATCGAGTCAGGATTCCAGGTTGCAGGACCGGATTCAGTTATTCGAAGAGATTTATGAAAATCTGGAGTTAAGTTTCCATAGCGATCATTATTGCTATGCATCGCTTTGTTTTTTCCATTTTCTGGCTTCATTCAAATATGTCGACCAATTCAGGCAAATACGTAAGAATGATGCACACGAGTATCGCTTTAGTGAAAAAGTCATTTATTACATGCGGGAGAATGTGGAAAATAATCTGACGCTGGAGCATTTGTCAAAGCATTTTGGGTTTTCGCCGTCTCATTTCTCAGCCCGGTTTCAGGAAGAAACAAAACAGTCGCCCATAAAGTATTTTATTGCCCTGAAAATCGAAAAAGCTTGCCAGTATATAGAACTTTCAAATATGAAGATTTGCGATATTTATCCGAAGTTGGGATTTCAGGATGCTGCCTATTTTAGCCGGATGTTCACTAAGGTGATGGGCGTTTCGCCGGTTAAGTACCGCGAAATGGAAAGACATACTAATTAATTCTGTGGCATAGGAACTGGATATTCAAAAAAAAACACCTGTTTGCGCACTTTACAAAAGTGGACAAACAGGTGTTTTGCAATATTTTTTTAGATTAAACTCCCTCGTTTATATGTTTTTTTTTATAGGAGGTTAAATGGTTGAAGTAGATGGGATTATTTGTTTAAAAACCGGTCAATTCTTTTGTAAGCCAGTTTTGAACTTATAATTGCCATTGGAAGTCCGGCACCTGGTATGGTTGAAGCCCCAACATAAAATACGTTTTTAAACTTTTCGTCAAAATTCGAAGGTCGGAATGCTCCAATTTGGTTCATGCTGTGCGACAAACCTAAACCACTTCCCCTGTGTAAGTTGAACTGATTTTGCCATTGATTTGGCGTGTATATGGTTTTAGATACTATTTCCGGTTCTATGTTTTTGTCTATTCGTTTCGAAAAATCAGCAATAATACTGTTCACAATCACATCTTTATCATCCCAGTTTGGTTTGTTTAGCAAATTGGGCACCGGGCATACAAAAAACAGGCTTTCGCAACCTTCAGGCGCACATTCTGAATTGTGTTTGGATACAACATTGACATAATAATAAGGCTTTTGAAGTGCATCAGGATCTTGCAGAATATTGTTGGCATATTCTTCGAAATTAGAACCCAAATAATAGTTGTGATGATTCACTTGAGGAAGTTTACATTTTAAGCCAATATAAAATGTAAGGTAACCCATTGTCCAATTCATTTTATCGAGCTTTTCTAATGAGTATTTTTTACGTTTAAATATCCTGCTTCTGAATACTGCCGCATCGCCATTGATTAATATAGCATCAGCATTCCATTTGTTTCCTTTGCTGTCCAACAGGTATTCCAGTTTTTTGCCCTGAGCAACAAAATCAACAATTTCGGTATTGTAAGTAATTTTTACATTTTCCTTTTTCAATTCCTCAACGATTCCTTCAACAATTTTATACATACCACCTTCCACGTTGAAATAACCATCGTGCTTGAATTCGGTGTAGGAGAGCAGCGTGTATATTGCCATGGTATCAAATGGTGTGCGACCCAAGAAGAATGCTACCAACGATACAATTTGTCGTGCTTCTTTTGAACTGAAATTTTGCTTCACTTGTTGCCAGAAGCTACGGAATACAACAGGTAAATGCGTCGGATTCACACGCATTAAAGTAAGGATATAAGCTAATATGGAGTCAAAATTATTCTTCATAACCAAATCAGCCGTGTCGTTAAATAAAGCACCTGATTTTCTAAGGTACTTCGTCATTTTTTTTTCAAAGTCAGGTTCAATATCTTTAAATTGTTCTGACAGTTTTTTTAGGTCCTTATACAGAAAAAAAGTTTTGGGGTTGTCGCTGAAATTTACTGTGTATAAAGGATCTAACTCTACATATTTAAATGGAAGCTGAATGTTACAATCTTTGGCAAACTCCTTAAATTCGTACGACATACTAAAGAAACTGGGACCCGTATCAAAAGTAAACCCATCCTTTTTTATTTGATTCAAACGACCACCTGCTTGACTGTTTTTTTCAATAATTTCTACTTTACAGCCTTTTTTTGCCAGACGTAAAGCTGTTGCCAGGCCTCCTAAACCAGCGCCCACTATCAATACATTCTTATTCATAGATTTTATTTCATTTTTTTTAGTAACTCGGGATACAATTCATTTTTAACCCATAAAAAATCAGGTTCAATTTTTAAAATTTTTTCATAGCAGGTTTTTGCCTGCTTGAAATCATTTAATTCGGTATATGCTCTTGCAATCATCGACAATAAGCTTAAGTAATTCCAGTCTTCAATTGCTTCTTTAGGATTTCGTTCCAACAGATTTTTTGCCTTTAAATAGTAATCTAACGCAAGTTTCTTTGACCCTCCAAATGCAGCTGGCATATAAAATTGCGAGTTAGCATATTGGATATAACCATACGGATTGTTTGTGTCTTGTTTCATTGCTAATTTGGCGCAATCAACACTTTTAGGGCCAATAAACGGTGCTTTTAGGATGTTAATCCCGATTCGATAGCCGTAAAAGGCCGATTTATATGAATTGACGAGCGAAGCATAGCTATTCATTTTTTCGAGCACCTGAATGTTTTTTTCGCCCAGTTCAATATAACTTTCTGCCATCTTGTATTTTTTTTTGCCTATGCACCAGCCGATGTAACCGTATTGATAATTGAGCAATTCTAATCTGAAATCATTACTCTTGGTTTTTTGCAGGTTCATATGGTCTATCGTCTGTTTCCACCGATTCATATCATTGTTAATATAAGCCTTGTATATTTCGGTTTTATCGGAAGCGTATATACTCAAAAACCCAAACAAAAGTAAACCAGCCAATGTCAGATATTTCTTCCTTTCCATTTCAGTTGTTTGTTGAATTTGTAAATTAGTGCTTTATAAATAAGAAATCCGAGAATGAATTGTTGTGCAACAAGCAGTATCAGGTTCAGAAAAATGTTTTGTTTGCTGATAAATGAGACTATTACTCTGGTAGCTAAAACAATAGTTAAAAATATGCAGCCCAATGCAGTAGATAATTCGCTGAAGATAACTAAAAATCCAAATGTAGTTACAGCCCAAAATAAGAATGCTGCCCAAAATGAGTTTCCGAAAAAGCTGACAACATTTTTCGAAAAACCATTTACCGCTTCATCAAAACCGTGGTACATCCGGCACTCAATTGTATCGTCGCCCAGCGTACAAATCACAGGAATATCTTTTTGTTTAAAATAACGGGCAATTTCAATGTCTTCAACCTTGTTGCTCCTGAATTTTTTATGAGGCAAAGTTTCAAGGTATTTCGTCCTTTTGAATAACATAAACTGGCCATTTGCCGCAGCCATTGATGAGAATTTAGATTTAAGGACCAGCACCAAAGGCAATAGCGTTAATAATATATAGTTCATAACCGGTACTGTCAGATATTCGCCGGGGCTTACCATTTTTTGTTTGGGAAATATCGAAAGCAAGCCTGTGTTATGCTTTTCGGCCTGGGCAATATAATTTGTAATTATCCCATCTTTCACGCGGACATCTGCATCCAGAAACAATAGATATTGCCCCTTTGCAATGGTTGATAAACTGTGGCAGGCATAGTTTTTCCCCAGCCAACCCTGAGGTAATCCATCAGAATTTACTATTCGGATACGTGTGTCGGTTTGGGCAATTTGAGTTACTATTTCTTCTGTCCTGTCAGTCGAAAGATCGTTAAATATAACTATTTCAATGTTTTTGTAATCCTGGTTCTGCAAGTCCAATAACAAATTAGCTATGTTATTCTCTTCGTTGCGGGCAGGTATTAAAACTGAAACCAACCCATTGAAATCACAAATGCCTGATTTTGGCTGCTGAATATATATCGTGTTAACTAACGCCACTATAAGTTGAAGGAGCGTAAATATGAATATAAAATAAGCCAGATACAACATTTTTATTGATTAAAAGTCATTTGTTTATGAACCGATTCAGCATAAAACTTATTGTAGTTTTCCTGAATGGATTGTAAGTCGAAGCCTTCCTCCGTATATTCCCGAATATGAAAATAGATACCCGGCTTTGGATTGGAGAAATAGTCAATCAAATTTACTGAAAATACCACTTGAACAGAGTTTTTCTTATTTTTCAGAATGCGTTCCACGCCTTTTTCAAATTGAATGTTCTGATTATGCAGGCTTTGTATTTCACCCTGTGGGAATATGAGTACCATATTTTCTTTATCTGTCAGTAGGTTGGAAGTGTAATTCAAAGTATCCACAATGCTTTTCGTATTCTTATTCACCGAAAAACCGCCCGTAAAATTGAAGAACCAATACTTGCGAAGTTGTTCCTCAAGCATCATAAAATGGAACTTCCGATGCAACACATTCTGATTGATATACATTGCCCAAAAGCCATCCCACCAACTTATGTGATTGGATATAAGTAAAACAGGAAGGTTTCTGTCTTTAAATTCCCCGATGATTTTAACGGTGCTATTGTACCGTTTAATTATAAAACCGGCATACCACCTGAAAAACGGATATATAATAAAATTATGTTTTGCTCTTAAAATCATTGCATTAGCTAAAACAAAATAAATAATAAAAAGAAAAAGAGGAATTGACAACCCAGTATTGGCAAGGCTAATTTGTTTTGAATTCTGATGTTTAAAATTTTAAGTCCGGAATGGAAAATCAGTGCCAAAGCAAACCAGGCCGTGTAATTCTGAAAGGGTATGATTTCGTTTTTCCAATACCACATATCAAGTTTGGGAGCCACCTGTTCCAAAACCAGATCATACAACAACATAATTGAAGCTGCTACAATTATTTTGAAAATGCTGTGAAGCTTCCACTCTTCAGCAATTGCGGCAGTGCTGTAAACCATAAAAAACCAGTTTATACCAATAATGAATGGCGTTTCAAATAACTTCAGGCCTAAGCCGTCTCCGTAATTGTAATTGCCAAATATTTTTCCTGTGTTTACACCAATGGCC
Organism: uncultured Paludibacter sp.; assembly: GCA_964433885.1. GTDB lineage: Bacteria > Bacteroidota > Bacteroidia > Bacteroidales > Paludibacteraceae > Paludibacter. The sequence goes on along the minus strand of CAYSTC010000001.1, from coordinate 297,740 downwards.
TCAACAGTAAAGCTTATAATGTATATTGATAAAAAAAACAATATTGTTTTCCAATCAATTTTTCCTGAATGGGAGAATACAAATGCTACAAAACTTAAGATGAGTGCAAAGGGGATTAGTTTTACAAACAGCGGGAATGTATATGGTAAAACCATACCGATAACGCCCACAGTATAGAAAATAACGAAAAACAGACTTATTGCTTTATGCCTCATACTAATATGATATATAAAATTATTTTGCCCGTAAGCCACTACTGAAATTTTTCAGTTTGTCTCTTAATAGCAGGCTGAATAAAATAAGACTAAATGCATAGCCAAAATCTTCAATCGGGATTGTTAGAAAACGTATGCCCAGGTTTTCTGTGTTATCGTACCATACAACAGGTTCAGCTATAAAACTACCGGTTAAAATAGCATTGATAAGTATAAATGGAATAAGTATCACCAGAAATGTGCAGTAATAAGTATTCATGATTTTGTTTTTATCGAAAAATGAAAATAGCAGAACCAGAATCACCAACGAGAAAATGTATGTTGTATAGGCTTTTTCTATGTTAGATAAAACTACAACCGAGGATATCAAAATCAAACCGATAGATAGAAAGGTTGTTAATGCGTTGCTAAACCTGAATTTGCTGAAATACAAATCGATAGCATCGTGTAAAAATATACTCGCATAAGGAATGGTAATAAAAAACAGCCATTCTTCTATTGGCAATTTAAAGAACACGATAGTTGAATGATAATGAGGGTTAAACCCCCATACTCCCAATTGGGTGAAATAGATATCAAATGCAATATAAAACAATGCTACGATAAGCAATGAAGGAAATAAATATTTCCATTGCTTGTAAAATTGAAGTTTTTTATCAAAACTCAAAGTCAAAGGCACTAAAATGGAGGAAAGTAATAATATTGAATATAACGACATTTTTTAATTTTTAAAGTATCTGAACGGAAAAACCAATAGGCCGTAATTATGAAAATCTTTCTTGCTCTTAGGACAATGGTGAGCCGTATGTGCTTTGATAATTGCTCTGATATAAAAATTTGAATTTTTCCTTAAAAATGAAACCCGGAGCCGGTTATGAATAATTATATCGTGAATAATAAAATAGGTGAACCCATATAAAGTAATGCCCACGCTGATATATACCAACGGAAATAACTGAAATGAAAACCCGATAATCATAAGCATAATGGCTGGTATGGCATATACCAAAAAGAACAAGTCGTTTTTTTCAAATCGTTTGTCTTCTGTTTTTTCGGGCAAAGTATGCTGGTGGTCTTTTCGGTGATGATCCTTATGCCATTTCCACAAAAAACCATGCATTATGTACTTATGGTTCGACCATGCCACAAATTCCATAAATAAATAGGAAACAATTACAATAGCCAGGTTTATCATTCTTTATCAGAGTTTAAAAAATGTTGCTGTACCCGATAATATATTTTATTGAACCACGCGGTATATTCACTTGTGTTGTTAGTAATGTCCAGTTCCAGATCCTGATGGCTAACATATTTGAATTCAGCCACTTCATTGGGGTTGATTATAGGTGCTAAATCAGTTGTTCCTATAAAAACATGATCGAGTTCATGTTCGGTAAGTTCGTTATCCAATGCCTCTTTGTATGTAAAACTAAACAACTCTTTTAACGAGCAATGCATGCCCATTTCCTGTTTCAAGCGGCGGTTAGCAGCATCCAGGTTACTTTCATCCGGTAGCGGATGTGTACAGCATGTATTAGTCCACAATCCTCCCGAGTGATACTTGCTGAATGCCCTCCGCTGCAAGAGCCATTCACCATCCGGATTGAAAATAAAAACTGAAATGGCTCTGTGTAATAATGCTTTTTTATGGGCTTCTGTTTTACCCATTAGTCCTATTTCATTATCCTTTTCATCAACTAATATAACATTTTCCTCCATGTGTCTGTTTGTTTAAATAATATTGAGTTGGAATTTTACATATGCTTTGCAGAGTAGCATTAGTTTGGTGGAGTCTGAAACCCGAATCCGTTTCTCCATTAATTCATTGGCCGGAATACTCTTCAAATTTTGTAATAATTTTGTATAATAAATAAAGGCTATATAAACGGCAAGTTTGGATTTTCCGGGTAACAGGTAAATGCCTTCTTTTGCTTCTCTGAAATCATTTTCAATATCTTTAATCAAATCATATTTCACAACTTCATTAAAGGTGTTTGTGTTAAACTGAGGAAAATAGGTTCTGTCCAATTCTTCAATATCTGCTTTTATATCGCGCAGGAAATTTACTTTTTGGAAAGCCGAACCTAATTTCATAGCCGGCTTTTGTAACTCGGCATAAAGTTCCTCATTGCCATTTACAAATACCATTAAACACATAAGTCCAACCACATCGGCCGATCCATAAATGTATTCCTTCAATTCAGAGTTATTACTGTAAATTTGCTTGTTCAAATCTGTTTTCATACTTTTTAAAAAAGAATTAATCAGATGAGTAGGTATGTTATATTTTTTTACAGTAATTGCAAAAGAATGTAAGGCCGGATTCATACTGATCCCATTTTCCAAAGTATCATAGAAGTCATTTTCGAAATTATTCAAAATCAACTCCTGATTGATGGAATGAAAGGTGTCTACAATTTCATCGGCCAGCCTTACAAAACCATATATGCTATAAATTGCTTGTTGCATTTCCCGAGGCAAAAAGCTTACTGCTATAGAAAATGAAGTGCTATACTTTTGGGTAATTATCTTACTCGTTTTAAATGCTATTTCAGTGTATAAATCCATTGTCATTTGTTTAATTGTTAGATAATTAAAAGACGATTGAGGTTGCTTGTTTTATGTCCCGGTTAGTTTAGCTGGTTTATTCTCACCTCATACAGACTACTTTTGTGTGTTTACTAATTGATTGCTGCAATTTTATTTATCATTCCTTTGAATATGAAGGCGTGAAACGGAAGTACTGAATACCAGTACAATCTACCGGTTAGACCTCGTGGTCTGAAGGTTGCAGTTTGAATAAGTATATTGTTCTCGTTAATTTTAAACTCCAGCCATGCTTCACCGGGGAGTTTCATCTCGGCATATAATAACAATCTCTTTTCTTCTTTATTTGCTAAAAGCACACGCCAGAAATCGAGCGCATCGCCGGAGTATATTTCGGTATCGCTTTTCCTTCCTCTTCTCATTCCAACACCTCCGGCAATTTGATCCAACAAGCCCCTGATTTCCCAAAGCCAGTTACCGTAATACCAACCGTTTTTACCACCGATAGCCCAAATTTTATCAAGTGATGCATTACTATCCTCAACCCTGATTTCACGGATGTCTTTATAGCAACCGTTGAACGGTACTTCAATGAATTTAGAAATTCCTTTGCTTATTAAATCACTTGTTTGTGCATCTTTCCAGCTCGAAAGTACCTGGTTTTGTTCTATTTTATCAAAGGCAAGTTGTATAGAGGTTTCATAATCAATTAGTTTGATGCCGAGTTCCTTAGCTAAATTATTAGGTTTGCAAATCACTTCAACTTTCATGCTGTTTACTAAGTTTTTTGCGAGTGCAAAGGATGTGGCTGTGACAAAATATAACCAGTATGAAGAAATTTTTGGTGTCATTACCGGAACAATAACTATGCGTCTATTTAAGTTGCGTAGTTTTGCAAATCGCAAAAGCATTTCTTTGTAACTTAGCACATCGGGGCCGCCAATATCGTAGCTTTTATTGTAAGTTTGAACTTTACCAATTACGGCAATTAGAAATTCTACCACGTTACGAATACCTATGGGTTGACATTTTGTTTTTAACCAACGTGGTGCAATCATAAAAGGTAATTTTTCCACTAAATCGCGGATAATTTCAAATGAAGCACTTCCCGATCCAACTATAATGCCGGCCTTTAATGTAGTGAGTGCAAATTTAGAACCAGACAAAATGGTTTCCACATTTTTTCGCGATAACAAATGTTTTGACAACTCACCGGCATTACTGATCCCGCTAAGGTAAATAACTTGTTTTGCATTTGTTTCTTCAATACGTTTTTTGAAATTAGTGGCACATACTTCCTCCATATCTTCAAAATCGCCGTTTTGAGATGACATAGAGTGGATAAGGTAATAAGCCACATCAATATCAATTGGAATCTGCTGCAAACTTTCCGGATTTAAAAAATCCAGTTCTGTTACTGATAGCTTTGAGGTTGAATAATTCTTCCTGTTGAACCTGTTTTTATCTCTTACGCAACAGATAACCTCATGTCCATTTTCCAGTAAAACGGGCAATAATCTTCGAGCAATATATCCGGTTACTCCGGTGAGTAAGATTTTCATAGAATCAATTTTTCAAAATCTTATTTCAATGGTAATATTCGTATTATAAGCAAAACAATTATTGATTTGAATCTTTTTTAGAAAATATTTAATTCACAAACCTACATTTTTTTTTTGATAAAACAATGTTTTATGATAAAAAAATTAAAATCGATTCGTTTTGCTTAGCTGGCTCGGCTTTAATGTGTTGTTAGGTAGGTGCTTATTGGTTTGTTGTAATTATAATGGATTTTTTTTCGCGCAACTTCTTTTACTCTGTCAGTGCATTGGCTGACTTTTTGCTTCGAAAATTTAAAAAATAAATTAGGTGCTGAAAATAAAAAACAAAACCGCTCAATCTGAAATTTTTCAGATTGGGCGGTTTTTATCTTAAGTCCCCTTTTTTTCTGACTCTGCGGGTAGAAGACTTGGGTCAGTACAGTAATTGTCCCCTATTTTCCCTTTTTTAGGGGAACACAGCGAGCGAAAGGGATTATAAGGGGGACGAGCGCAGCGGAGGGGGTCATATTATATTTCTTATACCCCTTTAGGGGTTAGGGGCTCACCTCCCCATTCATCAGCAACAACCAATCCCGAAGATACGAGAGTTGTTGGTTTATCCGTTCTTATTATTTTAGGCCTTAGGCTTTCAGATGCTTCTTGATCTCTTCCAGCACCTGCCCGGGGTAATTAAACACTTCCAGGTTCTCAAACCGGATCACCCGGACACCCACCAAGTTAAGATATTCCGTTCTTCTTGCATCATATTCCTCGCCTTCCTCCGTAAAATGCCCGGCACCATCAAGCTCTACGGCCAGTTTGTGTTTAGGACAGTAAAAATCAAGTATGTAATGTCCCACGCTAAATTGCCGCCTGAACCGTTCGCCCACCAGCTGTTTGTTCTTAATCATCACCCAGAGTGCAACTTCCGCAGTAGTCATATGGTTGCGGAGCTTGCGCCGGAAAGGCAACATTTCAGGGCGGTTGTTGAGTTGGTTTGGCATGTTTTTTTTAAAATTAAGAAAGTAGGAATCCCCTCCGCTTCGCTCGTCCCCTTACAAATAAGGGGACATTTACCAGGCCCATGATTATTTACGATTAATAAGCATTTGTAAAAATACTCAAAAATCAAATTTGCTCAAATATCAACCCAACCCGTAAATTCTCGCACCTCATAAATGTCCCCCTGTCAAGGGGGACGAGCGTAGCGGAGGGGGTTATATTATTCTCATTCCTCCCCACTCACATGCGTCTCATTATAAATATCCATAAGGTTTAATTTCAGGACGTAGCTATTGCCACCGTTACCATTACAACTATATAAATTAGCAAACTCCAAAGGCCACCCAGACTTAACTCTCGAGCTATATCCTTACGTTTCTTTATTCTACATACAACTGCTCCTATCAACAATGCAAAGATATAAATCAACAATCCAATTAATGAGAAAAACAGAGGTATCAAGGCTTGATCACCTGCAGTATAATCCCTGACATAAATGATATAACCTGAAAGCAATGCATAGAGCAAAGCAACTATTATATTTAGTTTGCGTAATTGGGTAGTGCGGGTACGGGGCATAATAAGTTTTTATTTATTTCGCCAATTTCAACATTATTTCCCTGAAACTCTCCAATCCGGCTTCCAGATTCTCGATGATATCTGCAGCCAACTCTTCCGGATCGGGTAAGTTGTCGAGGTCTGCCAGCGATTTATCTTTTAACCACGTAATGTCCAAGCTTGTTTTATCACGGGCAATGATTTCTTCGTAGGTGAACTTACGCCAACGACTTTCTTCTACTGGTTCCTGAGCTTGTCGAAGGAAACGATTTGAAGGATTATAGCATTTTATAAAATCCTGCAACACATCAATATTCAGTGGATTTTTCTTCAGGGTATGATGCACATTGGTGCGGTAATCGTACACCCAAACTTCTTTTGTCCATGGGGTTTTGCTGGCGGGTTTATTATCAAAGAAAATCACATTTGCCTTTACTCCATTGGCATAAAAGATACCGGTAGGCAAGCGTAAGATAGTATGCAAATCGGTTGTTTCCAACAGCTTTTTACGAACCGTTTCACCGGCTCCACCTTCGAATAACACATTGTCGGGTACAACAACCGCTGCTTGGCCTGTTGTCTTCAACATGGAACGGATATGCTGTACAAAGTTCAACTGTTTATTGCTGGTGGTAGCCCAAAAATCCTGACGGTTGTAGGTCAAATCGTCTTTTTCCTGTTCGCCCTCTTCGTTGGTAAAAGTCTGAGAACTCTTTTTACCGAAAGGAGGGTTTGCCAATACATAATCGTAGGTAGTTGGTGAAGCTGCTATGAGTGCATCGGCAGGTGAAATAAAGTTATCACTGTCGATATCCCCGATATTGTGCAAAAACATATTCATCAATGCCAACCGGCGGGTACTGGCCACGATTTCATTGCCGTAGAAAGTTTCCAGTTTCAGGAACCTATTTTGGTCTTTATCCAGTTTGTTGTTTGCCACCAGATAATCATACGCCGCCAAAAAGAACCCACCCGTACCACATGCCGGGTCGGCAATGGTTTTCATGGGTTGTGGTTGAATACATTCTACCATAGCACGAATAAGCGGGCGCGGTGTAAAATACTGACCTGCTCCACTCTTTACGTCCTGCGCGTTTTGCTCCAACAGTTTTTCGTATATATCGCCTTTTACATCAGCACCTATAACCAACCATTGTTCACTATCAATCATATCAATGATTTTAGCCAGCATGGCAGGGTCTTGTATCTTGTTCTGACTCTTGGTAAATATCTGACCCAAAATGCCTTTTTCGGTGCTTAATTCCCGCAGAAGATTTACATAATGGATTTCCAGTTCAGCCCCTTTTACGCTTGTCAGACTATCCCAGTTATATGCTGCAGGAATATTCAGCGCACGGTTATAGGGTGGCTTGCTGTATTCGTCGGCCATTTTCAAAAACAGCAGGTAAGTAAGTTGCTCCAGGTAATCACCATAACCCACGCCCACATCGCGCAGTGGATTACAGAATGACCAGACTTTGGAGACTATGGAGGAAGTTGTCATAAGCGTTTTTTTTATCCAACGGACTAAAGTCCGTTGTTACAATAATTAGTTGAATCGTCCCTACGGGACTAATTTGTTTTTATTTTTAGACTAAAGTCCGTTGTTACAATAATTAGTTGAATCGTCCCTATGGGACTTGTTGTTTGTTATATTTCAGTTGTTTCTATTCTTGTTTTTGGTAAATCATATACAAAACCGGCTATCTCAACCGAAAACCATTCGTTGAAAAGCTTGTAAGTTATCTTTTGTGGCCAGTCGTTTTCATCTGTCCACATCTGAAAAAGCTCATTTTCAAATATCTCCTTATACTGTTTTCTTAATAGTTTATCAGCATCGTCAAAAAGTTCAGATACTAAATAAGTAGACGATTCACCAATCATATTGTCAGGCAGAGGCATATCAGGCATTAGAGCATTATGCCAGTCTACAAAAGGCTTTTTGTAAGAAACAGTTATGGCTGAGCGATTTAATATTTTCATTTGATTTATAAGATTATCTATTCCAGTTCTTTAAAAACATATCGTTCATCATAAGGAATTTCAAATTTTTGTAATAATCCTTCGTATTCTTCTCTAAAAGTACTTTTATGATGATGCGATTCCTGATTTTCAATATAATGGTAAACGTTTTCGATATGAGAGTGTGAATACGAAAATACTCCATAACCTTCTTGCCATTCGAAACGATACGGGCATAATTGATGATCGTTGATATACTTCGACGACTTTCCTTTTACCACCTGCATTACCTCCGAAATGGAAACCGAAGGTTTTAGCCCGAAAAAGCAATGTATATGATCTTCGACGCCATTTACAATAATGGTTTTACATCCTGTTTCGTTGATAAGTTGACCTATAACGCCGAGCAATTTGCTTCGCCATGATTTATCTATCACAGCATCTCTGTATTTCACTGCAAAGACTGCCTGTATGTGCACCTGATGGTACGTGTTTGCCATATATTTTATAAAAAATGATTTGTTCTCCTATTACAATGGATTAAAATCCATTGCTACAAAATGATTTGTCCCTACGGGACTCTGATTTGCAATGGGTTAAAACCCAATTGCTACATAATGAGTCGTCCCTACGGGACTTGTTCGTGCAACGTCTCTTTGAAGTGCCGTAGGCACGGATTTGTATTGTAACGCTGTGGCTTTAGCCCAGCGAGAACAAAACCCAGAACCTAATCAGAGTGCCATAGGCACGGTACATATTGTAGTGCCGTAGGCATGTTTTTATATTGTTGCGCTGTGGCTTTAACCCAGCGCTGATAATCAAAGTTTCCCCTCAAACGCCTTCTTCAATATACTCTGCTTCAATGTCTCTGCCTGCAGCAAGCTTTGGCTAATGGTTTCTTCTATCTTATCGCAAACGGTGAGTTTGCTTTCTAATTCGTCAACTACTTTTTGTTGTTCTTCAAGTGTGGTTAAAGGAAAAGGTATTTTCTTGATAATACCCAAATTCAACACATCCATCGTTGTTCCTTGAGCCTGTGATTTATAATGTGCTTTGACTGAAGAACTCTCAAAATAATATTTGAAAAATTTAGGTAAATATTTCTGTCTGTTTAATGATATCTTAATAAGTCGAGGATTGATAATTCCATCCATACAGTTTTCTGGTAAAATAAGTACTTTGCCAACTGTTCCGACCAAACTAATTAAAACATCGAATGGCTTAATACGACATGATTTTAATTCTTGGTATTTTTCATCATTTATATAATAATCTCCGAAGTAAGGATTATCAATAATAACCTGCTCCTGACCATAAATCTTATATCCTGTTTCAACATAAAACTCTTTTTTGAGAGCAGACCCAAATGGCCCAGCTTTTAAAGCATGTTTATTGTTTTCAACCAAATCTGTTATTGTAACCCATTTCCACCCCTTCGGTAATTCTCCGTCTTTCTGCTCATTGAGCGAAGTCGAAGTGAGTTTTCCTTCAAACGCCGCCTTCAACAAACTTTGCCGATACACTTTGAGTTGCTGTTGTGCGGTAAGGAGTTGTTGTTTGCCGTTTTCGAGATCGCTCAGTAGTTCTTCTATTTTGGAGACTATGGCGAGTTGTTCGGAGAGAGGGGGAATGGGAATGTCGAGATTTTTCAAAATTCCCTGACTTATATTGGGTTGAGCTCCGCCTATTCCTTGTTTTACCAAACTTGGTTTTTTAGAAAAAAGAAAGTGATATAAATAATTAGAATTAATATTCTCATTTTTATAAATACCACATACAGCCTGATTTGTTGCAGCATCAACTCCAAGGAAAGCAAGCTTTCCTATAGTTGCACCATATAATGCAATCAACAATGTACCTTTTGGAAAAACCTTTGCACTTGAGTTTTTTACTGCTTCTTCTGAAATCTTTTCTTCGGTATCAAGAATTAAACCTCTATCCAACTCACCAGATTTTACCCAAGGAATATTGCCTTCATAATAGCTTTTATTTCCTCTGCTTGGTGTCCCTCCACTTGTTGTCTGGCACACTTCCCCCAACTTCTTTACCTGCCAGTGTTTTGGTATATTATTTAGTTCGCTCATTTATAGCTTATATGCATCGTCCCTACGGGACTTTCATTTGTTTTTTATTTCTATCTTCTATCTCAACGGGTTAAAACCCGTTGTTACAACATCCATCGTCCCTACGGTACTTGTCGTGCAATACTCTCTCTCTTGAATGCCATAGGCATGATTTATATTGTTGCGCTGTGGCTTCAGCCCAGCGATATTGGTTTTATATTCGCTGTGGTTTTAGCCCAGCCAAAAGTGATAAAAAATCAGGCTGCCAACACCTCATTTAACTCATTTATAATTTCTTCCGTTTCGTCGCCAAACAATTGCCACATACGGGCTAAACCACCTTGCGAATTGAATGGATTGTAATCGAAATCGTCCTTTTCGATATGGAAACTGCTGGTTACATGCTCTTTAATCATACGCAACCATTCCATTTGCTCTTCGGTGAATTTAGGCCCCGCACCGGAGTGGCGTTTCCACACCCAGTCCTGAAAGTTTTTATCTACTGTTTTGTCGTAAGGCGTGAGCATTTTATCAATACCTGTAACACGGCGCACCAAGGATACTAATGCTATCATTTCAGAGAGTGGACTTCCCGCATCTTCCAGTTTTTGGTAAGCTTTCCACACCTGCATAGGTGCCAGGTTGGGTTTATCCAATACCAGTTTTTGCGAAAGCTCTTTAATCATCTTGTATGTCAACTCACGGCGTTGATAAGGTTGCCCGTAGAACAATTGCAAGGCCGTAATTTCATCTTTGTGCGCCTCAATCCATGCTTTAAAGTCCTGCACAGTTTGTTGCGCTTCGGCTTCAATATCTTTTACCCAACCGCTTTTGGTAACGATGTCCTGATTAACAATATCGATAATCTGGTCGTATTTTTTTCGTACATCGGTAATAAAGTTTCGCAAGTCGGGGTTATGAAACACGGCCACTGCTTGTTCCACAATATGTTGTTGTTCTACTTTTATGGCCGATTCTATTTCAGCAGGCGGAAATCCTTTTTTGTCGGACTGAACAGTTGTTCGCACACTTTCCACCGTATCGGGGTCGTAGGCATTAAGTAGTTGTTTTACCACATTGGCAATGGTTTTGCCTTCGGCCAACGAACTGAATGTCTCTTTTTCGTGGGAGTTAATTTGTTTATCGAGTCGCAGCAGCCGGTTGGCCAGCGTGGTCAGCATTTCCTCGCTTCGGTCGCCCACTGCAATGCGCTGCAATACTTCCTTTAGCGAAACGCCTGGCGCTTTTTCAAGCGGTCGGCTATCGGTTTTTTGCGATTGCTCCACGCCAATGGCATCGATAATTACAAAATGGTCTTTGGAGAATTTAGCCGAAGGTGTTCCTTTGGCGCGTAATTCTTCGATGGAGCAAGTACGTGTGCCGCGTCCTTTCATCTGTTCATAGTAACTGCGACTTTTCACATCACGCATAAATAACAGCACTTCCAGCGGTCGCACATCGGTACCAGTGGCAATCATATCCACCGTTACGGCTATACGCGGGTAATACAAATTGCGGAAACTGTTGAGTATCGTTTTCGGGTCTTCGGAACTCTGATACGTAATTTTCTTGCAAAATTCGTTGCTCTCGTCAAATTCGTCACGTATAATTTCTATAATATCTTCGGCATGACTGTCGGTTTTGGCAAATACCAGCATTTTCGGCACTTCAAACGACCCATCCCCCGAAATACGGTCGGGAAATATGGTTGGCAAAGTATTTTTCACTTCACGAATAATGGAGCGTATGGTACTGGGATTTACAATGTCCCTGTCCAACTGCTTACCGCTGTATTCCACATCTTCGTCCACCGCTTCCCAAAATTTCTTGCGGGTAAGGCGTTCGCGCTTATCCACCATTTCGCCCATCTTCAATGCTGCTCCCTGTTGGGATATTTGTGTTTCGATGGTATAAACGTTATATGGAACCAACACGCCATCAATTACCGCTTTTTCGTAACCATAATCCGAAACTACATTCTGATTGAAATAACCAAAGGTACGATTGTCGGGCGTAGCCGTGAGCCCCACCTGAAATGCATCAAAGTAATCCAATACCTGTTTCCACAGGTTGTAAATGCTTCGGTGACATTCGTCAATCACAATAAAATCGAAAAACTCAATAGGAATTTTTTCGTTATACACCACCGGCATGGCTTCTTTGGCAAAACTTTTCAGTTCGTTTGGGTTTTCCTGTTCGGCGCTTTCGTCTAACTCTGTACCTTTCAGGATGGAATACAAGCGTTGAATGGTGCTGATATACACCTGACAATCCTGCGGCACAAACGAGCTGTTCAACCGAACGACTCCATGCAGTTCGGGAAACAGGCGATTATCATCCTGTGGTATATAACTCCGAAATTCGCCTTCGGCCTGTTCGCCCAGGTTTTTGGTATCTACCAGAAATAGCACTTTGTTGGCCTTTACGTTTTTCAGCAGGCGGTAGATAAAGGTAATGGCCGTAAAGGTTTTACCCGAACCGGTAGCCATTTGTATCAGGGCTTTGGGCTTATTCTTTTTAAACGATTCTTCTAATTTGGTAATGGCATCTATCTGACAATCGCGCAATCCGGTAGTAATTAATGCGGGCATATCCTCGGCCATTCGTCGGCATAGCGATTTATCCTTGCGTAACCAGCTTTGCAATCCTTCGGGGCGATGGAATGTAAATGTTTCACGGAAACGAGGTTTGGGATCACGTGTATCAGCAAAGCGGGTGATAGCACCCGTACTTAAATACAGGAATGGCAAAGGCTCATTATTAATCAGCTTAAGCTTGGCTTTGGCATATTCCTCTACCTGAGTTTCGTGTACCGAAAATTTCTGTCCTTCCTCTTCGCGCTTCGCCTCAATAACACCAACCGGTTTGCCACCAACAAATAGTACATAATCAGCCGGACCAACATCTGTCTGATATTCACGCACTGCCACACCCAGCCCGGCATGAAGATTTATCTTCTGCTTATTCTGAATAATCCAACCACATTCCGACAATTGTTTGTCAATTTGGTCTCGGGCTATTTGTTCGGGGTTTTGGTTGAGCATTTTTTGCAATTATTTTTTCAAAGTTACAAAACTACAAAATTAATTTAACACGATACTTGTTTTTTGCAAAATATTTCTGCAATAGTTTTTTAGAAGTTAAGAACTTGATCGGCATGCTTAATTAGTATTTAAATTTTTTGAAAATTGTAAGACGCAAAGCTTGGAAATGTAATAGAACAATTTTATATTTGCAAATAATTTAGAATTCGCTTTATTCCTGTTACTTAGTCTACATTAATCCTTTCTGTACTATGGTGAAAATCGAGCAAGCCGCTGACGAAATCAATGAAATTTTTGAAATTATAGATGTGGTTTATAATCCTACCAACCTATCCTTCGATCCGATTGATACCATAACCACCGGTTTCAATAAAGCACTAGACTTGGCCGTTAATATTGATTTTTCCGGTATTAGAGAAGAATTACACAATGAGCTTTCTGATTCAAACGATGTGGAGGATGTGATTCGTCTGGCTCTGTATTCATTCGAAGCTATCTTTAACTGGAAGGAAGATATGTTTGAAATTCCCCGGATTAAAGAAGCCCAACGGAATGACCTGATTCCGTATTTTGAGAAATTGGATCATCTGGGCATTGGCTATTCAACTCACAACAGACAGGTGTTGACAGATATATTTATCAAATTAGGTCTTCGTTTACTGAAAGCAAGGCTGGATCTGGAAAAAATTATTGCTGAACTGGAAAAAATTCATGAAATTAAACAGCAAATAGACAACCTGAACAGAGGTAAAATTGCAGAATACAATGTAAAGCTCAATCCGGATAAAATACAGGAGTTTGCACGGGTGCTCTTCAATATGTATAACAACAATTACTTCCTGTCCTTGGATGGCAAAACACCTATCTCCGAAGTAGATATTGTTCTGGCCTTCGAAAACTTTCTGGAAGTAGATATTTCAGGTAACGAATGGTTTGGTCCTGAATTCTATTCTCAGGGAGATAACATACTTCCCACACCGGCACTACAAACAACAAAGCCTGCTGTAGCCATTTCTCCGGCACAAATACGAAACGAATTAAATGCATATTTCACAGTATCTGCAGAGGATTATTTTTTGGACGCCCTCAGAGAAGAATTTAAAAACGAAAAAGGTAAAACCATAGCTATATTACTCTATACACTCCAAAACTGCAATCCCGCGATACTCAACGTTCCTCATGGCAAAATGAAAAAGTTTTACACGCTACTCAAAGCTTTCTTCAATACCAACATCGGTTCCTATCAAAGCATAGCCAATTTCTCCGTAAATAAAAACACGCACAAAGAAGAAATCAAAGCAATTCAAAAAAAAATAGACATCATTTTGATACTTTAGTAGATTTCACCAATTCCCCTAATAACAAAATAGTCGGTATATACTCGAATGAGTTCTTTGCCACGAAGTGGCTAAACATTCATAACCCCTAGTCAGCACAGCGGAACCGGGGGATATAGTACTCCCCATACTACAACCCCGTAGTGGGTTGAACATATTTTTTTGTATGCCTGAGTACATAAATTTAAAACTCATTGGATTGCACATGGTTTTTTAGTTGCTTTTTTTATGTTAAGTTCCGAGAAATGAGACGTTTATAACAAATGGAAGAAACAAGATGCGTGGCATTTATTCGTGAAAATTTGTGCAATTAGTGGTTTGTTTCTCAAGAGACAAAAAAGTAACTGGTGTTTGGTGCGAAGCCCCCTTAGAAATAAAGTTAGGTCTTTATACGGATAATCATTATGAATAATTAATACCAATATGCGCGAGTCAGGGCAAAATAGCTACATTGTCCTAGATGAATGCATTTTCTCCAAATGACACAACAAATAATTTGTATGTAGGCAAATAGATTCTTAGCCACGAAGTGGCTAAATGTGCATAACCCCCGGTCAGCACAGCGCAACCGGGGGTGAAGTACTACTCTCCAAACCACAACCCCGGAGTGGGTTGAATATGTTTTTGGTGAATCTGAATTCGTAATCGTACTTTCTTCATAGACGGTGTGTTTTGCAAACCACAAACACCCTCATTATAAACTTGTTTCCACTTGTCTGTTGCTTGTCTGCAATTAAATACAGCTTGATTAGAACTTCAATTCCCCTTGTCCTTTTTTATTATCTTATTCAACCGCACTTGAATCCACTTTTACTTGAGTGGATTCAAGTAATTTAATGTCAATTAGCTTGTTATATTTCTATTTCTTTGCAGTGTAAAATTAATCACGCTGTCAACTCAGCGTACCACACACAAACAATGAAATATGAATTTAATTAGCAAACAAACGCTTAAAAGGCAAAAATCCGGGCAAACCGCGTTCTCCCTCTCACCGGGGAGAGGGGGGCAGGGGGTAAGGTCTCCCTCTGTGATTCCTATGTGCTAATACAGTGGTACTACTGTGTTTTCTCTGTGAATCCTCTGTGATTCTAAGTGAATTCTAAGTGATTCTAAGTGAATTCTAAGTGAATTCTAAGTGAATTCAACAATAATATAAACCCGCATCTTACTCCCCTTTAGGGGGTGGGGGCAATTAAATTTTAAAATTATTTTATTATGGCTACATTTAAGTCAACAACTTTCGGAAAAATTTCCGGAAAATACGGCGAAGCACTCGCCACTCAGTCAAAAACTACTGGTAAAAACTATTTGCGGGTAGCAAGTGCACCATCCAATCCCCGAACCCTGAAACAGGTTGAACATAGGGGCAAATTTGGTTTTGTTAATCGGGTAATGCGCTCATTCTATCCGGTTTTCAAAGTTACATTTGGGGGTAATACCGGTATCCGGTATGGAATCAACCTGGCGTTTAAAAATGCAATTCTGGGTGAATATCCCGATTTTCTACTCGACTATACACAGCTTATATTTACCGATGGAGGTTTATACCAGGCCGGGTCGGTAAATGCACAAAAGTCAGGTGCTAACTCGGTTAAGGTGGATTGGGATTATTCGGATATGGCAGGGAATAATTCAACAGACTTGACGAATCTTATCTTCTACAACGAAGATACTGATCAGGCAATTCTCAAACAAACGCTTGTTGCTCGCGAAACGATAACCCAAACAGTGGAATTGCCTGCTATCTGGGCAGGTGGAAAAATCCATTGCTGGATTTACTTCACGGCTCCGAATGGTATCACAAACTCAATCAGTCAATACGTTGATAGGATTCAACTTTAAACAAAAGTTGATAATAAGCAAAACCGCCCAATCTGAGTTTTTTCAGATTGGGCGGTTTTTTTCTTAAGTTCCCTTTAGGGGATTTAGGGGCCTTTTATTTTACTTCTTCAAAATCAACGTCAGTTACATCGCCTTGCTGATTTCCGCTTTGGCTTTGTTGTTGGCCACCGAAGTCAGCACCCGGTTGTTGAGCTCCTTGTGCATTTTGAGCGTTGTACATTTCCTGGCTTGCGGCCTGGAATGCGGTGTTCACTTCGTTGGTTGCAGCATCGATACCTGCAAGATCCTGTGCCTTGTGAGCTTCTTTCAGTTTGGCTAAAGCAGCTTCGATAGGACCTTTTTTGTCAGCCGGAATTTTATCTCCGATTTCGCTCAGTTGCTTTTCTGTTTGGAAAATCAAGCTGTCGGCGTGGTTCAGTTTGTCGATACGTTCTTTTTCTTTAGCATCGGCATCGGCATTGGCAGCAGCTTCATCTTTCATACGTTTGATTTCAGCATCGCTCAAGCCCGAAGAAGCCTCGATACGGATACGTTGTTCTTTTCCGGTTGCTTTATCTTTTGCAGTTACGTGTAAAATACCGTTTGCATCAATATCAAAAGTAACTTCAATTTGTGGTTCGCCACGACGTGAAGGCATAATGCCATCGAGGTGGAAACGTCCCAACGATTTGTTGTGTACGGCTGTCGGGCGCTCACCCTGTAATACGTGAATTTCCACAGAAGGTTGGTTGTCTACAGCAGTTGTAAATGTTTCCGATTTCTTAGTCGGAATAGTGGTGTTAGCCTCAATCAGTTTGGTCATTACGCCACCCATTGTTTCGATACCCAATGAAAGCGGAGTTACGTCAAGAAGCAATACATCTTTTACATCGCCGCTCAATACACCTCCCTGGATAGCAGCACCTACTGCAACAACTTCGTCAGGGTTTACACCTTTAGAAGGAGCTTTGCCGAAGAATTTCTCAACTGCATTCTGGATAACAGGGATACGGGTTGAACCACCTACCAGAATTACTTCGTCAATATCGCTGATGGTCAGGCCTGCATTTTTCAATGCGGTACGGCATGGCTCGATAGTACGTTGTACCAAATCGTCAATCAGTTGCTCGAATTTTGCACGGGTCAAAGTACGAACGAGGTGGCGTGGCACACCATCAACAGGCATGATGTATGGCAGGTTGATTTCAGATGTAGTGGTATTAGAAAGCTCGATTTTAGCTTTTTCAGCCGCTTCTTTCAAGCGTTGCAATGCCATTGGGTCTTTGCTTAAGTCGATACCGCTGTTTTCGTTTTTGAATTCCTGTACCAACCATTCGATAATACGGTGGTCGAAGTCATCACCACCAAGGTGAGTGTCACCGTCGGTTGATTTTACTTCAAATACACCGTCGCCAAGTTCAAGTACCGAAACGTCGTGAGTACCACCACCGCAGTCGAATACAACGATTTTCATGTCGTGGTTTGTTTTGTCCAAACCATAAGCCAAAGCAGCAGCAGTAGGTTCGTTGATAATACGACGTACGTTCAAACCTGCAATTTCGCCGGCTTCTTTTGTTGCCTGACGTTGTGAGTCGTTGAAGTAAGCCGGAACGGTGATAACGGCATCGGTAACTTCAGTTCCAAGGTATTCTTCAGCTGTTTTTTTCATTTTTTGAAGAATGATAGCCGAAATTTCCTGTGGGGTATACATGCGTCCGTCGATGTCAACGCGTGGCGTGTTGTTGTCGCCTTTTACCACTTTAAATGGTACGCGGGCAATTTCTTTTGACAAACGGTCGTAGCTTTCGCCCATGAAACGTTTGATAGAGAATACCGTTTTTGTAGGGTTTGTAATAGCCTGACGTTTAGCAGGATCACCCACTTTGCGTTCGCCACCATCCACAAAACCAATAACGGAAGGTGTGGTGCGTTTACCTTCGCTATTTGTGATAACGATTGGTTCGTTACCTTCCATAACGGAAACACAAGAGTTTGTGGTTCCCAAGTCAATTCCAATAATTTTTCCCATGATTGTTTTTGAATTTATTTTAATACGTTTGAGTTTTCATTTTTATGAGTACGACTGACATTTTACAAAGCGTGTGCCAACGAAATTTTTTCCCCACTGATTTGAAATTTGACAGAAAAAGTCAGAAAAAATTATTTTCTGGAGTAAATTGAACTGACAAAAAGACAGAAAATGGCAGTATAATACCAAGAAGAGGCAAGGAATGAGAGGTTAGTAACTTTATGTCTTTTGAAATTAAATGCATTTTTATTGGGCAAAAACTGAATTTCCCCGATACTTGCTCTTTATTTCTTACCTCTTACTTCTAAAAAATGTATCTTTGCACAAATCAAATCGGTAGCTATGGCACTCGTATATTTAGGATTGGGAACAAATTTAGGAGATAAGGAGCGTAATCTGAACGATGCAATTATTTCTTTGTCGGAATATGTCGGTGTTGTAATTCGTCAGTCAACATTTTTTATGTCGGCCCCATGGGGCTTCGAGTCAGAGAATGAGTTTTTAAATGCAGTTGTTTTATTGGAAACAGGTTTGTCTCCTTTTGATTTGCTATACAAAACTCAGGAAATTGAGCGCACTCTCGGGCGTACTGCCAAATCGGTGGGCGGTTATGCCGACCGCTTGATTGATATTGATATTCTCTTTTATGATAATTTGATTATTGACCAGCCAACATTAAAAATCCCGCATCCACTCATAGCGGAACGGGATTTTGTGCTTTTACCTTTAGCCGAAATTGCTCCGGATTTTGTCCATCCGGTATTGAGCCGGAAAATTATTGACTTGATAAAAAAATAGAATGTTTAGTTCTCTGTTTCGGGTTCAACTGATTTGTCGACGGTCTTTTCGTATTCTTCGAGTATTTTAGTGGCTTGTTCGTAATCTTTTTCAAAAACCACAATTCTCAGCCCATCGTTTATTTCGCCAAACATAGGCATTAATTCAACCGAATCTTCGTTGTTTATCGAACTTTCAATGTTGTTTTCGCGCAAAATTTCCTGATCGAACATGGCTTCTACCATTGTTTCGTAGTTTTTTAGTGTGATAAGTTTGTCTTCCATAATGGTAAAATTTAGTGGTTGATGATTGATGCCAATGTTTTTGTCTTTTTGTAATTTTATAACGCTTTCTTTTTCGTTAATGTTTTCTTTTGATTAAATTTTAGGTAATAGAAAGGAAATAATGTCGTAATTTTTGAAAGCTGTTTTGAAATGGATTTTGGACTTGGGTGAGGGCATTTAGCGGGCTAAACAATCCAATAAAAGTACAAAAGACATTCAAAAGAGCAACAATGATTTATTTTTGTTATTGCAAATCTTTATAAAATGAGATTTATTTCATCCCTGTTACTTATATACTTTTTTCGGTCGTTTATAAGCAAATTCTTATAACGGATTGGATACTACAAAAGTGAATATTTTTTCTTACTTTTGCAAGACATTATCTAATTTATTTCTTTTAATGGAAATCGACCAATTACCTGATCATATCGTTTACAGCGTAAATGTAATAGAATTTGTAACTGTTGCCGCCGAAGCCTGTTTGTTTCTGGAGCATGTAACTGAGTTTACAAAGACTGATTTTATTCAGAAATCGGTGAAAATCCTTCCGCTTTTGTATCTGAAAGCTTCTCTGATTGATATCCCTGAAACTGTTTTTGATGATGCCCCCGAGCGTTTTGTGACAGAAGAAGATTATCAGTTTGTGCGCGAACAATTAGAGCAATTGTTGGGGCCGGATGATTCGTATCTGGAAACATTTCATCCTGATATGGCCATCAGCGATACTCCCATTGCTGCTTTCGTTTCCGAAAATCTGGCCGATATTTATCAGGAGCTGAAAGATTTTGCGGCTAATTATCAATTGGGCGATGTGGATATAATGAACGATGCGCTTGTGGCTTGCTTATTGGCATTTGGCGAACATTGGGGTCAGAAATTACTGAATGGGTTGCGTGCATTGCATGCCCTTCGTTTCAGCGATGGATTTGGGGCCGAAAATGAAACCATGGAGGAGGCCTCGAATGGAAAAGTTGATAGAAATTCATTTCTCAGTTTTTTGCACGACGATGATGAAGCACTGTCAAATTTATTGAAGTAATCAAATCATGTTTAGAGCTAAAATAACAAAAGACGAGGTAAACCAGTTGCCGGTTGTTTCATTCGAGGGCAAAATAACGCTGGTCGATGATTTATCTAAGATATATCCGGCCATTCAGGAACTCAGAAAAAGTACAATTGTCGGAATAGATACAGAAACCAAGCCGTCTTTTACCCGCGGAACTCATCATAAGGTGTCGTTGGTGCAAATTTCAACTTTGGATCATTGCTTTTTGTTTCGCCTGAATAAAATTGATTTCCCGGCTGCACTGGCCGAGTTTCTGGCGGATGAGAAAATTAAAAAGATAGGACTTTCGCTCCGCGATGATTTGAACGGGCTTAACAGACATCATAAATTCAAACCGGCTAACTGCGTCGATATTCAGACAATCATACAAAGTTACGGCATTCTGGAACTTGGCCTGCAAAAAATATACGCTATCCTTTTCGGGAAGAAGATATCAAAATCGCAGCGACTCACAAACTGGGAAAACCCTGAACTTACAGAGCAGCAACAACGCTATGCGGCTACCGATGCCTGGGCCAGTCTGCAAATTTATCTTCAACTGATGAACGAAAAGAAACTCACCAAAAAACAGCTTGAAAAGCTTTTGTTGAAAGATGCTCTTGAACAGCGCGAGTTACGCGAACAACAAATGGCTAACCGACAAACTGAAAGTTCAGAATCTGCTACTGTATAAATTATGCAGTCTGTGTAATAGCACTTTTAAAATAACTGAATAATTCTTATTTCCACCATTTCAAACTTAAACTCCGAATCCGGAACCCGAAACAAATAATAACTATATGATTACCATTCAACTAAAACCTAAAAAAGAAGAAAGTTTGCAACGTTTCCACCCGTGGGTGTTTTCGGGTGCCATTCAGCGTATCGAAGGGAAACCTACTGAGGGAGACCTGGTAGAAGTGGTGGATAGTAATCGTAATTTTTTAGCCATAGGCCATTATCAGATTGGCAGTATTGCCGTTCGGGTGGTGTCATTCGAAAAAATAGAAATTGATGAAGATTTTTGGGCGAAAAAAATCAGGAATGCCTATGTTATGCGTCAATCACTGGGGTTGGTTGTTCCGGGTCAGAATAATACCTATCGTTTGGTTCATGGTGAGGGTGACTCGTTGCCAGGCTTGATTGTAGATGTTTATGACGACACGGCTGTTTTGCAGGCTCACTCAATTGGGATGCACGAAACCCGGAATGAATTGGCTAAAGCCATTGTTGCAAATGTACCTGAGGTCAGAAGTGTTTATTATAAATCAGAAACAACGTTGCCATTCAAGGCTGCTATTGAGCCTGAAAATGGTTATCTGATTGGAAGCGAAAATCAAAATCTGAAAGCTTTGGAGAATGGATTGCAGTTTCAGGTGGACTGGTTGCGGGGACAAAAAACCGGTTTTTTTGTCGATCAGCGCGAGAACCGTTCCTTGCTGGAGCGTTACTCTGCCGGTAAATCGGTGTTGAATATGTTTTGTTACACGGGTGGTTTCTCGGTTTACGCCATGCGTGGTGGTGCAAACCTGGTTCATTCGGTGGATAGTTCGGCTAAAGCCATCGATTTGACCGATCGGAACATGGAAATTAATTTCCCGAATGATCCGCGCCATAAGTCTTTTGCTGAAGATGCATTTAAATACCTGAATAACCTGCACACCCTCGACCAGCAATATGATCTGATTATTCTCGACCCACCGGCTTTTGCCAAACACCGGGATGCGTTGCGCAATGCGCTGAAAGGCTATAAGCGCCTGAACGCAAAAGCTTTTGAGCAAATTAAGCCCGGAGGAATTCTCTTTACTTTTTCCTGTTCGCAGGTGGTTACCAAAGATCAGTTTCGTTTGGCTGTTTTCAGTGCTGCAGCGGAGAGTAGGCGCAACGTTCGCATTTTACACCAGCTTTCACAGCCTGCCGATCACCCGATAAATATTTATCACCCTGAAGGAGAATATCTTAAGGGTCTTGTTTTGTGGGTTGAGTAGGGCTTTTATTTTGGTGGAGTTACCCCGTAGTGTAACGAATGAAAGTCTGATTTGAGTATACAGAGCTTTAAATTATCACTATTTATAACATTATTGATTAGAAAATTGGATTTTTTTTTGAAATTAATGCCTCAAAAATTTGTTTTTTTGTATTCTATCGTTATATTTGCAGTCTAAACATTCCTATTAACCTCAAAATTTAAGAACGCCTATTGCCAAAAATTACTTTGAACCTCAAAATTAAAAGTAATGAAAGATCTGAATCAATTAACTGATGATGAATTGGTAAAATTGTATGAGATTGGTAATAATCAAGCGTTCGAAATTTTATTGTTGCGTTATAAATCAAAAGTGTATACTTACATTTATTTGATTGTTCGCAGTCGGGAACTCGCCGAAGATATTTTTCAGGACACTTTTATTAAAGCAATCGCTACCATTCAACAGGGTCGTTACATCGAATCCGGCCGTTTTTTGGCCTGGATTAACCGGATTGCACATAATCTGATTATCGACCATTTCCGTCGCGAAAAGAACGAGAATACCTTCTCGGCTGATGCAGTGGATTATGATATAGCAAATAATGCCAGGCTTTCTGAAAAAAGCGTGGAGGATACTATGTCAAACGAACAGGTATTGGCCGATGTGGTTCATCTGATTGACTTGTTGCCTAAAACGCAGCAAAATGTAATTCGTATGCGTTATTTTGAAGACTTAAGCTTCAAAGAAATTGCAGAGAAAACAAATGTAAGCATCAATACTGCACTGGGGCGTATGCGTTATGCACTACTGAATATGCGCCGCATAGCAATGGAAAAAGATGTTTATCTGGAAATGAAATGAACTTTAATTCCCAATTAGCAATTTTTAATTAGACCTTGAATTGCTTATGAACAGGTGCTTTTTTATTGGAAATTGAAAATTGAGAAATTATTTTTATTGATTATATACTATTTTGCAGCCATCTTCGTTTTAGTAATGTACACTAAAACAACCAAGATGCCTATGCAAAAAACTACTACTAAACTAAAAAAAACTGATTTAATCTCTGAAAACAAAAGGCTCGAAAAATCTCCGGAAATGCAACCCAAAGCATCCACATTGCAAAATATTCTTCAATTTGCCTCAACCTATAGAGTTGAAAAAGTGGCCGATAATCAGTTAGTTGAATTGTTTTTGAATTAAAAAAAGAAGACTTCCAAATACTTGGAGGTCTTTTTTTATTATATTTGCAAATCAAAAAGGATTACAATCAACCTCTTTTATATGACTAAAATAATTTCCCCTTCCCTGTTATCTGCTGATTTTGGAAACCTGAAAGCCGACTGCGAAATGATTAATGCCAGTGAGGCCGAATGGTTGCACATCGACGTAATGGATGGAAGTTTTGTTCCAAACATCTCCTTTGGTTTTCCAGTGTTGGAAGCCGTGAGGAAGCATTGCACAAAGCCGTTGGATGTGCATTTGATGATTGTGCATCCCGAAAAATACATATCGCGTTTTGCAAAGGCGGGTGCCGATATCCTGACTTTCCATTACGAAACGGTTGAAAATCCGCTGGAAGTTATCGAAATGATAAAAGCTGAAGGAATCAAAGCCGGCATTACCATTAACCCGGATGTACCGGTGAGTGTGCTCGAACCTTTTGTGGATAAGGTTGATCTGGTATTGCTAATGACGGTTTTTGCAGGTTATGGCGGGCAAAAATTTATCGAAGAAAGCTACGGTCGGATTGCCGAACTCAAAGCAATGATTGAACGTAAAAATGCTCATTGCCTCATTGAGGTGGATGGAGGTGTAAACCTGCAAAATGCTCCGACATTATTTGAGAGTGGTGTGGATGTGTTGGTAGCCGGAAGTGCGGTTTTCAACGCAAGCAATCCTGTCGAAACAATTCATAATATGCTGAACACTTAGCCTATGGACTTTTTGCAACGAACTCCTTTTTTCAGAATGTTGCTTCCGGTTGTTGTTGGTATTGTTATTTGCCAATATGTGGAGTTGCCCTTGTGGAGTTTGTTTGCTGTGTTTGGTTTGTCGGGTATACTGGTTTTAGTTTCGTTGTTTATTGGTGCAACGAAACGGCAATTTCAATTCCGTTGGCTTTTTGGCTGCGGAATTTTTTTATTTTTCATCGTACTTGCTTATGCTTTGACTGTTGAGAAAAATAAATCGGCAGCATTTGATTCTTTGGGCAAAAAAGGAATTTATAGGGTGGAATTGATTTCTCCTCCGATTGAAAAGGCTAAATCATATCAATGTAAAGTTGATGTGCTGGAATTCTATAACGATACCTGGAAACCGGCTCAAGGAAAGGCAATTCTTTATTTCCAGAAAGATAAACCTGCTTCCAAATTACTATTTGGCGACCGGCTGTTGGTGGAAGCTGGATTTGCAGAACCGGAACGTGCGCTGAATCCCGATGGGTTTGATTATGCTGCTTACCTGAAGCGGCAGGGGATTGGAGCAACCAGCTTCATTTCGTCCGAAAGCTGGAGGTTTACAGACCGTAGCGGGAATTTTTCCATTCGGCGTGAAGCTGATAAATGGCGCAATTATTTGTTGTCGGTTTATCGGGATTTTGGTATCAGTGGCGATGAATTTGCTGTACTTGCGGCTCTAACGCTGGGCTACACCGACGATTTGCAGCCGGATCTGCGAGCTAGTTATAGTGCAACGGGAGCTATGCACATTCTTTCGGTAAGTGGGATGCATGTTGGGGTGGTTTATGTAGTGATGGCATTTCTGCTGGGTTTTATGAATAAATCCCGACGTCTGAAAATTTTCAAGGGCCTTTTTATAATGCTCTTTTTGTGGGCTTATGCGTTTCTTACGGGTATGTCGGCGGCTGTAATCCGTGCGGCTATGATGTTCAGTTTCGTGTCGGTGGCAAGCTGTTTTGAACGGAAGACGCAAATTTACAATACTATCTTCGCATCGGCATTTGCAATGTTGCTTTTCGATCCCAATTTTTTGTTTGATGTCGGATTTCAACTGAGTTATTCGGCTGTATTAAGCATTTTGTTTTTTCAGCCAATTCTCAATAAGTTATACACCCCAACTAATAAGGTGAGTAAAGCAGTTTGGGGCGTTTTTTCAGTTTCGATGGCAGCGCAACTTGGCACGGCTCCTTTCACTCTGTATTATTTCCAGCAATTCCCCAATTATTTTATTCTTACCAATTTTTTAGCAATTCCGCTTTCTACTTTCGTTATTTATCTGGCCATTGGTTTGCTGGCAACATCGTATGTGCCTTACATTTCTGTCGGAGTTGCTTTTTTGTTGAAATGGATGCTTTGGGCGTTGAATTTTGTGATTGTGTTTATTCAGAATCTACCGTTTTCTGTCTCGCATATTTCTTTTGATATCAGACAAACTGTGCTTGTTTTTGTGGCGATATTTTGTTTGTCAGCATATTATTACAATAAGAAATACGAGCCGTTGTTTTTAGGATTGGTTTCGTTGTTTGTGGCGTGCGTGTTTAATTTGTATGTAAATTATAATACGTTGATTTCAAAGCGAATGATCGTATATGCAGGCCAGAAGAATACGCATGTCAGTTTTATAAATCGCAATCAGAATCAGGTTTTTACAACCGATTCGGTTGAAGCCGAAAGGATTGGCAAGACTTTCTGGCAAAATCAAAAACTTGAAAAACCTCATTTTCTGGCAGAGACCAATTGTGGACCCGATGGTTTTCTGAGATTCGGTCAGAACAGGATTCTTATCCTGACAAATGATTTCCTTAAGAGAAAAATTACTTCCAAGCCACTCAATCTCGATTATCTGATTATTGGTGGCGGACTGAAGCCTAAAATAGAACAGATTCTGGATTGCGTTCGCCCGCACAACATTATTGTCGACAAAAGTGTTTCGAAATGGTATACTGATGATATAAGGCTGGTTTGCAAAGCTCGTGGAATAAGTTTTTATTCGGTAGCTGAGCGGGGAGCTTATGTGTTGAATATTAAAGATTAATGTAGCAGAGAAGGTTATGGTCTCAAAATCGTATTTTTTTGCTACTTTTGCATTCAAATTAAAACCATATAAATGATTTCTAAAATTATAGCCGAAGACCTTATTACCAAGGTAAAAAAGGCCATTGATAGTGCCGACAAAATTGTGATAGTTTCGCATGTTGGGCCTGATGGCGATGCGATGGGTTCTACCTTGGCATTGTGGCATTATCTCATGACAATTGAAAAAGAGCCGGTTGTGATTGTTCCGACAGCTTTTCCTGCTTTTTTATCCTGGCTTCCGGGCTCTGAGTGTGTATTGGTTTACGACGATTATAAAGAAAAAGCCGATGAATTAATTGCTGAGGCAGAACTGATTTTTACGCTTGATTTTAATCAGGCAAGCCGCATGGCCAAAATGGCTGATGCTGTTATAAATGCAGCTGCTCCTAAGATTTTGGTTGATCACCATTTGCATCCGGGCGATTTTCCTAAAGTGTCCGTTTCATATCCTGAAATATCATCTACCAGTGAGCTGATATTCCGTTTAATATGCAGGTTGGGCGATTTTTCTAAAATTAATCTGGCGTGTGCTGAATGTATCTATACAGGTATGATGACTGATACCGGAGGTTTTACATATAACTCCAATGGTCAGGAAATTTACATCATTATTGCCGAATTGATAAAATTAGGTGTAGATAAAGATGCTATTTACCGCAAGGTTTTTAATACCTATTCTGCTGACAGGCTGCGGTTAATGGGATTTTGTCTGTACAACAAGATGAAAGTGTATCCCGAATATAAGGCAGCTTTGATTACTTTGACTTCAAGCGAGTTAAAGCAATTTAATTTTACCAATGGTGATGCTGAGGGATTTGTAAATATCCCGCTTTCTATCGAAGGTGTAGATTTCTCCGTTTTTATGCGTGAGGATACCGACAAAATCAAAATCTCGTTGCGTTCGCAGGGAACTTTTCCGGCAAACAAAGTGGCTGCCGATTTGTTTAACGGGGGTGGACACCTGAACGCTTCCGGTGGCGAAAGTTATGTGTCACTTGCCGAAACAGTGGCAAAATTCGAAGACGCATTGCCCGATTACAGGGATTTTCTGGAATAAAAATAACCAGAAATATTAAAGAATAATTGTAATTTCTGTCCGGACTTACAATAAAGCAAATATAAAACATTACAAACTAACTTATTCCCCTTTAGGGGTAAGGGGTCTTATGAAATACTTAATAATACTTGGCGATGGAATGGCAGATGAGCCAATAGCATCGCTTGATAATAAAACCTGCCTGCAAGCTGCAAACAAACCGAATATTGATAAAATTGCTGCATTGGGCCGTAACGGTCTGTTGGATACCATTCCCGAAGGTTTTGCCCCGGGAAGTGAAATTGCCAACATGAGCGTGTTGGGATATGATGTGGCGAAGGTTTTTGAAGGACG
The DNA here is from genome assembly GCA_964433885.1 of uncultured Paludibacter sp. Classification (GTDB taxonomy): domain Bacteria; phylum Bacteroidota; class Bacteroidia; order Bacteroidales; family Paludibacteraceae; genus Paludibacter. The sequence continues at coordinate 270,118 of CAYSTC010000001.1, read as the reverse complement.
TGGCTCGTTGGAGGCGGCAAGCATGGGTGTGGCTATCGGAGAAGGAGAGATGGCCATGCGTTGCAATCTTATCTGCATAGAAAATCAAAAAATAAAGAATCACTCGGCCGGGCATATCAGCAATGAAGAAGCCACCGAATTGATTCTTTTTTTGCAAAAGGAACTTGGTAATGATGTGATTAACTTCTTTCCAGGAGTTTCCTATCGTCATTTGCTGAAGATAAAAGGTGGAAATAAGCAACTGACTTGCACGCCACCTCACGATGTTCCCGGAACACCATTTGCTGATGTAATGATTGAAGCCGAAACAGAAGATGCAAGAGAAACGGCTGATTTGCTGAATAACTTGATTTTACGTTCGCAGGAGTTGTTGGAAAACCATCCCGTAAACCTGAAACGTGCAGCAGCAGGCAAAGATAAAGCAAACAGTATTTGGCCGTGGTCGCCGGGCTACAAGCCGGAGATGAAAACATTGCTGGAAACGTATAACCTGAAAAGCGGTTCTGTGATTTCGGCAGTAGACCTGATAAAAGGAATTGGTGTTTATGCCGGGCTTAAAGTGATTGAAGTGGAAGGCGCAACAGGTCTCTATAATACTAATTACGAGGGGAAAGCTCAGGCCGCTATTGATGCACTTCGAACGGATGATTTTGTGTATTTACATATCGAAGCCAGCGACGAAGCCGGGCATGAAGGGGATGTGGAACTGAAAATCCGCACGATTGAATATCTGGATCAGCGTGTTGTGAAACCAATCTTTGAGGAAGTCTCTACCTGGAATGAGCCTGTTGCTATAGCTATTTTACCAGATCACCCGACTCCGTGTGTTTATAAAACGCATACCAAGTCACCTGTTCCATTTATCATCTATAAACCGGGTGAAAAGGCAGATGATGTTACGATCTATGATGAATTTGCTGCAGAAAAAGGAAGTTACGGTTTGCTCAAAGGAGCTGAATTTATGAAAGAACTTATTAAGAACCCCTAACCCCTAAAGGGGGACTCGGCAAGTTCCGTTTATTAGAATATAGTTTAAATCATTCAATACTAACTTTATCCCCCTTTAGGGGTTAGGGGTCATTTATGAAATATTACAGTACAAACAAAAAAGTAAATGGCGTTAGCTTGCAGGACGCTGTTGTAAAAGGATTGGCCGAAGATAAAGGCTTATTTATGCCGGATGTGATCAAACCATTGCCACAATCGTTTTTCGATACTATTGAAACGCTTTCGTTTCAGGAAATTGCTTACACGGTTGCCGATGCGTTCTTTGGCGAAGATGTGGAAGCTGATGCATTGAAAAAAATCGTGTACGAAACATTGAATTTCGATGTGCCTCTGGTTCACGTGAATGACAATATCTACAGCCTGGAATTGTATCACGGACCTACATTGGCATTCAAAGATGTTGGTGGACGCTTTATGTCACGTTTGTTGGGCTATTTTATTCAAAAGCAAAATGACACAAAAGTGAATGTGTTGGTAGCCACTTCGGGCGACACCGGAAGCGCGGTTGCCAATGGTTTCCTTGGTGTGGAAGGCATTCACGTGTATGTGCTTTACCCGAAAGGACTTGTAAGCCCGATTCAGGAATGTCAGTTTACAACACTGGGACAGAATATTACAGCATTGGAAGTTGATGGTACTTTTGATGATTGCCAGGCATTGGTAAAATCGGCTTTTATGGATGACGAGCTGAATGCAAAATTAAAACTTACTTCAGCTAATTCAATCAATGTAGCTCGTTTCCTGCCGCAATCGTTCTATTATTTCTATGCGTATGCTCAACTGAAAAAGTTTGGTAAAGCCAATGATGTAGTAATGTGCGTGCCAAGTGGAAATTTTGGAAATATCACGGCCGGATTGTTCGGAAAGCGCATGGGATTACCAATCAAACGGTTCATTGCCGCCAATAATCGTAACGATATTTTCCTTCAATATCTACAAACAGGTGTTTATACACCGCGTCCTTCTGTTTCTACTATTGCCAATGCCATGGATGTGGGCGACCCAAGCAACTTTGCACGCGTATTGGATTTGTATGGCGGTTCTCATGCTGCGATTTCTGCTGAAATCAGTGGTGTAAGTTATACTGATGAGCAAATAGCCGAAACGTTGAAGGTTTGCAAGCAGGAAACCGGATATTTACTTGATCCACATGGTGCAGTTGGTTATCGGGCTTTACAGGAAGGGTTGACCGAAAATGAAATTGGTGTTTTCCTGGAAACAGCACATCCAGCCAAGTTTTTGGAAACTGTTGAAGGTATAATTGGCGAGAAAGTTGAAATTCCTCAGAAATTACAGGAGTTTATGAAAGGCGAAAAGAAAAGTTTGCCAATGGCTAAAGATTTCCAATCTTTCAAAAACTATTTAATGACTATTTGAAAGTAAATTCAATAAAACCAAAAAGCGGGTGAATCAATTGGGATTCACTCGCTTTTTTTCTTCTATTTGTTTCAAAAAGTCTTGCCAATTCATATTCCAGGGGTCGGTTTTACGCCCCGGGGCAATGTCGCTGTGGCGCAAAACGTATTTGATCTTGTATCGTGTTCTAATATCTTTTACCAGGGTTGCCAAAGACTTTATTTGTTTCTCGGTTGGTGCATCCAGGCTGTCATTTGAGGTTATAAGCTCAATGCCTATTGAACATGAGTTTACACCGGTTCTTCCATCGGGCAATTGGCTTCTTCCGGCATGATAAGAGATGTTTTTTTCTTTTACCAATTGGTAAATGGTTCCATCCCGGCTGATAATATAATGTGAACTGACATGATATCGCGAGAATTGTTTAATAACGAGGTCGACGTTGTATTTGTCTCCTTCTGCGGCATTGAACACCGAATGTACGATGACAGTATTAATATTCCGGTTTTTACAGGTGTGCATCCCGAAATTTACCGGTTTGTTTACAGTTTTGAGGGTTGATTGAGACCATGCCACAGCATTGCAAAAAATGAAAAGTAGCAGGAAAGTCTTAAATCTTTGAAACATATGGAGAAAATAGAATAATGAAATTACATAAATAAGCCGTTGAAATACATCCAAACGATATACCGGGCAAACTTGCCCACTAACATTGAAATGGCTACTTTCCACCACTTGCAGCGAAAAAATCCGGTAGCTACCGCAATAACATCGCCGACAAACGGTACAAAAGAGAAGAATGCAAACCAGTCGCCATATTTTCGGATTTTAATTGCAGCATTCTCCATTTTTTCTTGTTTTATGTGGAAGTATTTTTCAATCCACTCAATTTTGCCCAATAATCCAACATAATAGCTGGTCATCCCGCCCAGCCAGTTTCCAAGTGTTGCTACCCAAACGCAAGTCCAAGCATCCAGCCCACCAAACACCATGGCCGAAAAAATGAATTCCGAACTGAATGGCACCACTGTTGCTGCCAGAAAAGAGGCAATAAAAAGGCCCAGATAGCCAAGTCCCATTAGTCCGGTCATTTATATCAGGATATATTTAGAAATTACGTAGGCTATATTGAGAAAACAGAAAACATAAAAGACAATTCCGTAAAAGTTATTGTGCTTCAGCGTGAAAGGATGGGCAAAAATCAGCGAAAAAACTACGGCAATGAGAGGTAGGAACAAAATGAATTCGTGTCTGAAAATGAAAGACAAAACAGATAGCGAAATGAATAATAAAACCAGAAAATTCAGTTTGTTGCGTGTGTGGATAGCATCGCCGTTTGATAAAGAGTACAGCCCGATTATGCTTATGATGGATATAAAGATGAATGCGCCCAGATAAATTAGCGTAGGCAACGAAATGGTTGAAAAACTAAAATCAATACTTGGTTGAATAAGAAAAATCTGGTTAAGATTGAGTTCGTTTTGAAAAACATATTTACCGGAAATAAAAAGAACCCATGGAGCTAATGTTCCAAGAATAGATGCCAGGAACGTACGTAGCGAGAAGCTTTGAAATATCATAAATCCAATCCAGCAAGCCGGAATGATGAAAATGTAGGGGTTGAAAATCAGACTGCTGGCACTAAGGAGTAAGCTCCCCATGAAGGCCTGCTCGGATGATTTTTTGTCGCGCGACATGCTTAGTATGTAAAACAACGCCAGCATTATCAGCGTAAGTGCAAAGTGTGCACCTATGGCCGTGTGGGTTTCGTTCCACGAACTCAACAACATTAGGAATACGAAAATTGGTAAGAAAGTACGTGTTCGGATGATGGTGAACCGGTTGTTAATCTGAGCCAGTAAAAATGCATTTAAAAGCGTGAAGGAGATGCCAATCAGGTTTGCCAGTAATGAGTTAGGTGCTAATAATGCCTCTATTCCATTAAGAATGTTGGTGTTTTGAACAACCGGAGAAGTAAGCCGGGCACCCAGATAGGCCGAAAACCATAATCCCACAAAACTTAGAACCAGTAAGCTGGCTAAAGGAATGCTGGGAACGATGAATTGTTTGATTGAGACCTTGATGTGAGCCTTCATTTGTTGTCTTATGCGTTAATGCGTTGTTAGCAACTGCAATGCCGATTGCTTTGAATTGAACTGCAAAAATAATACAAGTACCGGTAAATAAATCACCGATACTTGTATTTTGAATAAAAACTCTGTTTTGAATGAGTTTATTTAAGTCCTCTCTTTTCTAAAAGTGCATCCGGATTCGGATCGGCACCACGGAAACTGCGGTACAGTTTCATAGGATCATCGGAGTCGCCTTTTTCAAGGATATATTTGCGGAAAGCAGCTGCTTTTTCCGGATTGTAAATGTTGCCCGTTTCTTTGAAAGCCCGGAAAGCGTCGGCATCAAGTACTGCTGCCCAGGTGTAACTGTAATATCCAGCACTATAACCACCTGTGAATATGTGATTGAAATAGGTGCTGCGATAGCGTACAATGATTTCCGGAATCATGCCCATTTTGTCCAACGAAGCTTTCTCAAAAGCAGCCACATCAAAATTGGTTGTGTCTTTTATCATGTGGTAATCCATGTCCATGATAGAGGCCGAAAGGAGTTCGGTGTTGATGAATCCCTGGTTGAATGTACCGGCAAGTTGGATTTTGTCCATCAAAGCCTTGGGCATAACCTCACCGCTTTGGTAATGTTTTGCATAAGTTTTCATCACTTCGGGTTCCCAACACCAGTTTTCCATTACCTGTGATGGCAGTTCAACAAAGTCGCGGGCCACATCGGTTCCCGATAGGCTTGGGTATGTACATTGCGTGAGCAATCCGTGAAGTGCATGTCCAAATTCGTGGAAAAGAGTTTCCACTTCGTCCATGGTGAGCAATGAAGGTTTGTCGGCTGTAGGTTTGGTGAAGTTACCTACGTTGCAGATAATCGGGCGGTAATTTTTGCCGTCTTTTTTGTATTGAGGTGTGATGTTTTCCATCCAGGCACCTGCACGTTTTCCAGCTCTTGGGAAATAGTCTGTATATAAAACGCCAATCAATGAGCCATCGGCATTGGTTACTTCAAAAACCTCCACATCCTTGTGATAAACCGGCATTCCTTCAAGTTTTTTGAATTTCAGTCCGTACAGCTTTGTTGCCAAATCAAAAACACCCTGACGTACGTTTTCCAGTTTGAAATAAGGTTTCAGTGCTTCTTCATCCAAATCGTATTTGGCTTTGCGCAACTTTTCAGCATAGAACCACCAGTCCCACGCTTCCAGTTTTTCACCTTTACCTTCGGCATCCATCAATTTTTGCAATTCAGCAGCTTCCTGTTTGGCTTTGGCCAATGCAGGCGTCCACACCGTTTGCAGGAAGTCGTAAACAGCTTTTGGGGTTTTAGCCATTGTGTCATCCAGGATAAATGCCGCCGATGTTTCAAAACCCAGTAATTGTGCTTTTTGAGTGCGCAATTTCATGATTTTGTTGATAATCGCTTTATTGTCTTTATCATTGTCGTGATTTGCGCGGGTAGAATAAGCCAAAAGCAGTTCTTTGCGCAATTCGCGGTTTTCGCTGTATTGAAGCACCGGTATGAAGCTTGCTTTTTGGGTGGTAAATAACCATTCTCCATCTTTGCCTGCTTCTTTTGCAGCTTCGGCAGCAGCCTGACGAACACTTTCAGGTAATCCGGCCAAATCGGCTTCACGGGTTACAAATTTTTTGTACGAATTTGTTTCGTCCAGTACATTCTGGCCAAAAGCAAGCTCAGCCAGCCCTAATTCTTTATTTATTTCCCGAAGTTTTGCTTTTTGATCTTCGTTTAGAGCAGCACCACTGCGTACAAATTCACGGTGAATTTTTTCCAGCAAACGGATTTGTTCCGGAGTTAATCCAAGTTTTGTACGTTTGTCGTACAGTGTCTTTACACGGCGAAATAGTTTGCTGTTCAGGTAAATGTTGTCGTTGTGTTCCGATAGGATAGGGGAAACCTTATTTGCAATTTTGGCCATGCCATCGTTGGTTTCGGCAGAATAGAGGTTGAAAAATACCGCTGAAACTTTCTTGAGCAAATCGCCGCTATAGTCCATTGCGGCAATGGTGTTTTCGAAAGTTGGAGCATTCTTGTTACCGGCAATGGCATTGATTTCTGCCTGATGCTGCCTAATGCCTTCTTTGAAAGCAGGCATATAATGCTCATTTTTAATTTTGTCGAAAGGAGGTGCGCCGTATTTATTCTTGTACGGTTCGAAAAACGGATTATTGGTTTTAGCAGATCCCATGAGGGTAAGACCGATCATTAGAGTTAATAAAGTTTTTTTCATTTTGAAATTCGCATTAAATTGAAAACTATTTTAATGCACAAAGATAGGAAATTAAGTGTTCGGAATGAATGCGGATTGATTATTTATTCATTTCTATTACAAAATTTTTGTCTTTCTGGAGTTGGCTCATTAATTCGTCGAGGGAATTAAATTTTTGTTCATCTCTTATTTTTTGAATAAAAATAATTTCAATTTCCTGTGAGTAAATGTCTTCGTTGAAATCTAACAAATGCACTTCAATGCTTATTCGGCCATCATTAGCCACAGTTGGCCTGTTGCCGATATTCAGCATGCCCATATAGTAATGGTTGTTCCACCGAACTTTTACTGCATAAACGCCATTTGCGGGAATTAGCTTGTCGGGGTGATTGGGCTCCAGATTTGCCGTAGGAAATCCGATTTTCCTGCCAAGCCTGAATCCTTCCACCACTTTTCCCGTTACTGAATACGAATAGGTTAGCATTCGGTTCGCTTTCTCGATATTTCCGGCTCGGAGTGCCGCTCTTATTGCTGTAGAGTTAATGTGTTGATCCAGATCAGTTTTGTATTGGATGTCCTCAAAAACTTCCATTCCTAAAGAATTACCATACTGTTTATATTCAGGGAAACCGTCCTCTCGATTGTGCCCGAAACGATGGTCGTGCCCGACGAGTAACGCTTTAACCTCATATTTTTCAAACAAAACCGTTTTGATAAATTCGTAAGCCGACAGTTGAGCCATTTGGATGGTGAAATCAATGACAATGCAGTTGTCGATGCCAGCGGCTTCGAGCAAGGCAATTTTCTCTGATAACGTGGTTAGGATTTCGGGCTTGAAATGAGAGTTTAAAACCTTTCGCGGATGTTCAGCAAAAGTTATTACCGTGGTCCCTAGTTTGCGCTCCCCGGCAAGCGTTTTTAATTCGTCCAGCAAAAAACGATGTCCGCCATGTACGCCATCAAAAATACCCACTGTGGCTGCACAGGGTAAAAATGAGTTTATATTATCGGATGGTAGTATTATATTCATGAATTAAAACCGATCTGGTTTATTTCCAGGTTTCAGTGTTAAGTAGGAAACTTAAATCTTCTTTTATGTCAACCAAATAGGCTTGTATTCCCATTTTTACGGCTTGTTCTATGTTTTTGGGACCATCGTCCAAAAACAGGCATTCCTGTGCGCTGACTCCGGCATCCGTGAGCAGCGTTTCAAATATTTCAGCATCAGGTTTAGCCATTCCCATTTGATAGGAATAATAACATTTATCAAAAACGTCAGTGATCTTTTTTCCGATTCGGGCAAATTCGCCGGCAGTGCTTACTTCAATATGCAATTGGTTGGTGTTACTCAATAGCAATAATTTGAATTTCTTTTTCAATTCTAACAACATTTCCAGTTTTTGGTTGGGAATATCGCACAAAAAAGAGCACCAGGCAGCGTCAATTTGGGCATCTGTAAGCGGGTTGGTTGCCAGTTTTCTTATTTCATTACGGAATTCTTCGACTCCGATTTGTCCTTTTTCGAATTGCAGGAAAAAACCTTTTTGCCCAAAAAGACTCAGGTGATGTTCAAAATCTTCTAATCCCAACTCTTTGAAATTCTGTATACATTGAGGTAAATCGAGGTTTATAAGTACACCTCCCAGGTCAAATATGAGTGTGGTAATATTGCTAAAATGTTTCATTGTGGATTAAAAAAATGACTAAGAATTTTTGCGGTTTCACAAAAATTACTACTTTTGCATTCGCTTTGCAAAGATACAAAAATAATTGCAAAAGTAGGGCCTATAGCTCAGTTGGTTAGTAGCACCTGACTCATAATCAGGGGGTCACTGGTTCAAGCCCAGTTGGGCCCACCCTAAATCAAAAACACTTATTCGAGTTTCGGGTAAGTGTTTTTTACATTAATACCCTTATGGCCGGCTGTTATATCATTCATAGTTGTAAGTTGAATCGTTTTTACGTTGGCGCAACATAAGCTGATGTTTATGACCGAATAGATTAGCATAATAAAGGAAACTATGGACAGCACAGATTTACTTCAGCCGCAAATGATTGGGAGCTATATTTGTTTATTCCCGGTTCAGATTTTTCACATGCAATTCGGATTGAGCGGAAAGTGAAATCCATGAAATCATCAAAATATATCCGTAATTTGAAAGTATATCCCGAACTATTGGAGCAGCTGGTTAGTAGCACCAGACTCCTCCGATAACTATCGGAGCAGGGGGTCACTGGTTCAAACCCAGTTGGGCTCACCCTTGAATGAAGCACTTACACATAATTTATTGTGTAAGTGCTTTTTTGTTTAGATCATATCGTTGTGTCGGGTTGTATTATTAAAAATAAAATAATAATTTTGTTACCTAAAATTCTGTTTTACACGAAAATTAGTTCATGTACATATTTTTTATATGAAAAAATGGATGCTGAATGAAATTTTCGCACGCCTCTTTGTTTGTAAATAATTTTAAAATCAATATTCTGTAGTATGAAAAAGAAATTCGTCTCTCGATTGTTCTTATTTGCTTTTTTTCAGGTTTTTGCCGTTACTGGCTTTGCAAAAGGAAGTCCTGCAAGCCCTGTAGCTTATTCGGATGGTAATGTCCGTTTTACGGTTCTTACCGATGGGGTGGTTCGTTTGGAGTGGAATGCTTCGGGTAAATTTACTGATGAAGCGTCATTTCTGGCAGTGAATAAAAAATTACCAATACCGGATTATACCGTTAAATCTGGTGGTGCGTGGGTTAGCGTTGCTACATCAAAAATGATGTTGAAATACAAAAAAGGTACCGGCAAATTTTCACCCGCAAACCTAACAATTTCTTCTGTAAAAGGGATTATTCCTTTTGTTTGGAAGCCCGGCATGAAGCCAAACGGAAACCTCAAGGGAACGTACCGGACACTTGATGGTTTCGAAGGGAATATGAGTACGTTCAATAAAAAGGAAATGCCTTTGGAGGATGGTTTGCTGTCAACTGAAGGTTGGACCCTGCTCGATGACTCACGTAATTTTCTGTTCGACAATTCCGAATGGCCCTGGGTAAAACCACGTTCGGATAAAGAAGGGCAGGATTGGTATTTTATGGCTTACGGCCACGATTATAAAGCAGCTATCAAAGATTTTAGCGCATTTGCCGGAAAAGTACCATTACCTCCACGCTACTGTTTCGGCTATTGGTGGTCGCGTTACTGGAGTTATTCGGATAAGGAAATCCGCGATCTTGTATCAAAATTTCATACTTACGATATCCCTCTTGATGTGATGGTGGTTGATATGGACTGGCATTATACCGATCGTGGTTTTGGAGGTTGGACCGGATGGACCTGGAACCGTCGTCTGTTTCCTGCACCCGAGAAGTTTCTGAATTTTCTCAAGAGTAATGATTTGAAAATTACCCTTAATTTGCACCCGGCTGATGGAGTGGCTTCTTACGAAAAGCCATATCCCGAAATGGCAGCATGGATGGGTGTAGATACAGCAAGCCATGCAACAATTCCGTATGTCGGTTCTGATAAAAAGTTCATGACTGGCTTGCTCGATAAAGTACTTCGCCCAATGGAAAAAGATGGGGTTGACTTTTGGTGGCTCGATTGGCAGCAACGGCCTTTTGATCAAAAATTAGATAGTTTGAGCAATACCTGGTGGCTGAATTATGTCTTTTTCTCGAACATGGAACGCAATAGGGAAACACGTCCGATGCTTTATCACCGGTGGGGTGGGTTAGGCAATCACCGTTATCAGATTGGTTTTTCGGGCGATGCTGTTATCTCATGGAAATCACTGGCTTTCCAACCCTATTTTACAAATTGTGCTTCCAACGTATTGTATGGCTATTGGAGCCATGATATTGGAGGACATATGTTTAAATCAGGTCAGAAAAATGAATTGGATCCTGAGTTATATACGCGTTGGATGCAATATGGGGCCTTCACTCCTGTTTTGCGCACACACTCTACCAAAAACGCCGAACTGAACAAAGAGATATGGAATTTTAAAGGTGATTATTTTGATGCATTGCGCAATGTTGTTTTGTTGAGATATCAGTTGGCTCCTTATGTTTATACCATGGCCCGCGAAACCTACGACACCGGAATTTCACTTTGTCGCCCAATGTATTATGATTATCCGGAGACAAAAGAAGCTTATGATTTCAAAAATGAATATATGTTTGGTGACAATATGCTGGTGGCGCCTATTGATCAACCTATGGAAAATGGTGTCTCTAAGGTAAGAGTGTGGCTGCCTGCCGGAAATGAATGGTTTGAATGGAATACCGGTACTCTGTTGAAAGGCGGACAAACGGTTGAGCGCTCATTTACTCTGGCCGAATATCCGGTTTATATCAAGGCTGGATCGATTCTTCCCCTTTATGATCGGGTGAAGAACCTGAATAAGAACAACGAAGATGTTACGATAGCTGTATTCCCGGGAACTAAAGGTTCGTTCAGCATGTACGAAGACAATGGTAATGATAAAAATTATGCAACAGAATATGCTACAACCAGTTTAACGTCAGAACGGAACAACCAGGATTTGGTGGTGACTATTGGTGCACGCAAGGGAGCGTATTCCGGTATGCCCGAAACCCGACAGTTTAAGGTGAAAGTGTATGGCTCTGCTGTACCTGAATCGGTAACAGTGAATGGCGTTAAAGCTGCGTTTGAATATCTGGGCGATGAGCTTGCGTTGTTAATTACTGTTCCTGAATTGTCGTGCGCTACCGCTAAAAAAATAAACATCCATTACCCGGCCAAAACACCGGAACTGAATAATGGAATGGTGCATAACTTAAAGCTGTTCAGTAAATCCATTACCGGACTGAAATTTAGAAATTCAGGCCTTGTTCTGACACCCGACATGGGATATACAGACCAAACGAGTATTTCACTAACCTATTACCCCGAGCGTTTCGATCAACTTGTTGAGCAGTTCCAAAAGAATTACAATCGTTTGCCGGAAATGCTGAAAGAGCAAAAGTTGAAAGAAGAAGACATTAGCTGGTTTTTAAATTCGGTTGGCTGGAAAAACGATGTGAAATGATTTTAGCCGGATGTATGGCTTACAGATGCTGATTGTTTAATATCAGATCCGTTGTGTAAATGTTTTATGTTAAATAAAGAATGCCTGACTGTTTTTAGTTCAGGCATTCTTTTTTTTGTTGACTTTACGTTAATAATGGCTTTTGGAATGCTGATTCATGTTTTACAACATAAAATATTATGTAGTACGATTCTGCATCGAATACGTATTACTTGTTCGGCATTATCATCATGTTTAAACTAATCAGTTCTTAATCCCGTGTTTAATTGAGCGTTTTTCAAGTTTACAGTCCCTAACTGAGTACATATAAAAAAAAGAACTATATTTGTGTTGCTATTTTAACTACGATAGTACATTTGCATTTGATATAGATTTGTTGTTAGCACATTAACCGGCAAAAAATCTATAGTTTCCTAAAATCTATGGCTATATCCGAAAAAGAATGTATTTTACAGTTGCAGAATGGTTCAAATGAAGCATTCGAGTCCTTGTATTATACATATTCTCCAAGACTTTACGGATTTGTGTATAATCTTACCCGATCGGCTGATATGGCTGATGAAGTGGTGCAGGAAACTTTCATAAAAATATGGGAAAACAGGAGCCATATTCTACCCGATTACTCTTTTAAATCATACCTGTTTATGATTGCGAGAAACCACGTGATTAATGTTTTTCGCAAACAAACCCTTATTTCTACGCTCGAAGAATGCGACTCACTTCAGGATAACATAAGTTTCAGTGAAAATGATACAGACAAACTGGCTGAACTTAATGAACTGAAAGCATATATTGAAAAAGCAAAGTCTCATTTAACACCGCGCCAGCGTGAAATATTCGAACTTAGTAAAGAAAAAGGACTTTCTAACCAGCAAATTGCTGACAAACTGAAAATTTCAAATCAGTCGGTAAAAAACCAACTCTCCACCTCACTGCATATTTTGCAATCTCACTTTAATACCAAAATGTGGGCTTTGCTTCCCGTACTTTATTTTTTCATGAACGAAAATTCTAAATTTTAAAATTTATTTGATTGGCTTATACACAGGCTTTTGATTTTGTGTTTTTGTCTTTAAAATTATTTATTGAATAAATATATGTTTTATAACATGTATGGTTGAATAGTACGTTTGATTCCCGAATGTGTATTAGCCATATGTAATTTTATTCTTTAATTTAAAAAAAATAATATCATGAAAAAAATTTACTCTTTTTTAGTTGCATCGCTTTTTAGCGTAATGTTATTATCTGCTGTCCCAACTACAGGGTTACAGTTTTCCGGAGTTTCTACAAGCTATATCAATTGTGGTGTGGACAACGCTTTTGCCCCCGCTCAATTCACTGTTGAGGTATGGGCTTATTATGAAAGCACAAGTGGAGGATACATAATCAGTAACGAAGGTTGGGTAGGGGCTAATCAGGGTTTTTCGCTAAGAACTTCAGGTTCAAAAATTGAAATTGCATTGGGTGCAAATACCAGTTGGCCTTCTTTGAAAAGCACTACTGATATTTCTTTGAACACATGGATGCACATAGCTGCAACTTATTCGGGTACTGACTTGAAATTGTATGTAAATGGTGTTGAAGATGCTACTGCTGCTGTTACTACTCCTATGGTAGCATCTGCCCAGAGCCTTTGCATTGGCGAGGGTTCGATGTGGAAAGATAGACGTTTCACAGGAAAAATGTCTGATTTGCGTTTTTGGAGTGTAGTTAAAACACAAGCTGAGATTGCTGCTGATATGACCTCTACACTTACTGGAATTGAAGAAGGACTGATTGCCGGATGGAAAATGAACGAAGGTACAGGAACAGCTATTGCAGATGTCACAGGAAACCATAACCTGACTAAACCGGCCGATGTTGCATGGTTTGGACCAGTTGCGGGGGTTGAATCAGTTGGTGGCAACGTGATAAATGTTGAATCAGCTGTTTATGGCCGCACACTTGAAGTAGCAAACAAAACAAATGGGAAATTACAACTGGCGGTATATACCACAACAGGCCAGAAAGTACTGGAAGATGTTGTAACAACCGGAACTAAATTTGAAAAACAATTGACAAATATAAGTGGTTCTTATATTTTGAAATGTATTGCTGAAGATGGATCAATTTACGCAAAAAGATTTATTATCCGGTAAATTCACGTGATAGTTAAATTAATTCGAAGAGTTTTGGCTTAACTGGCTGAAATTCTTCGAACTTACTCTCCGGGTAATCAGCAGAGCTCATAAAGAAACGGAATAAAAAATAAAATGAAGGTTTCAGGCTGGATTTTCAAAAAAGGTTGATATCGTATAACCCCAAAGGAAATTGACTGTAAAAACGTTCGGGAATAAAAAATAAATCATTAATAATTCAGAAATATAGCACTTATGGAAAAATCCAGATTGTATCAATTATTGTCAGCCTATCTTACTCAAAAAAATATGAGTGCTCCTCAAAAGGAAATGAGAAAGGCTATTCGTCAGACCTCTGACGAAGAATTGGAATCTGTATTGTCTGATTTATGGAATGATTATGAATTGACCGAATCATACGATAATGAAATCGAAGCTTCATTTGTTGCCCTGAAAAGAAGAATTCGTTTCAAAACGATACGGATGCAAACAATTCGTTATGCAAAATATGCTGCGATTTTCCTGTTGCCGCTTGTATCTGCATTAACTGTTTATCTTGCAGTTGAACGAAATAATTACCTGGCTGATAATAAGGCTTTTTCAGTGCATGCTGCATCGGGAAAATCATCGGATGTGGTGTTGCCGGACGGCACAGTGGTCATGCTTAATTCGGAGTCTACTATAAGTTACCACAGTGATGTGCAGAATCAAAAACGTATTGTGCAACTCGCAGGAGAAGCTAATTTCAAAGTAACCAAAAATCCACACAAGCCATTTGTGGTAAGTACCGAATGTTTCGATGTGGAGGTGCTCGGAACTACCTTCAATGTAAAAACCTATGAGTCGGACAATGAACAGGAGGTGGCTTTGCTCGAAGGTAAGGTTAAGCTTACTACCCGCCACCAGGAAAAGGATACTACTATCTTCTTAAAACCGAATGAAAAAGCGGTGTATGATAAATTGACCGGCAAACTCACGGTAAAATCAACTGACAATAAACTCGAAACAGCCTGGATGAAAGGCGTGTTGATGTTCCATACCGAGTCGTTACTCGACATCAATAAGGAACTGGAAAGGAAATACGACGTGAAAATAAAGATGAATTGCCCTGCATTGGAAAATGATTCGTTTACAGGCGTGTTCGAGAATAAATCACTTGTTGAAGTTCTGGATAATCTTAAAATACATTACGGGTTTAATTATTCGATAAACAATAAACAGGTATTGATTTATCCGGCTAAAATGAACTAATATCAAACCAACTAATATCAAACTAACTAACAATTCGACAAATAAAAACACGCACAATGAAAACTACAAATTCATCTTAATTTCTTTCATCTGAAATCTTATTTCGTGTACGCATCCTAACCAATGCGCCTAATGTTTAAATTTTTTTTTATACAGACTCAATCTAATTATTCATGAACAATATAAAGAACATAAATTCAAAGCAAGACTATAGAAAATGGGTCTTCCCGATTGCCATTTTTCTATTGCTGGCAGGGTCTTTTAATTTAAGTGCCCAGAATAGGAAGGTTACTCTTTCATTGGAAAAAGTAAGCCTGCGTCAACTATTTTCCGAAATAGAAAAGCAAACCGACTATAAATTTCTATACCGGGAAATAATTCTGGACGATAAAAAAGACATTTCAATTAAAGTTACCGGAAAAGAAGTCCCTGCTGTATTGGACCAGGTATTGCCGGGTAAAGACCTTCAGTACAAAATACAGGGAAATACAATTAATATCATTCGGAAAGTTACAGCCAGTGCAACTGGAGCACCGATTACTATAAAAGGAACGGTAGTTGATGAATCGGGTGAGCCGCTAATTGGTGTTAGCGTTTTTCCCAAAGGCTCATCAACTTCAGCCCGGGTAACGGATATGAACGGTAATTTTAGCATGACCATACCCACAGGCTCCGTGTTGTCTATATCTTATATAGGTTATCTTTCGCAGGAAGTTGTGGTAAAGGATGACAAAGCTTTAAAGATTCAACTGTCGGAAGATTCTAAAAAATTAGATGAAGTGGTTGTGATAGGTTACGGTACTGCCCAGCGTAAAAGCCTGGTCGGTGCTGTGGATCAGATCAATGCAAAGAAAATTGAAGACCGTCCGGTATCTAATCTAACTCAGGCTCTTCAGGGGGTAGCCGCCAATCTCACTATTCAATCGAAGAGTATGAACCCCAATGACAATCAGATGAATATCAATATTCGTGGTGTCAGCACGTTGAATAACAACGATCCATTGGTTGTTATTGATGGCATGATTTCAAGTCTTAGCAGTTTAAATCAATTGAATCCATCAGATATTGAAAACGTTTCAGTATTGAAAGATGCCGGTAGTGCTGCCATCTACGGATCGCGTTCGGCAAATGGTGTTATTTTGGTAACTACAAAAAAAGGGCAAATTGACTCTAAGCCGGTAATAAAAATGAGTTCTCTGGTTGGGATTCAAAGCCCGGATGTATTGTTTAGGCCTGTTGCCGGATTTGAAAATGCATTGTTGAAAAATGAAGCTGCATACAATACTGGAAATCCGCTTCCATATTCACCCGAACAAATACAGGATTTGCAAAAAAACGGAGCAAATAGCCAATGGTTTCTGGATGATATTTTAAAGAATGCCCTGCAACAAAATTATAATTTTAGTTTAAGTGGAGGTAGCAAAACTTCTACTTATATGGTCTCGGCAGGTTACCTAAGCCAAAACAGCAATTTTGTGTCAGGTAGCAATCCAAGCTACGGCATGGATCGTTATAACTTCAGAACGAACCTGGTAAACCAGTACGGTAATTTTAAATTGACTACCATTATGTCATACACCCGTTCGGAATCTAATGCCCCTAATGCGAATGTGGGTAATTTGATGGTTGACGGTAGCCGTATTCCGAATTATTACTATTACAAACAAAAAGCAGCCAATGGACATTATCTGATCAATGATGTTTTATCGCAGTTTACGCCGTTGGCATCGCTTGAATCAGCAGGTTTTAATAAGTACGATACTGATTATCTGAACGGTAGTATCGGCGGTGAAATGAAACTTTTTAAAGGTTTGACTGCTAAGGCTTTGGTTGGACTCGACTTATTTGCAAACCATAGATACAGCAGGTCGTTGTCGGTTCCATATTACAGCACTGCAGATGCCACCATGCCAGCGATTATTCAAAATCCGATTGAGACTACAAGTGATTGGAATGAAAAAGTCAGTACCATTAACACCCAGTTTATGCTGGATTACGATCGTACATTTGGAGAGCATCATGTAGGGGCATTAATCGGGGTGTCAAACGAGGCTCATTCCGGTTTTTCCAATGAAATATCGATGAACTATGTGGATCCTAAGCTAGGGATTCCAACTTCAAGGACTACTGCTGAATTAGGCAATATAACAGGAAAAACAACCCCTATGGGAACAACATTGACTGATATCGCCTCGTTGTTTGGTAGAGCTTCGTACTCGTATAATGATAAGTATTATGGTGAGGTAAGTTTTCGTTACGATGGTTCATCAAAATTTGCAAGAGGTCACCAGTGGGGATTTTTCCCATCACTGTCGGCCGGTTGGAGAATTTCAAGCGAATCATTTATGAAATCTTATAAGGAAAAGGTCGGTGATTTGAAATTCAGAGGATCTTATGGAGTGCTTGGAAACCAGAATATCGGAGATTACAACTTCCTGACTACATACACAACCTACAGCAATACTTATGCATTTAATGGAACTGCTGTAAATGGAGCAGGATTCAGATTAGGAAATCCAATTATCAGTTGGGAGCAATCTGCCAGTTTCAATGTCGGATTTGATGGAACGTTCCTGAATGATAAACTATACGGATCTTTTGATTATTTCAATAAACTGACATCCGGGATTTTGTTGAATCCGGTAAACCCATCAGTTTTAGGAACTGAAGCTGGAATGCAAAATTCAGGAGAAGTGCAAAACCGTGGTTGGGAGTTTACAGTAGGATACAGGGCTACCACCGGTGAATTCAGACACGATGTGAGCTTCAATATAGCAGATTCAAAAAACAAAGTGTTGATTTTTAAAGGTTATGAACAAATTCACTCCAGCGATGATATGTCGCAGATCATCCGTGTGGGAACTCCGATAGCATCTTATTTTGGATACAAAACTGATGGTTATTTCAAGAGTTTTGATGACATTCAAAATAGTGCAATACCGGTAGGTATGGATGCCTCTCAATTGGCTCCCGGAGATGTGAAATATGTAGATGTCAATAAAGATGGGGTAATAGACAGTAAAGATCGCCAGATATTGGGAAATGCATTTCCACGTTATACTTTTGGTGCAAACTACAATCTTACATGGAAAGGCTTTGATTTAAATATGCTGATTCAGGGTGTAGGTCAAAGAACAATGTATCTTCGTGGTGAGCTGATTGAGCCGTTTCATGCTAATTATTCGTACACCATGTACCAACATCAGTTGGATTTTTGGACTCCTGTCAATACAGATGCCCGCTGGCCGAGACTCGCACTTGCCGGATCAACATCTAATTTGAATAATTATGGTTACAGCTCCGATATACATGTTCTCAATGCAGCTTACGTACGATTGAAAAATATTGCTATCGGTTATACAATTCCCAAAAGCATAACTTCCAAGTTGGGAGTTCAGAAATTGCATTTAAGCGTGAATGCACAAAATTTGCTGACACTCTCTTCACTTACATTTTTTGATCCTGAATCAACTGAATTTGGAAATAATATGGGGGGGACTGGTGGTACCGGAGCTAATAGCGGACGTAGTTACCCTACCCTCAAATATGTTGGGTTTGGATTAGATTTGGAATTTTAATAAACACAACGAATTATGAAACAGAAACTTAATAAATATTATATTGGCATTATTTCAATAATCCTTGTAATCTGTACTTCATGTAACGATTTGGATCAGGTTCCGACCGACAGATTTACGGATGAAACATACTGGTATTCGACCGAAAAGGCTTCGTATGTATTGAATATGGCCTATAACCAAATGATGAACGATAGCTATTTCTTCGGAAATGAGGCTTTGTCGGATAACATTTTTGTATGCCGTACATCGAACGAAAAACTAATTTCGTCAGGTATTGCAAATGCTTCCAATGGACGTTTTGCAGGTGAGTGGTCTGATTGCTACGGTGGAATCAGGACCTGTAATACTTTTCTCGAAAACGTAGATAGGGTTCCTAACATGGATGCTGTCCTAAAAGCCAGAATGAAGGCAGAAACCCGATTTATAAGAGCATCTTTGTTTTTCAGACTCACAACCTGGTATGGTGATGTGCCGCTTTTCGAAAAGAACCTGACAGTTCAGGAATCTAAAGTGATTGGTCGCACTTCACATGCAGAAGTACTTAAATTTGTGCGGGCAGAATTGGATTCGGCAACTAAGTATCTTCCGGCTTCTTATGAAAAAGATGACTTGGGACGTGTTACCTCAGGGGCGGCTATCGCTTTGAAAGCGCGGACTTATTTGTATGAAAACGATTGGGCTAATGTAGCTTCAACCTGTCAGCAAATAATCGACAGCAAAGTTTATTCGTTATTTCCTGATTATGCAGGATTATTTTCAATAGCCAATATGCACAACTCAGAAGTTATATTGAATATTGAATATGTTCCTAGCTTGCGTACCTGGAGTCAGTATTTCGATTTTGCTCCACCATCAGCGGGCCGCCGTGTAAACCAGCAGGCTCCGACCCAGGAATTGGTTGACACCTATCTGATGCTGAATGGAGATTCCATTCGTGCTACTGGTTCGGGTTATGTTGAAAGTAATCCGTATGTGAATCGTGATCCGCGTCTGGCTGCCACTGTTCTTTTTGACGGAGGCAAATGGAGAATGCCCGATGGAACAGATCTGACAATCAAAATTAAACCGGGAAGCGGAACTGCTGATGAATATAAAGCCGGAAGTGGTAATAATTCATTGACAGGTTATTATATGAAAAAATACTACGATCCGACTTATACCGGAGACTTTAGCTCAGGGTTGAATTTGATTCTGATTCGTTATGCGGATATTTTGTTGATGTATGCTGAGGCTCAAAATGAATTAGGTTTGATGAACCAATCTATTTGGGATATGACGATCAAAGCCATTCGTGCGCGTGCTGGTTTCACTACTTCCAATGCACTTGATTACAAAGCTTCATGGACACAGGATGACTTGCGAAAGATTATTCGCAACGAACGTCGCACAGAATTAGCCCTTGAAGGAACCCGTATATTTGATATCCGTCGCTGGAAAACTGCCGAAGTGGTATTGAATGGATATCCTCACGGAGCACAATACGGCTCGCCAAGTGTTGATAACGGTTACATTCGCTTAGATAAACGTTTGTTCAATCCAAACCGCGATTATCTTTTTGCAGTGCCCCAGGCTCAGAAAGATTTAGATCCGAACTTAGGACAAAACCCCGGCTATTAATTGAAATCTAACTAAATAATAAAAATTTAAATAATGTATTTTATGAAAACATCATATATAAAAATTGTATTGTTCGTATGTGCGGTTTTGTCTTTTGTAGGTTGCAAAAATGACGATACGCTGAAAAACCTGAATGTTACCTCGGTGCAAACACTTTACGAACCGGTGAATAACAAATCGGTTGTCTTGCAGGCTTCTGCTACTGCCAGTGTTTACTTCGAATGGGAGCCCGCACGCTCCGAAGATGGAGGCCTTACCTTATATCAGGTAGCGTTTGACACCTTGGGCGGTGATTTTTCGAAACCTGCTTATGTGGTGACAGCTGATAACAATGGAGCTAATAACCATGCAACTATTACACATAAACAATTAAATAATATTGCCGCACTTGCAGGTATTGGGTCAGCTCAAACCGGTAAACTGAGTTGGACTGTTATTTCCTCTAAAGGAGTTAATCCAAAAATTGGTGCTGTTTCTAATACGCTTGAAATAACCCGTTTGGCTGGTTTTGCAGATGTGCCAAATTCAGTGTACGTTAGTGGAGAAGGCTCAGAAGGTGGAGCAGATATTGCAAAAGGCAGTGTTATGAAATCAACTTCTTACGGAGTCTTTGAAATTTATACAAAACTCCTTGCAGGTAAAACCTATTACTTTACGAATGCAACTGCCGGTGCAAATATTCGTAAATTTTATACAAACGATAAAGGCATATTACTCGAAGGACAAACAGGATCAACTGTAAGCACAACAGGAGTTTATCGGATCAATCTGGATTTCACAATCGGTGCGTCAACTATGACTCAGATTACGAAATGTGAATTCTTCTTTTGCCCTACAAATTCGTTCCCGTTTGAGCTGGATTATGTTGCTAATGGTGTGTGGACTGCTAAAAGCAAACCAATTACCTTTAAACAGGAAAGCTGGGGTAGAGACGAGCGCTATAAATTTAAAATGACAACCGACAAAGGCGAAGAATGGTGGGGAGCTCCGGCCAGTTTAGATTCACGGCCAACTGGCGTTGACAGTTATTACTACCTGGTTCCGGCTGATAATAACCAATGGAATAATAAGTTCAAATTTGCAGGTGAAATGGATGGTGCCCTAGTGGATATGAGTGTGATAATGAGTGCTACAGGACCATACACCCACTCAGTAAAAAAAGTAGGAGTACAACAATAAATAAATCAGTTGTTTGAGCAGGTCTGAAAAACAGCTGCTCAAACAATAATTTTAAAGAACATATTATGAAGAAACTTTTTATTATATGCATAGCTTTTGTTGGGCTATTATCATCTTGTGATGAAAATTACAACGATGTGGTTGTTTCTACCGATGGGTATGCCATTGATTGGAATGCTGCTGCCGATAGTAGTACGACAAGCATAATCACAAACTTTTGGAACCCTACGGGGCAGTTCTTTAACGACCGGACGAGTGGAGGTAATTTTCAGTACTGGCCGCAGGCTCATGCCCTGGATGTTTTGATTGATGCCTATTCGCGCACCAATGATGCTAAATATAAAACCTATTTCGAACAGTGGTATAAAGGTGTTCCGGTTGCAAACGGCGGATCGTTTTTCAATTATCTGTACGATGACATGGAATGGAACGCGCTGACATTGCTTCGGCTCTATAATGCTACCAACGACGCAAAATACAAAACGTCTGTTATAGCCGTGTGGAAAGATATTCAAACCGGATGGAACGATCAGGGTGGTGGCGGAATTGCCTGGAACAAAGGCGATTTGTGGAGTAAAAATGCTTGCTCCAACGGGCCTGCCTGTATTTTGGCTGCACGTCTTTTTCAGCAATTTGGAGATGTTTCTGATAAAGAATGGGCATTGAAAATATACGATTGGGAAAAAAGCGTTTTGTTCAATCCATCGAATGGAGCCATTTCGGATAATTTGAACGCCAAAACCGGAGTGTTAAGCAACTATATATCAACTTACAATCAGGGAACATTTATTGGTTCGGCTGTGGAATTATACAAAATTACCGGTGAAAAATCCTATTTGAATGATGCTATAAAAGCTGCTAACTATACCATTAATAAGTTGACCAGCAACAGAATTCTTAATACGGAAGGAAACGCCGATTTGGCTTTATTTAAGGGAATCTTTGTACGCTATTTCACTCAGCTCATTCAAACTCCCGGTCTGGATAGCGCTACCAAAAACCGTTTTGTACTGTTTTTGAAATACAATGCGGATAATTTCTGGCGTAAAGGAATGAATAAACAATACGTAATCTGTACTTCCGATTGGACAAAAGCTCCATACTTCCTTTCGGAAACGGAATTGAATGCACAGTCGAGCGCATGCATGCTTATGGAAGCAGCGGCTTTGCTGGATAAAGCCGGTGATTTTAAATAATGTGCTGATTAAATAAAGATTATATTGGGCGACTCTAATGGGTCGCCCAATTATTTAAAGACAAAACGAAAAAATAAATCTCAATTGCAATTTAATATGAAGAACAAAAAAAACTGCTTGTCGAAATCATTATTTCTTATGTTGCTGATTCTGCCTTTGGCAACTAATTTATTGGCACAGAATTTCCCTAAAGTTCGGGTGGAAGAATCTAAAAGGAATTTTGTAAGTCCTGTTATCGAAAACAAGATCACCCAAATGCACAGCACAATCAAAGATCCGGAACTGGCCTGGATGTTTGAAAACTGCTTCCCCAATACGTTGGACAGAACTCTGAATTTTACCATGAAAAATGGCAAGCCGAATACCTTTGTCATTACCGGCGACATCTATGCCATGTGGTTGCGTGACTGCTCGGCTCAGGTTTGGCCTTATATGTCTTTTATGAAACTGGACCCAAAATTACAAGAGGTTATTGCCGGAGTAATTAACCGTCAGGTTGAATGTGTGTTGATAGATCCATACGCCAATGCGTTTAATTTTGGACAGGAAGGTAGCCAGTGGATGAGCGATAACACCAAAATGCGTCCTGAACTTCACGAACGCAAATGGGAAGTGGATGGGTTGTGTTATGTGATTCGGTTGAGCTACAACTACTGGAAACTGACAGGCGATGCTTCCCATTTTGATGCTGAATGGCAAAATGCGATGAAACTGATTGTGAAAACATTCAAGGAGCAACAGCGCAAAACCGACCGTGGGCCATATAGCTTTACACGTAACACCGCCAAGGCTTCGGATACCCAGTTTGGAGATGGATTTGGCAATCCGGTTCGTCCTATGGGAATGATTTGCTCTACTTTCCGCCCATCCGACGATGCAACCACCTACGGATATTTGATTCCGTCCAATGCTTTTGCAGTGGTATCGCTTCGCCAGTTAGCCGAAATGGCGCGGTTTTTGTTGAAAAATGTTGCCTTTGCTGATGAGTGTAACGCATTAGCCACCGAGGTTGATGCTGCCATAAAAAAGTATGCAGTTGTAAAGCATCCGAAATATGGTAAAATATATGCTTTTGAAGTAGATGGCTATGGCAATTACCTGATGATGGACGATGCAAATGTTCCTTCGTTGCTGGCATTGCCTTACTTAGGCTACTTATCGGTAAACGACAAAATATATAAAAATACGCGCAAATTTGTTTTGAGTGAGGATAATCCGTATTTTTACAAAGGCACAGCAGGTGAAGGCATCGGAGGGCCTCACGTAGGACCGGACATGATCTGGCCTATGGCGATAATTATGAGAGCCATGACTTCGCAGGATACCCGGGAGATTGAATCATGCCTCCGAATGTTGAAATATACACATGCCGGAACCGGATTTATGCACGAAACGTTTAATAAGAACGATCCGAAAAATTTCTCACGTTCGTGGTTTGCCTGGGCTAACACGCTGTTTGGCGAGTTACTGATTAAAATTGAAAAAGAACATCCGGAGTTATTGGAAAAAACATATTGATCTGTGTAGGTCAGGATGGTATTAAGGCGTATTTCTTATTGCTGAATTATACGGTCTTTAAGCAATATGCTCTTTATGTAAAGTGTTCACGATTAACCCGGATTGTATTTAATTATATAATAACTTTAAAATAGTATCAGAGATTGTAGTATGAAAAAGATTGTGATTGCTTTTCTGGGTTTAATGGCATCGGTGGTAAGTTTTGCAGGAAACAAAGCAAACGGGTATATTGATAACGCCAACAGTACGCTAACCAGTATTTATAAGTTTTACCGGGCTGATGCAGGTAACCACTTATTGAATGAGACCTATCCTGTAGATCCGAAAAATATTGTGTCGTATGTTATAAATCAGGATACAACCACTAAAAAACGCGTTGCTTTCTTGTGGCCGACTTCGGGAGTTCTTTCGGGTGTTGTGGCTTTACTCGAAAATACAAAAGATGAGCGATACAAGAAAATGCTGGATACTGATATTCTTCCTGGACTGGAAAATTATTACGATGCGAGTCGGTTACCGGCCTGTTATCAGTCATATTTGAGTTCGGATGGTCAGCAGGACCGCTATTACGACGATAATGTGTGGCTGACAATTGACTTTGCAGAACTTGCCCTGATTACAAAAGACAAAAAATATCTGGAAAAAGCTGAGAATGTATGGAAATTTGTAATCAGTGGGTGGGACGATAAGCTCGACGGTGGTATTTATTGGTGCGAGCAAAAAAAGGAATCGAAAAACACCTGCTCCAATGCACCTTCGGCTGTAGCTGCGGCTAAATTATATCAGGCAACTAAAAAACAAGAGTATCTTGAATGGTCGAAAAAGATATATGCCTGGACCAAGCTCAATCTGCAGGACAAGTCTGATTATTTGTACTACGATAATGTATCTTTAAAAAGAAGAATAGGTAAGCATAAATATGCGTATAATAGCGGGCAAATGCTTCAGGCAGCTGTTTTGTTGTACAAAATCACAAAAGATAAAAACTATCTGACCGACGCGCAAAACATAGCTGCCGCAGGCTATAACTTTTTCTTCGAAAACCGGACTGTAAACGGTAAAGAAAGCAAATATCTCAAAAACGGGAATATCTGGTTTACGGCGATTATGCTAAGGGGCTACGTTGAACTGTATCAGGTGGATAAAAACAAAACCTACCTGAATGCCTTCAAACAAAGCCTCGACTTTGCCTGGGCAAACGGACGTGATAAAGATGGTTTCTTTGACGAAGACTGGTCGGGTAAAGATAAAAAGCCAACCAAATGGCTGCTTGGTCAGGCCGCCATGGTAGAAATGTATGCCCGTTTAGCTGCGATCAAGTAAGGGAACTATATTTCAGAAAATATTATAAGATTCCAAAAAAAATGTCGGCATTCAGTAATGAATGCTGGCATTTTTTATATATTTGATTTTTTTTTTCAGAGGATCATTTTGAGTTTTCTAAATGTCATTTCAGAACCAAATATTGCCGTTTGAGTAATTATGAATGTAAGAACTAAAATATCGGGTAATAATTTTGCAGAAAAATTGAATAAAATTAAATGTATGGATCAAACTAAAAGTCTGACAAATGCAGAAATTTTAAAAATAATTTCAGCAAACAGAGAACGCACAAATGTACTAAGAAAATCGGAACAAGCCACCATTGCATTTCTGGTTAAACATATACCGGCCTGGGTTACTTCCAATATGCTTACCGCTATTGGATTTTTGGGAAACGTAATTACTTTTCTAAGCTTCGTGTTAGCAGCTTACGTGGATATCAATTTTCTCCTTCTGGGTACATTGGGTTATGCCATCAACTGGTTTGGCGATTCGCTCGATGGCCGGATTGCCTATTACCGACAAAAATCAAGAAAATGGTATGGCTTTGCTCTGGATATGACCATTGATTGGTTGGGGATTATACTTATGGGGCTAGGCTTTGTGGTGTATATTGACGGACCGTGGGAGATAGTCGGGTTCGTTTTCGTAGTTATGTATGGTTGGGAAATGATTACCACCTTGTTACGCTATAAAATTACAGGCAAATACTCAATAGACTCAGGACTTTTCGGACCAACAGAGGTCCGGATCGTAATCTCCATGATTTTGATTTTAGAAGTACTCTTCAAAGGATCCATTATGTATATTTCAGCAATAGCAACCCTTATTTTGTTTGTAATAAACACAATTGACACACAGAAACTTTTAAAACTTGCAGATGAGCGCGATATTCTGGAAAAAGAGCAAGCTGCTAACAAATAATTTATTTGCACGGTTTGTCGTTTTTGCAAAGGCTCAGGTGTCGGCATTTGTAGGTGGAATGACTGATTATGCCATCATGGTGTTTTTTACCGAAGTTTTCCATGTGCATTATACTGTTTCCATAGTTATAGGAGGTGTGATCGGGGCGGTGGTCAATTTCAGCCTCAATAATAAATGGACTTTCCATTCCGAAAATGCGCCCTATAAAAACTCAACCCGCAAGCAGTTGTTCCGGTTTGTGCTGGTTGTAATCAACAGCATATTTCTGAAATCAACAGGAACTTATGCCATAACCACATTCCTGAGAATCGACTACAAAATTAGCCGCCTGATTACGGATCTCATTGTCTCTATCGGATTTAACTACACATTGCAACGCTATTGGGTCTTTAAAAAGGCCCACTAAGCTTTCTATCTAAAAAAAGATTACTTTTATTGGATTTCTTTCAAAATGAATATAAAATCAGCCCTCCTTGGCATTTTACTAACCATTATCCCTTTCTTTGGTTTTTCGGAAACAAACTCAAACGAAGTACTGAGAGTGGTGGTACTCGACGCCCAAAGTAACGAACCAATACCTTACGCATCCATCTCTTTGCAGGACAATGGATACAAAACCAAAGCCGATGCTAAAGGGATGTTTACTATTAACGTAAGCAATTTGACACTGGCTTCAAATAAGGCCAAAATATCCTGCGTGGGATTTAAACCGGAATTTGTTTCCTTGTCGAAAACCGACAAAGAAATTACTGTGAAATTAAACTCACTGGTGCAGGATTTACAGGAGGTGAAAGTGAAGAAACAGCGATATCAACGCAAAAATAATCCGGCGGTAGATTTAATTGAGAAAGTAATTGCCAACAAAAAGAATAATAAAAAAGAAGCGTTGGATTATTATGAAAACGAGGAATATGAAAAAATTCAGTTTGCAATAAACCACGTAACGCCCGATTTTCAGAAAAAGAAGGTTTTCAAACATTTTCAATTTGTATTTGAGAACATTGATTCTCTGAAAAATAACGGAGATAAAATTCTGCCCGTATATTTAAAGGAGAATATCTCGGATGTTTATTACCAACGCTCACCCAAAAAACTGAAAGAAGTTGTAAAGGCTCATAAAGCGGTCTCATTTGCCGGATTCGACAACAAAGGAATTGAAGATAATATCAAATACCTGTATCAGGATATTGATATTTACGACAATAATATATCCCTGATATCCAATCAGTTTTTAAGCCCGATCGCCGGAACGGCCCCGGCTTTTTATCGTTATTACATCCTGGATACCATTCAATCCGGAGCCGACAAAGTGGCGAAAATGTATTTTGGTGCCAAAAACAAGGAAGATATGCTTTTTCAGGGTTATTTATATATTCTGCTTGACGGAAGTTACGCCATTCAAAAAGTTGAATTAACAACGAGCAAGAACATTAATATCAACTGGATAACTGACATAAAAATTGTTCAGGAATTTAAAAAGGCTGAGAATAAAAGCTGGATGCTGGCTTTGGATCAGATTTCTATGAATTTTGGGTTGAGCAAAAACGGACGGGGTATTTTCGGACAGAAAATAGTTTCGTATTCCAACTATCGACTGGCTCAATCTCTTAAAGGCGATAGTATTCTTAATAATCGTAAAGGACAGCTTGCGGAAATTACCGGCCGGCAAAGTGAAGAATATCTGGAAACTCACCGCCATGAGCAACTCAGCAAGTCGGAAGCGGGTACCTATGTAGCCATGGATAGTATACAAAAAGTTCCTGTCCTTAAGCGTGTTGTGGACCTCGCAACGCTGATTTTATTCGGATATAAAGATTTGGGTTGGTTCGAAATAGGCCCTGTCAGCACATTTTATATGTACAATCCGGTTGAAGGATCGCGCCTGAGATTAGGTGGAAGAACAACGAACAAATTCAGCAATAAAATAAACCTGGAGACTTATGCTGCATATGGTTTTGGTGATAAGAAAATGAAATATTACCTGGGTGGAACCTGGTCGTTTACGAATAAAGGCTTTCAGGTATTTCCCATGAAAACTCTGACTATGAGTTATCAGAACGAAACTCAACTGCCCGGGCAACAAATGCAGTTTTTGATGGAAGATAACTTCCTGCTTTCCATAAAAAGGGGAGTGAATGATAAGATTTTTTATAACAAAACATTCAAAGTCGAACATCTGAACGAATTCCCCAACCATTTTTCGTATACGCTGGGTTATAAGCACACCAATATGACTCCGGGTGGCAATTTGGCCTATAGTTATACGGACTATGCAGGTCATGTGAATGATGTGAACAACCTGAATATATCCGAATTTTACCTGAATTTGCGCTATGCTCCGCACGAAAGTTTTTATCAGGGTAAAACATTCCGGATTCCGAATTACAGTCGGTTTCCGATTTTCGAACTGAGGTATACCGCCGGTTCAAAAGCCTGGGGTAATGATTACAATTACCAGACTTTACGGTTTAATATCAAAAAGCGTTTTTATTTCTCCGTGTTGGGCTATTCGGATATGGTTTGGGAAGCAGGCAAGATTTTTGGCAAAGTACCTTATCCGTTGCTGAATATCCCGCAGGCCAACCAGACTTATTCGTATCAGATCGAGTCGTATAATATGATGAACTTCCTGGAGTTTGTTACCGACCAATACACTTCTTTGCTTATCGATCATACGTTCAACGGATTCTTCTTCAATAAAATTCCACTAACCAAACGTTTAAACCTGAGGGAAATGGTTACCTGCAAGGTTTTGTATGGAAACCTGACCAAAGAAAACGACCCGGCACAACAAAGCGATTTGTTTCGTTTTCCGGTTCAGGCAAACGGAACTCCCGTTACCTATACGCTTGGCGGCATGCCTTATATCGAGGGAAGTGTTGGCATTGGCAATATATTTAAAATTTTCAGGATTGATTTGGTACGGAGGTTTACATACCTGGATAACCCTAATGTTTCCAAATATGGCATTCGGATGAGGTTTAGACTGGACTTTTGATTGCTAACGGACAACGAAATTATGGTTGATGCACAACAATCATGATTATGTTTGTTTTACAATTTAAAATCAATCCCGAACGGGTAACTCTATGAAAGAGTTACCCGTTTTTTTGTGACTAAGGCAGAACTAATTAGAATATGTATTTTCATTTAGATTCCGAATTCGTCATTTCGGTATCAATAATTGCCGTTTCAATATGTTTTCGCGCGTGAGGACCTGTTTTTCAGCATAATTTTGTATTATAAAAATAATATAGAAATTTATGATAAGAAAGATTTTTTCGTTTACAATCATTTTGCTGGGAGGCCAGTTCGTTTTTGCACAAGACGGCAAAACCACCAGTTTGTCGTTGCAGCAATGCGTGCAAATGGCTGTTGAAAAGAATATCAATGTGAAGACAGCTCGCATCGACAACCAAAAGAGCAATTATAAAAAAGAAGAAACCCGCGCTGCATTGCTTCCAAAAGTCAATTTCAGCAGCAGTTTTACGGATAACGTGGCGCTCCCAACAACGGTACTGCCAGGAGAATTTTTGGGAAGACCGGGAACTACAATTGCTGTACAAATGGGAAGTCAGTACAGTACCAGTGCAGCTCTGAGTGTGAGCCAGATTCTGTATAACCAGACAGCACTCACCGCTCTCCGTTTGTCAAAAAAATCATCGGAATTAAGCAGCCTGAGTGTTGAGAAGGCTAGCGAGGAAATTGCATTTGAAGTGGCAAAACTCTATGCCTTAACTCAAACCACTGCCGAACAGCGCAAGTTGGTGGATGAAAATATTTCGCGTACCGAACGCCTGAGGGATATCACCAAAATAACAGTGGAAAACGGAGTCGGCAAACAAGTGGATCTGGACCGGGTGAATGTGAACCTTGAAAACCTGCATACGCAACAAAGTAACACACAGGCTGCACAAGAGCAGCAACTGAACATGATTAAATACCTGCTTGATATTCCACTTAGCGAAAACATTGCGTTGACCGATACGGCCGGAACGCAATTGCTGGCTGACGCACCTATTCTTCAATCGGATTTTTCGAATCACGTGACTATCCGCTTGTTGGAATCCCAAAAAGAATTGAACCAGCTGAATAAAAAACTGATTAATAACGGCTATCTGCCTACGCTCTCGTTATCGGGGCAGGCAGCTTATCAGGGGCTTCGAAACGATTTTAGCACTTATTTTAAAAGTGGTGAAGCCAATAAATGGTATCCAATGGCTAACTTCTCAGTGAACCTTGCTGTACCCGTATTCGATGGGTTCGAAAAACGCTCGAAAGCCCGGCAGGCTACGATGGATATACAGCGGACGCAGGCTACGCTGGAAAGCACCAAAGAAAGCTTTAGCATGAATTATAAAAATGCTCTGAATAACTACCTGGACAATAAAGATGTGGTGCGCCGCCAGAAACAAAACCTGGCGCTGGCCGAAAAGGTGTACAAGGAAACGACCCTGAAATACCGCGAAGGGCTGGCGGGTATGAGCAGCTTGCTACAGGATGAAATGAGCCTGAGCAGTGCCCAGAGCGGATACCTGACGGCGTTGTACAACTTCAAGGAGGCGGAACTTAAAATCATGTCGCTCAACGGTGAAATTAAAAAGTTATATCAAAAATAATTGCAACAATTTTTATAAAATCAAAAATTAAAAACATAAAATATGAAAAAGCAAACAATAATCGGAGGTGCAGCAATAGTAACGATGCTCGGCATAATGACATGGACGCTGGCTTCTAACAAAAAAATTATTGACAGCCGGAAAGAAGTAAAAACGACTCAAAGTGATGTGGCTGTAACGGTGGCTTCCACCGAAATGAAAGAAACCAGCGGCAATCTGGAATTGGTAGGAACCGCCCAGCCCTGCAAAGAAGTAAACATAGCTTCTGAAAGTGCCGGCAAAATCATTCAGGTCAATTTTAAAATGGGTGATTTTGTAACCAAAGGAAAAGTATTGGCCAAAATTGATGATACCTATAAACGGTTAGCTTATGATAATGCCAAACTAAACTACGACAAGTTCAAAGATGACCTGAACCGCTATCAGGCTTTGCGCAAAGGTGATGCCATTTCTGACACGCAATTGCGTGACATTAAGTTAGGCTTTGAAAATGCAGCCATTCAGTTGGAAAATGCTAAAAAACAATGGGATGATACAAAAATCACAGCTCCGTTCAGCGGATATATCACTTCGCAAAACACAGAGTTGGGGGCATTTGTGAATATGGGCTCTGTCATTGCCGGAATAGCAGATATTTCGGAACTGAAAGTGATTTTGGATGTTTCTGAATCCAACGCTTACGAACTGCGGCAGGGACAACAAATCACTGTAACCACTGATGTGCATCCCGAAGCCAGATACGCTGGTAAAATATCAAACATCAGCCCTAAAGCAAGCGCCTCGCACACGTACCCGGTAGAAGTGCTTATTGCCAATAACGGAAAAGATAAATTGAAAGCCGGAACGTATGTGAATGTAAGCGTTAACATGGGTAAAAGCGGAAAGACATTGATGATTCCCCGCGATGCCATTGTGAGCAGCGTAAAAGATCCGTCGGTGTATGTGGTGACCGGCAACATGGCTAAACTGGTGAAAATTACTACCGGCCGCAGTTTTAATTCTAATCTCGAAGTAGTTGCAGGGCTTGGCGAAGGCGATAAAGTAGTTACAAACGGGCAAATCAACTTGACAGACGGTTCAAAAGTTTCTGTAATCAACTAAATATAATTTAATTGTTTTAATATGAATATAGTAGAAACCTCCATAAAGAAACCATTGATAATCGGCGTAATCTTTACGCTGTTGACACTCGGAGGATTAATATCTTTCAATCAACTCAACCTGAACTTAATGCCTAAGTTTGAGCTGCCTATGCTCACAGTTCAAACGGTATATCCCGGAGCCGGAGCATCAGAGGTTGAAACAACGGTAACTAAAAAGATCGAAGATGCACTTTCCACACTCGAAAACCTGAAGAAAATCAGTTCCACCTCCATGGAGGGCGTTTCGGTTATAGCCATTGAGCTGAATGCAGGTTCGGATGCAAACCTGGCCGTACAGGAGGCACAGCGCAAAATATCGGCTATTAAAGCCAACTTGCCAACGGATGTAAAGGAACCGTCAATCAGTAAAGTAGCCATGGACGAACGGGCCATTCTGAATGTGGCAGCATCTTCATCATTGCCTTCAACCGAATTTTATAAACTGGTGGAAGACCGCATTCAGCCACGCCTGGCTAAACTACCCGGTGTAGGTTCGGTAAAAATCAGCGGAGGGAAAGAGCGCCAGATCAAAGTAAATATCGACGTGGAAAAACTGAAAGCCTATAAATTATCAGTTTTACAGGTATTGCAGTCAATTCAGACAGCCAACATGGAAATTCCGGCAGGTAATGTGGAGAATTCGGCTTCAGTCTATTCGGTACGTTTGGCTGCAAAATATGCCAGTCTGGACGAATTGCGCAATACGGTAATTGCAACTACACCCAACGGTGGCAAAGTAAAGGTAATGGATGTGGCCGAAGTGGAAGATGGCGTTGCCGAGCAAAAACTCATTAACCGTATCGACGGTAAAGATGCTATTGGTCTGTCTATACAGAAACAAAGTGATGCCAATGCCGTTAAAGTCTCGGACCTTGCAAAAGAAGAATTGAAAGCGGTGGAAAAGGAATATGCGGCAAACAACGTAAAATTTGAAATTGCCACCGACGACTCGGTTTATACCCGCGCTTCGGCCGATGGAGTGGTGGAAGATCTTATTTTGGCTATTCTCATTGTCGCCATTGTATGTTTCATCTTCCTGCATAATATCCGAAGCGCCATGATTGTAATGATTGCCGTTCCACTTTCCATTATCCCTGCGTTTATCGGCATGTATATACTGGGTTATTCGCTGAATATGATGTCGCTGATGGCCTTGTCGCTCGTAGTCGGTATCCTCGTGGATGACTCCATTGTTGTGATTGAGAACATGTTTAGCCATATGGAAAAAGGAAAGACAAAATGGCAGGCCGCTCTGGATGGCTGTCGACAGATTATGTTTACCGCCTTGGCTATTACGTTGGTAATTGTAGTGGTGTTTCTTCCGATGGGACTTAGCGGTGGATTGATTGGCAATGTATTGAAGGAATTTGCTATTCCTATTGTGATTACCACCTTGTGCAGTTTGTTGGTTTCATTTACGGTTACGCCCTTGTTAATGTCACGTTTCGGAACTATGCCAGACGATACACGTCCAACTCTTTCAGGCCGTTTCTCACGATTCATCGAACGTACATTTGATTCGGTGAAAAACTGGTATGGAAGCATACTTAGCTGGAGTTTAAAACATAAGGTAACCATTCTTGGAACGACATTGGGATTGTTCTTTGCTTCGTTTGAACTTATTCCAACAGGATTTATCGGATTTGCCTTTATGCCTGAAACCGATAAAGGCGAATACACCATAACCCTGGATTTGAACCCGCAGGTCACCTTGTACCAAAACAATCAGATTACCATGCAGGCCGAGAAACTCATCCGGAGTATCCCTGAGGTGGAAACAATATTTACTAACGTGGGAATGTCTGGAACAACAAGCAAAAATAACGTTACCACCATTAGCGTGAAAATGATTGATAAAACGAAACGTAAAATAGGTGTGCAGGAATGTGCAGCGCTGACAAAAGATAAAATTATGGCAGCTATCCCGGGTGTACGGGCACGGGCTGCGGTGGCTTCTGCTTCGGGAAACAGTGGCTCGGAACCAATACAGTTGATTGTACAGGGAGCCGATTACGAAAAAGTACAGAAGACTGCAGCCATGATTATGGAAACTATCCACCACACACCGGGAACTTCGGATGCCAAATACTCCATCGACGATCCACGTCAGGAAGTGCAGATCAAGCTTGACCGTGAGAAAATGTCAGCTTTCGGACTCTCGGTAAGTGATGTAGGTTCTACGCTCCGTACCGCACTGAATGGTAATGATAATTCTAAATTTACCGAAGGAAGTTACGAATATAAAATCCGTATTGGTATTGACAACTTCGACCGTACTAAATCGGATGATGTTTCCAAACTGGTTTTTGTAAACAAAAAAGGAGAGTTGATAGAATTGAGGCAGTTTGCTGAAATTGGTTACGGACTCGGGCCATCGTCTCTCGAGCGTACGGACCGCATCTCGTCTATTGCAGTAAAATCCAATGTGGTAGGACGTCCTTCAGGAACGGTAGGTTCCGAAATTGAAGCGGCTATTGCGGGTAAAATCCCGGAAGGTGTAAGTGTTAAAAAAGGTGGTATGATGGATCAACAGTCATCTGCTTTCGGTAGCCTTGGGTTTGCGTTTCTGGCGGCCATTGTACTTATCTACCTGATTATGGTGATGCTTTATAACTCGCTCACCGATCCGTTGATTGTGTTATTTTCCATTCCGTTGGCTATGATTGGCGCTTTCCTGGCTCTGGCATTGACTATGAATAACCTGACTATTTTCAGTATCATTGGATTGATTGTGCTCATTGGGTTGGTGGCCAAGAATGCGATCCTGCTGGTAGACTTTACTAACAAGATACGCGAGGAAGAAGGCCTGAGTACTTATAGGGCTCTAATTGAGGCGGGTAAGGAACGTATGCGTCCTATTTTGATGACTACCTTCGCCATGATTTTTGGTATGTTGCCCATTGCCCTGGGCTCTGGAAATGGTGCCGAAATGAAAAACGGCATGGGTTGGGTTATTATCGGAGGATTGGCAAGCTCCATGATTCTTACACTGGTTGTGGTACCGGTGGTATATTATATATTCGACCGTATCCGTGCCAAAAGCCGCGCACGTCGCAAAAAGAAACTGGTTAAAAAGGTAAAAGCCAGGCAGCTTGAAGCCAGCATAGCGTAAGTTCAAATTTGTAACAACGACTATGCTTCTGGTAGCGTAGTCGTTGTTTTTTTGTACTTTTATACTCAAAATACCTGGTTGCTTACTAAAGCATTGCAATCAATCTTAAATACTCAAAATCACTCAGACCATGAGACACAAAGTTTTTCATCCTTTTTCAAACAGACTTGCCCTCCGGTTATCCATAATACTAAGCATATTTCTGGATTCTGTTTTGCTTTTGGGATACTTATATAGCCATAAATTAGAGCAGTCAATTGAAATGAGGACAATATATATGTTCTTTACTGATGTTATTTTGTTCTATTCATTGTATAGTTTCAGTTTCAAAATAATACAACGGGATATAAAAAAGAACCTGAGGCTTAAAATTATCATTTTGGGGTCATTGGCTATTGCCGGAGTGCTTAACCTGATTTTTACGCAAGGTGCCATTCACCTCTTCCACAGCATTGTGGTGCCGGTCAACTTTGTGGTTGTAGGCAATATCATGAAAGATCTCATTGTGTTGCTGATCGTGCTTTTATCTACATCGTTGCTCCATTCCATCAGTCAACGGCAACAGATATTGCTTGAAAACGAACGGCTTATTGCAGATAATATACGCATTCGGTACGAGGTTCTTAAAAATCAGGTGGACCCTCATTTTTTGTTCAATTCACTCAATACGCTTGATGGGTTAATTGGGATGGATGACGGCAGGGCTCACGAATATGTGCTAAATTTATCGCAGGTGTTTCGCTATGCTATTGGTAACAAGGAAATAATGCATTTGGCAGAAGAACTGGATTTTACCGAATCGTATGCCCATTTAATGAAGATACGTTACGGCGAAAATATTCAGATACAATACAACATTGCCGAAAAGTACAAAACCTGGTTCATTATGCCTATCAGCCTGCAACTGTTGGTTGAAAATGCTATTAAACACAATGTTATCAGTAGTAAACATCCATTAGTAATTAACATTGAAACAACGCCAAACGATACTATCAGGGTATTGAATGCCATTCAACTGAAAAAAGAAGCTGAAGCGGGTGAAGGAGTTGGTTTGGCAAACCTTACCGAAAGATATAAACTCTTGTTTCAAAAAGACGTATCGATAAAAATAACAGATATTTTTTGTGTGGAAATACCATTGGTAAAAGATCTCGAAGATACAAAATCCCAAAACAATCAACATGTGGAGGATTTCGCTCAGAGCGGACGAATAATATGCGAATTTTAAATAGCCAATTAAAATATGAAGGCAGTAATAATTGAAGACGAGCTTGTTGCCACCCAAAATTTGCAACGTTTGCTTAGCCAGTTGGCTGACGATATTCAGGTGATTGCCATTTTGCAAAGTGTAGAAGAAAGCATCGACTGGTTTTCTACAAACACGGCCCCCGATGTGTTATTTATGGATATCCATTTGGCAGATGGCTCTTCATTTTCCATTTTTGAAAAAGTAAAGATCCCGTGTCCCATAATTTTCACTACAGCTTATGATGAATATGCGTTAAAAGCCTTCGAAGTGAACAGTATCGACTATTTGCTCAAGCCCATTAACCAGAAAAGCATGGAGCGGGCATTGGAAAAATTACGGAAGATGTTGACAGCAAAAATCGATAATGCTGATATGATATCCCATGTGCTGGCTGCCTTCCGGGAAACAAAAAGGGTATATAAGTCAAACTTCCTGATTCCGCATAAGGATAAATTTATACCTTTATCAGTTCAGAAGATAGCTTGTTTTTATACAGAAAACAAAATGGTGAAGATTATTACCGAAGATAACCACACCTTTAGTATGGATAGCTCGCTCGAAGATCTGTACACGCAGCTTGACCCCTCGCAGTTTTTCAGAGCTAACCGCCAATACATTGTTGCGCACAAAGCCATTAAAGATATTTCCATTTGGTTCGGAAGCAAAGTTTCGATCAATTTGGTTGTAAATGTTCCCGAAAAGATTATCGTCAGTAAAGCCCGTGTATCGGAATTTAAAGCCTGGTATACCATGTGATCCTTTTATGGGTTGTATATTCCCGAAAATAAATTAATTTGCCTGTTGCCCGGCTTGGGCAACAGGCAATATTTTTTCAGGCGAGTTTGCCCTGTTCGGGCAAACCCAAAATAGTTTTTAGACAGTCTAGCCCAAGCCGGGCAAAGTCCAATTTATTTTCAATCGCGTTTGCCCAAGTTAGGCAAGGTCAAAATGATTTTCAGTCAAGCTTGCCCGGTTTGGGCAAAGGCAAAATAGTTTTTAAATGGGCTTGCCCACTTTGGGCAAGCCACATTAAATAAAAAACGGGATTACCTTTTAAGGTAATCCGGTTTTTTATTTTGTATACAGACGCAATCTTATTCTTCTGAAGTAGCAGGGGTAATGTTATTACCTTCTTCTATATCCAGTACGGCGCGGCGTGTATCCACTTTCTTTTCATACTCATCGCGCGAATAAACCACGATTTTATCCAGATCACGTTGTCCGGTTCCGGCAGGTATCAGGTGACCGCAAATAACGTTTTCTTTCAAACCTTCCAAACGGTCAACTTTTCCGTTGATTGCAGCATCGTTCAGTACTTTGGTAGTTTCCTGGAACGAAGCAGCCGACATGAAGCTGGTTGTTTGAAGAGCTGCGCGGGTAATACCCTGCAGAATCTGGTTCGAAGTAGCAGCTATGGCATCGCGGGTCTGAACAAGTTTCATATCACGACGTTTCAGCATACTGTTTTCGTCACGCAGTTTACGTGGAGTAATAATCTGACCCGGTTTCAGCGTGGCTGAGTCACCGGCATCCAAAATTACTTTTTTACCCCAGATACGGTCGTTTTCTTCCATAAACTCATGTTTGTCAACAATTTGTTTTTCAAGGAAACGGGTATCTCCCTGTTCCAGAATTTCCACTTTACGCATCATCTGGCGTACAATTACTTCGAAGTGCTTATCGTTGATTTTTACACCCTGCAAGCGGTATACGTCCTGAACTTCGTTTACGATATAATCCTGAACCGCAGTTGGTCCTTTGATTAATAAGATATCCGAAGGAGTAGTTGCTCCATCCGAAAGAGGTGTTCCAGCACGCACGAAGTCATTTTCCTGAACCAGGATTTGTTTCGAAAGCGGAATCATGTATTTCTTAACTTCGCCTGTTTTCGAAGTGACAGTCAACTCGCGGTTACCACGTTTGATTTTACCAAAGGTTACTTCACCGTCAATCTCAGTTACTACGGCCGGATTGGATGGGTTACGTGCTTCGAATAACTCGGTTACACGTGGAAGACCTCCCGTGATATCACCTGCTTTACCAACGGCACGTGGGATTTTTACCAACATTTGACCGGTTTTGATCTTATCGCCGTTGTCTAACACAAGGTGGGCGCCCACCGGTAAGTTGTATGTACGGAGAATAGAACCTTCTTTTGACACAATGTGAGCACTTGGAACTTTATTACGGTCTTTTGACTCGATAATAATTTTCTCGCGTAACCCGGTAGCATCATCGGTTTCTGTCTTGAATGTTACATTTTCAACAACATCCTCGAATTCAATCTTACCTTCAGTTTCAGAGATAATTACCGCGTTAAATGGATCCCATTCGCAGACAACTGTTCCTTTGGTACATAGATCACCTTCTTTTACATACAGTTTCGAACCATAAGGAATATTGGTAGTAGTCAGCGCGATATTGGTGTTTGTATCTACCACACGCATTTCGGCCAGACGGCTTACAACTACTTGATAAGTACCATTTTCATCAGCTCCTTCTACTGTACGAAGTTCGTCAAATTCGAGACGTCCGTCATAACGTAAAGTGATTTTCGATTCAGCTCCAACGTTCGAAGCAACCCCACCGACGTGGAACGTACGAAGTGTCAGCTGAGTACCCGGCTCACCAATTGACTGAGCTGCAATAACTCCCACAGCTTCACCAATATGAACCATTTTACCGGTTGCCAGGTTACGTCCGTAACATTTGGCACAAACTCCTTTTTTCGATTCGCAGGTCAATACCGAACGGATTTCCACACGTTCGATCGGTGAATCCTGAATTATTTTTGCCAATGACTCGGTAATTTGTTCCCCGGAGGCAACAATTAATTCCCCTGTCAATGGATGTTGAATATCATGAACTGAAACACGGCCCAAAATACGTTCGTACAACG
Organism: uncultured Paludibacter sp.; assembly: GCA_964433885.1. Lineage (GTDB taxonomy): Bacteria > Bacteroidota > Bacteroidia > Bacteroidales > Paludibacteraceae > Paludibacter. The sequence goes on along the minus strand of CAYSTC010000001.1, from coordinate 230,674 downwards.
AAGAAATTACGTCTTCGTTATTCTTCATCTCGGTAGCAATCAAACCACGCAAGGTGCCGCAGTCGTCCTCGTTGATAATCACGTCTTGCGATACGTCAACCAAACGACGGGTCAGATAACCGGCATCAGCCGTTTTCAAAGCCGTATCCGCCAAACCTTTACGGGCACCGTGGGTTGAGATAAAGTACTCCAATACCGAAAGTCCTTCTTTAAAGTTTGAAAGAATAGGATTTTCAATAATTTGTCCACCTTCTGCACCGGCTTTTTGAGGTTTTGCCATCAAACCACGCATACCCGAAAGCTGACGAATCTGCTCTTTAGAACCACGGGCACCAGAATCCAACATCATGTATACAGAGTTAAATCCTTGGTTGTCGGTCGAAAGTTGTTTCATCAAAATGTTAGACAATTTCGAGTTGACATGTGTCCAGGTATCGATAATCTGATTGTAACGCTCGTTGTAGGTAATGAATCCCATATTATAGTTATTCAAAATCTCTTCAACTTCAGCATTACCTTCTTTTACCAATGTTTCTTTTTCAGGTGGAATAATTACATCGGCCAGGTTAAACGACAAACTTCCCTTGAATGCCATATAGTAACCTAAGTCTTTGATATCATCAAGGAATTGGGTTGTACGTGCTACACCGCATACTTCAATTACGTTACCAATAATGTCGCGTAATGATTTTTTTGAAAGTAATTCGTTGATATAACCTACTTCAGCAGGAACACATTTATTAAACAAAATACGTCCAACAGTGGTTTCAATGATAGTATCAACCAACTCTTTATTTGCATTTAAGTCTTTTGTTTTTACCTTAATTGGGGCATGCAAAGCAACTTTCTTTTCGTTGAAAGCAATTTCAGCTTCTTCCGGAGAATAGAAAATCAAGCCTTCACCCAATGCTCCCGGACGCGGTTTGGTAATGTAATACAAACCAAGAACCATGTCCTGCGATGGTACGGTAATAGGTGCACCATTGGCAGGGTTAAGGATATTGTGCGAACCTAACATCAACATTTGAGCTTCCAGAATTGCTTCGTTTCCAAGTGGAAGGTGAACCGCCATCTGGTCACCGTCAAAGTCGGCGTTGAAAGCCGTACATGACAGTGGATGAAGCTGAATAGCCTTTCCTTCGATCATTTTTGGTTGGAAAGCCTGGATACCTAACCGGTGCAGAGTCGGAGCACGGTTTAGTAATACGGGATGTCCTTTCATCACGTACTCTAAAATGTCCCAAATTACCGGGTCTTTGCGATCAACGATTTTCTTCGCTGATTTTACCGTTTTTACGATTCCGCGCTCAATAAGTTTACGGATCACAAACGGTTTATATAGTTCGGCAGCCATGTCTTTAGGGATACCGCACTCGTGCATTTTCAATTCAGGACCAACGACGATTACCGAACGAGCCGAATAATCCACACGTTTACCCAACAGGTTCTGACGGAAACGTCCCTGTTTACCTTTCAACGAATCGGAAAGTGATTTTAATGGTCGGTTAGCGTCTGTTTTAACTGCGCTTGATTTACGTGAGTTGTCAAACAACGAGTCAACAGCTTCCTGAAGCATACGTTTTTCGTTACGTAGAATTACTTCCGGTGCTTTGATTTCGATCAAACGTTTCAGACGATTGTTACGAATAATAACACGACGATATAAGTCGTTCAAATCGGAAGTTGCGAAACGGCCACCATCCAGCGGAACCAACGGACGCAATTCAGGTGGAATTACAGGAACGATTTTTACAATCATCCATTCTGGTTTGTTACGCATTTTAGAAGCACGGAACGATTCCACAATTTGCAGACGTTTCAATGCTTCGTTTTTCCGTTGTTGTGAAGTATCGGTGTTTGCTTTGTGGCGTAGTTCGTACGACAATGCATCCAAGTCCAAACGACTTAGCATGTCATAGATAGCTTCAGCCCCCATTTTAGCAATAAACTTATTAGGGTCTGTATCTTCCAGCAGTTGGTTTTCGCGTGGAAGAGTTTCCATGATATCTAAATACTCATCTTCCGACAACAGTTCACCGGCAACAATATTCTCTCCATTTTCAAGAATACCTCCCTGGATAATAACATATTTTTCGTAATATATAATTGAGTCCAGTTTTTTTGTCGGCATTCCGAGCAGGTAACCAATTTTGTTTGGCAATGAACGGAAATACCAGATGTGAGCCACCGGAACTACCAGCTGGATATGTCCCATGCGTTCACGACGAACTTTTTTCTCGGTCACTTCTACCCCGCAACGGTCGCAGACTATGCCCTTGTAACGGATACGTTTGTATTTACCGCAATGACATTCGAAGTCTTTTGTAGGACCAAAAATGCGTTCGCAGAACAGACCATCACGTTCGGGTTTGTAGGTACGATAATTAATGGTTTCCGGTTTGAGAACCTCACCACTAGATAATTTTAATATTTCTTCGGGCGATGCTAAACCGATCGAGATTTTATTAAAATTACTCTTTACCTTATTATCATTTTTAAAAGCCATATCTCTGTTTTATAAAGAGTTGTAAGATTTACTGTTTTTGAAAATTCAATCTGAGACCAATTAATAAGCGAAAGTTTATACCCGGGTTCTAAGCCGGATATAAACCAACGGTTAATCTATTTTAGTCCAGATTGATGCTCAGACCTAATCCGCGAAGTTCGTGCAACAATACGTTGAGCGATTCCGGAATTCCCGGAGTAGGCATAGGATCACCTTTCACAATCGCTTCGTAAGTGCGGGCACGTCCCATTACGTCATCCGATTTTACAGTCAAAATTTCCTGCAAAATATGAGCAGCACCAAATGCTTCGAGTGCCCAAACCTCCATTTCTCCGAAACGTTGACCCCCGAATTGTGCTTTACCACCAAGAGGCTGTTGAGTAATAAGTGAGTACGGTCCGATAGAACGAGCGTGCATTTTATCTTCAACCATGTGACCTAGTTTCAACATATAAATAACCCCTACCGTAGCAGTCTGGTCGAAGCGCTCGCCTGTTCCTCCATCGTACAAGTGGGTTTTACCGTAATTTGGTACACCGGCTTTATCAGTCCATGCATTCAAATCATCGAGGCTTGCACCATCAAAGATCGGAGTTGCGAAACGCAGACCCAATTCTTTTCCGGCCCAACCAAGTACAGTTTCGAAAATCTGTCCAAGGTTCATACGCGAAGGTACCCCAAGCGGGTTCAGTACAATATCCACCGGAGTTCCGTCTTCAAGGAACGGCATATCTTCCTGACGAACGATACGAGATACGATACCCTTGTTACCGTGGCGTCCGGCCATTTTATCACCCACACGGATTTTACGCTTTTTGGCTATATAAACTTTTGCTATTTGCACAATACCGTTTGGTAGCTCGTCGCCGATAGTGATATTGAATTTTTGACGTTTAATCTGAGCATCCAATTCTTTGTATTTTCTCAGATAGTTCATTATCAGCTGTTTTACCAGCTCGTTTTTGTGCGAATCAGTAGTCCATTTGCTTAATTGAACGGTTGCATAATCAATTTCACGAAGACGTTCGATGGTGAACTTGCTGTTTCGTGAAATGATATCAGATCCTAAGAAATCTTTTACACCTGCCGATGTTTTATCACCCAGCAGTACAATCAGTTTTTCAACCAGTGTGTTTCGTAAAATAGCTGCCTGGTTTTCAAATTCTTCATCCAGTTTTGGAAGAACAGCTTTATCAGCCAGTTTAGATTTCCGGTTCTTTTGAGCTTTAGAGAATAGACGTTTTCCGATAACCACACCCGACAATGATGGTGTTGCTTTCAATGAAGCATCTTTCACATCACCAGCTTTATCACCAAAGATGGCGCGAAGCAGTTTTTCTTCCGGCGAAGGATCTGATTCTCCTTTAGGAGTAATTTTACCAATAATGATATCGCCCGGTTCGATGCGTGCACCGATACGGATAATACCGTTTTCGTCCAGATCTTTGGTGGCCTCTTCACTTACGTTTGGAATATCCGCTGTAAATTCTTCAATACCACGTTTGGTTTCGCGAACGTCGAGCAATTGTTCTACCACGTGGATTGACGTAAAGATATCTTCACGTACCACACGTTCGTTAATTACAATCGCATCCTCAAAGTTGTATCCTTTCCAGGGCATGAACGCCACTTTCAGGTTTTTACCAATTGCCAACTCACCGTTTTGGGTAGCGTAACCTTCAGTCATAATCTGACCGTTGCTAACTCTGTCGCCACGTTTCACGATAGGACGTAAGTCGATAGTCGTGTTTTGGTTGGTTTTCTGGAATTTTGGTAATTTATATTCTTTTACGGCCGACTCGAAGCTTACAAATTCCTCTTCTTCGGTGCGGTCGTAACGTATTTTAATACAAGTTGCATCAACAAACTCAACGACACCTTCACCCTCGGCAGTAACCTGGGTACGTGAATCCTGAATCAATTGAGCTTCAATACCGGTTCCTACAATCGGAGCTTCGCAGCGCAACAAAGGCACTGCCTGGCGCATCATGTTCGATCCCATCAACGCGCGGTTCGCATCATCATGTTCAAGGAACGGAATCAGGGCAGCAGCGATAGAAGCAATCTGTGATGGAGAAACATCCATCAAATCAACTTCAGCCGGTGGAACTACAGGGAAATCTGCGCCTTTGCGCGATTTTACCTTCGTACGGATAAAGCTTCCATCATCATTCAATGGAGCATTACCTTGGGCAATGGTAAGTTCTTCTTCTTCTTCGGCAGTAAAATACTCAATTCCGTTTTCTGAAATATCAACTACTGAGTCAGTTACCTTGCGGTAAGGAGTTTCAATAAAGCCAAGTTCATTAATTTTGGCATAAATACACAAAGAAGAAATCAAACCAATGTTTGGACCTTCAGGGGTTTCAATAGGACACAGACGACCGTAGTGGGTGTAGTGTACGTCACGAACCTCAAAACCTGCACGTTCACGCGACAAACCGCCAGGCCCGAGGGCAGACATACGACGCTTGTGAGTTATCTCAGCCAATGGATTTTGTTGATCCATAAATTGAGAAAGAGCATTTGTTCCAAAGAACGAGTTGATTACAGAAGAAATGCTTTTTGCATTGATCAAATCGATTGGGGTGAACACCTCGTTATCACGAACGTTCATACGTTCACGAATGGTACGAGCCATACGCGAAAGTCCTACACCGAATTGATTATATAATTGTTCGCCTACTGTACGTACGCGACGGTTACTCAAGTGGTCAATATCATCAACATCTGCTTTTGAATTGATCAATTCAATCAGGTATTTGATAATCTCGATAATATCTTCTTTGGTCAAAACCTTAATATCAGGGCTGATGTTCAGGTTTAATTTCCGGTTGATACGGAAACGACCAACATCACCTAAATCATAACGCTTTTCAGAGAAGAATAAGTTGTTAATTACTTCGCGGGCTGTAGAGTCATCGGCAGGTACAGCATTACGTAATTGACGGTAAATATACAATACAGCTTCTTTTTCCGAGTTACTTGGGTCTTTTTGAAGTGTGTTGTAAATTATTGCGTAATCGTTCTGATTGGCATCAGCTTTGTGCAACAGGATAGTTTGAGTTCCTGATTCGATGATATCATCAATATGATTGTTTTCAAGAATTGTCTCACGGTCTATAATAACTTCATTACGTTCAATAGTTACTACCTCACCGGTATCTTCATCAACAAAATCTTCAACCCATGTTTTCAGAACACGGGCAGCTAATTTCTGTCCTACAGCTTTTTTCAAACTGGTCTTGCTTACTTTTACTTCTTCGGCAAGATTGAAAATTTCCAAAATGTCTTTGTCACTTTCAAAACCGATAGCACGAAGCAGCGTAGTTACAGGAAGTTTTTTCTTACGGTCGATGTAAGCGTACATCACGTTGTTGATATCTGTAGCAAACTCAATCCATGATCCACGGAACGGGATAATACGGGCAGAATACAGTTTTGTTCCGTTGGCGTGTACGCTTTGTCCGAAGAATACACCCGGTGAACGGTGAAGCTGTGATACAATTACACGTTCAGCACCATTGATAACAAAGGTGCCTTTAGCTGTCATATATGGGATCGGTCCCAAATACACATCCTGGATTACCGTATCGAAATCTTCGTGATCAGGATCGGTACAATATAGTTTCAGTTTGGCTTTAAGTGGCACACTGTAAGTAAGGCCACGTTCTATACACTCATCAATCGAATAACGTGGAGGGTCTACGTAGTAATCGAGAAATTCGAGGATGAAATTATTTCGGGTATCAGCAATAGGAAAGTTTTCGGAAAAAACCTTATACAAACCTTCTGATTTTCTTTTTTCAGGAGCGGTGTCCATCTGAAAAAAGTCCTGGAAAGATTTTAATTGTACCTCCAAGAAATCAGGATAGTCTAACTGATTTTTAATGGAAGCAAAATTTATTCTTTGATTTTTTGTTAATGACGACATTTTCAAAGAGGTTATTTGGGTGCGGTGAACTCAATTATTTTATAGACAGAAAAAGGTTTAGAATCCCCCGTTTCGGAGGAATCTAAACCGAAGGCCTGATTATCAGGTAATTTTATTTAAGTTCAACTTCAGCTCCGCCTTCTGTCAATGCTTTTTTCAAGGCTTCAGCTTCGTCTTTAGATGCACCTTCTTTAATTACTGAAGGAGCAGCATCTACCATGTCTTTAGCTTCTTTCAAGCCAAGACCTGTCAATTCTTTTACTAATTTAACGATCGCTAATTTATTAGCACCGGCTGCTTTCAATACTACATCGAAAGATGTTTTTTCTTCTACTACTTCAGCAGCAGCAGCAGGACCTGCAGCAACAGCAACAGCTGCAGCAGCTGGTTCAATACCATACTCATCTTTCAAAATTGTAGCTAACTCGTTTACTTCTTTAACTGTTAAGTTAACCAATTGTTCTGCAAAAGCTTTCAAATCTGCCATTTTATTTATTTTTTATGTATTTATTTTTTTTTGTTTTTACGATGAAATTTATCTTTCCGACAATGTTTTCAACACGCCGTGGATAGTAGTACCTCCTGATTGGAGTGCGGACACAACGTTCTTAGCAGGCGATTGCAACAAGGCAATAACATCGGCAATAAGTTCGTTTTTGCTCTTCACGTGGATCAAAGCCTCCAGGTTGTTTTCGCCAATGTAGAAGCTTTCTTCAACATAAGCAGCTTTAAGAATAGGTTTCTTAAGTTTGTTGCTTTTTTGTTTGCTGAAGTCACTGATAAGCTTAGCAGGCACATTAGCTGTGTTTGAAAGCATCAATGATGTTTCACCTTTGAGCGTACCATAAAGTTCACTGAAATCTACTGCAGAGTTATCAAGTGCTTTTTGGAGCAAAGTGTTTTTTACAACAACAAGTTTTACATTTTCTTTGTAACATACTCTTCTCAATTCACTGGTTTGAGCAGCGTTAAGGCCACCTATGTCAGTTAAATAGAAGTGAGCATACTCATTGATAGTAGACTCAAGTTGTTTTATAATAGTGCTTTTATCTTCCTTTTTCATAAACGTTTAATTTTATTCTTCAATTGATTTGGGTTCAATCTTAATACCCATACTCATTGTGCTTGAAAGATAAATGCTCTTTACATAAGTACCTTTAGCGGCTGTGGGTTTCAGTTTCATCAAAGTAGAAACAAATTCTTTGGCATTTTCCACCAACTGTTCAGGAGTAAAAGATACTTTTCCTACTGAAGTGTGTACTATACCATATTTATCAACCTTAAAGTCGATTTTTCCTTGTTTTACTTCTTTTACAGCTTTACCAACTTCGTTGGTTACCGTACCGCTCTTAGGGTTTGGCATTAAGCCACGAGGACCTAAAACACGACCTAAAGCACCCAATTTACCCATGATAGCAGGCATAGTGATGATAACATCAACATCTGTCCAACCACCTTTGATTTTTTCGATATATTCATCGAGACCAACATAGTCAGCTCCGGCTTCTTTAGCCGCTGCTTCCTGGTCGGGAGTACATAATGCAAGAACCTTTACTTGTTTTCCGGTTCCGTTTGGCAACGACACAACGCCGCGTACCATCTGGTTGGCTTTACGTGGGTCAACACCTAGGCGTACATCGATATCTACAGAAGCATCAAACTTTGAATTGGTAATTTCTTTTACCAAAGCAACTGCTTCTTTTAGAGAATAGGCTTTTCCTGCTTCAATTTTTTCTAAAGCTAACCTTTGATTTTTTGTCAGTTTACTCATTTTAATTGAAGTGTTAATTAGTTTTTACTTGGAAATGTACCTTTTACGGTAATACCCATACTTCTAGCTGTACCGGCTACCATTTTCATAGCTGCCTCTAATTCGAAACAATTCAAATCGACCATTTTGTCCGTAGCAATTGCCTGAACCTGTTCCCAGGTAATTTCAGCCACTTTTTTACGGTTTGGCTCTGCCGATCCACCTTTCAGTTTAGCTACTTCCATCAACTGGATAGCTACCGGAGGAGTTTTTACAACAAAGTCGAATGATTTGTCAGTATAATAGGTGATGACTGCCGGTAAAATTTTGCCCGGTTTGTCTTGGGTTCTGGCATTAAATTGTTTGCAAAACTCCATAATATTGATCCCTTTAGAACCTAATGCAGGTCCTACCGGGGGAGATGGGTTTGCCGCACCTCCTTTAATCTGTAATTTAATAAGTCCAGCAATCTCTTTAGCCATAATAATTTTGATTTTTGTTGTTAAAGTGGAATTGTCGATTTGTAACAGGAACCAACTATTCCTTTTCTACTTGTGTAAAAGCGAGTTCCAGCGGAGTTTTCCGGCCGAAAATCATAACCATAACTTTGAGTTTCTTTTTCTCGGTGTTTACTTCCTCAATCAAACCGCTGAATCCGCTGAAAGGTCCGAAGATTACTTTCACGTTTTCGCCGACATAGAAAGGGGTTATCATTTCTTCTGCCGTTTCCTGCAATTCGTCCACAGTTCCTAAAATCCTGTTCACTTCCGAAGGACGAATAGGGGTAGGAACATTATTTTTTTCACCAAGGAAACCAATAACGTTGGGAGTATTGCGAAGACGATGGGGAATTTCACCAATCAAATTTGCTTCTATCAGAATATATCCCGGCATGCAACTACGTTCTTTTGTAATTTTCTTGCCGTTACGGATCTGGTAAACTTTCTCAGTAGGGATTAATACCTGAGCAACATATTGACCAAGATCCGAATTTTTGATTTCTGCATCAATATATTCTTTTACCTTGTTCTCTTTTCCACTAATAGCACGCAAAACGTACCATTTTAAACTTGCTGACTCAGACACTTTGTTGACCTCCATTGATTAAATTAAGACAGCTGTCCGTAAATAAATTTCATGATATGTTCAAAACCCAGATCCATGAGCCAAACTAATAATGCAAGAATGATGGAAGCAATCAATACCACTACTGCACTGTTAGTAAGTTCTTTGCCTGATGGCCAAGATACCTTCTGAACAAGTTCTGAATAAGACTCTTTGATATAGTTAATTATCTTCATATTATAAATAGAATTTGCACGGGCAGAGAGGCTCGAACTCCCGACACCTGGTTTTGGAGACCAGTGCTCTACCAACTGAGCTACGCCCGTGTATTAAGCCGTTTCCCGTTTTCTGAGAAACGGCTTTTTATTTTGGAAAAACTTCTTAAATTACCTCTCCATCTTATTACTCACCTCTTGGGAGGTTGGGAGAGAGACAGTATTAGTCAAGAAGTTCTGTGATTTGTCCTGAACCTACTGTACGACCACCTTCACGGATAGCGAAACGTAAACCTACGTTACAAGCTACTGGATAGATCAAAGTTACAGTTAACTCTAAGTTATCACCTGGCATAACCATTTCAGTTCCTTCTGGCAAAGTGATTTCACCAGTTACGTCCAATGTACGGATATAGAACTGTGGACGGTAGCGGTTGTGGAATGGAGTGTGGCGACCACCTTCTTCTTTCTTCAGGATATAAGCAGCTGCTTTGAAAGTAGTGTGAGGTGTTACTTTTCCCGGGTGAGTAATAACCATACCACGTTTAATTTCTTCTTTGTCGATACCACGAAGCAACAAACCTACGTTGTCACCAGCCTGACCTTCGTCAAGAATTTTACGGAACATTTCTACTCCTGTAACAACTGATTTTTTAGCTTGTTGGCCCAAACCGATAATCTGAACTTCTTCACCTGTTTTGATAATACCTGTTTCGATACGACCTGTAGCAACTGTACCACGACCTGTGATAGAGAATACATCTTCAACTGGCATCAAGAATGGTTTGTCAACTGCACGTGGAGGCAATTCAATCCAAGTGTCAACAGCGTTCATCAATTCCATTACTTTTTCTTCCCATTCTGGAACACCGTTCAATGCACCAAGTGCAGAACCACGGATAATAGGAGTATTGTCGCCATCGAAATCATAGAATGAAAGCAATTCACGCATTTCCATTTCTACTAATTCCAACATCTCTTCGTCATCAACCATATCACATTTGTTCATGAAAACAACAATACGTGGTACGTTTACCTGACGAGCCAAAAGGATGTGTTCGCGTGTTTGTGGCATAGGACCATCAGTTGCAGCAACTACAATGATAGCACCGTCCATTTGAGCAGCACCCGTAACCATGTTCTTAACGTAGTCAGCGTGACCCGGACAGTCAACGTGTGCATAGTGACGATTAGCTGTTTGGTATTCTACGTGTGCAGTGTTGATTGTAATACCACGTTCTTTTTCTTCAGGTGCATTATCGATTGAATCGAATGAACGCAATTCAGAAAGTCCTTTTTTTGCAAGTACAGTAGTAATTGCAGCGGTCAAGGTAGTTTTACCGTGGTCAACGTGTCCGATAGTACCTACGTTAACGTGGGGTTTTGACCTGTCAAATTTTTCTTTTGCCATAACTCAAAGATTATTTAATAATTAATTTATTTGTTTTATAAAAGCTCACAAAGTTGAGCTGTTGATGGGACTTGAACCCGCGACCTCTTCCTTACCAAGGAAGTGCTCTACCCCTGAGCTACAACAGCAATAAAAAAAAGAGCTACATCGCATATTTGTCGTTCACTCTTTTTTAAAGAGCGGAAGACGGGACTCAAACCCGCGACCCTCAGCTTGGAAGGCTAATGCTCTATCGACTGAGCTACTTCCGCAATTTTATTTGCGACTTAATTATTTCTATCTGCGATTGGTTTGAGTTTGTTTCATTTCAATCGTTGATGTGAAATTGTGAAATTGCAAATTGTTTGTGGGCAGTGAAGGATTCGAACCTCCGAAGTCGAAAGACAGCTGAGTTACAGTCAGCCCCAGTTGGCCACTTTGGTAACTGCCCATTTACATGTGCGATGCATTGTATTAAAGAACGTTGAGCCTCTTGTCGGATTCGAACCAACGACCCCGAGATTACAAATCACGTGCTCTGGCCAACTGAGCTAAAGAGGCAATAGGCTAATTTATAGCGTTTAAGGCGTTTAAAAAGCCGTTTGAATACTGTGGTTCAAACGGCTTGCAAATGTACGGAAATATTTCGGATTACAAAACATTTCCTACAATATTTTATTTTTTACTGATTTTTTCTTTGTGTTTTCTGATCTGTCTGTCTATGGCATCGATAGTTAGGTCTGCAGCCTCTTCGAAAGAATCACATGTTTTTGATGCGAAAAAATCGACATTTGGGATGGAAACCTTAATTTCTGCCTCCTTGTTGGTGGCTGATTCGGGTTTTACTACCTTTAAATATACGTCAACATTCTGTATTTCGTCAAAATTCTTTTCCAGTTTCAACAGTTTTTTGTTGATATAAGATTCTAAAGTAGATGTAGCATCAAAGTTGATGGATTGAATCCTTAGTTTCATAATTGCCTCCTTTTTTATTTAGCTCGTGGATGAGCTTGTTTATATATATTATGTAGTTCTTCGAAGCTCGTGTGTGTGTACACTTGTGTTGCTGCCAGGTTGCTGTGTCCGAGTAGTTCTTTTACGGCGTTAATGTCGGCTCCGCCGTTCAACATACTGGTGGCAAAAGTGTGACGAAGCACATGCGGACTTCGCTTGTGTAAGTTGCTTACTACCGACATGCTGTTGTGAATGATATTGTACAGCATTTTCGGGTAAATTTTTTTTCCGTTGCTCCGGACGAACAAATATGGTTCGATTTTGCTTATGGATTCATTCCGTAGCTCAATATAGCGCTCTATATCTTTGCATAGTGATTGACTGATTGGGATAATGCGCTGTTTGTTTCGTTTTCCGATGACCCTGATACTTGCGTTGGTTGAATCTATGTCTTCGTCTTTTGTGTTGATTAGTTCGGAAAGTCGTATTCCGGTCACATAAAAAACTTTAATGATTAAACTATTTCGTGTTTCTTCAAAATTATCAGGTTTTAAAGAGTTGTCGAGCGCTTTATCTATCTCACTTTGTTTAAAAAACGCAGGAAGTGTTTTTTTTGTTTTGGGTAAAACGATTTTTAACGTTGGGTTTGTTGTTGTGTATCCGCGTTTGAGTAAGAAATGCCAAAATGATTTGAGAGTAGATATTTTTCTGGATAATGTGCGAGCTGAAATCTGGGCTGACATTAGGTGAATGATCCAATTTTGGACTTGTTCAGCCTTGATGGAATTTGGAGTGAAGAGAGTGGGTTCTGTTTCCAGAAAATTGCAAAACTGAATTAGGTCGGTATGATACGACAAAACAGTATGAGAAGAGTAGTTCTTCTCATACTGTAGATATTGCAGAAATTCGTTTATCATAACCGTGTGTTCAAATCTGCAACGAAAATAAAGTAAAAAAATCAGGAAAACAAGTTTTCCGTCAAGTTTTATTTACTATTCTTCGCCTAATTGCATTTTTTGAACGTAAATCGCGTGCATTTTTTCTTCACGATTTACTACAGAAGGTTTGTCGAAACATTGACGACGGCGTAATTCTTTAACAACACCTGTTTTTTCGAATTTGCGTTTGAATTTTTTTAATGCTCTCTCAATGTTTTCGCCTTCTTTTACTGGAACTACGATCATAATTATTAATTATTTAATAGGTTTATTTTTGTTTTTGTTTTGGGACTGCAAAGATAGAGAATGATTTTTAAATAGCAATGCAATATTCCGTTTTTTTTATAAGGTGATAAAATAGCATGTTTTGCTGCAATAAAAAAAGCCACAGACTACTTTGTGCTTGTCTGCGGCTTTTATTTGATAGGACTTATGTAACTCCTGTGACTGCTTATTGATATTGAATATAAATGGGTTGTGGCTTTAATGCCAGCAGTTCGGTTGGCGTAAGCATTTTATTGGGAGCTTTTTTCAGGTCGTTTTTATAAAATAACTTGAACCCTGTGAATTGTACCGGTTCTTTGTAAATGTATAGTTTGTATGTGCTACGCTTTAGAACGGGTTCACCCCAACCATCCATATTCATTACAATTTGTACCTCCGGATGGAGAGTGATATTTTTGTAGTTTCTAATCATTCCCTGTGTAAAACGGTGTACGATAAGAATTTTTGGAGGCAGGTTGTTATCTTTTACCAATTTGGCCAGATAGTTTGAACAATAGTTCACATCGGTTGCATCCATAGTTCCGATCTTTGTGCCGGGTCTGTGTCCGTCTTTCATTGAAAATTCGGGATCGATGCCAAGGTGTACATGAGGCAATTTCAGGTATTTTTCTAATAATGGTACTTCCTGAGGAAGGGAGCTTTGTGCTACTTGTATGTCCAAAAATACGATAGCGTTTCCCATTTTGGCAATGGCAAGTGCTGAGTCTATTTGATGAAAAGGCATGCGGGTGCGGTATTTGCCATCTTTACCCGGACTACCGGCGGCAACCACGGCTATATAATGTATAGCGGGTTGAACCGGAGTGGCTGTGTCTGCTTTTTCCCATGCTTTGACTTCGGCGTTGAGTTTTTTCCACAATTCTTTAGGTGGATATTCCCCTAAAACACCCATCTTTTTTGAATAGAGATTGCCATAATAAGCCACAATTCTTTTGAAAGGCAGAATGGCGCCATCTAACGGATAGGCATTGAGATGATTTGGCCAGCGACCGGTAGTGTCACCATTGGCCAGAAATTTTAATTTGTTTTGATAGGCAAGTGTATCGGTTGGTATGATCTTCACTTGCTCTTTTTGTGTTGAAATTTCTTTACCTGCTTTTGTCGGCGATTGTGACTCTTTTTTGCGATCGCAGGCGCTAAAAGCGATCGCAAGTAATAAGGCCAAAGGAACGATGTATTTTCTCATAAGTTATATTGATTAAAGAATTATAGAATTGAAAAATGATGTAAATGTTTTGTAACTATCTAATGCTGTTTTATTTACTGAATGATTTGTGCATTGATTTTAAAAGCCCTTGGGTCGAGCATTCTGGAACAATGATCCGGCGCACGCATTGTAATGGCAGAAGCGAATCCCGTTTGGTGGCAAGCGAAAAAGAAAGTTTTATATATTTATTAAGTTCCACAATGCTTTGGTGGTTGTATACTCCATTGGGATGGGCCCAAAATTCAACTGGTTTGCCGGTAATACTTTCTAATTTCTTTTTCGGAGCCACCACTTGTTTTTGCCAATCGGTACTGTCGTTATATTTTGTGACCATGGTGTGATCCCAGCTATGAAGTCCAATGGTATGTCCATTTTTAGCCAGTTGTGCAATTTGGTCTGTGGTCATGTAATTCTTCTTGTTGTACGTAATGGTCATTATGAAAAAAGCACCTCTGAATCCATACTTCTCCAATGTGGGTGCCGCAATGCTGAAATGTTCTTCCCTTGAATCGTCGAAGGTTATGATAAAAGGTTTTTCAGGCAAAGTCTTATTGTAGACCAGATAATCGTATAATTGAGAAGGCGAAATTGAATGATATCCACTGTCGGCTAAAACTTTCACATGGGCAGCAAAAGTTGCCGGACTTACCGTATAGTCGCCTTTGTTACCATCGGATATGCGGTGATAGCACAAGACAGGAATCTGGTGTTTTGCATAAATTTCGGCAGCAGTATTTGCTTGGGGTTTAGTAGCTGTGCTGTCTTTCTTTATTTCAGTTTGATTGGCTGTAGTTTTGTTCTCGTTTGGTTGGGTTGTGTTTTTACAACTAATAAAAGCCAGTATTATTAATGCAGTATATATGATATTTGATATTTTCTTCATTTTGAATTGAATTTTTGTTTATTGTATCGTTTGGATAAGTTTTAAAAAATCTTCCATTCCTTCGCTTGCACCTTTGGGAATAACGTTGATATGAATGGGTAATTGCTGAATTTCATTCGGATCAATCAGATAAATGGGGCTACCGGCTTTTACGTAGTTTAACAAACCTGCTGCCGGATAGACGTTTAACGAAGTCCCTATTATCAGAAAAATATCTGCTTGCTCTGTTATTCGGATTGCGTTTTCGATTTCCGGAACAGCTTCGCCAAACCACACAATGTGTGGTCGTAGTTGAAAGCCTTCAGGACATTTGTCCCCGGGGTTGATTTCAATTTTATCGGGAGATACTTCGAAAACTTTTTCGCCCGGACCGGTTGAACGCACTTTCATTAGTTCGCCGTGGAGATGCAGGACGTTGGCGCTTCCTGCACGCTCGTGCAGATTGTCTACATTTTGAGTGATTATATGTACATCAAAATCTTTTTCGAGTTTTGCTAAACTGATATGGCCGGCATTGGGCTCGACGGAGAATAGTTGTTTGCGACGCTGGTTGTAAAAGTCAAGTACCAAAGCCGGATTTCTTCGCCACGCATTAGGAGTGGCCACATCATCAATTTTATATTTTTCCCACAGGCCGCCCGAATCCCGGAAGGTGCTTATACCGCTTTCGGCGCTCATCCCGGCTCCGGTGAGTACAACAAGTTTCTTCATGTAATTTTCAGTAAATAATTGCTCTTCAAAATTAGTAATTAAAAGTTGTATTTGTTAGCTTACTCAATGAAATTACTTTTATTTTTTTATGTAAGGTCGAATCTGATTAAAAATATGTATTTTTGCTTAACAATTATTTGTGATGTGAGGCAGAATCTCATATTGGTAAATTTAAGAAACTAGCAGAAATGAAAAATGTAAAAGCGGCTTTATTTTTATATTTGATTTTATCAGTGACTTCTTTGTGTGGCCAGGAAAGAGACAAAAGCTGGGTTAAGTGGGAGTGGCTGATTGGTGATTGGGCGGGTGAAGGTCAGGGACAACCCGGACAAGGTAACGGAAAATTTACGTTTGAATTTGGGTTGGATAATGCTGTTTTAATAAGAAAAGCATCTGCCAGTTATCCGGCAGCAAACAACCGGGCGGCAATAATGCATACAGATTTAATGATAATTTACCGAAATGAAGCCGGATTGCCAGACAAAGCTGTTTATTTCGACAATGAGAATCATGTTATTAACTACTCGGTACAATTTACTGAGAATTCAATTGTATTTTTGAGTGAGAAAACTCCGGTTAAACCTGTTTTCAGACTGACATATACATTGGTTAATGCAAATACGGTGAATGTTAAGTTTGAAATGTCGGCTGATGGGGCAAATTTTAAAACTTATGTTGAGGGGAAAAGTGTAAAGCAAAACTCGTTGGATAATAAATAGAATTGCAGTCGACTGAATGTATTGATTTCTAAATTCAAAACATGAAAACCCGCGGAGAAAAACAATATGTAAATATGCCGTTATTTGCAGCCCGTTTGTATGATAAGCTTACAAATAATAGAGGTGTAAATAACTCTTTTACAAAGATTTCAAAAATTATCGGTGGCACTCTGCGTGAAGGTCGGTTGTTGGATGTTGGAACGGGACCCGGGCGATTATTGCCGGAAATAAAAAATCAAATTCCACAACTGGAATTGCATGGTCTTGATATTTCGGCTGCAATGATAAAAATTGCGCGGAAAAAACTTGGGACTTATGTTGATTTGCGGGTAGGCAATATTGTGAAGACCGATTATCCTGATAATTTTTTTGACTGCGTGGTTAGCTCCGGTAGTTTTTATAACTGGGACAATCCGGTAGAAGGACTGAATGAGATTTTTCGTGTCTTAAAACCGGGTAGAACTGCTTTTGTATTTGAAACCACCACTGATTACGATCCGGATATGGTGCGTATTAATTTGCAAAATAATTTACAAGACTCAGGCTTGATACGCCGCATATTGTCACCATTGTTTTTAAAGAAACAATTGCGAATGACTTATTCGTTGAGCGAATTTGAAGAAATACTGATGCACTCTGAATTTAAAAATAGCTTTAAAATTGAGCGGGATGTGCTTGGTAATTTGCCTGTTTATGTGCGCATAGAATTAAATAAATAAAAATGATGTTTATGAATGAATTACTTTCGAACAATTACGTAAGAATCATTTTCAGTACGTTGGTCATTTATATTTTTATTGTTGTGGCTATCCGGTTGTTTGGCAAAAAGGAGCTGGCGCAACTTTCGGTAGTAGATATGGTTTTTATCCTGCTTATCAGCAATGCTGTACAGAATGCAATGGTAGGTCCGGATTCGACTCTGTCAGGTGGATTGGTTGCTGCAACGACTTTATTCGCAGTAAATTATGTGTTTAAATACCTGCAATATCGTTTCCCGAAATTTGATAAAATGGTTGAAGGAGAAGCCATTATGCTGATCTATAATGGGAAAGTACTGGAGTCGCATTTGAAAAAGGCTAAAATTACTGAGGACGAATTGATGGAAGCCGTCCGCGAACATGGAGTGGCTTCCGTGAAAGATGTAGATTTGGCCATATTGGAAGTTGATGGAAATGTGAGTGTGCTTTCCCACGAATATCAAAAACGAACTATCAAGCGCCGAAAAGCGCATAAGGTAATTAATAAAGCCGATGGCTGATAAAATAGGGTTATTTATACAAAGAATTTTTTACATGTCTAATAAAATTACGAATTTATGGAATTTCAAATAAAACCTTGTACGGAAGAGCAACTGCCGGAAATCCTTGATATTTTTAATGATGCTATTCTTAATTCCACAGCATTGTACGACTATAAAATCCGTACTATGGAAACGATGAACGCATGGTATGCTGATAAACAGAGTCATAATTCCCCGATTGTTGGAGTTTTCGACGATGATAATACGTTGTTGGGTTTTGCCACATACGGTATGTTCCGCGTTCGTCCGGCATATAAATATACGGTTGAACATTCGGTCTACGTTCGTCCGGATAAGCGGGGGCGAGG
This sequence comes from uncultured Paludibacter sp., assembly GCA_964433885.1. Classification (GTDB taxonomy): domain Bacteria; phylum Bacteroidota; class Bacteroidia; order Bacteroidales; family Paludibacteraceae; genus Paludibacter. The sequence continues at coordinate 212,509 of CAYSTC010000001.1, read as the reverse complement.
ATTAGGAAAAGTGTTGCTCCGCGAGATAATAAAAAAAGCAGAGGAACAGGACTATCATGTGATGGTAGGAGTGATAGATGCAGCGAATACAGTGAGTGTTAAATTGCATGAAAATGAGGGTTTTGTGTTGAGTGGTGTGATGAAAGAAACCGGTTATAAATTTGGAAAATGGTTGGATGCCGCTTTTTATCAATTGATTTTGAAAACGCCAGCTAATCCGATTGAGGAGTAGTTGAACTTCTTTGATGAAGATTTGTTTAATGCAAAACATTTGGAATAATATGAAGAAAACAGCTTTAATAACAGGTGCTTCGAGTGGATTGGGTACTGAGTTTGCACGTATTCATGCCTCGAAGGGTGGCAATTTGGTCTTGGTGGCGCGGAGTAAAGATAAAATGGAAGCGCTGAAAGCTGAATTACAAAATGAGTATAACGTTTCGGTTTATGTGATTGCTAAAGATTTGTCGGAACAGTCGGCTCCAAAAGCCATTTTTGATGAACTTACAGACAAAAAAATCAGAATTGATTACCTGATAAATAATGCAGGATTTGGAGATTTTGGCGACTTTGTGGAATCTGATTGGGAAAAGCAATTGCAGATGATTAATTTAAATATTACTGCTTTGACCTATCTTACCCGTTTGTTTTTGCCCGCAATGGTTGCCAATAAATACGGACGGATTTTGAATGTGGCTTCCACAGCCGCTTTTCAGCCGGGGCCAACCATGTCGGTTTACTTTGCTACTAAAGCTTTTGTGTTGAGTTTTTCAGAAGCTATCGCTAATGAGCTGGATGGAACTGGTGTGAGAGTTACGGCTCTGTGTCCAGGAGCTACAGAAACCGGGTTTAAAGATGCAGCCTCACTCGATAGTAGTAACTTGTTTAAGGGTAACGGAATTGCTTCGGCAAAAGAAGTTGCTGAATTTGGATATAAATCAATGAAAAGTGGTAAAACGGTAGTTGTTCATGGTTTTATGAATTCACTTATGGCTCAGTCGGTTCGGTTTGCACCACGTAAAATGGTGGTTGCTATTGCGCGCCAAAAGTTGAAAGCAATTTGATGTCGCCTGAAATTAATTAAAGGTATTTTAATGTGATTTGGAATAAAAGTTGAAAAAAATTACTGATTTGCAATATATTTTTCAGAAAAACAGTGATTTGTAATAATATACCATTATCTTTGCCGGACATTAAAATAATAAATATCAACAATGAGTAAAGGAACAGTAAAATTCTTCAATGAGTCCAAAGGGTTTGGATTTATCAGCGAAGAAGGTTCAAAAAAAGAACATTTTGTACACATTTCTGGGTTAATTGATCAAATTCGCGAAGGCGATACTGTAGAATTCGACCTGAAAGAAGGCAAAAAAGGTTTGAACGCCGTGAATGTAAAAGTAATCTAGTATATACTATTTTGACTTTTGTCGTATTTTTAAAAGCCTGCCGATTTATTTCGACAGGCTTTTTTACATCTGTATTTCTAAAAAAAATGAGCGATATTTATATTTTTGGTTAGCTTAATAAATCTGTATGTGCTGAGTCAGGCATGTATATCAATTGTGTAGAGTATAATTTGATGGTGGTATTTTGTAATATAGCATTCTGAAAAATATATTTAAGGATTCGTCGAGTTATTTCGCCGGACTTTTATTTTTTGTTTTTAAACTATTTGTTAGAAAAATGGTCATATCTGAAATTCAATATGACAAATGCCAACGTGCCGAAGATTTTTTTATAAAAATGTACGGAAAAGGCATGTTCTTTTGGTTAAATAGTTATATTTGCAAATTAATTATAACGTCAAAGTAGCATTGACTTGTGAAATCTGTCCAGTTCTACCCAAACAGGTTTTGGGTAGCCTTAATAAAAATATATTCAACGCATGAGAAACTCCTTTAAACTGTCCCTTTTTGTATTCTTTCTCTCCTTTTCCGTTTATATTTATTCAGCCGGTGGTTCTTCGCCGGTTCAGGTAATAAAAATTGCCACCAACTTTTCGAGGCAATGGACTGTCGAGCGACATGAAAAAGTCTATTTGCAGACGGATAAACCTTATTATTCTGCAGGTGAAAATATCTGGTTCAAAGGGTATGTGGTAAATGCTACTACACATTTGCCAAAATCGTTGAGTCAGTTCCTGTACGTTGAGCTAATAGATAAGTCTAATGCTGTTGTAACCCGGGTGAAAATCAAAAAAGATTCGCTTGGTTTTAGCGGATATGTGAAATTGAATCCCGAACTCCATGCTGGCAATTATGCCCTTCGTGCTTATACATATTGGATGCAAAATGCTTCTGCTGACTTCTTTTTTACCAAGAACATTTATATTGGAAACCCGATAGATGATTATGTGTTAAGCAACATTAGTTATGGCACTAATGTTAATGGCAAAGTTGCAGCTACAATAAGCTTTACCGATGCGTATAAAAATCCGATTCCAAATGTGAAAGTTGATGTTTTTCAGAACTGGAATAATCCTCAGAATAAGAAAAGTAGTCTGACTACAAGTGCAGATGGGATAATTAATCTGCAACTGACAGTTGATACTACTTTTCATTCTACTCGGATTATAGATGTGTCGATCAACGAGCCCGGAAACCGTTATAAAAACCGCTTCTTCCTGCCCGAATTCAGCTATGATTATGATGTTCAGTTTTTCCCCGAAAGTGGTAGCTTGCTGACAAACCAATTGCAGACAGTTGCTTTTAAGGCAATCGGGAGTGATGGTCTTTCCGTTGATGTAACAGGGAAAGTGTTTTCTGATAAAAATGAAGAAATTGTAGATTTTTCATCGTTTTACAAAGGAATGGGAAAATTCTCACTTCAAATTGATTCGGGAATTACCTATTATGCTATAGTAAAATCAACAAAAGGAATTGAGAAAAAATTCATCCTTCCGAAACCACAAAATCGTGGTGTGTCTCTGCATTTGGCTTACAACAGGGGTAAGTTGTCTTATGAAGTCCTGAATGCAACCAACATGTCTAATGATGCTTTTTATATGCTGGTTCATTCCCGGGGTCGATTATTGGCCGCTTTGCCTTTGAATGACCTTACCGGTCAAATGTCGGAGTCGTTACTTCCTCCGGGAGTTACTTCGCTTTCGGTTATTGATACATTGGGAAATACATATTGTGAAAGGCTTCACTTTGTTCGGAATTCAGCTCCGCCGGTCATACGTATGGAAAGCGCCAAGCCGGTTTACGGTAAACGTGAATTAGTAGACATGACATTTAATATCCTTTCTGCGGCAGGGAAACCCTGCGTTGGAAATTATTCGCTGAGTGTGACCGACAGCAAAATTGTAAGGCTAGACAATTCAAGTGACAATATAATGACATATTTATTGCTAGGCTCTGATATTAAAGGCTATATTGAAGATCCGGGAAGTTATTTTACCGATAGCCTGACAATGGATAGGGAAAGAATGGACAACCTGATGCTGACCCAGGGCTGGAAGCGCTTTAATACAGCCGATGTGGTGAAAGGAAAAATAAAAGATCCAACCTATTATATGGAGGCCGGACAGTTCTTGTCTGGTAAAGTGCTGAATATAATGAATAAGCCAGCTAAAAAATGTGGTATAATCATTATATCTCCCCAAAGACAGATTATAAGACTTTCTCAAACCGATAGTTTGGGCCGGTATCTGGTTGATGGCATTGAGTTTCCCGATAGTACGGTTTTTATTATGAAAGCAAAGAAAGAAAAATCGTTTGGAGATGTAGAGTTAATTCCCGATAAGGATGAATTTCCTAAATCGAATGCCTTTATTCCGTTGCGTTGTGCACAGGATTTAGCTGTTCCGAACGACTATTTTCTGCATAGCAAAGAAAAGTATTTTTCAGATGGCGGAATGCGTGTTGTTGATTTAGGAGCGGTAACCGTGAAGGCAGCTAAAGTTGAAAAAAAGAAAGAGACTTATTACTATTCGGGAATGGAAGATGCAAAACTGACATCCGAAAAGCTGGAGCAGTTTCAAGGATTGAGTGTTTTACAAATCCTATCCATGATGCCTGGTGTTTTGGTAAGTGGCGATCAGGTTTCGGTCAGGGGAAGCGCTTCCATGCCAATGTTTATGATTGATGGAATTGAATGTATGAGTGTAGATGATATAAGTTATTTGAACTCCAATGATATTGAAGAAATATCCTTGTTTAAAGGAGCTAGTGCGGCTGTTTTCGGGTCGAGAGGTGGAAGTGGAGTTATAGCTATTGCACTTAAGAAGGGAGTTGAACGGAAAACTGAAACGCCCATAAGTATGGTAAAAGTAACACCCCTAGGCTACGAAAAGCCTGCTGAGTTTTACGTCCCAAAATATGAAGTAGATAGTGTTCGGTTAGATAAAAAGTCTGATTTGCGTTCCACCATTTACTGGAATCCGAAACTGGTAAGCGATAGCACCGGAACAGTGCATGTGAAGTTCTATACAGCGGATAAAGCCAATGATTATTCGGTTGTACTTGAAGGAATTTCTGATAAAGGAGATATTTGCAGGTATGTGGGATATTTAAGGAGAAAAGATTAAAATCAGTGTTGTTAGTTGAATTGGTAAGTCGACTAGATTAAAGAATAAAGCGGATTTAATATGAATTATGACTAAAAAAACGGTCGCCAAAACTTAATTTTCGGCGACCGTTTTTATTTGTCGGATTTGAATTCTATTGAACTTTATATATGTCTACATCCTCAACCTGAAATTTCTTGATAAAGGCAGCATGTCGACGCACTTCCACTTCTCCGAAATTCAGGTAAACTTCGGCTGATTTGCGGAATTGATCTTCAGTGTCACGCGTAGCATCAATGATTAATAAATATCCCATGATGATATGTCCGGCCATTTCAACTAAACGACGTGCCTGGAAATCCAGATATTCCTGATTTTTTGTGTCGTTCACTCGGTTTACTGCATTCTCATACAAATTAGTCATAATCTGTAAGCGTTTGCGCAGTGATGAAAATTCCGGGTTGATTGGCTGATTGTCGTAGTCGCGAATCATTTTTAGGTAATTACCAGTGGTTACATGGCGGATAGCTGCTACAACCTGTAATTGAGATGTTCCTTCATAAATGGTCATAATACGGGCATCGCGGTAATGGCGCTCGCAGGCATAGTCTTTCATGAAACCAGAACCTCCGTGCACCTGAATAGAATCGTACGCATTTTGGTTTGCATATTCGCTTGAAAACATTTTCAGCATTGGTGTCAATGCGTCGGCCAGTTTCAGGTATTCTTTATATTCAGCTTTTTCTTCCGGTTCCAGTTTACGTTCGCTTTCAATGGCTTCATAAGCTTTGTAAATATCTACGAAGCGGGTAGTTTCGTAAAGCAGGGCGCGCGATGCATCAAGTTTAGCTTTAATGAGCGATACCATTTCAAATACTGCAGGGAATTCGATAATGGCTTTCCCAAATTGCTTGCGATCACGGGCATAAGCCAGTGCTTCGTTGTAGGCAGATGCTGAAAGCCCTACCGATTGTGCACCAATGCCCAGACGGGCACCGTTCATCAATGACATAACGTATTTAATCAACCCCATTCGGCGTGTGCCTACCAGTTTGGCTGGGGTGTTGTTGAATACTAATTCGCAGGTTGGAGAACCTTTGATGCCCAGTTTGTTTTCAATACGACGTACCAATACAGTATTGTCGTGTTTGTTGTCGGCAACAAAGTATGATAACCCACGGCCATCTGAAGTTCCTTCTTCCGAACGGGCCAATACCAGTTTTATCTGTGCATCCCCATTGGTGATAAAACGTTTTACCCCGTTCAGATACCACATGCCGTCTTTCTCGTTGTAAGTTGCTTTCAACTGTACCGCTTGTAAGTCGGATCCTGCATCGGGTTCGGTCAAGTCCATAGAGCATGTAGCGCCCTGTGTTACGCGAGGCAGGAATTCGGCTTTAATTTCTTCCGAAGCAAATTCCGAAATAGTTTCGGCGCAGTCCTGAAGTCCCCATATATTGGCAAATCCGGCATCGGCTCTAGACACCATTTCACCAGACATTACGTAAGCTACCATTGGGAAGTTTAATCCCCCGTACTGGCGTGGTAAAGTGATACCATATACACCGGCCTGAGCCAGCGCATCGTGGTTTTCCTGAGTCCCGCGGGCATATTTTACGCGGCTATTAATTACCTCGGGGCCATCATGGTCTACACTTTCGGCATTCGGAGCAATAATGTCACCGCAAATTTCCCCGATAATTTCAAGAACTTTTTTGTAGTTGTCAATTGCATCTTCAAAGTCTCGTGATGCATAATCATATTTGTCTTTTTCAGCAAAATTGCGCTCCTTGAGGGCAACTATTTTCTGCATCAACGGATGCGAAAGCTGAAACTTTATGGCAGGATTGTCGTTGAAAAAATTCATATCTGTATAGTTTATAGTTTGAAGTTTATAGTTAGTAGTTTTTGTGTTTATAGTTTTTTACGAACTGGTTTTTCTTACTTATCAAACACAGTTCCTTTAATGGCTATAAACTACCTACTATCTACTATAAACTATTTACTGTTCTTTTTATAGTATTTAATCATTTTTGGAAGCACTTCTTCAACTGTTCCGGTTATAACATAATCGGCAATTGCGTTGATAGGTGCTTTGGGATCGCTGTTGATAGCTATGATCATAGCGCTTTCCTGCATACCGGCAATATGTTGGATTTGTCCGGAAATACCGCAGGCAATATATAATTTGGGGCGTACGGTTGTTCCGGTTTGACCAATTTGGCGTTCGTGCTCTGCAAAACCGGCATCTACTGCAGCACGGGAAGCACCTACTTCACCTCCAAGTGTTGCTGCAAGTTCGTGAAGCAGTTGGAAGTTTTCTGCACTGCCAACTCCATAGCCGCCTGAAACAATAATTGGAGCGCCTTTGATGTTCAGTTTCGATTTTTCCATGTGACGTTCAATTACTTCAATCACAAAGTCGGTATCTGCCACATATTTCGAAATTTCCAGTTTGCGGGTTTTGCCTTTAAAGTTAGGGTCAAGCACTTCTTTTTTCATTACACCTTCGCGCACGGTTGCCATTTGAGGGCGACAATCGGGATTCACGATAGTGGCAACAATGTTTCCTCCAAATGCCGGGCGAATCTGATAAAGAAGATTCTCATATACTTTTCCTGCTTTTTTGTCTTCGTAAGTTCCAATTTCGAGCGAGGTACAATCGGCAGTCAGACCACTAAACAGAGCAGAAGAAACGCGAGGGCCTAAGTCGCGACCGATGGAAGTAGCGCCCATTAGGGCAATTTGAGGTTTTTCTTCTTTGAAAAGATTAACCAATAAAGAAGTGTGAGGTAGAGTGGTGAAAGGAGCCATACGTTTGTCGTCGGCCAGGTGAAGCACATCTACACCGTAAGGGAAAACCTGTGCTCCAATACCATCCAGTTGATAACCGGCAGCAACGGCTTCTAATTTACAATTCAGTTGTTTGGCCAGGCTGCGGCCTTTGGTTAGCAATTCCAGACTTACGTCGCCTACAATGCCGTCTTCTATTTCAAGATATACAAATATATTGTTCATGGTAAATTATCCTATCGTATGATTAGCAATTAATTCTTTTATCAGATCTTCAACTTCTGTATCTGAAGCGGTCAGGCGTTTGCTTTCTTTGGCTGTAAACACCACATTTTCGATTTGTTTTACTTTGGTAGGTGAACCGCTGAGTCCAAGCCATTGTATATCATGCTCAATGTCGCTCACGCCCCATTCGTTGATGTTCAGATATGGGCGGATGTCGTAAAAATCGGAATAGTCATCGCCTGCTTCTTGTTTTTCGGTGGGAGTGGCTGCGCGTTTATATTTCATGGTGAGTTTGGCATGGCGCGGACGGCATTCGGGAGCTGATCCATTTACGGTGATAACCATTGGAAGCGGGCCTTTTACAACTTCAACGCCGCGCTCTAAGCGACGTCTCACTGTAATTTTATTGTCCGACAAGTCCAGAATTTCTTCGGCGTATGTTATTTGTGGCAATCCCAGTTTCTCGGCAACTTGTGGGCCTACCTGTGCAGTATCGCCATCAATGGCCTGGCGACCACAAACAATTAAATCAACTTTACCCATTTTTTTTATGGCCTGAGCAAGCGCATAAGAGGTGGCAAGAGTATCTGAACCTGCAAATTCGCGTCCACTTAAAAGGTAGCCACCATCGGCGCCGCGGTACATGCTTTCGCGAATGATTTCGGCGGCGCGGGCTGGCCCCATGGTTAGTACATGAACGGTTGCACCGTTAATTTTATTCTTCAAGCGTAGAGCTTGTTCCAACGCGTTTAAATCTTCGGGGTTGTAGATTGCAGGAAGCGCAGCACGGTTGACAGTGCCATCGGCTTTCATTGCATCTTTTCCCACGTTGCGTGTGTCGGGTACTTGCTTGGCAAGAACTACAATGTTAAAACTCATTTTCTGATAATTAGATTAATATGTTATGAATGATAAAACTTTTAAGACTTGTATATTCTTGCTTTTTTGTCGGAGTGACTTTCTAATTATAATTTAAGGGCCGCTCTTTTCTGAAAAAAGCCTCGCAAAAATAGCATATTATCTTGAAATCGCAACTTTTTATTGTGCAAAAAACCTAAATTCCGCATAAATAACTTTTGACGAACGGGCACAAAAAAACGCGAGACTTTTCACAAAGTCTCGCGTTTCAATAGGTATTAGTTTTTTAAGGTATAAAAAAGATTGTGTTGTTTAGTTAACGCTTGCAAAATAACAGGTATTATTCCAACGGTGCAAGAAAAAAAACATGTTTTATAACCTGTTTTTGGCCTTTTTTGACCTGTTTTTTTCTTTTTGATTGCGTTGATCTTTCTAAGATGCTGTTTTATAGATGGATATGAAATTGCTGTGTCATGCTAAAAAAATGAACAAATTTGAGTTTTTTTTGAAAATCGGACAAAAATAATTTGCGAAAAGCAATTTTAATGCGAAAAATATACGAACGTTGCCATTAAAATTTGTGAATAATCGATGAATATTCTATCTTTGCGCCCATAAAAATATAAAAAATAACTCATAATGAAAAAAAACGTAGCTTTATTGTTCTTTTTGTTGCCAATGGCATTGATGGCACAAAACCTTCAGGTTCATTACGACTTTGGTAAAGATCGTAATTATGTAACAACAACCTTGGAAATGTTTAAACCCGACAAATGGGGAAATACTTTTTTCTTTGTAGATTTCGATTACAACATGGGAAATGAAAATCATCCATCGGCCGCTTATATGGAAATAGCCCGCTGTTTGAAATTCTGGAACGGCCCTTTGAGCCTTCAGGTAGAGTATAATGGTGGGTTTGGAACTTTTCCTAATGCAACTGCTTTGACCGGACAGGCAGGTTTTCCGATTAATAATGCATATTTGGTTGGGTTGGATTATGGTTTGAATAACGCCGATTTTTCTAAAACATTGAATATTAAAGCGCTTTACAAACACATTGCCGGAAAGCAAGAGTCGGCTCAGTTGACTGCAGTTTGGGGATTGCATTTCCTGAAAAGAAAAATAAGCTTCACCGGTTTTGCCGATGTATGGCTGGAAGATAATACTTTTGGTACACATAAAACCAGCACGGTATTTATTACAGAACCACAACTTTGGTATAATTTTAATGAGCATTTGTCGGCTGGTAGTGAAGTGGAAATGGCTACTAACTTTGCCGGAGTTGAAGGATTTAAGGTATGTCCAACTCTGGCTTTAAAGTGGAATTTCTAAAATATAATCCGACGGATTGTGACATGAACATTTTTCTATAACTGCTCTATAGCAGTTGGTTGAGATAAACGGGAACCGTATCTGCTTCAGTGCAGGTGCGGTTTTTCGTTATAAATCCTTATCTTTGTGCCTTATTTTGTGATATATGAGAAAAATAACTATTCTTTTACTTTCTGTCCTGTTGTTAGTGGCGTGTAACCGTGTGGGTCAGGCGGCAAAAAATGAGGAAAAACACGTGGTTAATGTTCCCGCTTTTTCTCCCGATTCCGCCTATTTTTTTGTTCAAAAGCAGGTTGACTTTGGCCCTCGTGTCCCCAATACCCGGGCACACGATGACTGCGCCCTTTATCTTGCTGCTCAACTAAGAAAATTTGGCGCCGAAGTAATTGAGCAGAAAGCTAATCTGACTGCTTTTGACGGAACTGTACTGAGATCGGTCAATATTATTGGCTCGTTTAATCCTAAAGCTGAGACCCGGGTGCTGCTTTTCTCGCACTGGGATTCCCGTCCCTGGGCTGATAACGATCCCAATCCCGAAAACCATAAAAAACCTGTCATGGCAGCCAACGATGGTGCAAGTGGAGTAGGAGTACTGCTTGAAATGGCCCGTTTGATGGGGAAAAATATGCCCGCAGTAGGTGTGGATATAATATTTTTTGATTCGGAAGATTATGGTAAACCTTCTGCCGCAGGTGGCGATCAGGAGGAAGATTCGTGGTGCCTCGGCACCCAATATTGGGCTAAAAATCCACATGTGCCTGGTTATAAGGCTCGCTATGGAATATTGCTTGACATGGTTGGGGCGCCAAATGCCACTTTTTGTAGGGAGCAAACTTCGGAGTATTTTGCCGGAAGCGTGGTGGAAGCAGTATGGTCTCAGGCTAAAAATCTGGGCTTCGGGCAATACTTTAAAGATGAAAAAGGCGGTGCTATTACCGACGATCATGTTTACGTAAATAAAATCATTGGCATCCCCAGTATTGATATTATTCATTACGATCCTAATTCAGGATCTGGTTTCGGGTCATATTGGCATACAGTAAATGATACCATGGAAAATGTGGATAAAAACACGCTTAATGCCGTTGGTACTACGTTGATGCATGTGGTCTATAATGAGAAATAATTGAAATTGGTTGGTTAAAGCAAGGAGTAGATTGATTATGTCATTACGATTTAAGAGAATAGCTGTAAAAATAGGAAGCAATGTATTGACGCGTGCAGATGGAACGCTTGATATTACACGTATGTCCGCTTTGGTGGATCAAATTTCGCTGTTACACAAAAAAGGAGTTGAAGTAGTTATGATCTCTTCGGGTGCTGTTGCTTCCGGTAGAAGTGTGTTAGGCATCACAAAAAAAATGGATGTGGTGGATCAACGGCAACTTTTTTCGGCTGTGGGGCAGGCTAAGCTGATCAATCATTACTACGATTTGTTTCGCGAGCATGGAATTATTGTTGGTCAGGTATTGACTACCAAGGAAAATTTTAGTAGCCGTCGCCACTATCTGAACCAGCGAAACTGCATGCAGGTAATGCTCGAAAATAAGGTTATTCCTATTGTGAATGAGAATGATACGGTTTCTGTGTCGGAGCTTATGTTTACTGATAATGACGAGCTCTCAGGGCTTATCGCTTCAATGATGGATATGCATGGATTGATTATACTTAGTAATATTGATGGTATTTTCAATGGCAATCCCTCTGATCCGGAATCTAAGGTGATTCGTCGTATAGAAAAAGGACAGGATGTTTCCGATTTTATCCAGACTACTAAATCTACATTCGGGCGTGGCGGAATGCTTACTAAAACTACTATTGCCCGTAAAATTGCCGATCAGGGCATTGATGTGATTATTGCCAACGGGAAAAAGGATAATATCTTACTTCAATTGTTAGATAAAAAAGCAGATGTGGTTTGCACGCAGTTTGTTGCTTCTTCGGAAGATGTTTCAAGTGTAAAAAAATGGATTGCTCACAGCAAAGGTTTTGCCAAGGGTGAAATTCACGTAAACGAAAATGCAGCCCTTGTTTTGACCGGCGAAACGGCGGTGAGTTTGCTTCCCGTAGGGGCAACTGAAATTGTGGGGGATTTCGAGAAAGATGATATTGTAAAGATTATTGATCAAAACGGGCGTTCGCTGGGTGTGGGCAAAGTCCAGTATGACAGTGATAAAGCCCGGGAAATGCTCGGGAAGAAAAACCAAAAGCCATTGGTGCATTGCGATTATTTGTATTTGGAATAACAATAGATTTCCAAATAAAATACCAATGAATGATTTTGCTAAAAAGTTTATAAAACTCAATCTAATCAATTATAATGACTACAACAAATATACAATCAAGCTGGAAACAACTTGCCATAGCAGCTTCTCGGTCGTTGAATCTGGTGACTGATGAAACGATTAATAATGTGCTACTTGCTTTGGCCGATGAAGCCATAGCTCAAACGGAAGTTATTTTGGCGGAAAATGCAAAGGATTTGGCTGCTATGGATAAGTCCAATCCTATGTACGATAGGCTTTTATTGAGTAAGGAGCGTGTTGAAGGTATTGCGGCGGATATCTGCAATGTGGCCTCTTTGCCTTCGCCTTTGGGGAAGAAGCTCATGGAAACAGAACGTCCTAATGGGATGAAGATAACGAAAGTTACTGTACCGTTTGGTGTCGTGGGTATTATTTACGAAGCACGCCCCAATGTGAGTTTTGATGTATTTTCGCTTTGCTTAAAGTCTGGAAACGCCTGTGTGCTCAAAGGTGGCACTGATGCACATTGCTCTAATTCGGCTATTGTAAAAGTAATACAGTCGGTGTTAGAAAAATTTGGACTGGATAAGAATATTGTAACCTTGTTGCCAGCCGGTCGTGAAGCTACAGCAGAACTGATGAATGCTGTAGGGATTGTTGATGTTATTATTCCTCGGGGTGGAAAAGGGCTTATCGACTTTGTGCGCGATAATTCGCGTATTCCGGTGATAGAAACCGGTGCCGGTATTTGTCATGTGTACTTCGATGAGTTTGGAGATGTGGAAAAGGGTAAAGAAATTATTTTTAACTCAAAAACACGTCGGGTAAGCGTCTGCAATTCGTTGGATTGTTTGGTTGTAAGTGAAAAAAGGCTTGTCGACTTGCCAAAGCTTTGCGAAAAATTAGCAACCCGGAATGTCATTATATATGCCGATGTTAAGGCTTATACTTTTCTGAATGGGAAATACCCGGCAGCTTTACTGCAAAAAGCTACAGAAGAAAGTTATGGAATTGAGTTTCTCGACTATAAAATGTCGATCAAAACGGTATCGACAATTCACGAGGCAGTTGATCATATTTCGAACCATAGTTCTAAGCACAGTGAATGTATTGTGAGCGAAAATGAACAGCAAATTTCGTATTTTGATAAGATGGTAGATGCTGCTTGCGTTTATACAAATGTTTCCACGGCATTTACCGATGGGGCGCAGTTTGGGCTTGGTGCTGAGATTGGAATCAGCACACAAAAACTGCATGCACGTGGTCCCATGGCTCTGGCCGAATTGTGTTCTTATAAATGGATTATTAAAGGCGAAGGGCAGATTCGTGGTTGATAATTCGTGTCTAATCTCTATAAAGACAGTGATTTAAAGTAGGTTCCAAACGTCCTGTTTTGTGATTGGGTGTTTACTAAATTTGCAATTTATTGGAATTGTTTACATAATTTCGAATAATTTATGTAATCTGTTGTATAATTAAAAATAAATGTTTTTCTTTGTAGCGAAAAGAAACTGTATTTTCTCGAATGGTTATCTTCAACTCTGCTTTTTTTCAGGGACGGAATTGTTTTTTAACCTCGTTTGTTTATACTGTTCTTGAAAAACAATTATTCAATTATTATTTTTATTTTATGAACATTTACGTAGGTAACCTAAGTTACAAAGTTCGCGAAAACGACCTTCAGGGTGTTATTGAAGAGTATGGACAAGTAAGCTCATGCAAAATCATTAAAGATCGCGAAACGGGAAAATCAAAAGGATTCGGTTTTGTAGAAATGTCTGATGACGCAGCAGCTGCAAAAGTAATCGAAGAACTTAATGGTGCTGAATTTGATGGCCGTTCAATGGTTGTTAAAGAAGCTCGTCCAAGAAACTAAGATTTTTTCTGAAAGACAAACAACGAAAACTTCTGTTATCGAAAGATAGCAGGAGTTTTTTTGTAAAATATAGTTGAAAATGGCTACAATGAAAGGGATTCTATCTCATTACGGGTTATTATCTAAAATTTTGCTTCTTGTTGGGATTTCTTGTGTAACCACAGTTGCGGGGTTAATGGTTTGGACTTTAGTTTCGGGTGGAAATGCCACTGATATGAATTCTGTAAAGTTAATGCAACTATTCCAGTCTGTTGGAATGTTTGTGCTGCCACCGCTGGTTTTTGCTTATTTTTGTAGTAAAGAACCGATAGCGTTCATGTATCTCGACCGCAAAGTAAATTGGAGACATGCTATTTTGGTTATGTCTTTTATGGTACTGATTATTCCGGGGGTTAACCTGCTTACTACTCTTAACCAGCAACTTGTTCTTCCCAAAATGTTTGCTGGTATTGAAAACTGGATGAAATCCTCGGAAGAGCAAATGGCCCGGTTGACAGAACAATTGCTCGGTGTTCATAATTTTACAGCATTATTTTTCAATCTGCTTCTTATAGCTGTGATTCCTGCGTTAGGCGAAGAGTTTTTCTTTCGTGGCGCGGTGTTGGGAATTTTTCGACAAAAAATGAATGTGAAAGTAGCTGTTTGGATTACTGCCATTCTTTTTAGTGCTATTCATATGCAATTTTATGGTTTTTTACCACGTATGTTATTAGGCGCGTTTTTTGGCTATTTACTCTTTTGGAGTGAAAGTTTGTGGTTGCCTATCGTGGCCCATTTCACTAATAATGCATTTGCCATTATTTTTTATTACCTCAAAATTAATGGCTATGCGGTACCGGATGTCGATACTATTGGTACAGGTAATACTTTGTGGATTGGACTTGCCAGTATAGTTACAGGGATTTTAGGTTTCTTTCTGCTCCGAAACCAAATTCAAAAGCTTGTGAGCCATTCCGGAAAATTATAGGCTTTGGTTTTCGTCTTGTCTTATTAGCTATTTTTCACGAAGTTTCATGATGATTATTTTTGTAGTGTTATCAATTAATGCTACAAAATGCGTATTTTTGTGAGTTAAAAGACAATAGAAACCGCTTTTCGAAGTTTTTATTTCAGACTGTAATGTTATTTCGCAGATTTAAACGAAGAACTGTCGACCCTATTGTCATGTTTACTTATAAATAGCTGCTTGTATGCTTATTTTTTCAATACCAAATCATTTGAAAAAACACTTCTCATATTCAATTCTTTTCGCCTTGCTGATTGTGATGGTCAGCGGTTGCTCTACCAAGAAAAATACGTGGGTTACCCGGGCATATCAGGCTACCAATACGCGTTTTAACGTGTATTTCAATGGCTATGTGAGTTACAACGAGGGGTTGAAGAACATTCTGAAGGCCAATAAAGAGGATTATTCCGGAGTTATTCCTATGTATCCTATTAGCAGACATTCAAACGCTACCACGGCTACATCGGATATGGACAGAACCATCGAAAAATGTCGTAAAGCCATTAAATTACATTCGATAAAAGTAAAGCCGGAAAAGAATTTAAAGAAAATGAATTCGCCTGAATATAAACTTTTTTATAACCAGGAGGAATTCAATCCGGCCATGAAAGAAGCGTGGCTTTTGTTGGCAAAGGCCGAATTTCATAAAGCCGATTTTCTGGGGTCAGCAGGAACATTTTCGTATATAGCAAGGCATTATAGCACCGACAAAGATGTCGTGGCGGTGTGTCAACTCTGGATTGCACGTGCTTATGGAGAAATGGGATGGATTTATGAAGCTGAACAGGTTCTGTCCAAAGTGGAGCAAGACAATCTGAAACACTCTAACATCGGATTATTGGCTTCAGTGAGTGCTGATTTGCTGTTGAAAAAACATCAGTATAAAGAAGCGATACCTTTTCTGGAATTGGCTTTGTCAAAAGAAGATGATAAAGATATGCAGCAGCGATTTGGATATCTGCTGGCACAACTTTATCAACTGACAAATGATAATAAAGCAGCATATGATGCTTATTCCAAAGTTATTAAGTTGAATCCGCCTTACGAGATGGATTTTAATGCCCGGATAAGTAGGGCTCAGTTGAATACCGAAAACGTCTATAAGGTTCGCAAGGAACTTCGGTCCATGTTGAAGAATCCCAATAACAAAGAGTATCTTGATCAGTTGTATTATGCCCTCGGGAATACCTATCTGAATCATGGGGATACTTTGCAGGCTATTGATAACTATAAACTTTCTGTGGATACCAGTTCTACTAAAGGGATTAATAAAGCCGTTACGCTAATAAAACTGGCCGATTTATATTACCAAAAAAGAGAATATGTATCTGCACAGCCTTGTTATGATGAAGCTGCCAAAATCATTACGAATGAACATGAAGATTATGCCCGCGTAACAAAACGGGCTGAAACTTTAAGTGAGTTGGTTGTTCAGAATGATATTGTAGTTCTTCAGGATAGTTTGCAAGAGTTGTCAACGTTATCAGAAAGCAAAAGATTAGAGGTGGTTAATAAAATTATCGCCAAACTTGTTGCGGATGAAAAATTAGCTGCAGAAAAACTTTTGAAAGAAAATGAGGCCAGAAACAGGAATGGGGCAATAGATGATAATTTAGCTTTGATGGCTCCAATTGGAGCAAATTCGCAAGGCGGATGGTATTTCTATAATCCGGAAATTATGCGTGCAGGGCAGACCGAATTCATAAGGCGATGGGGTAAGCGAAAGCTCGAAGATAACTGGAGGAGGACAAATAAGGCAACTTCTTTATTTGCGGATGAAAATGCCAACGCAGAAGTGGCTGCTGCACCGGGTGATACTACAGCTGTGCAGTCAAAAACGACAGAACTTTCGGATGTTAAAAATCCTCAGTTTTATTTACGCCAAATTCCGATAACTCCTGCGCAGTTGGCAAAATCAAATGCCGAAATTGCAACAGCTTTATTTTCGATGGGCGAGATTTACAAGGATAAAATAGAAGATTATCCGATGGCAATAAGTACATTTAATGAGTTTATCCGACGGTTTGGTACTGACAAACGAGTTCCGGATGCCTATTTCTATTTGTATATGATACAGACCAAACAAGGTAATCTGGCCGAAGCCGAGCGTTGTCGTACAAAGTTGATGACTGATTATCCAAATACCAAATACAGCCAGATTCTTTCGCAACCGGATTATTCTGCACGAATTGAACGCATGTATCACGAACAGGATTCTGTTTACGCATTGACATACAAAGCATATAATGCCAGTGATTTCGAAACGGTGTTTCAAAATGTGGCGTATATTCAAAAGAATTATCCTTTGGCCACACTGATGCCTAAATTTTTATTTCTGAATGCGTTAAGCGTTGGTAAGAAAGATACACAGGAAAAATTCAGATCAGCACTGGAAAGTCTTATTACGAATTATCCGGAAAGCGATGTAAGTGCCATGGCAAAAGATGTTTTGGCATTAATGAAACAAGGGCAGGAAGCTAAGAAGGGAACCACGAGTGGAACGCTGCTGGCTCGAAGGGATGAAACAACAAAGGCAGAAATTGCCGATGTTGGAAAAATGAAATTCTCTACAGATAAACTCACCAGACACCGTCTGTTATTGATTAGTTCCACTAGTTTAGAGAATATGCACAGATTGCAATATAATGTGGCTTCGTTTAACTTCTCCCGATTCATGATTAAAGATTTTGATTTGGTAATCAATAAACTGGATACCGTACGTAATTCTTTGTCGGTAACCAATTTCGAATCGTACGACGAAGTGTCATGGTATCTAAATTCTATAGCAACGGATGCAACAATTAGCAAGATGTTTGCCGATTTCCAGGTTCAGAGAGTTATTATTTCGGAAGAGAACTTTGGGCTGTTGAAAAATACTTATAGTTTGGAGGATTATCTGGCGTTTCAATCGGCTCCGGTTTCTGCCAAATCGACATTAGTTACCCCTTCAAAGCCGGTAAAGAAAACCGGAACTGAATTGAAAGAGCCGACAGTAAATCCAATTCAAGCGGTATCAAAGCAGCAAGAGGAATTTAAAGCCGGAAAGCAGGCAGTACAAACCGAAGTAAAAGTGTCAGAGACTAAACCTGCAGAAACAAAACCTGCAGAAACAAAAGTGGTTGAGACTAAACCTGCAGAAATTAAATCAGTGGAAAAATCGATCGAGAAGTTAGTTGGAAATCCAATTAATGGCGGGGCTTCGCAAAATCAATCTGTAAAAGGTGAAGCTAGCGCCAACACTAAGCCTGCAACGCAACCCGCTGTGGCTGTGCAGCCCAAACAGGATGATGTGCCATTGTTCAAAGGGTTGTTTGCCTATCGGGCTAACGAACCCCATTTCATAGCGCTTTATGTATTGAACGGGCCCGTTGATTTCGAAAAAATTAAAACTGCCTTTGATGCTTATAATGCGAAAAACTACAGTGTTATGAATTTGAAGGTGTCGTTGGAAAAAGTAGATAAATTGCAGATTATTATCATTGGAAGTTTAGCTGATGCTTCGGTGGCAAAATCATATTTGATCCGGATGGTAAAGGAAAAAACTCTGTTTGAAGGTTTGAAGGGAGCTAATTACCGTAACTTGTTAGGCTCGCAAAAAAATCTGAATACAGTGATTCAACAGAATGCACTGAACACTTATTTTGAGTTTATGCAAGAGTATTATTTAAAATAATTTGACCGAAAATCAGGTTGATTAAGTTGTTTGGAAATAGAAAATATTAAAATTAAACGTAACAATATATGAGAAAAGACCGCATACTCTGGGCTGATGACGAAATGGATTTGTTACGCCCGTACATTTTGTTTTTGGAGGAAAAAGGATATGAGGTTGTAACAGCTACCAATGGAAAGGATGCTGTTGAACTCTGTCAGAAAGAAACTTTTGATATAATATTTCTGGATGAAAATATGCCTGGGTTAAGCGGGCTGGAAACTTTGGCCTTAATCAAAGATATTGATCCCAATGTACCCATGGTGATGATTACCAAAAGCGAAGAGGAGAATATTATGAATATGGCTATTGGTAGCAAAATAGCCGATTATCTGACAAAACCGGTAAATCCGAGTCAGATTTTGCTAACTCTTAAAAAGAATATTCATAAAAAAGAAATTGTAACCGAGCACACAACGTCTTCGTACCAATCGCAATTTGGTCGTATTGGCATGCAAATCAATGATTCGCTGACTTATGACGACTGGGTGGAAGTGTATAAGAAGTTGGTTTATTGGGAACTGGAATTGGCCGAAGCAGATAATAATATGGACGAAATGCTCCAAATGCAAAAATTGGAAGCTAATAATACGTTTACCAAATTTATTCGGAAGAACTATGTCGACTGGTTTGAACATCCCGAAAAGCGTCCGCTGATGAGTCCGGATTTGTTCAAAACCAAAGTCTTCCCTTTGCTCGAAAATGGTGAAAAAGTATTCTTTGTGTTGGTAGATAATTTCCGTTACGATCAGTGGAAAATGATTCGTGAATTGATGAATGAGTTCTTCCAGTTTAATGAAGAAGAATTATATTGCAGCATACTTCCTACTGCAACCCAATATGCCCGAAATTCCATTTTTTCAGGATTATTGCCTTTGCAGATACAACAGATGTTCCCGGATTTATGGGTAGAGGAAGAGGATGAAGAAGGCAAAAATCTGAACGAGAAGGATTTGATTCAAACCATGTTTCAGCGTTACAGGAAAAATTATACCTTTTCGTATCACAAAATCAATGATTCCAACTCGTGTGAGCGCCTGATTGATCAATTGCCTCGCATTGATGGCAACCAACTGAACGTTTGTGTGTTGAATTTTATTGATATGCTTTCTCATGCACGTACAGAGTCAAAAATGATGCGCGAATTGGCCAATGATGCCGAAGCTTATCGCTCGCTTACTTTGTCGTGGTTCAGGCACTCGGCTACTTATGAGCTTTTTAAAGCTATTGCCCAACGGGGCTATAAAGTTATCTTTACCACCGACCATGGAACTATTCAGGTAAACAATGCTGTGAAAGTTATTGGTGATAGAAATACAAATGTAAACTTGCGATATAAAGTAGGTAAGAATTTGAGTTATAATAAAAAAGAAGTTTTTGAAATAACCCAGCCATCAAAAGTAGGTTTGCCAAGTCCTAATGTGAGCTCAGCTTATATTTTTGCTTACAACGAGAATTTTTTCGCCTATCCGAATAACTATAATCACTATGTGAGCTATTATAAAAACACATTTCAGCATGGTGGAATCTCATTGGAAGAAATGCTGATTCCATTAATAGTAATGCAACCGAAATAACAAATATGAAGACTTATACCAACGTTAAAGACCTCGGAAATTTGCAGGAAGCAATAAAAGAGGCATTGGAAATCAAGAAAAACCGCTATGCATACAAGCATATTGGTGAAAATAAAACACTATTGATGGTGTTTTTTAACTCAAGCTTGCGAACGAGATTGAGTACGCAAAAAGCAGGAATGAATCTGGGAATGAATACTATGGTACTCGATATTAACTCAGGTGCATGGAAATTGGAAACAGAGCGTGGTGTGATCATGGATGGTGATAAGCCGGAACATATTTTGGAAGCTATTCCGGTTATGGCGAGCTACTGTGATGTGATCGGGGTTCGCGCTTTCGCTGGTCTGGAAGATAAAGCTTTTGATTATCAGGAAACGATCATCAATCAGTTTATTCAGTATTCAGGTAAACCGGTTTTCAGTATGGAAGCCGCTACAGGACATCCATTGCAAGCTTTTGCCGATTTGATCACGATTGAAGAATATAAGAAAACACCTCGCCCAAAGGTGGTCCTAACGTGGGCACCACATCCACGTGCATTGCCACAGGCAGTACCAAATTCGTTTGCCGACTTTATGAACGAAGCGGACGTTGATTTTGTAATTACTCATCCCCACGGATACGAGTTGGCCGAAGAGTTTGTTCGTGGTGCTCGTGTTGAATATGATCAGATGAAAGCATTCGAAGGGGCTGATTTCATATACGCTAAAAACTGGTCAGCTTATCAGGATCCGAATTATGGAAAAATCCTGAGTACCGATCGCGAATGGACGGTTAGTGCCCGCCAAATGGCAGTTACAAATAATGCTCATTTTATGCATTGCTTGCCTGTTCGGCGCAACATGATTGTGACGGACGATGTAATTGAAAGCCCACAATCAATAGTGATTCCTGAAGCTGCAAACCGAGAAATTTCGGCTCAGGTTGTAATTAAACGATTATTAGAAAATATTGAACAAAAATGAATTTAGAGCAAGTTGCCGCTTCTATCCGGAATGTACCGGATTTTCCGAAACCCGGAATTATTTTTAAAGATATTACTACGGCTATGAAAGATGCCGAAGTATTGAGGTTTATTGCCGACGAACTTTATGAGTATTATAAAGACAAAGGCATAACCAAAGTTGTGGGAGTTGAAAGTCGGGGTTTCGTATTGGGCAGTATTCTGGCCTATAAACTGGGTGCCGGATTTGTGTTACTTCGTAAGCCGGGCAAACTTCCCGCCGAAACCTATAAGGTTGATTATGATTTGGAGTACGGCACTGATTCGTTGGAAATACACAAAGATTCAATTGAAGAAAACGATGTGGTTTTACTTCACGACGATTTGTTGGCGACAGGTGGAAGTGCTAATGCTGCGTTGAAGCTGTTGACAGAGTTCTCTCATAGTTCGGTTTATGTAAGCTTTCTGATTGAGTTGACTTTTTTGAATGGTCGGCCACGGTTGAAAGGAGCAAAAGATATACATACATTAATTCAATTTTAAATATCCACTAATTCACTTGGTCCACTAAGGTTGCACAAAGGAAAATTCTTTTGTGAGTAATTACAAACTTAGTGATTCATCGTGTGCTTAGTGCCTGGATGGTCAAAAATGGAAAAACTTACTCTTATAAAGGTTGGTGGGAAAATAGTTGAAGAACCAGCCAGTTTGAAGCAATTATTAGCAGATTTTTCGAAAATAGAGGGATACAAAGTGTTGGTGCATGGTGGGGGGCGTTCAGCAACTGCCATTGCAGCTAAACTTGGAATTGAAAGCCAAATGGTGAATGGAAGGCGCATTACTGATGAAGAAACGCTGAAAGTGGTAACCATGGTTTATGGTGGTTTGGTAAACAAGCAGATCGTAGCTGGCTTGCAGGCCATTGGTGTAAATGCTTTGGGACTTACTGGTGCTGATATGAATTATATGCGTTCCGAAAAACGGCCGGTTAAAGATGTTGACTATGGTTTTGTGGGCGATGTGAAAGAAGTAAATGCAGGGTTGTTGGCTGATTTGATAGCTAAAGGTGTCGTTCCGGTTCTTGCGCCTCTTACTCACGATAAGGCAGGAAACCTCCTGAATACTAATGCAGATACTATTGCCGGCGAAGCCGCAAAAGCGCTTGCCAAACATTTTGAAGTGACTCTTATGTATTGTTTTGAAAAAAAAGGAGTACTTCAGGACGAAAATGATGACGACAGCGTTATTGCAAATCTTACACCCAATCTTTTTGAAAAATATGTAGCAGACGGAGTGATTAATGGTGGAATGATTCCAAAGCTCGAGAATTCTTTCGAAGCTATAAATGCTGGTGTAAAACAAGTAGTTATTACCCGGGCCGATCAAATTCATACCGAAAACGGAACAAAAATCACTTTATAAACTTATAAAAGAATGAAAAGGATATTCTTAGCTATAGGTGCTTGCTTACTGATTAATTCAGCTTTACTTGCACAAGAACAAATCAAACTTTATCCGAACGGTCCAAAAGAAAGTAATCAGATTGTTGTCCCTGAAGCCTTTCAGCGGACTGATTTTATGATTAATATCAGCGAGCCTCGTATGGCTTTTTATCCGGCTCAAAAAAAAAAGCCAACGGAACTGCCGTGCTCATCTGTCCCGGAGGTGGATATAGTGGAGTTGCTTTTGATCATGAGGGAATTGCTTTTGCCAAATGGTTCAATGAGTTGGGCGTGTCTGCGTTTGTTTTGTATTACAGGATGCCAAACGGACATACTACAATTCCACTAACAGATGCTCAATCTGCTTTGAAAATAATACATAACAGGGCTAAGGAGTGGAATATCAATCAAAATAAAATTGGTATAATGGGCTTCTCGGCAGGTGGCCATTTGGCTTCGACTGTAGGTACTCATTTTAAAACAAAGATTGAACGTCCGGCGTTTATGATATTGGGATATCCGGTTATTTCGATGAAAAAAGGATTGACACATGGAGGTTCACGTAAGAACTTGCTGGGTGAAAATCCAACTAAAGAAATAGAAGAATTATATTCGAATGAATTGCAGGTAACCACAAAAACACCACCCACATTTATTGTTCATGCTTCGGATGACAATGTCGTGCCAATTCAAAATAGTAAAAAGTTTTATGAAGCATTACAAGATAAAAAAGTTGTAGCTGAGTTGGATACATTTGCTGTTGGTGGACATGGGTTTGGAATGCGTAAGCGTGGATTACCTGTGGATAATTGGACTGATTTATTGAAAATTTGGTTACAAAAAAATAAACTGATAAAGTGAAATGAATTTTCAGGAAGAAACTAATGATTCAATCGCATTACTGCAACAGCTTATTGCAATACAGTCGTATAGTAAAGAGGAGGGTGTTGCCGCCGATTTTCTCGAACGTTATATTGAGATAAATGGCTACGTGGCTTCCCGCAAGGAGAATAATGTGTGGCTATTGAGTCCGGGATTTGATTCTTCACGTCCGACAATTCTTCTTAATTCACACATTGACACCGTAAAGCCTGTATCGGGTTGGACTCGTGACCCTTTATCGCCTATGATAGAAGGAGGGAAGTTGTTCGGGCTAGGAAGCAATGATGCCGGTGCAAGTGTAGTGACTTTGCTTCATACATTTTTTTATCTGACAAAAAAACAGCAATGCTATAATCTGATTTTTGCAGCTACTGCAGAAGAAGAAATTTCCGGGAAAAACGGTATTGAAACCCTTTTACAGGAACTTCCAAAAGTCGATTTTGCCATTGTGGGCGAACCTACCGGAATGAATCTGGCAGTGGCGGAAAAAGGGCTAATGGTTCTGGATTGTATAGTATTTGGGCAATCCGGACATGCTGCCCGAAACGAAGGCGATAATGCTATATATAAAGCCTTACCGCTGATAGAATGGTTCCAAAACCATGAGTTTGAAAAGAAATCGGACCTGTTGGGGCCGGTGAAGATGACGGTAACTCAGATAAATGCCGGAACTCAGCATAATGTAATTCCCGATAAGTGTTCGTTTGTAGTCGATGTGCGTAGCAATGAGATGTATTCAAATCTTGAAATTCTGGAGGAAGTCCGGAAATTTATTGGTTGCGATGTTCAGCCACGTTCTATCAGATTGAGCTCCACGGCTACACCGTTGAATCATCCTGTGGTGAAACGTGGGTTGGAGCTAGAGCGTTCTCTTTACGGATCACCCACACTTTCCGATCAGGCATTGATGCCATTTCCCAGTCTGAAAATGGGTCCGGGGCAATCGTCGCGCTCGCATACTGCCGATGAGTATATTTTGTTGGATGAGATGGGGGAGGCAATGGAAATTTATATCCAATTGTTGGATGGATTAAGAATTTAATCGATAATAAACCCGCAGGTAGCACAAATGGGTTCAACAACTTTACGTTGTTCGAACCCTTTTTTTATTTGCATTGCGCGGTCGGTTTGCAGGATTTCTGCAAGGTCCTCTGAAAAAATATTGCCCAGTTTCATGCTGGCATCGGCATCCAGGCAGCATGGAATTACCTGTCCGTCGGCTAAAATAGCAATGTGATCCCGAAGTGCGTAGCAGTATCTTTGAGTTTGGGTTCCCACTTTCTTGTCATCAGGCCACTCAAAACGGGGAGCGTGCTGCAGAAAAATATGTTCGCTTAAACGGAGTCCGTTTCCATTTGTTCTTTCGCTGAGAAGTTCCTTGGTCAGATTGAATCTGGAGGCAATTTTGTCTATACAAAACTGGTTGAAGTCAGCGCTTGATTTATTGGTTGTATTCCATAACCTGAGGCAAACATACGCTTGTGGAGCTGCTTTTGTAGCAAAATCGAGAACTGATTGCATGTAATCTCCCCATTTTTCAGGAACTATATTTTCCTCTGCATCATGCAGCGATATGTTTATCTGGCGGATGGAGTGTCTTAGCAACATTTCTTTTTTTCGTTCCAATAATCCTCCGTTTGTAGTAATGTTGATATTTAATCCGGCAGTTTCTGCTACAGTTAAAATTTTCTCCAATTGAGGGTGAAGGAGCGGCTCGCCAAGCACATGGAGATAAATGTATTTGGTGAAGGGTTTGATTTTATCAATAACTGTTTGAAATTCATCAGTAGACATGAACTTCTTGGCCCGTGTTGTTTTAAAACAAAAGCTACAATCGAAATTGCAGCTGTTTGTGATCTCAATATATATTTTTTTGAATTTCAATTGAAAATGATTTGCTTGCAGGTTACTCTTATACTTCAAGGGCAAAGATATAAAATAATGGCTGCCATTCCAATTAAAATATGATTGGAAGTGTATTTAAATGCGTTCTTACGACGTTTTTGTATCATAGGAAAATAGAGTATCTTTGCCTTGAAATTAAGTATTAGTTTAAAACTATTCTTACCCTTGATTTACCGATGAAAAAAATTAGTGCCATTACAATGGCAAGAAATGATAAATTCTTTTTGGAAAGATGGATAAGTTACTATGGTGCCGAATTGGGTGAAGAGAATTTATTTGTTTTTTTAGATGGGGCTGATCAGGAAATACCCGGGAATGCAGGTAAGGTCAATATTACAATTTGTGACCACATTCCGCAAAAGAGAACTGTGGCCGACAAAACCCGCATTACCCGGTTGTCGGAATTAGCTACCAAACTGCTTGATGAATATGATCTTGTGATAGGTACTGATGCAGATGAATTTTTAGTTGTAGATCCCCATTGCAATCAGTCTTTGAAAGAATATCTTAGTACGGTTAATTGTTCGCCCTCTGTTTCCGGGCTCGGAATTGATGTGGGACAAAAATTAGGCGTTGAAAATAAAATTGATTCACATGTTTCTTTGCTGTCACAAAGAGGTTATGCAGTAGCTTCTTCAAGATATACCAAGCCGGTTGTTATTTCAAGACCTGTGAGTTGGGGTTCTGGATTTCATCGTGTTAAGAATTGTAATTTCAGAATAGATAAAAATCTGTATTTGTTTCATCTTGGTTATTTCGATATAGAGATGATTCAACAAAAATCTCAGGATAAAGACCGCATAAATACAGGTTGGAATAAGCATCTTAAAAAACGGGCTAAAACGATTTTGTTAACGACGAATAAAAAGGCATTTGATGGAGATGTTTTTCTTCCTGTAGCCAGAATAATACAAACATTGGTTCGTCCGGTTTATGCTTGGAACAAACCAACTATGGGGTGCTGGAAATTGGTTGTGAAAATTCCGGAGAGATTTAGAAACATAAATATATAAGGGCTACTATAACCCGATGCAACTAAAGAATGAAACGGATTATCGTAAAAATATTCAATGCCTACTGGCTTAAAGAATACCTAATGCTTTTAAGGTACAATAAATTGTCTTTTAAGTCGAAGCCCAATTCTATGCTCATTTCTGTTATTGATAACAGAAGGTATTGTCAGGGACTTACTGACAGGCTAAAGGGTATAGTTACTGTTTATGCTCTATCAAAGGCAATGGATTTAAAATACAAGTGTGTCTTTACACATCCGTTTCCTCTAACAGATTTTTTGATTCCAAACGAATATGACTGGAGTGCCGGTGAAAATGAGTTGAGTAAATCAATTACCGATGTACGGATTAAGATCATGAGGAAAGAGCCCACTTTAAAACGCTTGCTCAGCATGTTTCCAACTGATAAACAAATACAGGTTTATGCAAATTATGATTATCTCGAAGAAATAAACCGGAAATTTAATCAGAACTATCATTGGGGAGTGCTTTTTAAAGAGTTGTTCAAGCCTTCAGTCGGGTTGGAGAAGCAGATAAATACTCATTTAGAAAATATAAAGGCAAATGGCTATATTGCCTGTGTTTTTAGATTTCAATCATTATTGGGCGATTTCAAAGAGTATAATTTTCAAACATTGCCATCGGATAAACAAGAGCAACTGATTGGAAAAAATATAAGTGCTCTGTGTGAGTTAATCGAGAGATCAGACTGTCCGGTGCTTGTAACTTCTGATAGCATGTTGTTTGTGTCACGGATAAAAAATCTGAAAAATGTATATACTTTACCAGGTAAGGTGGTTCATCTTGACTGTGTTTGCGACGAACAAAAGGACGTGTATATGAAATCTTTTGTTGATTTTTTTATGTTGTCCAATGCAAAGAAAATTTATAGCATCGGAACAGGAATAATGTATCCCACAAATTTCCCCGTTTATGCGGCAAAAATAAACGATATACCTTTTGAACGAATTGTTTTAGACTAGGTTTCAATAAACATTATGCAAAACCGACAACCGATAGATGTAGTTATTGCCTGGGTCGATGGCAACGATCCGGAGCACAAACGCAAAATGGCGCCTTACCTGAATAGATTTGATTTAGTTTCAGATGATGTAGCTGGTCCTACCCGGTTTCGTTCTGAAGGCGAAATCTTTTTTTGTGTGGCTTCAATCCTTCGTTTTGCGCCTTTTGTCCGGGCAATATATATTGTAACCGATCAACAAAGCCCCAATATCGATGCTTTTATTCAGAAGAATTTTTCTGAAAATAAAATACCGATTCAAATAGTAGATCATAGGACTGTTTTTAAAGGATATGAAGATGTATTGCCTGTGTTTAATAGTTTATCTATTGAAACCTGTTTGTATAGGATTCCCGGTTTGAGTGAGAATTTTGTATATTTTAATGATGATTTTTTTCTGATGAAACCATTATCCGAAGAAGATTGGTTTGTCGACGATAAGGTTGTTGCTTATGGTTATTGGAGAAGTATTGCACTGGATCGGTTTTTGTGGTATATTAAGCCTAAAAAGAACGGGCATAAGCCATTTGGTTTTAAAGATTCGATGATTAACGCAGCTAAAAGTGTTGGGGTAAAATCGGTGTATTTCCACATTTTACATACTCCACTACCTATGAAGAAAAGCATTCTGGAGCAATATTATTCCCAAAATCCCGATAAATTCATGGATAATATTTCGTATAAATTCCGTCATGAAAACCAGTTCAATCCTCAGGCTCTGTTTTATTTATTAGCTTTTCGTGCCGGTCAATGTATAAGGAAACCGGAAAATAAATTATTGCTCATTAAGCCGGTTAACAGAGCAGAATCATATGTTGAACGTAAAATCCATGCTTTTGAAGCTAATAAACAGATTGCGTTTTGCTGTATTGAATCTGTGGATATGGCCAGAAAAGAAGACCAATCCAAACTTTTTGACTGGTTGAAAACCATACTTAATGTTACCAAGATCTATCAATGAAAATATTCTTTGTTATAAAATCCCTTCATGTTGCTGCAGGTACCGAAAGGGCTACTGTTGTTGTTGCTAATGAACTAGCGCAAAGAAACCATGAAGTTGGAATAATTTGTATGGCAAACGAAGGAAGACCATTTTTCGAAATAAAGCCAGAAGTTCAATTGTATTATTTGTACAATGAAAAAGACAAAAGACCTTCGCTTGTCAGGGATTTTTCGCGCAGGATCAAATTGCGGCAATTATATAAACTACATAAACCGGATGTCATCGTGATCGTAGGCTCTGGACGTTCCATGTTGAATATACCGGCTGCACGAGGTATTCCAAATATAACCTGGGAGCATTTTAATGCTAATGTCAACTGGCATCTTTTACACCCACTGTCGAGAAAACTGGCAGCCATGTTTTCCGATAAAATAGTCACACTCACAAACCAGGATGCTGATAATTACAAGAGAAAGTTTCGCGCAAAAAATGCTGTCTGTATTCCCAACCCTATAACAATTGACAATGTACATAAATCGCCACTAACAGAGAAGCGAGTGCTTGCCATTGGCCGGTTTACGTATCAGAAAGGATTTGATATGCTCCTTGATGCTTGGAGTAAAGTTCAAAATAAAAATAACGGTTGGAAACTTCGGATAATTGGTACGGGCAAAATGCAGGCAGTTTTATTGGATAAAATAAGCCAATATAATTTATCGGAATCCATTGAGATGATTTCCTCTTCGGATAACGTGACCAAGCAATATCAGGAAGCTTCTGTTTACGTGATGTCTTCGCGTTATGAAGGTTTACCTTTGGTTTTGATAGAAGCAATGGCTATGGGTCTGCCTATTGTCAGTTTTGATTGCGAAACTGGGCCGAAAGAGATTGTTGAAAATAATGTTACAGGCTGTTTAATACCAGCTTTTGATACAGAACGGCTCGCTCTGGAGTTAGATGGATTGATGAACGATGAGTCAAAAAGGAAGTTTTTTTCGGAGAATGCTGTAAAGCGGGCAGAAAGGTTCGAAACCGGAATTATAGTAGATAAGTGGGAGCAATTGTTTCAAGAATTAAAAACAAATACGAAATGAAAGTAAGCGTATTGATGCCTACCTATAACCATGAACCTTTCATTGCGCAGGCAATAGAAAGTTTTCTGGCACAACAGTGTAATTTCGATGTGGAATTACTTATTGGTAATGATGAATCCACTGATAATACGCTTCAAATAGCAAGACAATATGCAGAAAAATATCCTGAAAAAATAAAGTTGATTAATCATTCCCTGAATCGGGGATTGCTTAGAAACTATAAATCGCTGATAGAAATAGCAAAAGGTGAGTATCTGGCTATTTTGGAGAGCGATGATTATTGGACTGATAATCTGAAACTTCAGAAACAGGTGGATTTTTTTGATCAAAATCCATCTTACGGATTATCGTTTACACGTTGGGAGAGGTTAAGAGATGATGTTTTGACCCTTCGGGCTGATGAAAGTGAACTGTTGGCTAAGCATGCCGATTGTCTGTATGAGCGGTTTTTGTTGAGGAATATAATAAAATCCCCGACTGTTTGTTTTCGGAGAAGTATGTATGATAAGTACTGTAATATAGATGATTATATCGGGCTTGATTTTAGGACATTTGACTATCCTGTCTGGCTTTCGCTTATCCGGCACTCTAAATTGCATTACCTGAATACTCCTACAGCCGTATATCGTTCTTTGGGGACTTCGATAAGTAACAATGCCAGTTTGGAAAAACGATTGCTTTTTGAAGAAAATGTGGCTAAAATAAGACGTTATGTTGTTTCGCTTTATGGAAGTGGTAGAATTTCATTATTTCAACTTACGCACCGCGAAACTATTGTAAATGCCCGCCATGCATTCAGGTGTAAAGAGCCTTTGACTGCTGCCAGCATATTTTTCAAGGGGATTTTGAAAAATATTGTTAGAAATGGATTGAAAGTAAATTGAAAAGGCGGCACACAAAAAAGGAGTCGCGTCGGACTCCTTTTTTGTGTGCCGGTGAAATCTTACCCCGCATACACTCTTACCCAGTCTACTTCAATGCTACCGGTACTACCATGTTGTTTTTCGGAAATAAATGAGTTGAATGCCAGGAACATTGATTCGTTGGGAATGTTGCTG
Organism: uncultured Paludibacter sp.; assembly: GCA_964433885.1. Taxonomy (GTDB): domain Bacteria; phylum Bacteroidota; class Bacteroidia; order Bacteroidales; family Paludibacteraceae; genus Paludibacter. Next base: position 182,073 of record CAYSTC010000001.1, on the reverse strand, counting down.
GCTGTGCGATATACTTCCAGATCATTGATCATCCAAATCAGTTCTTTTTTACTCCACATTAGTGTGTAAATAAAATATTCTGAAGGATTTAAACCGGATATTTTTACGCTATCGAAAAGATTCTCATTCGCATTTCCAACGGTAATATGTTTTCCGTTGAAATGGAAAATATTTACATGAGGAAGCTTGCCATCGGCACCAAGCCAGAATGCATGTTGAACGTTGCCGGTGCAGCGCAGTTTCGCTCTGATAATTCCATATTTTTGGCTGAATGAGCTACCTGTTTGAAGAACATCTGACGTGAAATGGTAATCTTTTTCAACGAACCCTTTTTGTGGATGCCAAGCTCGTGCTTTTACGTTTTCATGTTTGGTGGCAATTTTTAGAATACCATTTTCTACAGAAACATTTTTCCCGGAATTGTTAGCCTGTTTTTCATTTACAAATGAATGATCACCAATGAGTGATGGGCTTTTGTAATGGAAACCAAAATTCCAGTGTGATTTGTCTAGTGTGTTCCATTCGAACTCATCTTTGAATGTCAGCTGCAACGCCCGGTATTTTTCAAAGCGCTCTGGTTTTTCATTCTCAAAGAAAATGATGTCCGGATTTTTTGCCAGTTCGTAGAATCTTTCCTGTTGAACAAATTCAGGTGTGGTATGCCACCGCTTTTCGTTAGCCCAAAATTCATTTGCTTTCTTGAACTCAGGTGTGGCAATTTTAGTCTTTAATTGCTCGTATTCCTTAATGCTGAATGAATCGTGAAAGCGACTGTAGGTCTTAAAAGCGTTTGATTTTTCAAATGCTTTCATTTTCTGAAGTGATTCTGAAGCCTTCAATTTTTTGGGATCTCCCAAAAGCTCATAATCAGGCGTGGCTTTAAATTTCAGATATTGTTTTAATTCATCAGATGCCAATACTTCATAGTAAAGTTTAATAGCTGGCGAGTTGTGAAGCTTTTGATATTTTTTGTGTATCTGAAACTCTTCAGTATCCTTGTATTTGCGATTTTGAAGAATCTTTTTGTTTTCCTGGAATCCTGCAGCCTTTACGATATGAAAAAGCTTCTTGTATTCGGCAAGTTCAACTGATTTTTCTACCTCAGCATAACGTTGCATGGCTTGTACAAGTTCTATTTCGTTTTTCTCTAGTTTGGCTGTAGGTGTAATGCCTCCAAAAAGTTTTTTCCAGAACAGATTCATATTGTAATGGGTATTATGAGTTTTTAATTGAAGAGTTTATTAACTCCATACATTCGTTTATGTTTTTGCTGATCAATGGTTTATATTTTTCTCCCGCTGGAATAAAAGATTCGCTTCGCATGAAGTTGATTTGTTCCAGAAACTGATTGTAAAAACCATCCTGATTGACAATAATTAATGGTTTTTTATGCTCTCCTACAATTCCCGAAGCTACAATATCGAGCATTTCATCCAAAGTTCCATAGCTTCCTGGTAGAACCACAAATGCATCGCCCAGTTGTTTCATTTGTGTCTTTCGTTCGCTCAGGGTTTCAACCGTAATCAGTTGTGACGGTAGTGAACTTTGCCGGTTCATTTTAATTACCGCCTGAGAAATTATGCCAATAATCTGACCATTTCTGTTTAATGCACCTTCTGCCACGGAGTCCATCAATCCACCTGTTGCTCCTCCATAAATCAGTGTGTTTCCACTTTCGGCAATCATTTCGCCGAGGCGAAAGGCCGCTTGTTTATAATGGTTGGCAATGTAATTACTCGACGAGCAGAAAACGGCTATATTCATTTTAATAAGTGATTAATGTTAAGTGATAAATGTTTTAGTAACTAGAATTGGATACTAATCACTAAACATTTATCACTAATCACTGAGTTAAGCGTCAATTTTCGCGTATGTCGCGTTTTGTTCAATGAACTGACGTCGTGGCGCCACATCGTCTCCCATGAGCATTGAGAATACGTGGTCCGCAGTGGCTGCGTTTTCAATGGTTACCTGACGCAATGTGCGGTTTTCAGGATTCATTGTTGTATCCCACAACTGAATTTCGTTCATTTCTCCCAAACCTTTATAGCGTTGGGTATGAATTCCACCTTCGGTACCTCCACCGTATTTTTCAATAAATGCCTGGCGTTGCGCATCAGTCCAGCAATACTCTTCCACTTTTCCTTTTTTACACAAATAGAGTGGAGGAGTGGCAATGTATAAATAGCCTTGTTCGATCAACTCTTTCATGTGGCGGAAGAAGAAAGTCATAATCAATGTAGCAATGTGGCTTCCGTCCACGTCAGCATCGGTCATGATTATGATTTTATGGTAGCGAAGTTTTTTTATGTTAAGTGCTTTGCTGTCATCTTCTGTTCCAATAGTAACGCCCAAAGCGGTATATATATTGCGTATCTCTTCACTTTCGAGTACTTTATGTTGCATGGCTTTTTCTACATTCAGAATTTTACCACGCAATGGCAAGATAGCCTGGAACTGGCGGCTACGGCCTTGTTTGGCTGTTCCACCCGCTGAGTCCCCTTCGACAAGGAATAATTCGCATTTTTCAGGATCCTTGTCGGCGCAGTCAGCCAGTTTTCCAGGTAATCCACCACCTGAAAGCGGCGATTTGCGCTGAACCATTTCACGTGCTTTACGTGCAGCATGGCGTGCTGTAGCTGCCAGAATTACCTTGTCAACAATGGTACGTGCAGCTTTTGGATTTTCTTCCAGATAATTTCCAAGTGCTTCACCGATAGCCATATCTACCGAACCCATTACTTCGTTGTTTCCAAGTTTGGTTTTAGTTTGTCCTTCGAATTGAGGTTCTGCCACTTTGATGGAAATGACAGCTGTTAGTCCTTCGCGGAAGTCATCGCCGCTGATTTCAATTTTCAGCTTTTCGAGCAGTTTGCTGTCTTCGGCATATTTCTTCAACGTACGTGTCAGACCGCGACGGAAACCTGCCAGGTGAGTTCCACCCTCGATAGTATTGATGTTATTTACGTATGAGTGAATGTTTTCGTTGTAAGAAGTATTGTATGTCATGGCAATTTCAACAGGAATGCCATTCTTTTCAGTATTGATATGAATTACGTTTTCAATCAGTTTTTCGCGCGATTCGTCGATGTATTCAACGAATTCCTTCAGTCCTTCTTTGGAATGGAAAACTTCTGATTTGTAAGAACCATCTTCGTTGGCAACACGTTTGTCGGTTAGTGTAAGCGTGATTCCAGCATTCAGGAAGGCCAGCTCGCGCAGACGATTTGCTAAAATGTCGTATTTGTAAACAGATTCAATGAAAATGGAGTTGTCAGGGAGAAATGTTGTTTTTGTCCCATTTGTAGTTGACGTTCCGATTTCCTGAACAGGAAATTTAGGCACTCCACAAGAATACTCCTGCATGTATAGTTTCCCGTTTCTGGAAACCTCAACACGAACATAAGTAGAAAGAGCATTAACACAAGAAACACCCACACCGTGCAAACCACCGGAAACTTTATAACTGTCTTTGTCGAATTTACCACCGGCATGAAGCACGGTCATAACTACTTCCAGAGCCGATTTGCCTTCTTTTTCGTGGAAATCCACAGGGATACCACGTCCGTTGTCAATAACAGTAATTGAGTTGTCTTCGTTGATAAAAACCTGAATGTTATCGCAATGTCCGGCCAGTGCTTCGTCGATAGAGTTGTCCACAACCTCGTACACCAAATGGTGCAGACCTTTTATGCCAATGTCGCCAATATACATGGCAGGGCGTTTACGCACTGCTTCCAAACCTTCCAGCACTTGAATGCTACTTGCCCCATAATTGGCGCTTGCAGTCTCTCTTGCTTTTTCTACTTCGCTCATTTTTTGTTTTATGTTATTTTGTTACAGTTGTTTGAAGATTGTTTTTTGAGTTTGCTTACGTGGAAGTAACCTTTTTCGAAAAACAGACAAATATACGATAAATTTTTGACATAAACGCTATGCAAAAATGGATTTGCGGAAATTAAAACCAGAGGCTCAAGGCCTGTTTTTCTTTGATGAGTTTATAATTCGGACTAAAGATTGAAGCAGGTTTAGAGTGTTGAGTTACTGCTTTGTTAAATGAATGGTGCTGTGTTTAAAACAAGACGGCCATTCAAATGATGAACGGCCGTCCTGGTTTTTTTGTGGGGTGAAAATGCTATTCCAAAACTTCGTTGTCGTGCATTTCTTTCATAAATGTCACAAAGTCGTTTTTACGGTCGGAGTCCATCCATTCGAGGCTCTTGCGGGGATGTGCATTCAGCGCTCCTGAAATCAGGTAAGGGATGTGGTAACCCCAGTCAATTTGCGATTGCATTGGGTGTACAAAGTCCTGAATTACCTGAAGCAATGGCAATAGGCGGTATTTTGGATTTTTGAGGAATGCAATCAGAATTTCTATCGGGCAGTTGCCAGCACCGCGTCCAAGCCCCATTAGGGTAGCATCGAGCATGGTGCAACCTTCCATGATGGCGGTGTAGGTGTTCGACATGGCCATTTGCATGTTGTTGTGCGCGTGGATTCCGATTTCTTTGCCCGGTAGTGCGGCCATGTATTTGCGAACCAGGTGTTGGATGGATTCCACATACATGCTTCCGAAACTGTCCACAGCATAAAAGGTTTTTACGCGGGAAGCGGCAATATCTTTCAGGGCTTCGTCCAGTTCGTGTTCGTTTACGGTTGACACTGCCATTAGGTTGATGCACACTTCGTAACCTTTATCCATGCAATGGTGTGCCAGTGCAATGGCTTTGTCTACCTGATGCACATAGCAAGCCACGCGGATCATATCCAGCAAACTATCGGCTGCCATAGGTATATCGTCCAATTCAATTCGGCCAATATCGGCCATGGCTGACAGTTTTAGGTTGGTTTCATTTTTGCCGACGATGCGCTCCAGGTCTTTTTGATGACAGAATTTCCATGGGCCATACACGCTGCGGTCAAATGCTTTTTCACTGCTCAGGTATCCGATTTCCATGTAATCGATTCCGGCTTCGACGCAGGCGTTGTAAACACCACGGACAAAGTCATCCGAAAACTGCCATTTATTCATTAATCCACCGTCGCGAACGGTGCAGTCCATTACTTTGATTTCTTGTTTGTACATTGGTTTTGATTTTGTTCTATTGACTTTCCCCCAAATTAAACTTTGGAAAAGTTGCTTGATTTGCGATTTTTACTTTCTAAAATTTCCAACTCTTTGCCGATGTTGTGGTCTACCAGAAAGCGGTAGATTTGTTCGAACGTTTCCTTATCGAGCCCGTGTTCTTCGGCCCATTCTCCACGGGCTTTTATCACGTGGTTTTTTCGATCCTGTGCTACTACGCTTTCCGCATCGTTTTTGTATTTTACAATTTCACTAACATATTTAAAGCGAAGTCCGAAAAGTGCGATGATTTCTTTGTCGATTAAATCAATTTGGTGGCGGATTTCTTCCTTGTTGTTACATTCGGAAGGTGATTTGTGTGATTTCAAAACAATAAATGTTGGTTTTGTAAATAATTTGTGCAAAAATACGGATTTTGTTTTGAATTTTGAAATTAAAGCTACAAATAAGTTTCAGATTGATAGGTTTAGTGGGTAGTGGCTTGTTGAGAAAACAAAACCAGCGATATGATTTTGGGTCATATCGCCGGTTGTTTTTTGTAATTGAGGCAAAGCCTGTTTTGTTATAGTAATTCCACGCTGCGTTTCACAAAGTTTGCAAGCGCTTCGCCTTTCAGCATGTTGTTGGCTAGCAGGGCAAGGTCAATCAATTGACGCACTTGTTTGTTGCTGTCGGCAAAAGACTTCAGAATTGCTTTTTTCTTGTCGTTAAGTTCCTGAATTTGTTTTTCCAGATCTTCCACTTCTGCTTTTTCGGCGGTTGGAATTTCTTCGTCTTTTTTGCCTTTCTGGTTTTCTTTCAGAGTTGCTTTTTTGCTTTCGGCAAGTGCAATTTCAGTTGCCAGCGGAGCTACTTCGTTGCCACATGCTGCTTCTTCTTCCGTCAGCAGTTTTTCGATAACCGGGTGAGCTGTGTTCACCACCAGGTTATAGCTATCGGGCATTTCGCCGTAGAAGCTCATCATGCCACCCTGCAGGGCCGACATTTCTTTCATGCGGCGCATAAACTCGTTTTGCGTTACGAAAACGGGATTGGCCGTAGCCGAAAGTTGCTCGAAAGTGACGATGAAGTTTGTTTTTTCGATAACCGGAATCTGCGAATCGAAAACGGTTACTAATGAATCGCGCTGATCGTCGGTGAGTGTAACTTTAACGGCATCATCTTTCTGGATAATTTTGTCAATCACGTCGCTATCCACACGTACAAAGCGTGTTTTTTCGAATTTTTGTTCCAATTGGCTTACCACGTGAACGTCCAGTTGTCCGTCCATAATCAGCACGTCGTAACCTTTATCTTTGGCGTGTTGAATGTAGCTGTATTGCTCATCTTTGTTGTTGGCATACAAATAAATTATTTCGCCGTTTTTGTCTTTTTGGTTTTCACCAACCAATGCTTTGTATTCTTCGAACGTGAAATATTTGCCATCAATGTTTTTGAGCAGGGCAAATTTTTCGCCGCGTTCGTAGAATTTCTCGTCGCTAAGCATTCCGTATTGGATAAAGAGTTTCAGGTTGTCCCATTTTTCTTCGAATGCAGTGCGGTCGGCTTTGAAAATTTCATTCAGGCGGTCGGCCACTTTTTTTGTGATATGGCTCGAAATCTTTTTCACGTTGCCATCGCTTTGCAGGTAACTCCGCGATACGTTTAGCGGAATGTCCGGCGAGTCAATCACACCATGCAACAATGTCAGGTATTCCGGAACGATGTTTTCCACGTGGTCGGTAACATAAACCTGATTGCAATACAACTGTATTTTGTTGCGCTGCATGTCGATGTTGTTCTTAATTTTGGGGAAGTAAAGAATACCGGTCAGGTTGAACGGATAATCCACGTTGAGGTGGATGTGGAACAACGGATCCTCGCTCATTGGGTTTAGTTCGCGGTAGAATTCGGCGTAGTCTTCGTCTTTCAGGTCGGCAGGTTTGCGTGTCCAGGCCGGGTTGGTGTTGTTGATAATATTGTCCTGATCGGTCTCCACGTTTTTGCCGTCTTTCCATTCTTTTTTCTTACCAAAAGCAATTTCTATCGGAAGGAATTTGCAGTATTTGGTGAGTAATTCCTGAATTTTTGATTCTTCGAGGAAGTCTTTGTTTTCGTCGTCGATGTGAAGCACGATATCTGTTCCGCGGTCTGCTTTAATGGTGTCTTCCAGATTGTACACGGGACTTCCGTCGCAAGCCCAGTGTTGTGCGGCAAACTCTTCTTTATACGATTGAGTGAAAATTTCAACCTGTTTTGAAACCATGAACGACGAGTAGAATCCGAGTCCGAAATGTCCGATAATGGCCTGTGCATCGTTTTTGTATTTTTCGAGAAACTCCTCGGCTCCCGAAAATGCAATCTGGTTGATGTATTTCTCAATTTCGTCGGCCGTCATACCAATTCCGCGGTCGGAAATGGTGAGTGTACCTTTGTTTTTGTCCACTGCCACACGCACGGTAAGGTCGCCCAGTTCACCTTTGTATTCGCCAACGGATGCAAGCGTTTTCAGCTTTTGAGTGGCATCCACTGCATTCGACACTAATTCACGCAAAAAAATCTCGTGATCGCTGTACAAAAATTTCTTGATAACGGGGAAAATATTATCGCTCGTAACCCCGATGTTTCCTTTTGCCATTGTTATTTTAGTTTATTAGTTTGGAAAGTCGGAATTTCGATTCCGACCATTGTTTAAATTATAATTTTATATTGGTGGTATGGTTTAAGGAAGCATTCCACCGATTCGGCGTTTTGCCAGTCAAAAAAAATGCCAGTGGTGTTTGGGGTGACAGAATGGCAGAGAATGATTCACAATGCGTAATTCATAATTCATAATGTGGCGGAGAAGATTGGAGTTTTAGTGGACTCGAAAAAGAAACCCGGCTGGAGTTCGTTGCGGGAGTTTAGCCGGGTTGAGGGGCGGTTTGTCTTTTAGAATCTGACGGCAAGTGCTAATCCGTTTTGATTCATTCCAAGTTTTATTTCATAATTATCATCTTTTCGAGAAAGAGATGGTTCCTGATTGTAAATTTGTACGGCTCTTAATATGTTTTTGTCGGCATTGCTTGCTATTGGTATTCCTATTACCAGAAGTCCACAACCCACAGCTGCAAGCGTCCAGTTTGGTTGGCCACCTCCCAGCATTGTTCCAAGTGGATAACCAATCAGGGCACCGCCTGCATACCCCAGGACTGATATAATTCCTTTGGTGCTTTTGGCTTTTTTAAAGTAGTCGAACGATGCAGGGTTGTTTTGTAATACATTCTCAAGTCTGTCAAGCGTTAACGCTTCATTGTTTAATGTAAAATTGTAGCCAGCACCTGTCTTTCGATATTGGATTGTGTCTTGTAGTTGCGCCATTTTTGTTGCTGGTGATGATTCAATAGTATCATTGGTTGTTTGTGAGAAGCCCGGCAGGCATATTAATAATACTATGCAAAGAATAATTGAATGTTTGATCATGATTTTTAAGTGGAGAGTAAATTGGGTTTATTTAAAGTGTTATTAATGCAGGGCAAATATAGGAAAAGAATTTGAATAGTTAACTAGCTAAATATTTTGAATTAAATAGTAATTGAAACTTGCTGCCATACTTGCTCTTTGTAGCGTTCCGTTTTTAAATAATTATTTTACATTTTTTTTAATTTTACACAATTTTTTTTGTATGTATTAGTTTTACTTAATAGCAGCTGCTGTATTCGATCTTTATTTCTCACCTTTTAAATGTAAAAGCCATGAAACGAATCCAGTTAATTATTCCCCTTGCTCACATTTTCATTTTTGTTTTGTTGTTAGCCTCCGGTTGTACGGGTACGGCCAGTGCTAAAGTTCCGGTAAGTATTCCGGGATCGGAATCGTCGGGAGCCAAAACGTTGTCGCCCTATTTTGTGGTTCTCAGCCAGAATCCCGAAACCGACCGCCTTCCGCTCAGGTCGACCACAGCGGATGTAAACATTGTGGGTGTTATTGCCGATGTCACTATCCAGCAAACGTATGTGAATGCGGGCAAAAATACGCTCGAAGCCATTTATACTTTCCCGCTTTCGACCCGGGCTGCCGTGTACGCCATGAAAATGACTATTGGCACAAGGACAATTACAGCCAAAATCAGTGAAAAGGAAAAGGCGCGTAAAGATTACGATAAAGCCAAATCGGCTGGCAAGCGCGTTTCGTTGCTGGAGCAGAACCGTCCGAATGTGTTTACCATGAAGGTGGCTAATATTGCGGTGCACGACACTATTCAGGTGGAGCTCCGGTATACCGAACTGCTGATTCCCGAAAACGGCATTTACTCATTTGTGTATCCCACCGTTGTGGGCCCTCGTTATTCTAACCGGCCTAAAGAAAATGCAGCTGCCGATAATCAGTATGTCAACTCGCCTTACACGGAAGAGGGTGAAATGTCAACGTATAAATTCGGTATTTCGATGAAGATAAATTCAGGCACGCCGATTCAGGATGTAACCTGCGCTACGCATAAAATGCAGGTGTCTCACCCAGATTTAAATACGGCAGTTTTGAAACTGGACCGGAGTGAAAGTAACGGCGGTAACCGCGACCTGATTTTAAATTATTCGTTGCAGGGAAATAAGATAGAATCTGGCGTAATGCTTTATGAGCAAGGGGATGAGAATTTCTTCCTGATGATGATCCAGCCGCCCAAAAGGGTAATGGAGGACGAAATTCCACCACGCGAGTATATTTTCATTATGGATGTTTCAGGTTCAATGCAGGGTTTTCCAATCAGTATTTCCAAGAAACTGCTTCGTAACCTGATTGTCAACCTCAAACCGACCGACAAATTCAACGTGGTGCTATTTGCAGGTTATACCGGTGTGCTTAGTGAGAAATCGGTAGATGCAACGCCGGAGAACATTGACCGGGCAATTAAATTGATAGATAACGAACAGGGTAGTGGTGGAACCGAGTTGTTGTCGGCTTTGAGACGGGCCTATAAGATTCCGCGTTCAAGCGAAAGTTGCTCCCGGTCGTTTGTACTTGTTACCGATGGTTTTGTAGATGTTGAAAAAGAATCGTTTGAAATGGTGCGCAGCCACAATGATAACAGCAACTTTTTCTGTTTTGGAATCGGGACCAGCGTAAACCGGCACTTGCTCGAAGGAATGGCTTTTATGGGTAACGGAGAACCTATCATAGTTGACAATCCAGCGCTGGCTGACAAGCAGGCCGAGAAATTCCGGACTTATATCAATACGCCAGTACTGAGTCAGATTAAAACGGATTTCGGAGCGATTGCCGCCTACGATATTGAGCCCGGATCGACACCCGATATGCTTGCCGAACGTCCTGTTATTATCTTTGGAAAATACAAGGGAAATCATGTGGGAACAATCACAGTTACCGGAATGACCGGCAAGCAACCGTATGAAAAATCCTTCGATTTGTCGACAGTAAAGCCAAATCCGGCTTTCGCCGCAATCCGTTATTTATGGGCTCGTGAGCGAATCAAGTTGCTTGATTATTATTCAACTAACAATCAGGCATACGGTCAGACAACGATTGATAATTTTATCAAAAATGAAATTACGCAGCTCGGGCTGAAATATGGGTTAATGACTCAATATACGTCGTTCATTGCCATTGATGAAGACTTCCGGGTGGATAAAGATAAAAAGCTGGTGACGGTGAATCAGCCGCTCCCACTTCCACAAGGAGTGTCGAATAGTGCTGTGGGGACATTAAAGAGTGTTGCGTTTACTGCCCCGGTTATAAAAAAGGATGAAGATGTTGTTGGAGAGGATGAAATGAAAAGCCAGGAAGAGCTTGCAAATGTCAATGGAGTGATTTCCGTAGCTGATGTAAAGGGCAATGATGATGTGAATGGGATGGATATTGCAGATGTCAAAGAAGATGTCACCCAGGTAGAAGAAGAAAAAGTGTACGACGTGATAGAACAAATGCCACAATTTCCGGGTGGCGAAAGTGCTTTGACTGGCTTTGTGAGCAAGAATCTGGCATATCCTGTTTTGGCACAGGAGAATGGAATTCAGGGTACAGTAATCGTACGTTTCCGGGTAGAGAAAGATGGCTCCGTTTCGCACGTTCAAATTCTGAGAAGCCTGGATCCGGCTTGTGACAAAGAGGCAATCAGGATTGTTAAATCGCTGCCGAAATTTATCCCCGGAAAGCAGAATGGACTCGCTGTGGCAGTATGGTACACATTTCCTGTAAAGTTCAAATTGGAATAAGTTGTTTTGCAAATCAATTGGTAAACCGGAGTGATTTTCATTCCGGTTTGTCTTTTTATAAAGAATTGCTTTTTGTTTCGGGGCTGGTAATGAAGTGAACTTGACTTGACAGATACCTGCTTGTGTTGAAAACACTTAATAGTAATCGAGGAATCTACACCAACTCTCTCCTTTAATTTCTATACTATTGAAGCTTGATTGAGACTTTCAATTGAACTCTATCTTTTGGTGCCAATAACTGTGTTTTGTACTGGATCGAATAAGAAACTGTAAAAAAATCATACTGTACTAGCGTAAATCATACTAATCCTGTCTATATAGTGAAGTTCTACTTTCTTAAGCCCGGATCGGGAATTGTTTATGTTAATGTGCTGGTATTTGCTAAAAATAGTAAGTGACCTTGTACTTTATTAAGGTGTAGCATTCCATGCCATTTATTTGTCAGGTACGAAAATTTAAGATGTTTCAATGACTGGTTGGGAAACAAAAATTAAATATGCAGATTTCGTATGTTATATAGCAGTTTCTGCTTGTTTTGGGGATATTGTTTTATAAAAAAAACTACTTTTGCACAAAATTCATAAATATGTAATATTAATGTATCTGTTTTGCAATAAGAACAGAAAAAGATATTTCTCAATTTAATTATATTGTCGTGAAAAAAATCAACTTTCTTTTAATCGGATTAATCTCGCTTTTCGTGCTTTCGTGTGTAAATGAAGAAGGTGAAGGCGGAATTTCAATAGTTCAGGGTAAAGTTTTTAAAGTTCTTCATCCGAATGATAATTTTTCGCTCGAGGCTGATACATTTCCTGCAGCTAAAGAGGATGTTTACATTGTATATGGCGATGAGCCCATATATGGCGATAAAATGGAAACCGGATATGATGGTTTTTTCCGGTTTAAATACCTGACCAAGGGGACCTACAAAGTATATGCTTACAGTACGCAAACTAATGGCCGGAAGGTGGCAACTGTCGATACGGTAACTGTGGCAAATGGTGAAACCAAAACGGTTCAGAATATTTATATTCACGAAGGTAAATCGTATGAGACTTCATACATTAAAGGTACGGTAAATATAAAATATTATAATAAAGGCAGCTGGTATCCTCAAACGGTTTTTGCGGCTTACGATGTTCGTGTTTATATTCGTGAGAAGGGTGCTGCCTATCAATTTGATGAAGCCAGAACGGGACTTGATGGCACATTTATGTTCCAAAATCTGAAACCGGGTACTTACGAAGTGTTTGTATTCTCCGAAAAAGTGAGTACAGAGGTTGTAGAGCCTGTTATACAGGAAGTAACTATCGATAAGGTAGGGGTGATAAAGAACATGGATACACCGTTTCTGATCAACAGCAATGTTTAATCTTTTTAGTGAAATATAATAAATATAATTTTAATGAAATCAGTTTCATTTCGCACCGGTCTGGTATCGCTCTTTCTGATCGGGTTTGCAGTTACAGCTTTTGCACAATCATCTCCTGAGTCGTTGTACGAGAAAAGAGAGCGCCGGAAAAATATGACAATACGTGAGTATAACTCCGATGCCAAAGGCAAAAGCCGTTGGATGGACCACGTAACGGTGTATAACGCCAAGGGTTTAAAAATAGAAGAAATAGAATATGCCACTTACGGTATGCGCGAACGTGTCGTTTTCGAATATGATGCTAATGATCTTTGTGTAAAGGAGATTGTGTACGATGAGAAAAATAAGGTGAGCCGCATACGGAAGTATTTGCACAATCCGGACGGCACAAAGAAAACTCAATATAATTACCTTCCTAATGGACGATTGTACTCCACAAAAGTATACCAGTACTCCAACTGATTTGGAGGCACTGAACGCGAAAATCAAAACTCTGTTCTCGGATTTGTTGCTGAAGTTTAATCCTATTTCGTTGCAGGAAATGGATAAGGTTCAGTTGATGAATCGTGTTGATACAAAATTTTTGATCGGGCTGAGCCAGTTGTCGGTTATTTTGCAACGTGCAGTTGAGCATTACCGGATTGTGGAAATTGATGGTTTACGCATATCGCCTTATTCCAGCATTTATTTCGATACCGAAGATGCTGAAATGTACACCATGCACCATAACGGTAAACTGACGCGGTGTAAAATCCGTATGCGTTCTTATGTTAATTCCGGCGATTCGTTCCTCGAGATTAAAACGAAGAACAACAAAGGCATGACCTCCAAAGGACGGATTAAAATTGATAAAAAGCAGTTTAGCTCCATGGAGTTGAACGATGTGGAAAATCATTTTATTAAGGATAAAACTCCCTATAAATCATCTGTCCTCAAACCTCAGATTCAAAACTTCTTTCAACGCATAACGCTGGTTGATAAAAATGAAACAGAACGGGTTACACTGGATATTGGATTGATGTATAAAGATTTGCATTCCAATAAGTTTAAGTCGGTGGATGGGCTGGTCATTGTGGAAATGAAGCAGGATGGAGCAACTAAGTCGCACTTTCGCGATTATTTGAACGAGCTGCACATTTTGCCCGGCAGTATGAGCAAGTATTGTTTGGGTATGACTTTGCTAAAGCCGAACGTAAAAAACAATAGATTTAAAAATAAATTACGCAAAATCAATAAAATTACTGAAAAAAATCATGTTACAATCTGAACTTCCTGAATTTGACCCGACAATTGCCAAGCAATATGGGGCTGAAGGATTTACCGGCCCTGATTTTATGGGTATCCCTCTTTTTCAAGACGAAACTTTAATTCAGCTGTTGATCCGGTTTGGATTCAATATGTTGGTATGTTGGATTATTATCCGCTATTTTTATTACCGGAAAAGTGGTCGGCGGGACTTCCTGTTTACATTCACGCTTTTCGCGGTAACTATTTTCCTGCTTATCTTTTTGTTGGATTCCGTGAAACTTCAAATTGGTATGGCGCTGGGCTTATTTGCCATTTTCGGTATTATCAGGTATCGAACGGAGCAGGTGTCTATCAGGGAAATGACCTATCTGTTCGTCATTATTGGAATTTCAGTTATCAACGGATTGGCAATGACTATCAGTATTGTGGAGCTTCTTGTGGCCAATGCCTTGTTTGTTGGAGCAATTGCTTTAATGGAGAGTCGTCGGTTTGTGAAGCATACTGCTACCAAAGCAATTCTTTACGAAAAAATTGATTTGGTGAAGCCCGGAAACTACAAAGAATTGAAAGCTGATTTGGAAGAACGGACCGGTTTGGAGATTTTACGTGTTGAAGTAGGACATATCGATTTTCTGCGTGATGTGGCCTTTATAAAGATATTTTATCGTCCCGAAAACAATCAGCCGAATTCAATCGATATGCTGACCAAACTTAGCGATTTTTCTTAATGATAAAAACAATCCGAATAATTATCTTCGCCTTTCTGATTTGGGCGTATCCTGGTTTTCTGACCGCACAAACAAGCGATGCAGGAGCCATTGGGACGTTGTCGTTGTCCAAAGATCTTGGACGACGGCTTGGGGCAACTGTTGAGCAGGAGTTCCGTTTTAAACAGAATGTCTCTTCGTTTGACCGCTCCCTGACATCGGTTGGAGTTGACTATACGATTATCAAGAAATTGCTGAAAGCCGAAGTGAATTACGATTTTATTTATCAGCGGCAGGATACCTATTTTGAATTCAGGCACAGGGGGTCTGCTTCATTGTCAGCTCAAACGAAATACGATGCGTTCGGTTTTAAACTGCGTACCCGTGCCCAGTCTACCTGGCGCGATGAAAACAGAGGCGATTATAAATTTAATCCGAAATATGTTTGGCGCAACAAGCTCGAATGTGAATATACAATTTTCGGATCACCTGTGAAACCATTTGTCAGTGGCGAGGTTTTCTGTCCGCTGAATAGCGGGAACGGGTTTTTTATGGATGGATACAGGGCGGTTGTTGGTGCCAAGTACCGGTTGTCATCACACACTTCACTTGAATTTATGCTGAGGTACGATCAGGATGTTCAGGTGTCTAATCCGACAAGTATACTTTACGGGGGTATTGGCTGGAGCTATAAGCTTTGATAGTTGGAACTACTCATTTTTTACTGGCTTCTGTGTCTGATTAAACGTCAGTGCGGAAGCCAGTTTTTTTATTAAACATCATGGGTCTCATTTTAAAATTAAAGCAATTTGTTTGTATGAAGTTATCAAACCTCAAAAAATGAGTATTTTGCTGACCATTTGATTATTCTTGAGAAAAAATGTCGTATCTTTGCGCGCGAAATTTAGAAGTTTAAAAAGAAAAATGTAATTTTTATGAATGTAGTTACAAAAACTATCACATTGGGTGATGGTCGTACCATTTCTATTGAAACAGGTAAGTTGGCAAAACAAGCCGATGGTTCTGTAATGGTTCGCATGGGCGATACCATGCTTTTGGCAACAGTTTGTTCGGCCAAAGACGCTGTTCCCGGAACGGATTTTATGCCGCTCTCAGTTGATTATAAAGAAAAATTTGCCTCTTCAGGCCGTTTCCCCGGTGGATTCCTTCGTCGCGAGGGCCGCGCATCGGATTACGAAATTTTAGTTTCACGCCTTGTTGACCGCGCTTTGCGCCCATTGTTCCCCGATGATTACCATGCTGAAACTTTTGTTACCGTAACCCTTTTCTCTGCTGATGGTGCTGATATGCCTGATGCCTTGGCAGGTTTGGCTGCTTCTGCTGCGTTGGCAGTGTCTGATGTGCCTTTCAATGGCCCTATTTCAGAAGTACGTGTAGCTCGTATTAATGGCGAATTCGTTATCAATCCTACTTTCGAAGCTTTGGAAGGTGCTGATATGGAAATCATTGTTGCTGCCACACTGGATAACATCATGATGGTGGAAGGTGAAATGAAAGAAGTGAGTGAAGACGATTTGCTGAACGCTATGAAAGTGGCTCACGAAGCTATTAAGGTTCAGTGTCAGGCTCAGATTGAGTTGATGGAAGAAGTTGGCAAAACTGTAAAACGTGAATATTGCCACGAAGAAAATGATGAAGATCTGAAAAAAGATATCTGGGCAAAAACTTACGATAAAGCCTATGCGTTGGCTACTGCATGCAATACAGATAAGCACTCACGCAGCGAAAATTTCGAAGCTGTAAAAGCTGAATATATTGCCGGACTTGATCCTGAAGAAGCTGCTGCTAAAAAAGGATTGATCAGCAAGTACTACCACGATGTGGAAAAAGAAGCTATGCGTCGTTCTATTTTGGATGAAGGCAAACGTCTGGATGGTCGTAAAACAACTGAGATCCGTCCTATCTGGTCTGAGGTTGATTACCTTCCGGGAACTCACGGTTCTGCTATCTTCACCCGTGGTGAAACCCAATCGTTGACAACTGTTACGTTGGGTACCAAAATGGATGAAAAATTAGTTGACGAAGCATTGATTCGTGGTAAAGAACGTTTCTTGTTGCACTACAACTTTCCGCCATTCTCTACCGGTGAGGCCCGTGCTTCCCGTGGTGTTGGCCGTCGCGAAGTGGGTCATGGTAATCTGGCACTTCGTGCATTGAAAAATATGATCCCTGAAAACTATCCTTATGTGGTACGTGTGGTTTCCGATATTTTGGAATCGAACGGTTCTTCTTCAATGGCTACGGTTTGTGCCGGAACATTGGCGTTGATGGATGCAGGTGTACAAATCAAGAAACCGGTTTCTGGTATTGCCATGGGATTGATTTCTGAAAATAAAGGTAAAAACTTTGCTGTTCTTTCGGATATTTTAGGTGACGAAGATCACCTGGGTGATATGGACTTCAAAGTAACCGGAACCAAAGATGGTATTACTGCCACTCAGATGGATATCAAGGTTGACGGACTTTCTTACGAAATTCTGGAAACTGCATTGAACCAGGCTAAAGCTGGCCGTATGCATATTTTGGGTAAAATCCAGGAGACTTTGGAAGCGCCTCGTGAAGATATGAAACCTAATGCTCCGCGTATTGTAGTAATGTTTATTCCGAAAGAAATGATTGGTGCAATTATTGGCCCTGGTGGAAAAATTATCCAAAACATGCAGGCTGAAACTGGTGCTATCATTACTATCGAAGAACAAGGTGATCAGGGTCGTGTGGAAATAGCTGCAAACAACAAAGCTGCTATCGATGCTGCTATTGCTAAAATTAAAGGAATTGTTGCAATTCCAGAAATTGGCGAAACCTATCCTTCGAAAGTAAAATCAGTAATGCCTTACGGTGCGTTTGTTGAATTTATGCCGGGTAAAGAAGGTTTGCTTCATATCTCCGAAATCGACTGGAAACGCATTGAAACAATGGATCAGGCAGGAATCAAAGAAGGCGATATGATTGATGTGAAATTGTTGGAAATTGACCAAAAGACAGGCAAATTCAAACTTTCACGCAAAGCATTGTTGCCACGCCCTCCACGTGAAGATAAACCAAAAGCTGAATAAAGCTGATAGTTGACTAAATATAAAAGCTGCAATCCGGAATCGGGTTGCAGCTTTTTTTATAATGATTTTGTAGGGATAGGTCGCGACCTGTCCTTACAAAAAGGGATTATTATTTATATCTTCCTTCTAATTTCAATTGGGCAATAAATTTTGCCCAGGCATCAGCACGCTTCATTTTGTTTTGAGCACGTAATGTTGTTGCTCCCAGGTTGTCAATCCAGGCAGGATAACCATCTTCAAAGTAGTATTTGCCGGTATGCAGGTTGTGATACAGAACCAGGTCATTCACTATTGCTGACATATAATCCGAAGTCAAGGTTGCAGTAAATAATGAATCGGTGTCAAGGTAACATGTTAGTTTGGCGAAGGCTAACTCATTTGGAATTTTCAGTGTGTCGGCAAAGACAATTTCGTGGGTGGAGTCGTTGTAGTATTTTATGACGGAGCCTGTAAATAAAACACTGTCTTTCTGGTTGGCGGATACCTTGAACGTGAGTTTCGATGAGGAACTTTGTAAGTCGGAAAGCAGGTCGCATGATGTGAATAAGCAGGATAGAAGGAATGCGAAAGACACGAATTTGATAGAATGTTTCATAATTTAGTAGTTTAAAAGTGTTGATTCTGCCATTAACCGATTAAATTTAACTACACTGGAGGTTTTAAATGCAAATATAGCTATGGATTTTCGAAATTATTCTTTCCTGGATAATTCTTTCAGTGTTATATGAACATTTGAGCTATTAAAACATTTTTTCTCTTTATTTTTGTAGAAGATTGTTTTTTGCTGTTTTTTTATAATTATACTATTGCTAATGAAAGTCAAACTGATAGTTTTTACCCTGCTTTTCTCAACGTCCGGTTTGCTACGTGCAGGAAATCCGTTGGATGATTTTGTGGGAAGCCAATTGTTGGAAAATGCTAATATAAGCTTATTGGTGAAAGATTTGAATACCGGGAGGATTGTTTCTCAATACCGTTCCAAAAATCTGACTACACCAGCTTCGACAATGAAACTTGTTACCACAAGTACAGTACTCGAATTGTTGGGACCGGATTTTTGCTTTGAGACGAAGTTGGAAGTTGATGGCGAAATAACTAAAGACTCTGTGTTGAACGGGAACTTATATGTTGTAGGTGGTGGCGATCCCACTCTGGGCTCGGATAAGCTTGGTGAAAAAGATTTTTTTCCAGCATGGACAGAAGCTTTGAAAAAAGCAGGTGTAAAGAAAATTAAAGGACGGATTATTGCCGATGAGAGTATTTTTGAAAGCCAGGTGAGCAATCCCAAATGGACCTGGGAAGATATGGGGAATTACTACGCACCGGGGATTCATGGAATCTCATATCTGGATAATACTTTTCGGATGGTATTTCGCTCGGGAAATGTTGGCACAACTCCTGAAATTTTACGGACTGAGCCTGAAATACCCGGACTGGGTGTTGATAATCAGCTGAAATCAACTACTATCAGTTACGATAATGCTTATTTTTATGGGGCACCATATTCGAACGAACGAAGTATTTATGGAGAGATTCCTGCAAACAGAAATGAATTTGTAGTAAAAGGAGATATCCCAAATCCGGCTTTGCTGTTGGCTCAACAGCTTCATAAGTATTTGATTGGAAGAGGTGTTTCGATTGGTGATTTTCCTATTGTACAGGTGCGTCCGGCAACGGGAATGAAAGTGATTTATAAGCACCTTTCTCCAACGCTTCGTGATATTATTACAGAGACGAATGTAAAGAGCAACAACCATTATGCAGAATATGTTTTTAAATATATTGCTGCTGCTACGGGTGGGATGGGGACTACTTCGGGGGCAATTTCGGCTATTCGTTCCTATTGGAAATCCAGAGAATTACCTGTTGATCAGTTGATGCAATACGACGGTAGCGGACTTTCGCCCTGTGATGCTGTTTCGGCAAACTTTTATGTGGATTTACTTTCTTATATGAAAACCAAGAGCCAATATGCTTCTGAGTTTTATAATAGTTTGCCGGTGAGCGGAAGTCGTGGAACTTTATCTACGATGTTCGTAAATACCCCTTTACAAGGCAAAGTTCATGCTAAAAGTGGAACTATTGAAAGTGTCAAGTGCTACGCAGGATATATTGAGTTGAAGAATAAGACATTGGTATTTGCAATAATGGTAAATAATGCCAACGGAAGTTCCAAAGCTGTAGTGAAAAAAATCGAAGATTTTCTTTTGCAAGTAGCTACTAAATAAATGTAACCAAATGAACAATTGCCTCTATATAAAGCGAACGCAATCTACGAATACACTTTTGTGGGAAATGCACAGGGTAGAACCTTTGCCTGAAGGATTTGTAGTTTATACTGATTTTCAGGACTCAGGCAGAGGTCAACAGGGAAATTCCTGGGAGTCTGAACGGAGCAAAAATCTGCTTTTTAGTCTGATGCTATATCCGAAAAGGGTTCCTCTGGATCAATTATTCCTGATTTCGCAGTTGGTTAGCTTGGGGATAAAGAGAACATTGGATAAATTTGCCGAAGGAATTACTGTCAAGTGGCCGAATGATATTTACTGGAATGATAAAAAGATTTGTGGAATTCTGATTGAAAATTCGCTTCAGGCAAATAACGTAAGGACAGTAGTAGGTATTGGGCTGAATGTAAATCAGATTAAGTTTGTAAGCAATGCTCCGAATCCGGTTTCGTTGCATCAGATTATTTGTAAGTCCACCAACAGGAAAACCCTGTTGGACAATATCGTGAAAAATATTCTGGAGCTATACCATGAGTTGGATGTCGCAAAAATTCGTGTGGAATATGCTAGCGCATTGTATCGTAACGAAGGCTTTCATGCCTTTGCTGCCGAAGGTGAATCTTTTCAGGCAAAAATTATTTCAGTTCATCCTGATGGGCAACTTGAACTTGAAACAGAATCCGGAGAAAGAAAAGGGTTTTATTTCAAGGAAGTACAGTTTTTGATGTAATAATGTATTGATAGGTTGATTTGATAATTAATATTTACACATTGACATATCATTACATCAACACGTTATCACATTACCCAATCATTACATCATTTTATTTCTTCGTAATCAACGTACTCGCCCTCGTTGCTGTCAAAGATTTTAGCTTTTGAGCTTGATTGCTCATAATTGTGAGCTTGAGCGCTTTGTGGTTGTATATTTCGTTTTCCAAAACTGAAAATTGAACGTATAAATCCAAAAATAGTCGAGATAATGACCAGCCCGATTACTAAAATGAAAATAACTATAAATAAGAGAAAACCTAACATGTTGTGCTAAATTAACAATTAAAAGACAGCTTGTGCCACTCGTTTCACGCTTTGAGTAGCCATCATGCTATAAAAATGAATGCTTGGTGCACCGTTTTGTTTCAAATCTTTGGCTTGTTTTGTACACCATTCTACGCCCACTTCCGCTGCATCTGCATCTGTTTTACATTTGCGTAATTCGTTTGAAAATTCTTCAGGTAAATCAAGATGGAAGATCTTAGGTAAAGCTGTCAACTGATTCATCAGTGTGATTGGTTTAATGCCTGGAATAATAGGAACGTTGATACCATTTGCCTTGCATTTATCTACAAAATCATAATACTTTTGGTTGTCGAAAAACATCTGGGTTACCAGATATTCAGCACCGGCATCCACCTTTTGTTTGGCGTAGAATAAGTCTGAGTCCATATTAGGTGCTTCCTCGTGTTTCTCCGGATAGCAAGCCATTCCGTACGAAAAGGGTACAATCGGCGACTTCATTCTCGAACCATCTAAAAACAAGCCCTGATTAAAATTGTTCACTTGCATTTGCAACTCGGTGGCATATTTATGGCCGGTAGGCGAAAAGTTACGTTCGTGTTTGGCTTTGTCGCCGCGCAAAAGAAGCAAGTCGGTTATGCCCAGGAATTGAAGGTCGATCAGCGCATATTCAGTTTCTTCACGCGTAAATCCGCTGCAAATAATGTGCGGAACCACGGCAATTTTGTATTTATTCTGAATGGCAGCTGCAATAGCTACAGTACCCGGACGATGGCGTTCAGCAACCTGTACGAATTGTCCGGGAGTATTTTCTTTGAAAACCAACTCGCTGCGGTGAGTGGTGATATTGATATATTTAGGGTCGAATTCACGTAATGTGTCGATAGTTTTGTAAACTGTTTCAATTCCGTTACCTTTTAACGGAGGTAATAACTCAAATGAAAAAGCTGTTGACTTAGCACTTCTAATTTTTTCTACAACACTCATGAATAAATCCTAATTAAATACTTATGATACTAATACTCAAAATTTGCCTGCAAAAGTACTATTTTTTTTTATATTGGCAGTCATGCAAATGTAATAGTTAACAGCAAGCGGGGAATTCCAACCTGATTTTTAGCTTTAAAAGATAATATTGGGGATAATTAAATGAAAACAAAGGCAATATGCTGTCAGATAGTTTATGGCAATTTGAGTGTGGATTTTATTATCAATGGTTATCTGACTTTTGGAATCAACCTTATTCAGCGGGAATAATGATTATTTCTTCAATTTTTCCGGCAACTTCGAGGCCTGCATTTCGTCCAATTTCGTGCAACAGGATGGTTTTGGATTTTCTTTCCGAAAGTAATACTTCGATATTGGAAGTCATGCTTTCTTCGATTCGTCCCGCCATAAGTCCGGAAATCGGTGAGGCAAGCTGCGTGACACCTTCCCGATGTGCAAGAATTTCCAGCCGATAGTTCTTGTTGAGCATAATTAACTCCACTTTATCATTGTCTGCGAATGATCTTAATAGTTTGGTTCCGTTGTAGGTAGTGAATTGAATCAGACGGTTTTGAAGATAAATGCCGGCAATAAATCCAGTGAATGAACTACCCAGCCAGGGAATTTTGGCTACAGATGCTTTTATGGAAATTCCGGGCTGGCTAAAATGGTTTGTTTGCAACCAAAAGTAAGCACTTGGAAACGAACGTCCCCAGTCTTTTTCCATATATCCACGACCGTTGGTGAAATCGATCTTTCTGCCCTGAATCGTCAACTCACCACTTATGCCATGATCCATGCTCAGGATGCCATGGTAACATTCCATAAACGGAACAAAAGTGTATGGTCCCATTATTCCGGGTGAGTACCATGGATTTGGCCACGGCGTTTGTTCTGTGAATTTTAATTTCCCATGGGCATTGGGTAAATCGAGCTGTAAAGTGTCGGTAGAAAAGAAGTTGTCAGAAATACGGATTTCAAATTTTCCTGCTTCCGGTTGGAATTTGCTGGCTTCAAATTTATGATATTCAGCGGTTCGCCTTTTTCCATCCAAAACCTGAATGAATGCTTGTTGCACTCCGTCTTTATCCATGGCTATGCCCGGAATAAAAGCAAATGCCTCTGTTTCGTCGGCATTCACCACCTTGAAGTACCAACCTTCAAAGTACCGGTTGGTTTTTCCCCAACCTTGAAAGTGATCCGGATGAAGTATGGCTCGCGCAGATTTTACCATAATCAGAGGATTGAATTTTGAACTGCATAAAATATTTCTTCGGAAACCGGATTTAAAACTCAACGAAATAAGCCACCACTCCCAATGCAATTAAAACGATACCGGTGATTCGTTTGGCATGACGTTCGAGGTAAGAAAGATTTAGTTTGTTTACACCTTTGAGCCCGAGGTAAACCAGTCCGAACATAAATAATAGTGTCATAACAAGGTATACTGCTGATACAATGAAAATTCCGGACCAACCGAAAGTGGCTGCCTGAAAATAATAGGCTTCAATTTCTACACACGGAGTCAGAAACATAGCAATGCTTAATGATGTCAGGATGGCTGTCCTGGATCTTTTATTTTTTAAAGCTATATCTTCCATCTCGAAATGATGATGGTGATGTTTGGCCCGTAAATCAAGGATTAGGTACGCAATACCAATAACGAGTAAAATTGTTGGTGCAACTATGCTTGTTATAGTGCTATAGCTTTCGGCGAGTTTAATACCAATAAATCCAACAATGATACCGATAACTATCGTGCTTGCCATGTGTGAAAGTCCGGTGATAAATGTGGCGAAAATTGCTTCTCTATTTGTCCATTTTTCCGTTTTTGAAATTGCAATTATCGGAATCCAGTGATGGGGAATCAAGGCGTGAATCAAACTCAAAAGTAAACTTCCTAAAAATACTTGCCACATTGTATATTGTTTTATTGTTGGATTGAATAAGGACTGAATTCTGTGAAAATTAAGTCAGACAAACTAATAACACTATTAAAGGTTTTTTGTTTTTATTCCTGTAACTGAATTATGAAATTTTTCTGATCTTGGTTTGTCCGGTTAATTTTTTATTGACCAGGTCTGTGTTTTCCCAGAGTAACAAAGTTGCTTTTCTATTTGTGCTCAATGCTGCGGTTTTACCCAATGCTAATGCCGGAAAATAGCAACATGCTGCAATAATTTCAAATGTAGAAAAAGCAGGCAAAATGCCCGTAAGTTCAGCTATATGCTTGTTGATTTTTTCAGGAGAACTGGTGCCGAAGTCCAGTATAAGCTGCTTTTCGGTACGGCTGATTTCTGTTGAAATTTCGCTGGATAAATCCACGTAATTATAATTGGCAACCAGATTCTCTGAGTGCGCTCCGTTCTCTTTTACTGAAATGATTTCAGCAGATAGAATCCCGTCGTAAAACAAGGTTTGCGCTGATTCAACAGGACTTTCGTCCAGGCTGAACAGGCGGGTAACTGTTTGTTGCGCATCTAGTTCAATCACTGTTCGCCGGCGAATATCGTCAGGGGAGCAAAATGTCAGTTGACTGGCTACACGCATCATTTCTTCAGAATCAGTACCCTGATGTTTTTTTGCTTCGGCTGCGAAATATCATTAGCAGGTAAAGTTATGCCCGGATAATGTTCCGGATCGGCAGCTTGCAATACTTTGAGCAGGCTATCTTGTTTTCTGCTATCATATATTCGCGTAAGTGAAATGCTGTCAATTGTTGCATTTAGTTTTCCTTTGTACTTAGTACTTCCAAGCAGTTCGCCTGATATCGATTTGATTTTAGAAGGATGAATCGATGATATACGTAATGTAAACCGGCGTGTTATTCCATCGTTAGTTGTCTTTTTGATTACCCCGCGAACACGGCCGTTCGCATAATTAATCTGTAAGCGAATGAGCTTATTTGTACTCGAATCTTCGGGTGCAATCCGTTGCAGGAACTTCAGGATGTAAACATCGCCCAGCATGAAATTCTGATCCTGAACTTCAAAGGCAAGATGTGTACGTGCCGAATCTTTTGTCAGCACATATTTTGTTCGTTTATTCCAGATTGGAATTTTGATTTTTGCCAACTCTGTTGAGTCTACCGGATGGTATTTCCCTTTATTAATGTCGTTTTGAAGGACAGTTAGTTGTTCAATTACCTTATCGTATATTTTGTCAAAATTCTTAGGATTTTTCGAATACCATACAAGCGATGAATCAAATTCGGTCTGCGAAACACCATATTTATTCAAAACCGAAACATAGTATTCGTTTTTTAAATCAAATTGGTTATACGGCAATCCTTTTGCATACATGGAACCATCCAGTTTGTGCAAATCTGTAAGGATGTTGATCATGTCGTGTTGATTCAATACTCCTTTAGGCCTTCCGTTGCACGCTACTAAAAGGGCAATGATTCCAATGAGGATAACCGTTTTTCCTAAAAAGTTATTTTGAAACCGCTTCATCAGAGTCTTTTTTTGTTTCGAGGCTGTCGTTCAGTTCTTTCCTGAAGAAAATCAGGATAATCGCGACTGCTACACTTATGGCAGAATCAGCTATATTGAAAATGGGGCTGAAGAATATAGTTTCGCCGGCAGCATTTTTTATTATCGGGAAATAGAGCATATCCACTACTTTGCCGTAAAACAAGCTGGCGTAACCTCCGCCTTCGGGGAATAATGTTGCCACGGGGCCCATGTAATTGCTGGCACTGAAAATAATTCCGTAGAATAAAGAATCAATAATATTACCGGCGGCACCTGCCAATACCAGCGATACGGCAAGAATATATCCCGGACGAAATTGTCCTTTTATTAATTTATTGATATACCATGCCAAAGCTATAACAGCAACAATGCGGAAAAGGGTGAGGAATAATTTTCCGATAAGCTCCATTCCGAAGGCCATACCGTTGTTCTCAATAAAATAAATCTTGAACCAACTCAATACATCGACGTGCTCACCCAGACTGAAATTCAGTTTGATATATATTTTTGTTGCCTGGTCGATTAGTAAAACCAAAACGATGAGTAAGACTGATTTTTTTGCTATTGACATGTGGGGAATTTACAGGTTGTAATTTTTAATTTGCCGTAAATGACAAAAGGAAATTAAATTAAACACAAATTCGGCAACAGACAATTGTCCCGTTGCCGAATTGATTCTTATTTCAGTTCGATTATCTTTGGTCGTTTTTGGCTTCGATGCTTAATGTGGCGTGAGGAACTGCTCTCAAACGTTCTTTTGGAATGAGTTTCCCTGTTTCGCGACAAATACCATACGTTTTATTCTCAATCCGAATCAATGCTGATTGCAGGTGTTGAATAAATTTCATTTGACGTTGAGCCAATCGGCCTGCTTCTTCTTTTGAAAGCGTAGCAGCTCCTTCTTCCAATACTTTAAAAGTAGGAGAAGTGTCCATTACGTCATTACCATCCAAATTGGCAATTCCCATACGCAATTCTTCGTATTCTCTCTGTGCTTTTTCAAGTTTTTCGGTAATCAACACGCGGAACTCCTCCAATTCGGCATCTGTGTATCTCGTTTTTTCAGTCATAGTCTTTCTTATTTATCGGTTTTTGGGAAAATACTCTTTTGAGTTTTAAGTTTTCTTCTTTTTTTAATTGCCTGCGAAAATAGGAAATTACTTTCAGTTTGACAATTATTTTCGTATTTAATTTTAGCGAAATACAATCTAAGCACTTCAGAACTCATTATTGCTTTAAAACAAGGAATAATGAGTTTTTTAGAAGTTAAATTAAGTTCTCGGCGGATAGTCTTTATACCTTTTTTACCGAAACTTTTACCGTGTAATCATCAAATTCCAATTCGGTGGATTCAGATAGTTCTGCAACTAACACCACAGAGTTGGCTAATGTTTGCGAGGCAATGTAATTGGCATACTCTTTTACGGCTTCATTGATTTCGTCGCGGCTTTCAATTTCAACCTGGATCTTATCAACGATTTCGTAACCGTTTGATTTTCGGATATTCTGAATCCGGTTAACCAACTCGCGGGCAATTCCTTCACGCAATAAAGCATCGGTAACGGTAATGTCAAGTGCTACCGTCAGTTTGCCCTCATTGGCAACCAACCAGCCCGGCATATCTTCGGTTATGATTTCTACATCTTCCAGTTCCAACACAACCTCGCCACTTGGCAAAGCCAGTGTATATGAACCGTTGCGCTCAATTTCAGTAATTTTATGTTTGGTGAAACCAGTCATAACCTGCGCAATTTCTTTCATCTGCTTGCCGTATTTTTTGCCCAGTGTTTTGAAATTTGGTTTGATTTTCTTCACCAGGTTTTCCATATCGGCATCGGCCGGAATTACTTCCAGTTCCTTCACGTTTACTTCAGCTTTTACCAGTTCGGCAATATACAGCATTTGATTGTATGATGTTTCGTCTTGGGCCGGAACAACGGCTTTTGATAACGGCTGGCGCACTTTTTTATCGGCTTTGCGACGCAAGGCCAATATCATTGACGATGTTTGCTGTGCCAACTGCATGCATTCTTCCAGATTACTATCAATCAATGCTTCGTTGTATGTCGGGAAATCGGCCAGGTGAACCGATTCGGTTGTGTCTTTTCCGGTAACCGCATTCAAATCGAGGAATAATTTGTCGGCAAAGAAAGGCGCAATCGGCGCCATCAGACGGGCAACGGTTTCCAAACAAGTGTAAAGCGTTTGGTATGCCGAAATTTTATCTTCGTCGTACTCTCCGCCCCAGTAACGCTTGCGGTTGAGGCGTACGTACCAGTTGCTCAGGTTTTCGCCCACAAAGTCAGAAATAGCACGGCCTGCACGGGTTGGTTCGTAAGTTTCGTAATACTCGGTTACATCTTTCACCAACGTGTTCAGCAATGAAATAATCCAGCGGTCGATTTCCGGACGTTTCTCCATAGGCACTTCTGCTTCAGTATAAGTGAATTTATCCACATTGGCATAAAGCGAGAAGAAAGAATAAGTATTATAAAGCGTTCCAAAGAATTTACGGCGCACTTCGTCAATGCCTTCCGAGTCAAATTTCAGGTTGTCCCATGGCGATGCGTTGGTCATCATGTACCAGCGAAGCGGGTCGGAACCGTATTTTTCAATTGTCAAGAACGGGTCAACACCGTTACCCAATCGTTTCGACATTTTATTGCCGTTTTTGTCCAGTACCAATCCGTTGGAAATAACGCTTTTGAAAGCCACCGAACCACGAACCATAGTGCTGATAGCATGTAACGTGAAGAACCAGCCGCGTGTTTGATCCACACCTTCCGAAATGAAATCGGCCGGGAAGTTGGTGGCGTTATCAATCAGTTCTTTGTTTTCAAACGGATAATGCAACTGTGCGTAAGGCATAGCGCCCGAATCGAACCAAACGTCAATCAGGTCGAGTTCGCGTTTCATTGGCTTCTTGCATTTTGAAACGAGGATAATGCCATCCACATACGGACGGTGCAAATCTATATTTTTTACGGCATAATTTTCGGCAGTATATTCACCTACTTTGAAGTTTTTGTACGGATTTTCGGTCATAAATCCGGCTGCAATAGATTTATCAATTTCAGCCATCAGTTCTTCCACCGAGCCAATGCAGATTTCTTCATTGCCATCTTCTGTACGCCATATAGGAAGCGGAGTTCCCCAGTAACGGCTGCGCGATAAGTTCCAGTCCTGCAGGTTTTCCAACCATTTACCGAAACGGCCCGTTCCGGTCGATTGCGGTTTCCAGTTGATGGTGTCGTTCAGTGTCATCATTTCCTCGCGGCATTCAGTTGTTTTTACAAACCAGCTGTCCAGCGGGTAATACAACACCGGTTTGTCTGTACGCCAGCAGTGTGGATAGTTGTGCGTATGTTTTTCTATTTTATAAGCCAAACCTTGTTGTTTCAACATGACACACAGATCAATGTCCAACGTGGTTACAGGGTCAGTATCACCTGTTGCTGTTGGAGTAGGGGAGGTTTCGTAAGCGTTTTTTACGTAACGTCCTGCGTATTCTGCATACAACTCCGCATTTATGTTTGAAGCAACGAAATCGGTACTCAAGTCTTCTATTTTGAAGAATTTTCCGGTGCGGTCAACCATTGGCTGGCGGTTTCCATCTTTGTCGATCAGCAATAGCGGAGGCACGCCGTTTTGTTTGGCTACGCGATCATCATCAGCACCAAAAGTAGGAGCAATGTGAACGATTCCGGTACCATCTTCGGTGGTTACAAAGTCGCCGGTGATAACACGGAAAGCTCCTTCGCCCGGGTTTACCCAAGGAATCAGTTGTTCGTATTCAGTGCCGGCCAGTTCAGAACCTTTTTTGCGATCCAGGATTTCATATTCGTTTTTGCCCAACACAGAGCCAAGCAAACTTTCGGCTAAAATCAGGTTACAAACTTCTTTTGTATATGGATTTTGCGATTTTACTTTCACGTAGTCAATAGAAGGGCCAACGCACAAAGCGGTGTTCGAAGGCAACGTCCATGGAGTTGTTGTCCATGCTAAAAAGAAGGTGTTTTCTTCGTTTTTTAGCTTGAATTGGGCCACACAAGTCGTGTCTTTCACGTCGCGGTAGCAGCCCGGTTGGTTAAGTTCATGCGTAGAAAGCCCAGTTCCGGCAGCCGGAGAGTAGGGCTGTATGGTGTAGCCTTTATAGAGTAATTTTTTGTTGTAAAGTTGTTTGAGCAGCCACCAAAGCGTTTCGATATAGCGATTGTCATACGTGATGTACGGATCGTTCATATCCACCCAATAACCCATCTGGGTAGTGAGGTCTTCCCATTCTTTGGTGTATTTCAGTACATCTTTGCGGCAAGCAGCATTGTAGTCGTCCACACTGATGGTTTTGCCAATGTCTTCTTTGGTAATTCCAAGTGCTTTTTCCACGCCAAGTTCCACCGGAAGCCCGTGTGTATCCCAACCGGCTTTACGTTTTACCTGAAAGCCCTGCATGGTTTTGTAACGGCAAAACACGTCTTTAATCGTCCGGCCCATTACGTGGTGAATACCCGGAAGCCCGTTAGCAGAAGGCGGTCCTTCATAAAAAACGAACGACGGTTTCCCTTCGCGGGTTTCGATACTTTTATGGAAAATGTTCTTCTCGCTCCATTGCGACAGCATTTCCTTGTTGATGTCCGATAAATTCAGGCCGGAATATTCTTTAAATTTTTTCATGTGAAAAGCGAATTACACAAATTAAAAACGAATCACTCAGTTTTGAGTTTTAGCCAACTAATTAGCCGATATTTGTTTAACGGATAACTAATTTAGGGGTGCAAAAATACAAAAAATAAATGAAAAGAAAAACAGAGATGAATCATTGAGTTTCGGGGAGTAAAAATCAGATGCAATTCAATATTACTTTGTCTTTCCAACGAAAATATCTATCAAAATGCACTATGTACAACCAATAAATTAGTTTGTATTTAATTTCAGATATTTTTTGTATTCTGATACAGCTACCAGGTTTTTAAAATCTGGTAGGTGTGCTCTAAATAATATAACTTAATTTCCGTGTTGTACTTGTGGGTTCTCTTAAAATAAATCGTTATAACTGATATTTCAACGAAAGATTTATAACTCTGCCATCGATAGGTGCCCACACCGGTTTAAAGCTTGGATTGCTTACTGATCCGGTGTACAAAGGTTCTACATCGGTCATACGGTAGTTCAACAGATTTTCTCCATTCAGAACCACACTGATATGATTGCCGAATTTCTTTTCGATCATGGCAGCCACGAACATATATCCGGGAGTTTTGGTGCTGTCGAAACGATATTGCGAGCCTGTATACGAACCTTCGAGCCCCAAACGCACTCCTGCTTCTTCAAAGTCGCGGACGAGTGTGCCTGCAATCCTGTGTTTGGGAGTGAGTGGCATAAATTGATTTTGCAACAGGTAAGTCCGCTCTGCAATTGTGAACGTATAACCGGCATACAATTCCCACTCCGAAATTACTGCCTTTACGTAAGTATCGAACCCTTTTGTGACGAGTGGTCCTCCGGCATTATCAAAACTAACAAACCCGCCCGGATGTTCGGTTGCTACTATCGGGTCGGTTACTTCCGTAAGAAAAAATGCATGATTGACAAAGAAAGTGTTTCCATTTCCCCACACCTGTTTGTAGTTCACTTCCACGTTATAA
Source organism: uncultured Paludibacter sp. (assembly GCA_964433885.1). Lineage (GTDB taxonomy): Bacteria > Bacteroidota > Bacteroidia > Bacteroidales > Paludibacteraceae > Paludibacter. The sequence continues at coordinate 151,042 of CAYSTC010000001.1, read as the reverse complement.
CCAGTTGATTGTTCTGCTTTAAGGTTGGCATTCAACGGCTGAATTTTTTCTATGTCGTAATCAATGATTTGCGAGGCAAGCGGATTGGGTGTTTTGTATCCCATTCCTACACCCGCGCGCGCCGCCCAGTGTGCATTGAACCGTCCAAAAAACGCAATGCGGGGCAGCAGAAAATTGCCGTACTGGAAATCGTAATCATCTCTCAGACCTGCTTCTATCAATAGCTTTTCTTTTATATTCCATGTGTGTTGGATAAATGCTCCTGCAATATCATTTGCGAAATTATCAATCAGGATAGCATCCGACGGCAGTTTTTTAAAGCGATCGCCAGTGAAGTTCAATCCTGCTACCAGGCTATTTGATTGGTACGGTACCAAAAGCGACAGTTCGGAGAAATAATCAAGTTGATTGCCTCTGAATAAATGGGTGTTCGTGCTGATTTTGCGGTCGAATGAACTGATGCTGTTTTTGAATTCCAGTTTTATTTCGTTTCCAAGCTTGCGTTCAACAAGTAATTCCCCGCTGTGGCGAACTGTCTGGTTGTTTTCAAAATACTGATGGGTTGAATCTGCTTTATTGGCTATTGCGAGCATGTCGCCCCCTTTGCGGTTTTCAAATGTACCGCTGTAGCCGGTAGTTACGGTTGTTTTTTCATCCGGATACCAGAAAAAGCGCGGATGAATTACCTGGGTACTCAAATCGGCAATGTCCGAAAATGCATCTTTATTCTCATCGCCTGCCAATTGCCGGGTCATTCCTCCAAAAAGAGTATACCCCCAGCGTTTGTATTTTTTCGCTGCAAAGATGTTCAAATTGCTTTCTTTGGCAGTGCTATGATTGATAGTTACAACGCCTTGTTGCTTGTTGGTAGGGGTTTTGGAAATAATATTTACCAATCCGCCAATGGCTCCGCCGCCATACAGGGTAGACGCCGAACCTTTGATTAATTCAAGTTGCTTCAAATCTAAAGGTGGAATAGTTAAAATGCCAAACCCGCCACTAAATCCATCGTAAAGCGGCATACCATCGCGCAGAATTTGCGTATATCTTCCTTCGAGCCCCTGTATACGCACATTGGCATTTCCATTCACAGCGCTCGATTGCTGAATCTGAATGCCACTGATATCTCCCAAAAGGCTGGTGATATTGGCAGGTTTTATGGTGTTCTCTTCTTCCATTTCCTCTTTCCCCAGTATTTCCACTTTCAGTGGCGAGTTTTCAATCTTCTGGTTGTTACGCGTGGAAGCAACTATGCTCACTTCTTCCAGCGCTTTTGATGAGGCAGAAAGTTGAAATTCGTAAATTCTTGTGGATGGAACATTGACAACGACCGATTTTTCATCGTACCCAACCGATGAAAAGCTAAGGGTGTGAGTCCCCGTACTGAGTTGCAGGTTGGCCGTTCCGGCAGTGTCGGTTATTCCAATGGCTTTGGAGTTTTCTTTTATAATTGCCGACAGGATTGATTCTTTGGTATTACTATCAGTTAGTTTGATGCGGATTCTACTTTGAGCGTAGATGTTTAAGGATAAGATAAGCGAAAAAAATAGCAGGAGTTTAGCTCTCATAAGGCGTAATTTATAAGTAAAAAAACGCCGCAAAGTTATATAAAATAACGTGAGTTTGCTGTCAGATTTTTATTATTTTAAACGCTATATAATATGCTAATAAGACGTGAGTTCGATATAAGCAGGTTTCTGTAATATAGTATAAATAGTTCGGTGCTCTGCACCCTCTTGCCCCTGATTAATAAAAATTCTACAAATAGGACGGTGCTCTGCACCTTAGTTAAGGTACAGTGTACCGTCCTATTTGTAGAATAATTTAGGAAATGTGCAATTAAAGGTGCAGAGCACCGAACTGTATTTCAAATTAAATGAATGATTTCTACCCTCACACTACAATCTGATAAAAAGGACAGACAGCTCTTTTATTTTTCAGACCTGGTATTTTCATTTTGGAAATTTGATTCGGACATGAAAAACATTTCCTGAAATAAAAAAAACTTTTGAATGAATTTCCCGAACTTTTAGATAGAAGGTAAAAACTTTGGCCTGAAAAGAAAAACTTTAGTCCGAAATACAAAAACTTTATGGTTTGAGGTGAAAACTTTGCGTGATTTGAGAAAACTTTGTGTGTTTTCGGAAAAACTTTGGGGCTGAAAAGAAAAACTTTTGATTTTTGAGAAAAACTTTGGGGCTGTTTTGACGAAACTTTTGAGTGTTTAGAAATTACATATCCATAAATTGACCATTCATAATTAGAAAAAATCAGATATTATTGTCTTTTACTTGTAGATAAAGCTTGTTTACAGCGATTGCAAGAGGAAGGTTGGTAAAGCAGTGTGGATGCGAAACAGCGTATATCAGCTTTTACTGGCCGGATATACGCTGCTTTTATGAGAGAGGATAATTATCTGAAGAAGTTACCTAATCCTAAAGTTTACTTTTTATCTTTCTTCTCTAGTTTTTCGTCCATTTGCATAAGCGCCATCATTTGGGTCATGGTTTTATTCATGCCATCTGTCGATCCGTCGAGGAAGATAACGTTGCCTTTGCCTGTTTCGCCGAAGTGCTTGATGGCTTCGGTCCACATACTGAAAAGCAGGAATGAAGCATCGAGGTCGGCATCTGTCATTTCTTTAGCTGCATGCGCCATACCCTTGGCTACTTCTTCGCGGAAGAGCGCAATACCTTGTCCACGTTGCATGGCGGCTTCTTTTTCAGCCAGCGCCGAGATTTTGATAGCATTACCTTCGGCTTCGGCAGCTTTGGTTTTGGTAATCAACAGGGCTTGTCCTTCGTTTTCGGCAGCTGCTTTCAGGTTGCTCGAAGCTACTACACGCGCCATGGATTTGATAATTTCTTCGTCGAATGTAATGTCGTTCAGCTGGATATCAATCATGTGGTAACCCCATTCTTCCAGTGTATCATCGAGGTGTTTTTTTACTTCGAGGATAATTTCGGTGCGGAGCCCCAGAATTTCAGCTTGCTTTTTCGTAGCCACAAAACTACGGATAGTTCCTTCGATAGTGCGGATAAGCGCTTGCATAAAGTTGCGGTCGTCCACAAACTTAAACGCTACGTTCTTAATTACATCTTCCGATTGATTAAGTACGGCGTAAAGCAACATGGCTTTGAAGTACACGTTGGCCTGATCTTGCGTTACGGCCTGGAACTCCAGTTCCACCGAACGGTTCTGGATAGAGACCCGGCGATGAACCACTTCGATAAACGGGATTTTCAGGTTTAACCCCGGGCCCATAATGCGGCGATATTTCCCGAAAACGGTGATGACAGCCACATAACCCTGATTAACGGTTACAAATCCTGATAAAATAAACAAGAGTATTATTACTCCAATAATGATAAACGGAATTGAGATCATAATGTGTAAATTTTTATTAGGTGATGGGAAAATGTTAAGTCGCAAAGATATGCATTTTTTCTTAATGTAAATAGAATCGCCAGATCATTTTCATAAAAAAGTAATTCTTCAGTGCTACTTTCTTGATGTGAACAAGCGAAGCGACAAAATGCAACTTTTGAAAGTGATTTTTTTACAATGATTAACCGAAATTGACATTGAAATGCTATTTTTGTCAACATTTAAATTTTTGAGTGAAACCAATTCCTTCCGTTGGCTGAATTTAAATCCAACGATGCTAAAAATAGACAGGATGTCGAAAACTAAATTTGTTTTGTTGTATTCTCTTCTGATGAACTGCTTGTTCGTTCAGGGGGGTGCGTATCACATGCAACGCATAGATAGCCGGGCCGGGTTGTCGAACAGTGCTGTATTGTCAATTTATCAGGATGAGAAAGGATTTATGTGGGTGGGTACCTACAACGGACTAAACAGGTACGATGGCAAATTTATAGAGTCATTTGGTTTGGAGGATGATAACGACTCCGTACAATCAAGTAATATTATTCAAAATATTCATAATGCCGGCGATAATTGTCTTTGGTTGTCGACCTATATTGGGTTCAATAAGTTCTCAATTGATCAGAATCGGGTAGTTGAGCACTATCCGGCATACCAGTTTCCCTATAATCTGGCATCAAATAACAATGGGGTGACTTGTCTTGTGGCCAAACGGCATTTTATTTCGGTATATGATAAAATGAACAAACATTTTGTCGATATTCCTTCGCCGGATATTGATCCGCTGACTGTTATAACCACTTTTATTGACAGTAATAATGACTTGTGGGTATTTACTTCCAACAATGTGGTTTGGAAGATAAAAGTGAAGGTGAATAATCTGGCTAAAAATCCACGGACAGTTTTGAATCCTTCACGCGTGTTTATCAGCAATGCTCAGGTTGTGGCTGCTTTTGAAGAAAATGGTCTTATTTTTTATGTTGATAAATTAGGCGATTTGTATACCTACGATGTTGACCGCAAACGCAACAATTATATTCGCAATATTCAGGGTTTGTTAGCTCAATATGGATCAATTTCTTCCATTATAACTTATCATGATGATTTTTGGATTTCGTTTAAGGGGAATGGGCTGATGAAACTGGTTACGGCCCGGAAATATGCCGAAGAAATTCTCGATTTGAGTTCCGGTGTCTTTTGTTTGCATAAAGACCGGAAGCAGGATGTAGTATGGATTGGCTCCGATGGACAGGGAGTGGTTATATATAGCAAGAAATCATCTATTTTTAATTCAATAAAATCCGAATCTTTACCATTCCAGGTGCGGAAGCCTATCCGGTCTATTTTCACTGATAAATACAATACGTTGTGGATTGGAACCAAAGGAGATGGTTTACTTCGGATAAAAGATTATGAGAAATTTGGAGGGCAAAACATTCCTGCTGCCAACGTAACCCATTATGTTACACACGATGGGCTTTCGAATAATCAGGTTTTTTCCATAGTGGCCAGTAAATACTATAACTTAAACTGGCTGGCTACCGAGGGACCGGGAATTTCGTATTTTTCGTATGCGGACCAACGGATTTACACCATGCAAAATTTGACAGATATTCCTGTTCGGGCTGTTCATTCGCTGGTGGAAGAGAATGATTCCACGCTTTGGCTGGCAACATCTGGTTATTCTTTGATAAAAGTGTTGTACAAAAAGGCCGGAAGCAAATATGTTATTTATAAGGTAAAACCTTTTGATTTAAAAAGGGACAAAAGGGCAGTTGTCGATTTGTTTTCGTTGCTGAACGATAACAAAGGTTATCTGTGGATTGGGAGTCGGGGCGATGGTGTAATCTGCTTCCGGTTGAAAGACGGAGCTTATTGGTTTGTCACTTCGGGAAAGCATGTCAATTCGCCGGTTGATGATGTCATTGATCTTTGTAAAAGTAAGCGTTCTTACTTTTATGTAGGCTCATGTGCCGGCTTGTTGAGATACAGCAGTGAAAAGGGTGTAATGAAATTGCTGGAAATACCGAATAAGAACCGCATTGGGTTGAAAGAAATGATTCACGGCATGCAGGAAGACAAAACCGGTTGCTTGTGGATGAGTACCAATCGGGGGCTCGAAAAATATAATCCGACAAATAATGTATTTCATAAATATATAAAGAACTCGGGGCTTGATGTAATTGAATTTAGTGACAATGCCGACTATAAGTGCCCCTATTCTGACCGGATCTTTTTTGGTGGAATTGATGGAATCGTGTGGATAGAACAAAACTTACCTGATGACAAAGCCATCACACCTAAAATTCAATTTACCGGGTTGAAAATGAATGGTACAAAAGCAAGGATAACGGATTTTTTGAAACATAATGATAAAGGAGATTACCTGGAACTGCACGCTGGTCAAAACAGCTTTTCGGTAGCGTTTATTGCAATTGATTTTGTTCATGGATCCAACATTGAATACTCTTACCAACTGGAAAATTACAGCGATGAATGGATTAGTGCCGATGAACTAAATGAAGCCCGCTTTACCTCGCTTCCACCCGGGCACTATAAATTGAATGTGAAATATAAATACGATGTGTTTGATACAGAATCGGAGAGTTTCTCGCTTCCGATTGTGATACTGCCACCCTGGTATTTGTCTGGTGTAGCATGGTTTGTGTATTTTCTCATTCTTGTTACAATTGCATTCTTTTTGGTAAGATACTTTAGAACCAAAGCAATTTTGAAGCAGCAGGAGTTTCATAAAGCCATTATGGAAAAAAACAGGGAAGATCTTTATGAAACAAAAATGAAATTTTTTACCAATATTACGCATGAGTTTCTTACACCTCTCACATTAATACTTGGACCGTGCGACCGGATTCTGGAATATAAACATTCGGATGATTATGTGAAAAAATATGCTTCTCTGTTGAAACAGAATATTAACCGGTTGCAATTACTGATACATGAAATCATTAATTTCAGTAAACGCGAAGAATTTGGTCAGACCAGTTGCAATATAGAAAAAGTTTCATTGAATGATGTTGCGCAATCAATTAATCTGGCCTTTTCAGAAACGGTAGAACGGAGCAAGGTCGATTTTCGCATTGAAATAGAAGCCGGCCTTTGGTGGAATACTGACATCTCCTGTTTGAATAAGATTTTGATGAATCTGATTTCAAATGCATTTAAATATACACCGTCTAATGGAAAGATAGACGTGTCGTTTAAACTTGAAAACGACGAACTGACTATTTCTGTCTATAATACAGGCAAAGGAATAAGGGAAGATGAGTTAATGAAAGTTTTTGATCGTTTCCGGATTCTCGATAATATGGAAGAAAACGCCTATATGGATTTTTCGTCGAGAAATGGATTGGGACTGGCCATTTGTTATAGTATGATTCAGCAACTAAAAGGCAGTGTGGATGTGAAAAGTGAAGTGAACAATTATACGGAATTTATTGTAAAACTCCCGGTGTTGAAGTTGTCGAATGGAACCGCCGATCTGGCAGGCTCTTCTTCAGCTCAATCTGAGGAGTCCGATTTTGAATTTGTAGCTACAAATGTAAATAAAGAAAATCAACTAAATAAAAAAACAATTTTGGTGGTCGATGACAATAAAGAAATTGTTTGGATGGTTGCAGAGTTGTTGCAGGAGAAGTATCATATAGTCAAAGCTTTTAATGCCCAGGAGGCCTTTGATGTGATAGATGCAAACTTGCCCGATCTGATAGTTGCCGATTTGATGATGCCAGGCGAGTTTGATGGAAGTGATCTGGTGAAAAGGTTGAAATCCAATAAATTCACAAGCCATGTACCTATAATAATTATTTCGGCCAAAAATTCTATTGAGGATCAGATATTGGGCCTGGAATATGGCGCTGATTTTTATCTGGCTAAGCCATTTAATTTGTCTTATTTACGCACTACAATAGATCAATTGATTGAGAAAAAGAGTGTTTTAAAAGAGTATTATAATTCGCCGTTAAGTGCAGTTGATTTAAAAGGCGGACAGCTGATTCACCACGAAGAACAAGCCTTTTTGAATCAGGTGACTGTTATTATTGAAAAGAATCTGGGTCAGGGAGAATTAAGACCGGAGTTCATTGCCGAACAACTGAAACTGAGTTCGCAGGGATTTTACCGGAAACTGAAAGCTATCACCTCGTTATCACCAAGTGATTTCATTAAACAATATCGGTTCTCTGTGGCTGCAAAACTTCTTCTTTCTTCGAACTTGTCAGTGCAGGAAGTGATCTATAAAGTTGGTGTAAATAATAGGTCCTATTTTTATCGGGAGTTTGCTAAAATTTATAATACTACACCTAAAGAATATCGTTTAGTTAATGGTGCTTACGTCGAAAATGAGGATAATGAATTTTTATTAGATAAAACGAAAAATGATTAATTATTTTGACTGATTTACTCCGGAAAAAATTGTTGGTAAATTGTTTCTTGTGTTACATAAAAAGCTTACAATACGTTTTGGATTGCAAGCTTTTTATGTTTCTAAAAATGTGTATTTATTTGGGTGATGTTTTTGTTTTTGTGCTTTTTGCAGCTCTTATGTCATTCAATATAACTCAACTGGGAATTGTATAGATTCGGCTCAAAGTATCTTTATATCAGTACTTATATGTCTTGTTTTATAGTTTGTGGATACAATTTTGATTGATTGTGACCCTATTCTGTACACTTATCTTTAGTATGTTTGTGCAACTATTCAATTTGTCCGAAATTCTTGACTTAGATAGCAAAACGGTAACGGAGAATTTATTCTCTGTTAGCGAATAAGTTGTGAAATTTTAAATCTTAAAACCCGGTCGTTAATGGGCTAGGATAGCTTGTGAAAGGTTAGTGATTATTGCATGACTATCGAGGGTTAACGTTAATTTATGTATGATAAAATATTATTGAAAAAGAAATGATGAGATACCTGATTTTATTAGTTTTATACCCAACGATACTTTTTTCTCAAAACGACACAACAAACACTTTTAAAGCAATCTCAATTCCGGGAGTAATAGTCAGTGCCAACCGAACACCCGAAAGTAAGAAATACTTAACACAACAGGTAGAAGTTTTGGATAGTGAATATATAAAACTACTCAATAGTGGGAATACGTCCGACTTACTAAGTAATAGTGGCCTACTGCATATACAGCGTAGTCAACAAGGCGGTGGTAGTCCGGTAATCAGAGGATTTGAAGCCAGTCGTGTGTTATTGATTATCGATGGAGTACGCATGAACAATCTGATTTATAGGGCCGGGCATTTACAGAATGTTTCTACAATAGACAACCAAATGCTCGAAAGAGTAGAAGTAATATATGGGCCTGCATCAACGATGTACGGTAGCGATGCACTGGGCGGAGCCATATACTTACAAACTAAAAATCCTCAATTGTATTCTCAAACAGGAAAAACTGTTTCAACCAATATTTCCAGCCGGTATAGTTCTGCAAGCAATGCAATAAATGGTCATGCTGATATAACTTTTTCGGGTCAAAAATGGGCAGCATTATCGGCATTTAGTTATAGTAAATTTGGAGATCTTCGTATGGGGAGTCGTTCCATGCCTGGAGTTCCTTTTTTTGGTGCTCGCAGATTTTATACTGAGCGTATAGATAATAAGGATCTGGTTGTTAATAATCCTGATTCACTTGTGCAACGCGGAAGCTCATACTCCCAGTACGATTTTACGCAAAAAATTCTATTTCAACCCTCGCAAAAAATTTCTCATCTGCTAAATTTTCAATTTTCAACTACTACGGATGTGCCTCGTTACGATAGACTTACCGATACAAAAGGTGGAACTTTGAAATTTGCGCAATGGTATTATGGACCTCAACAGCGAGTTTTGGCTAATTACTTAATTGATGTGAAAAATATTTTCGCTAACCACAATATGAAATTGGCCTTTAATTATCAAAACCTTGCTGAAAGCAGACACCAACGTGAAATAAACAATCCAAACCTTGAACACCACAACGAAAAAGTAACAGTAGCAAGTACCAATGTTGATTTTAGTGCCCAATACAAAAGAGGCACCCTAAACTATGGTGCAGAAATTGAATATGACAACCTCAATTCAACTGCATACAGCGAAAACCTGTTAAATCAGGCAACTTCACCTATCTTGACCCGGTATCCTAACTTGGGTAATTTTATGTATCATAATGATATTTACACGCGTTTGTTTCATAAAATAACGCGCCAATTAAGTGCAAATATGGGCTTACGTCTCGGATTTTCGCATCTTAAAAGTACTCATAACGACACTGTATTTCTAAAACTTCCATTTACAGAATTCGAACAAAAAAACTTTACATATAGCGCCAGTGCCGGATTGGTATATAATCCTACATATTTTTTAAAACTATCAGGAAATGTCTCAACGGGTTACAGAGTTCCAAATATAGACGACATGGCCAAAACATTCGAGTCAACCCAAGGGAAACTTATCATTCCAAACAAAGATATTAAACCTGAAAAAAATATTACTATAGACCAGAATGTTAGCCTACTTTTTGACGAGAGATTCATTTTTGAAAATAACTTTTACTATACTTTTCTTTTCGATGGTATTGTGACTTCTCCCGACACGTATTTGGGTAAAGATTCAATTCTATATAATGGGAGCCTTAGTCAGGTAATGTCTAATCAGAACCAACAAAGAGCTTTCATTACCGGTTATTCGGGCAGTATCAAATACTCAGTGTTTGACAAATTATCTATTTCAGCTGGACTTAACTACACTTTCGGAAGGATAATTAAAGATTCGGGCAATATACCACTTGATCATATTCCCCCATTATATGGAACTGTAAGTTGCGAGTATAGTTTAAAAAGAATTAAGGCAACTCTCTCAATGTTATTTAATGGAGAGAAAAAAATTGAGGACTACTACCTCAATGGAGAGGATAACGAAAAATACGCTCCTAAAGATGGAATGCCGGCATGGTATATAATAAACTTTCGAACCACATCTATCATTACACGAAACCTAAATGTAAACGCTGGCATAGAAAATTTACTCGATACACAATACCGTACATTTGCTTCAGGCATTAACAGTGCTGGTCGCAACTATTACATCTCTCTTAACTATAATTTTTGAATAAAACAGTTTAACAATAAATTATTTTTTATGGAAAAATATTTCGTCACTTTTTTGATTGTTGTCTCTTTGCTTTTATCCAGTTGTGCTCAACAGAAGGCATATTGGACTGCAAAAATTGATTACTGGACCACCCCTTATTGGGCAAAAGCGTTGGATAAACCCAATGCAAACTATTATAAAGCGTGTAAAAAATTTGACAAGTATTGGGCAAAGCATTTTCCAAGTAATTTGACAGAAGAGGAGTATGAATATAAAACAGAAGGACAGAAGACTGAACAAGAAATAGAATCCTCAATCAAAGATCCAAGACCATTTTACATGAAACTTTTTCAATCTAAAGAGCGAGCAATTGAAAAAAGCAGCCAGTTACATGTTAAACGCAAGAGGTTTGAAAAATGGCGTCTGGAATGTCAGCCCTATATAAAAGAAGACGGCCATATAATGACTCCGGAAGAAAGAGTAGCTGTATGGAATCAATTCCAAAAAATGTAAATAAACTTGATAATTAAAAACTTCTGATACCAAAAACTCAACCATTATTCTATAAAACATTATGAAATTAATTACAATATTTATACTCAATGTGGTTATTGCATTAAATGCATTTGCGCAAACTGCCGGCGATTGGAGCGAGCTTGGCCCGAAAGATTTCCCGCCACATCTCAATTGGCAACTATCGGGTGTTGCACGGATATCGCAAATGAAATTTCACCCCACAGACCCTAACACACTTTATGCGGTAAATTCTATGGGTGGTCTATTTGTTTCGCACAATAAAGGTCAGGACTGGCAAAACTATGGCACCGACAAACTTCCTCAATCCAGAGCTGCATCAGTTTGTATCGACTATAGTGATGACCGCATTGTGTATTTTAGTACAGGCGACCCGAGTTATGATCAAAATAGTGTCGGGATTTGGAAAACCACAGATGGCGGAACAACCTGGAAACAAATAACAACAGGTATTGGGACTAGATTGGCAACTGAGATGCTCATGTCGCCGTTTGACCATAATGTTGTAATTGCTGCAACAAACGATGGTATATGGAAAACAACCAATGGAGGTGCCTCCTGGGTACAAAAGAAAACAGGAGGTAAATTTAATGACATGGTATTCAAACCTGTGCCAAACACTTCAACCATTTATGCTGCTGGACAAACTGATTTTTGGCGCTCAACCAATATGGGCGAAACATGGTCACAAATAGCACTACCCTCGACAGGAGGACTTTCAGGTGGTGGACGCGTAGCTGTCTCAAAAGCCGATACAAGTGTAGTTTATTTAACTTATGTTGGCGATTTTGCTGCTGGAACTTCTACTCCAGTCCTAAAGTCTATCAATGGAGGAACCAGTTTTAAAGTAGTAAGATCTCCCGGACAACCTAACATGAATGGTTATGCAGGGACACAAGCAGGTCAGGGTAATTATAATTTTGCTATGTCGGCTAACCCCAATAATGCCAACCAGCTCTTTATCGTTGGTCATCTTATCTGGAAGTCGCTTGATGGAGGTGTAACCTGGACACAAGTTTCTATAGATTGGGCTCATCAGGTACATACTGATATGCGTCAAATTCCATTTTCGCCTTATGTAGCAGATGAAGTATATAACATCAATGATGGTGGTATTTGGCGTAGCTGGGATAGTGGGCAATCATGGTTGCCTATATGTAACGGTCTTATGGGAACCGAGTCTTATATAGGATGTCAAAGTCCTCTTAAGAAAAAAACTATCAGCATAGGTGCACAAGACAACGGCGAATTTGTATATCGCGATGGTATTTGGTACATTAACGGTGCCGGAGACTACCATAGCAACATTGTACATGACAAACTGAGTCCGGATTATTACTACGATCTCAACTACCCGGGGCGTAAACGCTCACTTCCCAATGGAGGTTCCACAACTCTCGCTTTTCCAGCTGCCTTGAATGATGGTAGTGTTGGACAAAAACTGAGGGCTGAGTTTCCAGAATCAAACACATCCGTAGGATTCATTAGTTATAAAGATGTTTTCGTAAGTACGAACATAGCCAGAAATCCGCCTATCTGGACTCAAATAACAAACCTTAATGTTGAGATAAAGGCATTGGCCACATCCCCAACTGATGCCAATACATTATATGTTGTTACTAGCACTGGAAAAATATTGAGGTCTGATAATGCTTTAGCTACAAAACCTACTTTCACTACATACAATACACCTTCAGTTACAAACAACACTGCCAGTTTAGTTGTGTTAAAAAACAATGACAATATAGTATATCTGGTATGTAATAATAAAGTATATCGTTCGGTAAACAAAGGTGCTACCTGGACAAATATTACAAGTAATTTGCCTAGTATTAACTATCACACGATATTAAATGATCAGTTTAGTCCAAATGAAGCTGTTTATATTGCTGGTGGTTCCTATGTATTATATAAAGATAATACAATGACAAACTGGGTCAATTATTCAAAAGGATTACCGTCAGTAGTACAGACAACCCGATTATTCATGTATAATGATGGTACAGATAATTCTGAATTAACCGCAGTAACTGCTGGCCGTGGCGTATTTCATACGGGGTTATACGGTAAAACATCTGTATTACGAATACCTGAAGATCCTACTGCCATTATACCCGGTATTGTATATAAAAGTTATACAGGAACGTGGAAAAATTTGCCTAATTTTAATAGTCTGGTGCCGGACCTTATCAGCAATACGGATATTCCTTCAGCCCAGGCAAGTTCGCATGCAAACAATTTTGGATTGGTTTTCGAAGGATTTATAGATGCTCCTCAAGATGGTAAATATACTTTTTATTTGAATGCATCCGATGGAGTTCAATTCATGTTAGGGTCAGATCAAGTTGTTTATAGTGATGGTATTTTTACCACCCCAAAAGAAACTACGGGTTATGCTTGGTTAAAAAAAGGTAAGCATAAATTTACTATAAACTACTTTAATGCCACTTCAACTAAAAATCTTGTGTTTAGTTGGGAAGGTCCAGGATTTACCAAACAAGTAGTGCCAGCAGGTTCATTATATCGCTTGTCGCCAATTTCCGAATGCCCGGGCAATGGGAGTATAATGGTTGAAAGATGGAATAATATTGCAGGAACAGCAGTTTCAGCAATTCCGGTTAGTTCAACTCCATCTGTGAAATATTATAATCCCAATTTCGAATCAAAAACAGATGATGGAGATAACTTTGGTGTTCGTTACCGCGGTTACATTTGCCCGCCTTACACAGGAAATTATGTTTTCTATGTTTCAAGTGATGACTATTCAGAACTTTATTTAAGTACAGATGGCAATCCGGCCAAAAAAAACAAAATTGCTTACCTTAATGGTAGCGTAAATCAAAGAAATTGGTTTGGCAGCACAACTCAGAAGTCAGCAATAAAACATCTTGAAGCTGGTCAAAAATATTATGTTGAAGCTTTACATAAAGAAGGTGGCGGGGGAGATCATTTTGCCGTTGCATGGGACATGCCATCGGGAGAGTTTCAGGCTCCAATCTCCGGGAAACATCTTTCTCCATATGTAACAAATACATTTCCAACTGTTGATATAACTACTCCGGTGGATAGCTTTGCAATTCTGGAAAATAATAATATACCTGTGTCGGCAACTGCAGCAGACAGTGATGGTACAATTTCAAAAGTGGAATTCTTTCTCGATAATATCAAAGCTGGTACAGATAGTATAGCTCCGTTTGAATGGACATGGGCTTCGGCAAAAGCGCAAAGCGTGGCTTATTCTCTCACAGCAAGAGCAACAGACGACAAAGGTGGGGTAACAGTATCCAAACCCAAAAATGTAACAGTAACAACACTTCGTGCAGCAGAAAATCCACCTTCTTTAAAAGCAGGTCTGGATTATAAGTATTACGAAGGTACATGGATTAATCTCCCTGACTTTTCAATTCTTACAGCTGTAAAAAAAAATCAAGTTGCTAATTTTGATTTGTCTGTTCGTAACAGAAACGATTTCTTTGGAATTGTTTATTCCGGTTATATCGACATTGCTGAAGATGGAATATATACATTCTATTGTAAATCCGACGAAGGAACTAAGCTTTATATTGGAAATACTCTTGTAGTTAACAATGATGGGGTCCATGCATTACTTGAAAAGTCGGGGGTGATTGGATTAAAAGCAGGTAAGCATACAATTCGGGTAGAATATTTTAATACGAATACAGCAAACAATATTGAGATCTCCTATAAAGGGCCATCTGCTGTTAAAACGATTGTGCCAAACAATGTTTTATTCAGCGATTTGGTAACTTTAACTCCTCCAAGTGTAAGCCTAAGTTCAAATGCAAGCTCTACAATTATCCCTGCTGCGTTTACACTTACAGCTACAGCTGATGATACTGATGGTACGATTGAAAAGGTTGAATTTTATGCTAATGGCGAATTAATTGGTAAATCGTCAACTCAGCCTTATACATTTATTTTAAAAGATCTTGCTGCCGGTGCATACACGCTGGTTGCTAAGGCTACTGACAACTCTCAATTAACTGCAGCCAGTACACCTATTACGGTTACTGTTACGAATAATCAGATGCCAAAAGCCACGCTAAGTGCGCCTGTCAATAACCTTATACTTATTAAAGGATCGAATGTGGTAGATTTAAATATTGCTGCCACGGCAACCGATGCCGATGGAACAGTTGATAAAGTCGAGTTTTATAATGGTGCTCAAAAACTAGGGGAAGTGTCAAATGCTCCTTATACCTGGTCTGTTTCTAATGTATTGTTGGGAACTTATAATTTTACTGCAAAAGCTTATGATAACCATTCTGCAGCTATAACTTCAAATTCAGTAAATGTTTCGGTATCAGAACTAGAAAGTGATATTACCAACAATGGAGGTGTATTTACGGCCCAATATTCCGGAGATGGTTCTGAATTGTCTACAAATCTGATTTGTAATGATGTATCTAAAAAATACAAAGCAGTAACAACGGATGGTACTATGTGGTTTCAATATAAGTCACCGATTCCGGTAGTACTTACCTCTTACTCTTATGTAAGTGCGGAGAATGCAAAAATGAATCCTGAATTTAACCCAAAAAATTGGAACATTGCCGGATCAAATGATGGCACAACATGGACGGCGTTAGATTCTCGCTCATCGCAGCGGTTTACCGAAAACTTCGAAAGACAAAATTACCCAATAGCTTCTAAAAAAGCTTTTACCAATTTCAGGGTAAATATTACATCAGCTAATAATGGTAATACCATTCAGTTAGCAGAATGGTTACTCAATGGTTACGAAATCAGCCTAATGTCTACAGACATTACCGATAATGGTGGCACTATTACAGCGCAATATGCAGCATCAACTGCTAACCAACCAATAAGTAAAATTATTGATAATGATGCAACAACCAATTTCAGTACTAATGCTACAACTGTACCTTTCTGGATTCAATATACATCCAGGGATACTGTTCGCATTTCGAAGTACAGTATCACTTCGGCAGGTGATTCTATTGAATACAGCCCTAGATCATGGGATTTACTTGCGTCAAACGATGGGACTAGTTGGTCAACAATTGATACCCGTACAAGTGAATCGTTCTCTACCTATTATAATACAAAAATGTATAGTGTAAATCCAACCATGAGTTATAAGTATTACAGGTTAAATATGAAAGCTAACAAAGGTGGTGGAACTCGTTTTAAAATGGCTGAGTGGCAGATGTTTGACCAAACAACAAGTGTAGAGATGCTACTTGCCGATGATATCTGTTCAGTATATCCAAATCCTGTAATAAACGAATTGCATATAGACTTCAAACAAATTGGTGACTATCAGGTAGAGATATTCGATATTGAAGGTAAGCTGGTTTATTCCAAGTTGACGAATAGTAATACAACGATAAACCTTGTTGGTGCGCATTCAGGGATATGTGTTTTAAAAATTACGTATAATGGGAAAATATATTCGACCAAGTTTATTAAAAGTGGAAGTAATACAGAAAATAGTAACTAATTCTATAGTGATTACTTGACTTTTGCAAGCAATCCAATTAGTCGATTAAACAAAAAAAACAACATATTTAGAGGGTGTCCGACAAGTTTTGGACACCTTTTTTTGTATATAAAAAAGGTGTTGGGTTTTCATAAACTTATTGTCTTTAAGTGGCAAAATACAGGTAGTTAAGGCGAAAGATGTCATTCGGTGAATACAATCAGGGTAAGGGCTTTTGTTTCCGCCAACCTTTGAGAGTATGATTCCCCGGGATGGTCCCGTGGACCTGGTCAACCATATTGTTGATGAGCTTGACTTGAGTCAAATTAATTTTGGCTTGAAAGGTGTTGACAATAGCAGATATCATCCGTGTATGCCCATTAAAGTGTTGTTTTACATGTATTTTAACAATTGTTATTCGTGCCGAAAAATAGAATTACAGCTGGAGCAAAGTATCTATTATTTCTGGCTTTCTGGCAACCAACATCCCAATTTCCGTACGATTAACCATTTTCGGTCACTGCGATTAAAAAAGCTTTCATAAGTTCTTCGTGCAACTGGTTTACATGTTGGTGGATATGGGCTATATTACCCTGAAGGAAGTTTATGTGGATGGCGCCAAGATAGAATCCAAAGCCACTCGTTATTGCTTTGTGTGGCGCAAGTCGGCGGAGAAAAACAAAGTCAAACTGGAATCCAAAATACATGGTATACTTTCACAGATAGATGAAGGTATAGCTCAGGATAACGAACCGGAGAATGAACCGCCCACTCCCATCAATAACTGTAAACTGCGTGAACGTATAGCTTCCATTAATCGGGAAAACCTCACTTCCGAAGAAGGACTTATACACCGAAGTCGAAGACCCATAGAGGTGGAAGCTGACTTCGGACAAAACAAATTTGCTTTCGACAAGCAGTAAATTTTCATTAAAACAATTTCATTGAATCTGTATTGCTTATGCTGTTTTCGTTTTTGATGTAAAGCTGACTTTCATTATTGTGAGTCGAACCTTTTTAGGTATTTCAGTTGTGAAAAGATATATGTTATCGGTTTATAGATAACTCTATGATTGACTCGTGTATATTTACTTAGATCTTCAATGTGCAGTTGATTCATAAGGTTGAAACACAAAGTCCCATAGATATTGAGGCATTTAGGCCGAAAGTATCATAATAACCGCATATGTGGGGTTTATTTTATTGTTTGAGTGTACAATTTTGATTAATTGTGACCCTGTTCAGTGTACATAACTATTGTATGTTTGTGCAAATTATAAACAGATTTATTGATGTGTTTACATTTTTTTAGAATCATAGGCAGGTATGTGGCAAATTGAGATTCGAAATTACGCTGTGTGAACATAGAATGAGGAGAAGCATTTTTTAGCAGTTAAATAGAAAAGATGATCGGCAGTTGACAGATTGTGTTAAGGGTAAAAGAGAAAGAATATTCATGCAAAATATCATTGATTATTTATACTTAAAGCTTTTTTGAAATTAAACAATTATCAAACATGAGAAAAATTACTATTTTTAAACCTTTTGCCCAAAAAGCTCTGCTTTTTGCGGCATTGTCATTGGTGGCCTTTCTACCAGTGACAGTATTTGCTCAGACAGATATTTCCACCGAGCAGGGCTTGAGGAATATATCATTGAACACGGCTGGCTCGTACAGACTAACTGCTGATATTGTTTTGACGTCTGCCTGGAATCCTATTGCAGGTTTTTCGGGAACATTAAACGGAAACGGGCATATTATTAAAGGGCTGACTTATAATAATTCTGCCACAAATTCAGTAGGACTTTTCTCAACTACCAGTAGTGGTGCAACAATTACTAAGTTAGGTATTGAAGATGCTAATTTAGTTGGTAATGCCGACGTAGGCGGTATAGTAGGGTTAGCAACCGGTACTACTATAACAGAATGTTATGTTGCAAACAGTTATATAGAAGGTCGCGACCACGTAGGCTCTATAGCTGGCGCGTTAAAAACAAACAGTAAAGCAGAGAACTGTTATGGTACAGCTGTGGTTGCATCCCGTCAGTATCAGGTTGGTGGTATATCAGGCATCATTGTCGATGCAGCTATAAATAAATGTTATTTCTCTGGTTTGGTATACACTACATCAGGTGGTTCTAATGCAGGAGGACTTGTTTCATTGGTAGATGGTGGAACTGTAAACTCTATTACAAATAGTGTTGCTGTTGTACCATATATATTAGGAGGAACAGTTTGTAAAATTTTAGCAAATACAGGTGGTAGAACTTGTACGCTTACTAATAATTATGGACTTGATGTTTTTCAAAAAGGTACCAGCGTTTCTGCTTTAGCAACTATTCCTTCAACTGATACAAATGTTGCAACCGATAAACTTCACGGTGCTGAAGTAACAAAAGCGAATGCTCAAACAACAACTTTTTACTCTACCACATTAGGTTGGGATATGACCAATGTATGGAGTGTGTTGGAAGAAGGACAGATATATCCGACACTTAAATGGCAGCAGACTCCTATTAAACCAACGATATTGAATGCTCCAGTAGTTAAGAAAAGTATTTTGGTTGGCAATTCAGTTACTGTGAAAGTCTACGGGTCGTTAGGGCAGACGGTTACATTGACTAACCCAACCACCAGCTATTTCACTTCAATAGCCGTTGATAACGGACAAACATATACAGGAACTCAAGTTGGTATAACAACGGTAACAGTTGCATCGGCAGCTAAACCATATCTTGCAGCAGCTAGTACAACCTTTAATATTGATGTCTATGATCCTGCTGCTGAAATTCCAATATATACAGTAACAGATTTAGTAAATATCAGATACGATTTAGGGCGAAAATATATTTTGATGAATGATATAGATGCAACTTCTATTGCAGCCTGGAATCCAATTGTTGGATTTACCGGAAGCTTGAATGGAAATGGTCATATTATCAAAGGTTTGACCTTTAATTCTAACACCTCAAGTATTGGGCTTTTTTCAACAACAACTGGAGCAACGATTACTAAATTAGGGATAGAAAATGCACGGTTTGTTGGAACTGCTGATGTAGCAGCTTTAGTTGGAGTTGCAACTTCTACTACTATCACTGAGTGCTATGTGTCTAATAGTTATTTAGAGGGAAGTGACCACGTAGGTTCATTTGCCGGAAATTTAAAAGGAGGATCTGTTATCCGCAACTGTTACTCTTCAGCCAATGTGGTATCACGTTCATCGCAAGCAGGAGGATTCGCCGGTGTAGATAATGATGCAACTATTGATAAGTGTTATTTCTCAGGATTGGTTACAACAAGTAGTTCAAATACTGGCGGATTTATTAGCTTGTTGGAGGGTGTGACAAATATTTCTAACAGCGTTTGTTTAGCTCCTTATTTGATTGGTGGAACTGTTGGCCGGTTGATTGGTTATAACAACGGTAAAACTCCAACTTTAACAAACAATTATGCTCTGGACGAACTATTGCGTGGAAGTAATCTCACAGCCATGAATGTTGTACCAACAAATGATGTAAACTATGGTACCACCCTTATTCATGGGGCAAATGTTACTAAAGCCGATGCCAAAACTTCAAGTTTTTATTCAACAACATTAGGCTGGGATCTGACTTCAGTATGGACGCTTTTGGAAGAAGGACAAATTTATCCTGTACTTAAATGGCAAACTACTCCGATTACTCCTTCAATTCTGGGTGTTACTACCGATAAAAAAACAATCGGTGTAGGTAACTCGCTTACTGTAAAAGCTTATGGATCTCTTGGACAAGATCTGTCTTATAGTATTCCGACTAATTCATCATTCACATCAGCGCCAACAGGTGGAACCTGCACATTCACAGGAACTGCTTCAGGCCAACAAAATGTGACAATTAATTCTGTAACTAAATCTTACCTTGCCGGAGCAAGTTTAATCTTTATTATGGAAGTTTTTGACCCTAATGCACCTATAGAAATTAGAACTGCAACAGATTTAGCAAATATTAAAAATAATCTGGCACGCAATTACGTGCTGATGAATGATATTGACCTTTCTTCAGTTGCAGATTGGACACCAATAGGCACTGATGCTACTCCTTTTACCGGAACATTTGACGGAGCTGGTTTTACTATCAGCAAATTGAAGATCAATCAATCCGGAACCAGCCGTGTAGGATTATTTGGAGTGACCGGTTCCCCTGCTAACATTAAGAAATTGGCCTTGACACAGGTAGATGTAATTGGAAATGCTGATGCTGGTGGTTTAATAGGCAAAGCTAATGGAACCACAATTTCGCAAGTGTACGTAACAGGTAAGATTGACGGAAATGACCATGTGGGAGCTATCGTAGGAGGTACTACAGGTGGAGCTACAACAACAATAACTAACTGTTATGCTAATGCTATTGTTTCTACCCGAAGCTCGCAAGTAGGAGGTTTGGCTGGAGCAGTTAGCAGTACTACTATTAGTAATTGCTATTTTACAGGGACAGTTACAGCTCCAACTACAGGTTGGACAAATAATGCCGGTGGTTTAATTTCAATCACCGAAGATGCAAATGTAAGTTTAATTAATTCTGTGTCAGCTGCAAGCAATGTAACAGGTGGAACTTCGCACCCATTTGTAGCCAGAAATGCCGTAACGATTACCAATTGCTCATACCTCACAGATATGGTGTTGGGTGGTACTGTAGGAAACAACGGAGGTACTGTTTTAGATGCTACAAAGGTTAAATCGTTAGCTGAATTACAAGTTCAAAGCACATATACCACCAGCCCGATGAACTGGAACTTTTCAAGCATTTGGAAAATTAATTCCGGAAGCTTTCCAACCTTGATTGGTGTTGGTGCTGATATTACTACAAGTGTGACTAAAACAACTAACTCTTCTTACAATGTTTTTGTGACTAATGGATATTTAAAAGTTGAGGGCGCAGATAATGCCTTGGTAACGGTTTACAATGTAAGTGGTGTATTAGTAAATACAGTTGCTGAAAGAGTAAATACAGTTAAATTGCCTTCGAAAGGAGTATATCTTGTACGTATTGTAGAGAACAACAATCCAACTACAATTAAAGTAATCAATAACTAATAAAATAACAGAAGGTTGGCAATAATTTGTTTGTTGCCAGCCTTCGATTATTTTTTTCGTGTTTATTTCAAAAAAATCAATAACTAACATTTCCTTAAATTTCAGAAAAATGAGAAAGATTACATTACTCCCCATGCGCGTCAGAAAGACGATGAGGGTTATGTCTATGGCTCTACTAGGATTGATTCCATTGAGCGTATTAGGACAGACAGAAATTTCTACTGTTCAAGGTCTGAAAGACATTGCCAAAAATCTAAGCGGTTCTTATAAATTAACTGCTGACATTACATTAACCGAAGAATGGCTACCTATTGGTACCGATGCCGCTCCGTTTACAGGAACTCTTGATGGGAACGGACATATTGTTAAAGGACTGAAAACTACAAATAGTTCAACAAATAACGTGGGACTTATTAGTGTTGCAAAAGCAGCAACGATTCAAAAACTTGGACTTGAGTCTGTAAACCTTCAGGGCGCACAGAATGTAGCACCTTTCATAGGAAAATCAATTTCTTCAAAAGTTTCAGAATGTTATTCTACCGGTTACATCAATGGTAATGATCATGTTGCCGGAATTGTGGGAGGAACTTATCAGGCAACTCCAGCTGTGAGATCTGAAATCTCAGATTGTTATTCAACAGCAAATGTTTATTCAAGAACTTACCAATGTGGTGGTATTTTAGGTACTGCATCTGATGTTATTATCAAGAACGTATATTTTTCGGGAATCTGTTGGAGTCAAACCAATACCGGAGGTATAGTGTCATTAATTGACGCAGCTTCTGCAGAGTTGGATGTAAACGCCAATGTTATTGAAAACAGTGTCGCTATTTCACCATTTATCGATGGTGGTACTACCCGCAGAATATTGGGTAATGCTGCTGGTCGTTCTGTTATGCTAAATAATAATTATGCAAAAACTGATATGCTTGTAAATGGTGTTGTTGTTGATGAATTGAATGATCTGGAGTATGGAGCTACCATGGCTCAGGGTGAAAATAAAACATTGGCCGAACTGAAAACGGTAGCTTTTTACACTACCTTAGGTTGGTCAGCCGATATTTGGAAATTTACAGAAGGAACATTCCCTGTATTGAAGTGGCAAACTGTACCAGCTGCCATTGACCAGATTTTAGGATTACCCACAGCTTTGGTTAAATGCGAAGTTGGTCAACCACGACAATTAAAAATGGCTTCGGCTTTTGGTCAGACATTGACTTTTGAAAGCAGTAAACCCAATGTAGTGACTATTGATGCAGCCGGTAATGTAAGCGCTCTTACAACAGGAACAGCTACTATTACTGTGTCATCTCCAGCTACAGCAGTATCTCAGGCTGTAAGCGCAACATTTACTCTTAACGTATTTTCTCTTTCAGGCGACATTACTACGGCAGATGATCTGGACAATATCCGTTATAAACTGGATGGAGTATTTAACCTGAGAAATGATATTACGGTAACTGATAAATGGATACCTATTGTAGGTTTCACCGGAACATTGAATGGAAATGGTTTTGTTATCCGTGGATTGAATTACAATGATCCAACGATGAATAATGTAGGTCTTTTTGCTTCTACTTCGAAAGCGAAAATTTCTCGATTGGGTATCGAGAATGCAAGACTGATTGGAAATGCTGATGTAGGCGGTATTGTTGGTAATGCAAAAGACTCTACTGTAATCTCAGAATGTTATGTGGCAAATAGCTACATTGAAGGTCGCGATCACGTTGCTTCAATTGTTGGCGCTGCACGTGGGTTGTCTTCAATTAACAATTGTTACGGGACTGCTGAAATCTTTTCCCGTCAGTATCAGGCAGCTGGTATTGCCGGAATTTTTGCCCAAGGTACAATAGATAAATGTTATTTCTCGGGAATTATCTCTATTTCAGGAGGATCATCTAATATCGGTGGCATGGTTTCATTACTTGATGATGGAACTGAAGAAACGAATGTTGTTTCCAATAGTGTTATTTTGGCTCCATACATGATTGGAGGTACTGTTAATCGTATTATTGCTTCAGTAAATGGAAGGGCTATATCGTTGATTAATAATTATTCTCGTGAAGATGTACAAAGAGGTAAAGGGCTAAACAATCTGGGTGGTATTGCAGTCGATGATGCAAATTATGGTACAGATAAAATGCATGGTGCAAATGTTACTATTGCAGATTCAAAAACCAAAAGTTTTTATCAGGATGTTTTGACCTGGGATATGGACAATGTATGGACTATGGCTGGTGAAGGCGAAATTTATCCAATCCTGAAATGGCAAAAAACTCCAATCACACCAAGTATTTTGTCAGTTCCGGCAAGCTTGAAAGTAAAAAAAGGAGTGTCGGTTAAAGTGAAATCGTATGGTTCAATGGGCCAGGCAGTGACTTATAGCTCGGCACAGCTAGATAAAATTTTAAGTTACTGGGCAGAGGTAGACGCTAATACAGGAGAAATCAGTTATGTTCTTTTTGGAACAGACGATGCTTCCTTAACTTATGGTTTAGCTACAGTGGATATTGAATCGGAAGCAACGTCTTATATGACTGCCGCAAAATCAAGTTTCACAATTGATGTTGTTGATCCTGCATCGTTAATTAAAAATATCTATACAGCTACAGACCTTGTGAATATGGGTCAGGATTTGATTGCTGAATATAAATTGAAAGCAGATATCGACTTATCTTCTATTGCCGACTGGACTCCGATAGGGACAGCTGCTGCGCCTTTCAAAGGATCGTTGGATGGTAATGGATTTAAAATTCTTAATCTTAAATCATCTCGTTCTTCTACCAACCTGATTGGTTTGTTTGGAGTAGCACAGGATGCAATTTTCAAAAATATCGAATTGATAGATGTTAATCTTGTTGGTAATCAGGATGTTGGTCCTTTGGTAGGTAAAGCTATCGGAGTACAGGTATCTCACGTACATACAACAGGTGTAATTGAAGGTAACGACCACGTAGGTTCAATTATCGGAGGTATTTATGCCGGTAATACATCGAATGTAAAAAACTGTTATTCAACAGCCGATGTAAAAACACGCAATTATCAGGCTGGTGGTATGCTTGGAGTAGCAAGCAGCACAAACCTTGAAAATTGTTATTTCGCAGGAACAGTAATCGCCGCAGCTACAGCGTCGCCATATAACAATGCAGCTGGTTTGATTGCTTTGACTGAGGATGCAAATGTGGCAATATCTAATTGTGTTTCAGCAGCAAGCACCGTTATTGGTGGTACTGCTAACCCATACGTTGCCAGAGGTTCTGCTACATTTACAAGTTGTATTTATCGCTCGGATATGAGCGTTTCAGCTCCTGTAGATGCAAGCAACTACGGCAATGAGCAGCCGGATCCTGCTCAAGCAGTAGAATTGAATTCTTTGAAACAACAAACTACTTATACGGGCCTGGGTTGGGATTTTGCAACAGTCTGGGAAGTTAAGAATGGTGATTTCCCAACATTTAAAGCTATTTATAGCGCTGTTCCTGTAACAAAAGCAGATGCTTCGGGTTATGCCGCTGCTGTAAAGAATAATAAAATTCAATTGAAAGGTGTAACTAATGCTGAGGTTGCCATATATACTGCCAATGGAATTTTGGTGGGCAGGGCTTCTGCTGTTTCAACTGAAGTGAATGTGAAATTACCTGTAAAAGGTATCTATTTAGTTAGTGTAGTGGAAGGTGGTAAAGTTACTGTGTTGAAAGTAATTAATAACTAACCGGACAGTGGGTGATTCAGGGCAGTTGTTTCAATTGCCCTGAATTATTTTCAATTGAATAAATTTTCATACGGGTTATGTATAATAGTGTACATTAATTCCGATATTATTCAAATTATAAACTAAAAATATGAGCAATTATAAGCAAAAAATCAGTTCTAATTATTTTTCGCTTCGAAGTATTATTTTTGTTGCCATACTAACCTTGAGTAGCGTAGTTTATTCGGCCAAGGCAATGAAATTGACCGGACGTGTGTCCGATGAAAAAGGTGAACTCCTTATTGGTGTCAATATTACAGAGAAGGGCCAAAATAATGCTGTAATAACCGATATTAATGGAGCGTATACTATCAATGTAAAAGGCCCCGGGTCAGTAATTCTGGTGTCTTATGTTGGGTATAAAAAGCAGGAATTTAAAATTGGAAATAATACCGTGTTTGACATCGTGATGGTTGAAGAGGAGTCTGCGTTAAACGAGGTAGTGGTAGTTGGATACGGTGAACAACGTAAAGTAAGTGTGATTGGGGCTCAATCACAATTGAAATCAAAAGACCTTAAGTTTCCTACCGGGAATCTAAGCTCGGCAATTTCCGGCCGTTTAGCTGGTTTGGTAACCGTGCAACGCAGTGGTGAACCTGGCCATGATGATTCAGATATCTGGATTCGTGGTATTTCTTCTTTCACTAATCAGGATACCCGCCCACTTGTTTTGGTAGATGGAGTGGAGCGGTCTTTTGCTAATCTTGATCCGGAAGATATTGAGTCTTTCTCGGTATTGAAAGATGCTTCAGCTACAGCAGTGTATGGGGTTCGTGGTGCCAATGGTGTTATTATTATTAAAACGAAACCGGGTAAAGCAAGTAAGCCTCAGTTTACGGTTATTTACAATAAAGGATTAACTCGCCTCACTCAAAAGGTTGACATGGCTGATGCTTACCAATATATGAGCGCTGCAAACGATGCTTATGGATCGGTTAAGTATTCACCTGAATACATTGAGGCAACCAGGAAAGCCGACGGATTGATACCGAACGATAACCCCAAAATGTATAATAAATATCTGTATCCAAACGTAAAGTGGATGGATGAGATATTCAATGATTTTGCAGAAAACCAAAAAGCAAACCTGAGTGTACGCGGTGGAAGCCCGAATGCGGCATATTATCTTTCGTTATCTTATTTTGATGAAGTAGGGCTTACCAAAGTAGATAATTTGGCTAAGTATAACTCAACGATGCGTTTTTCACGCTATAATTTTACCACTAATATTAACCTGAAAGTAAGTAACAAAACTACTATCGATGTTGGTGTGCAGGGTTTCGTTGGTCAGGGAAATTATCCGTATATTTCACCCAGCGATGCATTTAAGCAGGCTATGTTAATTAGCCCGGTTGAATTTCCGGCCACGTACCCGGGAGGTCAGATTCCGGGTCGCAATCCCAATGGAGATAGCCGAAACCCTTATGCTGATATCACTTCCAGAGGATATAAGACAGAATATGAGAATCAAATTAATTCTAACCTGAGGGTTTCGCAGGATTTAGATTTCTGGGAATGGTCGAAAGGATTAAAAGCGTTTGCCATGTATGCTTTTGATGTGAAATTAGCTCATAACGTGGGCTACGGGAAACGAGAAAATACATATTATCCTTCTGCATCGAAAGATGAGACAACTGGTTTGTGGATAGACAGTGCAGAAAAACCACTTTACGATGCCGATGGAAATCTCATTTTTGGAACCCCAACCTATACCGGTACCAGTATTTTGGGTTTTGAACCAAGCGTAGGTTTGAGTCATAATAATTATCTTGAAGCTGGTTTGACTTATGAACGCCTTTTTGAAAATGATCACCGTGTAAGTGCTTTGTGTTTATTCAATCAGAAGATTGTAACAAATAATACTGCAGGCAATTATGTAAACTCTATTCCATCAAAAAACCGTGGTATAGCCGGACGCGCTACTTATTCGTTCAAGGACAGATATTTTACGGAATTTAATATCGGAGTCAATGGCTCGGAAAACTTTGCACCAAGCAACCGTTACGGAGCATTCCCTGCTTTAGGTTTTGGTTGGGCTGTCTCGAATGAGCCTTTCTGGAAGCCTATTATTGATTATGTATCGTATTTCAAAATCAGATATACCAATGGATTGGTTGGTGCCGATGCAATTCCAAACCGCCGATTTGGGTTTACCGATATTATGGATGCCAGTCAGGCAGGATATACTTTCGGCAATAATTCATTAAGTGGGGTTGCTTTGACTGAGTATGGAACACCAGTTCGTTGGTCCACATCCCGCAAACAGGACTTAGGTTTTGACCTGAAGTTTTTTAAAGACAAACTGGCTGTCAATGTTGATTTATTTAAAGAACACAGAACAGATATTTTCTTGCGGCGTGCCGGCGTGCCAGATCTGATAGGATTAGCGTCAAAACCTTATGGTAATCTTGGAATTGTAGATAACAAAGGGGTTGAAGTTTCGTTGGATTACGGACAAGCAATTCAAAAGAACATGTTCCTGACTATTCGTGGTAATTTTACCTGGAATAGAGCTGTGGTGGTGGAAGATGATTCACCTATACAGGAACAACCATGGTTAAATACCCGTGGAGTAAGTATTAACTCTACCTGGGGCTATCAGGCGTTGGGTTTATTTACCAGCGAAGAAGAAATTGCCAGTAGTCCACGTCAGTTTGGAGAAACCAATCCAGGAGATAACACCCGGGTGGGTGATATTAAATACAAAGACATTGATGGCAATGGCGTTATTGATTCTTATGATATGACCGTAATTGGTAAAGGTGATGTGCCTCCGATGTATTATGGATTTGGAGCCGATTTTTCATGGGGTAATTTTTCAATAGGAGCCTTGTTTCAGGGGACTCTGGATGCCGACCGCTTAATAAGTGGAACAAGTATCCAGCCTTTTAGTGGTGATGGTGGTTTAGGTAACCTGTATTCTAATATAGATGATCGTGCCAACAATTATATCCAGGTTGATGAGAATGGTGTTGAAACCCTTACAAATCAGAATGTGTTCTATCCCCGTTTAGCCTGGGGGGGAGCAACAGCTGCCAATGTAAACAACTTCAAACCCAGTACCTGGTGGATAAAAGATGTAAGCTTTTTACGTTTGAAACAATTTTCAATGGGATACCAATTTCCCAAAGCTTGGGTAGATATGATAGGTTTTTCTAACGGAAAAATCTTTGTGATGGGAAGTAATTTGCTGACTTGGACAAAATTCAAACTTTGGGATCCGGAACTAAATACTTCTAATGGAACATCTTATCCTAATGTTACCACATATTCGTTGGGACTAAGTTTTAACTTCTAATTTAATATCTTGTAAAAATGAGAAAACCATCAATATTTATTATTCTCCTGGCAATTGGCTTATTAGGAGTTTCCTGTGATGATAAGTTTTTCGATACTCTGTCGGAGGAAAGACTTACAATGGAACAAACATTCTCGAAAAAGGCAACCACAGAACAATTTTTAGCGAATGTGTATTCCTATGTTCCGGATGAATTCAGTCAGCGTTTCGTAAGCGGTACTGCTGGTCCGTGGACGGGCGGTAGTAGCGAAGCTGAATTTGTGTGGAGTTTTGTTGAATCGCAAAAAGTCAATAATGGATCTATAGATCCTACGTCTGATCTTACAAAAAAATACTGGACTGAATTCTATAAAGGGATTAATAAAGCATCTACATTTATGGAATGGGTTGATAAATGTCAGGAATTAGGAAATGACAGAACATTGCGCAAAGCAGAAGCCCGCGTATTGAGAGCTTATTTCTACTTTAATTTATTGAAAATTTATGGACCATTTGTAATTATTGGAGAGAAGGCTCTTGCACAGGATGCTCCGTTTGAATTAGTTCAGTTGCCACGTAATTCAATCGATGAATGTGTGGAGTATATTAATAGTGAACTTTTGCTGGCAGCCAGGGATTTGCCGGAAGTTCCAAACTCAAAAGATTATGGACGCATTACGCGTCCTATCGCCTTGGCTTTCCGAAGCAAATTGCTTCTTTATGCGGCAAGCCCATTGTTTAATGGCAATGAACAATATAAGGATTTACAAAATGCAGATGGGAAAAAACTTTTTCCGCAAACATTAGAGCAGGCCAAATGGGATTCAGCCTATGCAGCGACCAAGACATTTATTGATACTTATGTGCCTTCATATTTCAACTTGAATGCAGTGGGTACTGATGGAAAGCCTTTTGTTTTTGGAAGTACAACTAATACAGGCAAGTATGATCCATACATATCGTACAGG
Source organism: uncultured Paludibacter sp. (assembly GCA_964433885.1). Taxonomy (GTDB): domain Bacteria; phylum Bacteroidota; class Bacteroidia; order Bacteroidales; family Paludibacteraceae; genus Paludibacter. Next base: position 121,493 of record CAYSTC010000001.1, on the reverse strand, counting down.
GAAGTTGTCCGGGGTAATGATTATTCATCGAACCCGGAACTGATTTTTTATCGCATAGCTTGTAATGTTAGTGCTTTCCAGTATGAGTTGACTCCGTTTCATAATGGGGCACCTAATAATGATTATAAAGGAAGTGGTGGAAAATCAATCACCCAGGAGATGGTTGATATGTATTTTACGAACAATGGCTTAAGAGTGGACGAAGATCCGGCTTATAAAATAAGCGGTTTTTCAACTAAAGCTTACAATAATCCGTTTAACACATCTTTCATTTTTGCGCCTCTCAATACTTATAATCAATGGGTAAACCGGGAGCCACGGTTTTATGCCGATGTTACTTTTAATGGATCTATTTGGCTGAATACCAATCCTTCTAAAATAGTGACAACAACATATTTTAACGGGAATTCAGGGAAGAATATTGGAGGTAATGACTATCCGGTTACAGGGTATATTGTACGGAAAGGTGCGCCACTTGGTGCGTGGGGAAGTGGAAGCCGTTCCTGCGTATTGCTTCGCCTGGCTGAAATTTATTTGAACTATGCCGAGGCTTGTAATGAAACTGGTCGTTTAGATGAAGCCATTAAATATGTAAACCTGATTCGCCAACGTGCCGGTGTACCTGAATATGGAAATGGTGGAGGTGTTGATTCGAATGGTTTCACACGCATCCCTTATCCGGCAACAAAGGATGATATCCGCAACCGCATTCGTCGTGAGCGGACTATTGAACTTGCATTCGAAAATCAACGCTATTTTGATGTGCGCCGATGGAAAGTGGCTGATATGCCTGTGGGTGATGGTTGGGTTTATCCAACTTATCATGAAGGTGGCGAAGGTGGCGATTATCACGGATTGGATGTGTCGCAGGATCCTCCAACTAAATTCTTTCAAAAAGTGGTTTTTGAAAAACGTGCATTCACCGCTAAACATTACTTCTTCCCAATTCCTCAGAATGAGTTAAATATTGATAAAAAACTGGTTCAGAACACAGGCTGGGAAACTAATGTAAATGCTCAGTAGATAGTTTTGATTTGTTTTGTGATTTTGTTTTATACAGACAAGGCCCTGAATGGCCTTGTCTGTATATATTGTTAGTTTTTATTAATCGCTGTTTCTGTAGTATATTTCATTCATAATATTGAATTTGTAATGAAGACTAAATTATTCGTTTATGTAATTTGTACTTGCCTCGGGGCTTTTCTAACTCCCAACCTTGTTGCCCAGACGACACCTACCCGTTTTCAGGGACGGGCTCTTTCTGCCGAGAGTATAAAACTGAATTGGATTGGTACTGGTGATAGTTTTATCATCCAAAGGTCAACGAATGGTCTTACTTTTACGGATTTGATAACGGTTGCTGGAAGTTCATACACCTATACAGATACTGGTTTGAGTGCTTCATCTCCCTATCTCTATAAAATATGTTCTGTTGTAGATGGTGTTAAATCTGCTTATACTTCTGCAATGGGTGTAGCCACTAAGGTATTACCTAAATTGGCTGATATTACCGATGATATATCGGGTTTATTGACAGTGCAGAATGAAAATATAAGTAATACCGCAGAGAATTCGCCAAAGCTCGTTGATAACGATTTGAATACAAAGTACTTATTTTTTTATTCGAAGGGTTGGATAAAGTATCAGTTTCCTGCCGGGGCTGTGGTTACTCAATATGCAATAACTTCGGCAAATGATGCTCCGGAAAGAGATCCGAAGGAGTGGACCCTCGAAGGGTCTAATGATAATGCCGCTTGGACCCTGCTGGACACCCGCGTTTCTCAGGTATTTCCCGATAGGTTTTCAAAGCTTCATTATGCCATTGAAAATACAGAGAATTATAAATACTATCGGCTAAATGTTAAATTTAATCAAAATAGTGGCAATCTGACCCAGTTAGCCGAATTCCAGCTTTTTGCTGATTGCCCGGTTACCCGAAATGTCACAGTTCCTGCAGCACCTACCAGTTTAACTTCTGTGTCGGAAAGAAGTAAAAGTAATCTGGAGCAAATCATGCCTTCTTCCAACCAAATTATTTTGACCTGGTTAGACAGGTCCACGAATGAGGATTATTTTTTGCTTGAACGCTCAACAGATCAGATAAATTGGGATTGGTCGGTGCAGGTAGCTAAGAACAATAACCGTTTTCGTTGTACAGACCTAAAACCACTTACCACATACTATTTCAGAATTAAAGCGGTAAATGACTTTGGTGTCTCAGTTACTTCGGCTGTTGTGACTGCAACTACAATTACTGATGTTCCCCCGGCAACTATTCAGGAAGACTGGGATGTCCATACAGAACTTCTTAGCCTTCAGTATTACGACGATCAGGTTGCTATTTATTTTGATAAAGATATGGATCCTACTATCACATGGCCCCGAACAGTTTTTGGCGGGATATGGAAGTACCTGAAACAATTGTATGGAAGCTATAGCGATCCAAGGCTTTACGTATTTTTTCATGCCGGGAAATACTCCGGAGGTCACCCATCAACCTGGAGTAGGGCTGACCATCATTATCGAAACGTTTTGGATATTGGTACAAACGACGGAACCACCAGTGCATGGCAAACTTTCGGAGGAAACAATCTTGACTTGCCTATTCACGAAATAGGGCATATTATGGAAGGTGCTTCACTATATATAAATGGTTCTCCAGAGCGGGTTATTTGGGGAGACAGTAAATTTGCCGAAATATTTAACTACGATGTGTATCTGAATAATAACCTGTCCGATCAGGCAAAACGTTGGTATGATATGCAAATGGGTAATTCGGACAGTACAACACCCCGTACAGGTGTTTTTTGGTTCAGAGACTGGTATTACCCTATTTACTCCCAGTATGGTGGTAAAAGGCTTTTGGCCGATTTCTTTGTACAAATGGCTAAAAACATCCCTCAAAAGAATGGTGATTATACACGGAATATGAATTGGGGAGAATTTATTCATTTCTATAGTACTGCTGCCGGAATAAATCTGAAAGAACAGGCTACGTTAGCTTTTGGTTGGACCGATGAATGGGAAGCCCAATTTGTAGAAGCCCAGGCAGATTTTCCTGCCGAATATAGTAACCTGCCTTTCAATATAATGGATGATGGACAAAGTGAAGTGAATTTTGAAAATACAAATGCAGATCAGAACTCAGCTAAACTTTTTGATAAAAATTATGCAACCAATTATGTGGCAGACAGAGCAACTTCACCTACAACTCCATATTCTGTAATTGTAAAAGGTTCAGGGGCAACAGTGCTTTCAACTTACACGCTTGTTTCGGCTGATAATGATTTACATACATCCCAATACGATCCAGCAGATTGGAATTTATATGGAACCAAAAACGGAACTGATTGGATACTTTTAGATGCTAAAACAGCTCAGATATTTGCAACTCGTAAAGAAAGGAAAACAATTCAACTGACTGGAACGGAACCATATTTGAATTATAAGCTCGAAATTACAAAGTTAAGGAATACAACTGTAAAAAAAATGTATCTCGCCGAACTGGAACTTAAAGCGCAAATGGCCGATATTCAACTGGCAACGCCTGTTGTAAAAGCTGATTCAAAAAATCTGTATCAACTATTTGATCTGTTAGATAAAAATGCTTCCAATACTCTTAAAGTTATCTCGGTGGATGGACGTGTTATTTTCAATAAAAAGGCAACTGCAGAAGAATGGAGAAATCTATTATTTAATAAAGTGCTAAATAAAGGAATTTATCTCTATTCTCTAATTTTAGTGCCAGGTGCATCTCCGGTAAGTGGAAAAATGATTGTTAAGTAATTAAATACTTATCCAAGTGTAAAAAAAACTATTATAAAAAATGAAAAAATACTTTCTTCTATTGTCTCTTCTTGTCGTTTTTCAGGTTAAAGCCCAGATAGATATTACTAATTTGACTGGTGGAACCCTAACATCTCAGTACGCTGATTCTCCTGATGGTGAAACCGGGGATAAATTGATTGATAACCAGTCGACAACAAAGTATCTAACGTTTAATTCGCAGAGTTGGATACAATACAAATCTCCGGCATCATACATTATTAGCAAATATACTATCACATCGGGTAATGATGCTCCGGAGCGTGATCCCAAAAATTGGGAACTGACCGGCTCGAACAATGGAGTGACTTTTTATCCAATTGATTCACGTACCAATCAGGTTTTTTCCTCGCGTGGACTTAAAAAGGAATTTTTAATTGTTAACAATGGCAAAGCATATCTTTATTATCGTTTACGAATGACCAACAACAGCGGAACTATTCTTCAGTTGTCAGAAATAGAAATTTTTGGCTCAGAAGGTAGTTTGCCGACCGAGCCTTTTGCCGATTTCTCAGTTAATTCCTATTTGATTACCCAATTGCCGGTTTCTTTTTCTAATGCATCGCTCAATACCACTTCATGTAGCTGGACTTTTGAAGGTGGTACGCCTGCAACCAGTACCGATCCAAATCCCAAAGTGAAGTACACCAATCCGGGTAATTTTACTGTGAAGCTTGTAGCATCTAATGGTACAAGTTCGGTAACAAAAACGATGAATATCACGATTAAAGATGTGAATGACTGGTCGTCGTTCGTTTATCCGACAATTAATCTCACCTGTGTAAATACCAGCAACCCGGGTTATATAAAATACACCAATCTGGCTAAAATGAAAGGATTTAACACGATACAGGATTTTGTAAAAAACTGCTGCTTGGTGATTGCTAAAGAACTTTATTACACCGTGGATGAGGCCAATGAACATAATCTTCGTACTATAAATTATAAACTCAACGAAGGGGGAGCATTATCATACAAAGGAGGAAGTATTCCTGCTATTGAAATCGGATTTGATATGAATTATTTGAATACGTTTAGTCAAAGTCATTCTGATGCAGTATCTGCAGACGAAATTTATGGAATACTTTGTCATGAACTCTGTCATGGCTATCAGCGTGAACCACGTAACGCGGGAGTCTACGCAGGTGGAACTGAATATTTCGGTTTTATAGAAGGAACTGCTGATCTTGCCCGTCTGCTTACAGGAGGATTCAATCCTAAACGTTATCCACGGGTAGGCGGAAGTATTACTGATGGCTATAACACGACAGCATTCTTTTACCAATGGCTCACCAATAAATACAGTTCTACTTTTTTAAAAGACCTTAATCGTACTGCACTAACCATCAATCCCTGGACTTTCGATGCCGCAACTCAAGCGCTGCTCGGAGAATCTGCCCAATCTTTATGGAGCAAATATCAACTTGCCATTCCAACCCTGGATGTTGCAAGTCCGAAAGAAGGAAGGGTAACTATTTCTGTGAATTCAAGTAAAAGTGAACTTTCAATAATTAACCTTAATGTAAACGAGTCTGTTAGTATTTATAATATTAATGGAAAACAATTTTCAAAATCAGTAAGCACAAGCAGTATACACACAGTGGATATAAAAAGACTTCCCAAAGGAGTATATGTGGTGAATATAGGTGATGATCAATCAGGTAAGTCTATTAAATTTGTAAAGTGATAAACAGAAATCGATATATAGCCTGATAATAATATTTTAGATTTTAAATCTAAAATTGACTGTGTATATCTTAATGTGAAAATAAATAAAGAGAGCGAAATAAATATTTGATAAGTGTTAAAATTGTATTATTGATGAAAACTCAAAGTGAGATAACTTTATTTTCTTTAAAGAAAAAAATAACCGGTAATTTATGTAAAACGGTTGGTGTTGCCTTAATGGCTACTTGTTGTTCTAGTGCTACTTTGTATGCTGCCGGAAAGGCAAATGTTCAACCCGACTCAATTCTTCAGTATGTAAATCCATTTATTGGTACTGCATCTTCAGGGAATACTTATCCCGGTGCGCAAATCCCCTTTGGCGGTATTCAGATAAGCCCGGACACGGACGATGACGATTATGATGTGGCTTCGGGATATAAATACGAGCACAAAACCCTGATGGGTTTCAGCCTGACACACCTCAGTGGTACCGGTATTCCCGATTTGGGCGATTTTCTTTTTCGTCCCGGAGTTGGCAAGATTAAATTTGAAGCGGGGAGTGCGGATAATAAAAAGCCTGGCTATCGCTTCAAATATTCGCACGACAGGGAATGGGCTTCACCCAATTACTATGCAGTGGATATCGTTGATGAAGCGGTGAAAGCAGAAATGACTTCTGGAATCCGAAGCGGGATTTTACGTTTCACTTACCCGAAATCAGATAGCGCTTATATCCTGATTGATCTGAGCCATACGTTACGTTTTACCTGCGAATGGAGCAATGTGCGCTTCGAAAATGACTCTACCATTACGGGTTATAAATTGGTGAAAGGTTGGGGACCTGAACGGCATATATATTTTGCTGCGGTGTTTTCAAAACCGATTGCCCAATACGGAATTGTTCAAAATGGGAAGCCCGTTGTTTATGACACCAATCGGTTTCGTAGCCATAAAGAAGCATGGGGAAAAGACATTAAAATATGGATGACTTTCCGCACGAATTTGCAGGAACAAATCTGTGTGAAAACCTCAATTTCTTCGGTAAGTACAGATGGTGCGCTAGCTAACCTGAAAGAGGTGGATCGGCAGAATTTTGAATCACTTAAAAAGGCCGGTGAAGATAAGTGGAACAGCGAACTTGCCCGATTCAGTGTGAAAGGCGATAAAAAGCAAAAGACTACCTTTTATTCTTCGGTTTACCACGCTTTTTTGCATCCGTTTATTTTTCAGGATGCAGATGGAAAGTTCAGGGGACTTGATAAGAATATTGAAACGGCTAAAGGATTTACCAATTATACCGTTTTCTCTGTGTGGGATACTTATAGGGCTTTGCATCCGCTGTTTAATTTGGTTCATCAGGATGTGAATTCGGATATTATCAACTCCATGCTGGCCCATTACGACAAAAGTGTTGAAAAGATGTTGCCTATTTGGTCGTTTTATGGAAATGAAACCTGGTGTATGATTGGTTATCATGCCGTTTCGGTTATTGCCGATGCCATTGTGAAAGATGTAAAAGGGTTCGATTACGAACGGGCCTATGAGGCTATGAAAACAACGGCTATGAACCCTCATTATGATTGCTTGCCGGAATACCGGTCGATGGGTTGGGTGCCTTTCGATAAAGAAAAGGAATCTGTATCAAAAACCCTGGAATATGCTTACGATGATTATTGTATTGCCCAGGCAGCCCAAAAACTGAATAAACAAACCGATTACGAATACTTCCTTAATAGGTCGTTGTCGTATCAGAATTTGATCGATCCGGAAACCAAATACATGCGTGGTCGCGATTCGAGAGGTGAGTGGCGCACTCCGTTTTCCGCTACCGCCTATATGGGCCCTGGTTCGGTAAATGGCTGGGGAGACATTACCGAAGGATTAACGTTGCAATATACCTGGTATGTTCCGCATGACGTTCAGGGTTACGTGAATGCAATGGGAACTCAGATGTTTAAAGCGCGCTTGGACTCGCTGTTTACCACACAAATGTCTGACGATATACCCGGAGCACACGATATTCACGGGCGCATAGGAGCTTACTGGCATGGGAATGAGCCTTGTCATCAGGTAATTTATTTATACAATTATTTGAAACAACCCTGGGAATGCCAGAAACTCATACGTCGCGTTTCTGAGGAATTTTACGGCGATGCTCCCAATTCGTTGAGTGGAAATGACGATTGCGGACAAATGTCAGCCTGGTATATTTTTAATTGTATGGGATTTTATCCAACAGCCCCTTCGAGCAATATTTACAACATCGGTTCGCCTACTATAGAAGCAGTAACAATGACTTTAAGCAATGGCAAACTAGTGAAAGTAACGACCCAAAACTGGTCGAAGGGCAATGTGTTTATTCAGAAAATGTATCTTAATGGTAAGGAATATAACAAATCGTTTTTAACCTACAACGATATTCGCAATGGAGCCGAAATACACTTTGTAATGAGTAAGAAGCCGAATTACAAAAGAGCTGTTTCAAACGAAAGCATACCACCATCATTAAGTGCAGCTGGAAATACGTTGAAATATAAGGCTGTAAAGTAAATGCTTGCTTGATTATATTGGGTTCTTTTGAATAAGAATATGTTTTTTATTGATAAACGATATTGTGTTTTAATTGTGAAAATAACTATTAAATGCGCTGCGCAATTTGTCGCTTTGGCAACTGTCTGTATTATCGGTATAGGAGAAATGAAGGCTACGAATCCAGTTTTTCCAGGCTGGTATGCCGATCCGGAGGGCGTAATCATTGATAATAACTATTGGATTTATCCAACTTTTTCAGCTGGGTACGACCAGCAAGTTTATATGGATGCTTTTTCGTCGCCCGATTTGGTCAATTGGACCAAGCACTCGCATGTGCTGGATTCAGCACAAATAAAATGGGCCCGACGAGCTATGTGGGCTCCGTCCATTATAAAAAAACAAGACAAATATTATCTGTTTTTCAGCGCCAATGATATTCAGACTGATGGTGCTTCAGGTGGTATAGGCGTTGGAGTATCTGATAAGCCGGAAGGTCCGTTTCTGGATTATTTGGGCAAACCGCTGCTTAATAGAATTGTAAATGGAGCACAACCGATTGACCAGTTTGTTTTTCAGGATGTGGATGGTTCGTATTATATGATTTATGGTGGTTGGAAACATTGTAACATAGTTCGGTTGCAGAACGATTTTAAAACCATAATACCTTTTCCGGATGGTACTACATATAAAGAAATTACTCCAACTGATTATGTGGAGGGACCTGTTATGTTCCGTCGAAATAACAAGTATTACTTCATGTGGTCCGAAGGTGGCTGGACCGGACCTGATTACCGGGTGGCTTATGCCATTGGCGATTCTCCCTTTGGTCCGTTTAATCGAATAGGTCTTATTCTGCAACAAAATTCGGCCATAGCTACAGGAGCTGGGCATCATTCGGTAATCAATATACCCGGAACGGATGATTGGTACATCGTTTATCATCGTCGGCCGTTAAGCGAAACCGATGGAAATTCGCGCGCCACATGTGTGGATAAAATGATTTTTGATAAAAATGGATATATTCAACCGGTGGTAATGACATTTCAGGGAGCCAGTCCGCGATTTATTGATGGACCTGTTACAGCATTTAAAAATTGTTCGTTTACAGGAGATTCAATCAAATTAGGGAAAGGTAAATATACCAAAGCGGATTTGTTGTCGTTGGGATTTGCGGATGGCGATTTGTCGGGTATCAGGATAAAAAATGGATTAGAAGCTGTATTGTTCGATGGCGATAATTTTACAGGAAACTCAATTGTTGTTTCTGGAAATGTTGACTGCCTGAGTAGCCGCTCATTTGATAATATAACTACCTCTTTAATAATACGTCGTTCGGGCGAAACTAATCTGGCAGGTACTTATTACATTCAAAACAATGCAAGCGGTTTATTCCTGGGAGTAACAGCTAATAGCCGGAAAGAAAGTTCAAAACTTGAAATTAATAACGGAAGTTATACTCAACAGTTTGAACTTCAACGATTACATGAAAATATATACTCCATAAAGGTGGTGAATAGCGCTAAATCGCTTCAAATTGAACGGGCCAGTTTATATTCTGGTTCGCCATTGGAACAGGCCACGATGGATACAACACTTCAAAATCAGCAATTTGTGATACAAGCAGTTGGTGACGGAAATTACAAAATTTACAATAATCATAGCGATTTGCCACTCGAAGCTACAGGAATTACCGTAGGAAGCGGAGTATGTCAGTCGGTTGATTCCGAACAATCAACTATTTACTGGAAATTGTTGAAACAGAGCGATGTGGCTTTTGTGGAACAGGAAGATTGTTCCGGAAGAATTGCAGGTGGGGCTTATTACGATGATTGCCAGAAATGTGTGGGTGGAAATACTGGTGTTTTGCCATGCACGGATGTTATTGTAAAAGCTTATGATGGATGCGGGTATTCTGCTTTAGGCATTGGATTAAAAGCTGGTGAGTATAAATTAAGTGATTTTGCAGACCGTTTGTTTGTTGCTAATAGTCTTTCGGCAGTAAATGTGAAAACTGGTTATGTGGCCGAATTGTATGATGAGGATAATTTTACAGGAACTCCTGTAATTGTTGATGCTCAGGACAGTTGTTTGATTGATAATAACTTTGACAATAAGATGCAGTCGATGATTGTTCGACGAAAAGGTGAAACTAATTTGGAGGGAACTTATTGTTTGCAAAACAAACAAAGCGGCTTATACATGCGTGTTCAGTCCGACAGTCAAACGCCAGGTGCCAATATAGTTCAGACCGCGTATTTGGGAAAAACCAGTCAACAGTTTCAGTTGAAATATGTTGGTGGCGGATATTATAATTTGGTAGGAGTTGCAAGTAATCAGACTTTGTCTGTGGCCCGGTCATCAACCACATCGGGTGCTTTCATCCAACAATGGGATAATACCAATGCAGATATTACGAACATTGGTGGTATAATAACAGCTCAATACACCGACTCGCCAACTGGAGAAGGAATTGCAAATCTAATAGATAATCAAGCCTCAACTAAATTTTTGACTGGTCATAATCCTGCCTGGGTGCAGTTTAAAGTGTTGGGAACGGCTGTTGTAACCAGCTACTCAATTACTTCTGCAAACGATGCGCCGGAACGTGATCCGTTGAACTGGACATTACAAGGGTCAAACGATGGTGTCTCCTGGCAAACTATTGATAGCCAAAACGGAATTGATTTCCCCTCGCGTTTTCAAACACTGAAATTTAATTGTACAAACTCAGTAGCTTATTCACTTTATAGGTTCAATATAACCAATAATTCTGGAGTGAATATACAGATGTCTGAAATAGAGTTGTTTGGTGCTTCTGCAGGAACCGGAGGATACGATAACCAGAAGTTTATTATTCAAACTACGGGTGCTGGTTACTATAAAATTTTCAATAAGAATAGTAATCTGTTGATTGATATCTTGGGTAATTCGTCGGGGTATAATATTTTGCAGAAAGCTGATGTGGGACAACAAAGCGGACTTTGGAAACTGGTTTCGCCAGATTCGTTTTCAGATGTAGATTCTCCAGATCGGGATTTGGAAATACATGTTTATCCAAATCCCGTAATAGATAAAATTAATGTCATGGGATTGGATAAATCAGCGAATTTCGAAATTTATGATGCAATGGGAGTGCTTGTGAAAGTTGGAAGCGGGAAATCAGTTGCAGCAGCCGATTTACGTTCCGGGATTTATTTCCTTCGATTGCAGTTGGATAATCAAACTCAAAATATTACATTTGTAAAAAAATAGCATATAAAAAACTTTCGATCTCTATAAAAAACAACTTACAAAACATGAAAAAAGCATTTCTTAATCTTCTGGCACTTGCCTTCTGCTGTGGCATGGCCTTTGGACAATCCACTACATTAGCGCCAGTGCGGGTGTCCGATTTGGGTATCGGTACGCGCTCTTCTTCTGATGTCGACTATCTGAAAGACAACCAGCCACGATCTTATTTTCAGGCTAAAACGAATAGTCTTTCCGTTATTTTTGAGTATAAGTCGCCCGTAAGTGTAACTTATTACACGCTTACTTCGGCCGATGCCGGTGCTGTCAACGATCCTCAGCAATGGGTGTTGAAAGCATCGAACAACGGGAAAAGCTGGATCACTATTGATACGCGTTCGAAAGTGAAATTTTATTCCCGATTCCATTCTCCGGTATTTGAAATAGCCAAGCCGGCTAAATACACCTACTATAAACTTGAGTTACAGTCGACAGCTAAATCCAAACTAGCTTTGGCCGAGATAAGTTTCTACGATGGCAAATCACCCTTGGCGGGCTGGAGCAATTTCGTGTATCCGAAAGTGAATTTTACCGATAAGGATAAAACTGTGAATGGCTCAAAAATATACAATACCCTGATTCAGAATCCGGACGAATTTATTCGTGAGCATGCCCAAAAGGTCGCACAGATTCTTTATTTTACTGATAAAGATTCGATACAAAGAATTCGTACTTTGAACTACGAATTGCGCCCGGATCCGGGAATTTCTGCTAAAGGCGGCGATGCGCCAACGATTGAGATATTCTACAGTGCCGACTGGGTTGAAAAAACAGCTTTGAATAAAGGTAATTTCGATGTGCTTTACGAAACCCGAGGTGTGTTGTATCATGAGTTGACTCATGGTTACCAGTTTAGCCCGAAAGGTTGCGGGGTGTATCGTCAGGGAGATGAATATTGGGCGTTTATCGAAGGTTTGGCCGATGCGGTGAGGTATCAGGCCGGATTTTTCCCTGTTACTAACCGTCGTCCGGGAGGAAACTGGATGGATGGTTACCAGACCACCGGTTTCTTTTTGCAATGGTTGACCTGTAAAGACCCAGATTTTATCCGTAAGTTCAACCGCTCGGCTATTGAGCTTGATCCGTGGAGTTTTGATGGCGCCATGAAGCATATTTTGGGAAAAGACAAAAGTATTCAGGGATTATGGGATGAATATCAAGCTTATTTGAAGGCTTTTGCTGCAGAAACGAAGAAAAAAGAGGGGCTTGCCGATTTGGTAAATCCATTGATGGGAACCGATTCCAAAGTTGAGTTGTCAAACGGAAATACTTACCCGGCTATTGCATTGCCCTGGGGAATGAACTTCTGGATGCCGCAAACCGGTAAAATGGGTGATGGTTGGGCTTATACCTATGCTTCGAACAAAATCAGAGGTTTTAAGCAAACTCACCAGCCAAGTCCGTGGATAAATGACTATGGGCAATTTTCGTTGATGCCAATGACCGGTAGCTTAAAGATTAATGAAGATGACCGGGCTTCGTGGTTTTCGCATAAATCGGAAAAATCGCTGCCTTATTATTACAGTGTTTACTTGTCGCAATACGATGTGGTAACGGAAATTACGCCCACCGAACGTTGTGCATATTTCCGTTTTACGTTTCCCAAGAAAGATAGTTCGTTTGTAGTAATTGATGCTTTCGACCGCGGTTCGTACATTAAAATCTTGCCTCAGCAACGCAAAATTATTGGCTATACAACACGCAATAGCGGCGGGGTTCCAAAGAATTTTAAAAATTATTTCGTTATCCAGTTCGATAAACCATTTACGTATAATAAAGCCTGGAGCGGAAAAGAATTGAATGATAGTGTGCTTGAACTGACTGATAAACATGTAGGCGCAGCCATTGGATTTGCGACTCAAAAAGGTGAAAAGGTGACAGCCAAAGTTTCTTCCTCATTCATTAGCTTCGAACAGGCAGAACTGAACATGAAGGAAATTGGAAACAAAACCTTTGATGATGTAAAACAAAGTGGTAAAGACCGTTGGAATGAAGTGTTAGGCAAAATCGCTGTAGAAGGTGATAATCTTGATCAGCAAAAAACGTTTTATTCCTGCATGTACCGTTCGGTTTTATTCCCCCGCATGTTTTATGAGTTCGACAATCAGGGGAAAGCCTATCACTACAGCCCCTACAATGGCGAAGTTCGTCCCGGATACATGTTTACCGATACCGGATTCTGGGATACTTTCCGTTGTTTATTCCCATTCGTGAATTTGGTTTACCCATCTATGGGTGCTAAAATGGAAGAGGGGCTATTGAACACATATCAGGAAAGCGGTTTCTTCCCCGAATGGGCCAGTCCGGGTCACAGAGGCTGTATGGTTGGAAATAACTCAGCTTCGGTAGTTGCCGATGGTTTCCTGAAAGGTATCACCAAATGTGACTCTGTGAAAATGTACGAAGGGTTGCTTTCGGGTGCCAACAGCGTTCACCCACGCGTTTCGTCAACCGGTCGCCGTGGTTTTGAATTTTATAACGAAAAAGGATATGTGCCTTACGATGTGAAAATCAATGAATCGGTGGCCCGTACATTGGAATATGCTTATGATGACTGGTGTATTTACCAGATGGGCAAGAAACTTAAACGCCCCCAAGCCGAACTTGATTTATATAAATCACGCAGTTTGAACTATAAAAATGTTTTTGACCCGGAAACAAAATTGATGCGTGGTCGTAATGCTGATGGAAAATTCCAGTCGCCGTTTAACCCATTCAAATGGGGCGATGCATTTACCGAAGGAAACAGCTGGCATTACACCTGGTCGGTTTTCCACGATGTGCAGGGATTGATTGATTTGATGGGTGGTAAAAAAACATTTGTGAGCATGCTCGACTCGGTGTTTAGTTTGCCTCCGGTATTTGACGATAGCTACTATGGCGGTGTTATCCACGAAATTCGCGAAATGGAAATTATGAACATGGGTAATTATGCGCACGGAAACCAGCCCATACAGCACATGATTTATCTATATAACTATGGAGGACAGCCTCACAAAGCCCAATACTGGGTTCGTGAAGCCATGAACCGTTTGTACTTTGCCACTCCTGATGGTTATTGTGGCGACGAAGATAACGGACAGACTTCGGCCTGGTATGTGTTCTCGGCCATGGGCTTCTATCCGGTTTGCCCTTCGTCCGATCAGTATGTGTTAGGTGCTCCATTGTTTAAAAAAGTAACTTTGACCCTTGAAAATGGGAATAAGGTAGAAATCAACGCTCCTGAAAATAGCGATGCAAACCGTTATATCAAAAGCATGAATTATAATGGCGAGAAATACACTAAAAATTACCTGAATTACTGGTCTTTGCTCAAAGGCGCTAAATTGGATTTCAGCATGTCGAACCGCCCAAACCTCACCAGAGGAATTGAGGCTGATGATGCCCCATATTCATTGTCGAACGAAAAATAAAAACTTTTTAGATAGAATTCTGAATGAAAAAAATGTTATTCATCTGCACGTGTTTTGTTGTCATAGCTTCCGGCTATGCGCAACCACGCGTGACAGATTACGTAAAACCATTGGTTGGAACCAAATCAATGGGCCATACCTTTCCGGGTGCTTGTGCGCCTTACGGATTGGTGCAGTTGAGTCCCGATACTGAGATTATTCCTCATAATATTAATGGAGCATATCAGAAAGATGCCTATCGCTATTGTGCAGGATATCAATATGAAGACAGCACGATTGTGGGCTTCAGCCATACGCATCTCAACGGTACCGGGCATTCCGATCTGGGCGATATACTTATTATGCCTACCGTTGGAAAACTGAAACTTGTTCCGGGTACTTCTACAGAGCGTGGTTCTGGTTACCGATCGCATTTTTCTCACAAAACTGAAAAGGCCTCACCGGGTTATTATTCGGCGTTTTTAGATGATTACGGTATTAAAGCTGAAATGACGGCTACCGAGCGTACCGGAGTGCATCGATATACTTTCCCGAAAGGCGAAGCACATTTAGTTGTGGATTTGGTACAGGGAATTTATAATTATGATGGTAAAGTTTTGTGGGCAAACCTTCGGGTTGAAAATGATTCATTGCTTACCGGCTACAGAATTACCCGCGGCTGGGCAAGAACCAATTATACCTACTTTGCCATTTCATTTTCCAAACCATTCAAAAATTATGGACACAAAAATGCTGAAAAAGTTGTTTACAATGGTTTTTGGCGAAAATTCAAACTGGAGAATAATTTTCCTGAAATGGGTGGCACTAAAATTACCGCTTTCTTTGATTTCGATTTTGCAGAAGGAGAGCAGCTGGAGGTGAAAGTTGCCCTTTCGCCGGTGGACTGTTTGGGTGCGCTAGCCAATTTGCAAGCCGAAACTAAGGGTAAATCGTTCGATCAGATAAAAGCCGAAACTGAAGCAAAATGGGAAAAAGAACTGTCTGTTATTTCGGCAAAAGGGAATAGCGATGCACTTTCGGTTTTTTATACATCACTGTATCATACCATGATTAACCCTTCGGTATATATGGATGTGGATGGACGCTATCGCGGTGTGGATCATAATATCCATCAAGCAGATGGTTTTACCAACTATACCATTTTTTCGGTGTGGGATACTTACCGGGCTTTCCACCCGTTGATGAACATAATCAACCGGAAACGGAATGATGATTTTGTGAAATCGATGTTGGCTCATCAGCAGCAAAGCGTTCATAAGATGCTTCCGGTGTGGTCGTTAATGGGTAACGAAGATTGGTGCATGACGGGCTATCACTCGGTGTCGGTATTGGCCGATGCAGCAGCAAAAGGGCTTGAATTTGATAAACAAAAAGCTTTGAAAGCCATGATAAGTAGCTCCACTGTGAAGTATTTTGATGGTACTGATGACTACATGAAGCGAGGTTATGTGCCTGTGGATGTAAATGGTAGCGGAACGTCTATTACCCTTGAATATGCTTACGATGATTTTACAATTGCCTGTTTTGCCAAATCGATTGGTGAAGACTCAATTGCCAATCAGTATTTTAAACGGGCAATGAATTATAAGAATGTTTTTGACAGTCAGATGGGTTTTGCCCGACCTAAACTGAAAGATGGCAGCTGGAAGCCAAATCTCGATTTGCTGAGTACCATTAATCAGGGATTTATCGAAGGTAATTCCTGGAATTATTCTTTTTATGTTCCGCAGGATGTAAAAGGGTTGATAGGGCTAATGGGTGGAGAAAAACGTTTCATACAGCGTATTGATTCGTTGTTTACCATGCATTTGCCCAAGAAATATCTCGAAGAGTCGGAAGATGTTACCGAGGAAGGATTGATTGGCAATTACGTTCACGGAAATGAACCAAGCCAGCATATTCCGTATTTGTATGCCTGGACCTCTGAACCGTGGAAAACTCAACTTCGCGTTCGTCAGATTATGGATACCAAATATCTGAATAAGATAGATGGGTTGTGTGGCAACGATGATTGCGGACAGATGTCGGCCTGGTACATTTTTTCAGCGCTCGGATTCTATCCGGTTTGCCCCGGCGTGGATGAGTACGTGCTGGGAGCTCCCTACTTTGACGAAATGAAAGTCAATCTCGAAAATGGGAAGACCTTTGTAGTGAAAGCGCCTAAAGTTTCAGCCAAAAACAAATATGTGCAAGCTGTTACGCTTAACGGAAAGCCTTACACCAAAGCGTTTATTACAACTGCCGACATTTTGGGTGGTGGTGAACTTGTTTTCACCATGGGAAGCAAGCCTAATATAAAACGGGTTTATAAAAACGATGAAAAACCTTTTTCGTTGACAAAATAATTTCAGAAAGAAAAGACAAGTAAGCAAATTCTTAATAAATGTTTGCTTGTCTTTTTTTTATATTATCTTTATCGCTCAATTTATATAATTCATTATAAACAAGTGACTAATAGAATTTACCTTAGATTTCTGATACCCGTTACAATTTTATTTTTTTTGATTACTACAAAAGTTTTTTCGCAAACCACAGAATCAAAAGAACTGACAGGGCAAGTCATTTCGTATGACAAGTGTAACGATGCTCAATATCCTGTTTCAAGGGCTTTCGATAATAATCTGAGTACCTATTTCCGTTCGTGTGCGCCTTTTGGTAACTGGATTGGGCTCGATTTGGGGAAGAAATGTGTGATTACTGCTGTTGCATTTAGTCCGCGGATAGATTCTGATTACCGGGAGCGCCTGCAACTTGGGGTTTTCGAAGGAGCCAATAATCCCGACTTTGGCGATGCTGTCACTTTGTATGTCATTCCCGGGTTAACCGAGCGGGAATTAAAAAAGCAGGCTATAAATTGTTCGAAAGGATTCCGTTACGTTCGTTTTGTGTTTCCCACTGCCCAGGATAATACAAAGAGCAGTTATATGAGCGAATTGAAATTTTACGGTTATGCGTCCGATGGAAATGATCAGTTATTGCCTCAAATTACCAATCTGCCTACAGTTTCCATTCATACCGTGAATGCCCAGGATATTGTGAGCAAAGAGGTGTATATAAAAGGTATAGTTTCCATCGTTTCCGCCAATGGAACTAAGTTTTTTACCGATAGCCTGGAAATTCGCGGGCGTGGGAATAATAGCTGGACCCATCCGAAGAAACCTTACCGGATGAAGTTGGCAAACTCAACTCACTTGCTCGATTTGCCTGCTAAAGCCAAAAACTGGACATTGATAAATAGTTATGGTGATAAAACCCTGATGCGTAATATTCTGGCTTATGATTTTAGCCGTCGGCTCCAAATGCCTTACACGTCACCGGCCGTGGCGGTTGATGTGGTGTTGAATGGCGATTACAAAGGGTGTTACCAGTTGTGCGACCAGATAGATGTGCGAAAGAACCGGGTAGAGACCGACGAGTTTAATCCCATTACAGGCTATACCGGTTATTTGGTCGAGATAGATGCCTATGCAAATACCGAACCCAAACAATTTACCTCACAAACGTATAGTATTCCGGTTACAATAAAGTATCCCGACGAAGATCAAATCCTGCCACTTCATGAAAAGGAAATTGCTGCCCATTTCGAAAAAATGACTGCTTCTGTTAATGCTATAAATTATACAGATCAGGTGAATGGATTCCGAAAATACCTGGATGTGGAGACGTTTCTCCGTCACTTTTTGGTAGGGGAGTATACTGGCAACACCGATACTTATTGGAGTGTGAACATGGTCAAAAAGCTCAATGACGACAAATTCTATTTCGGACCTGTTTGGGATTTCGACCTCGGATTTGAGAATGACTGGCGTACTTATTCCATTACTGATCGCACAAATCAGAATAATGAGTGGATTAGCATGTGGACTGCGACCAGTGCTGCTGGTGGAACTAAAGATATGGTTCGCCGGATTTTGACTGATAAAGGAATGATTACCCGGTTGCAGCAGATTTATTCACAATACAGGGATAATAAAACCATTTCAAAGGAAGTGCTGGCTGGAGTTGCGGATAGCTGTGCGGCGCTTTTGGCTGCATCTCAAACTTTGAATTTTAAGCGTTGGCCTATTCTGAATACCAAAGTGCATGAGAACCCGGTAATATATGGAAGTTATGAGAATGAAGTGGCCAATGTACGGAACTATATTGTTAACCGAATTGACTGGCTCGACAAAAAGATGAATTATGTGCCGGCTTATACAGGTATGAAACAGCCATTCGAAGAACTTGGATTAACAGTCAAAAGTATAGGAAGTGAATTTTTTGTCAGTCAAATACCTGCAAATTGCAAATTAAGAATAATTGATATGTTTGGTACTGTTCGGGCTGAAGTGAATAATGAGTCAGAGCTATCTGTTAGTCTGAATTCAGGAGTTTATATTATTGTTGTTGACGGAAAAGGCATACATTCTGCAAGGAAATATGCACATTACTAACAATCCGGATCTGATCTGAAATAAACATAAAACAAAAACTATGAGCAGTAAATTTGAAGCCCTTCAAAAACTCTATGAGCTACGTGAAAAAGGAATTATAACCGAAGAAGAATTCATCAGGGAGAAAAATCTTCTGCTGAATAAAAATTCGGTTACAGAAAGTGGAAATCTCCTCGGACTGAAAGAGAACACTTATTGCATGCTGATTCATTTGTCTTTATTATTGTCAATCTTTCATTTATCTCTCGGAATTATTGCTCCGCTGTTGCTTTGGGCGCTGAACAAAGAATCTTACCCAAGTGTGGATAACAATGGACGTGTGGCGTTCAACTGGATTATCAGCATGGCTATTTATACGCTGGTCGTTTTTTTTATTTCAGTGCCGCTGGGTTTTTCATTCATGTTTAGTTTTGGAAATCCTTTTTCTATGCTTACTTCATTCATTCCTGTAATTATCCTGTATTTAGTGAATTTGATTTTCATTATCCGGGCAGCTATGATGGCAAATGCGGGTGAAATGGCAAGCTATCCTCTCAGTATTCGGTTTGTGAAAATGAAATAAGTTTCAGTATGGAAAGGGTAATGGTTTGCCCCCTAAATCAAATCTTGAACTGCATTAGGATAATAAAATATGGAAAGCGCGAGATACACTGAGTATTTCGTGCTTTTTTTATTTAGAATAATCATTCAATTTAAGCCTTAGAAATCTAAAAAATTTCCTGACAAAAGTTGATAACTTCATTTTTTTAGAAGTCAGTTCTTGTAAGGTACGATATACGATTACAATATTTTTTTCAGCATTAATCTTAATGTAACCCCTTGGTTAACCCATGATGAACTAATATTGGCCCTAATTTATATGCTGTACCGGGTTACACTTCAACCCAAGCAAAATTTTAAACATGTATTTCTGTTCGAATTGATAAGGTCGGTTTGTAAAAGGGCATGTTTATTTATGGTTAGGAAATCTTAATAAATCAAATTCAATAGGGAGCTGGAACTAAGGGCATCACAGGTATTCACCTTTAGCCGTGAATATCTGGGTAGCAAGTTCCATGTGACCATTAAAACCAATTATTTACACATGAAATTAAAATTTTTAGTGGCATTGTTACTACTTGGCAATGCAGGTGTTTATGCTAATAACATTGAGAAATGTTCAGCTTCCATTGCTCTGAAAGTGCCCGGAAATCCGGCAAGAGAATGTGCTCTGGAATATCGCCCAATTGATCAGTCCAATTATCAGTTGGTCAGCACTGAGAAAAATTTCCCCGCAAAAATTTCTCAACAAACAACTGAAAGTGGTTCGAAAAAACGAATTGTTGTAACGATTGCTGCTACAGAAGATATTTATTTTAATTTTTCTGAAAAAATTAGTAGTGGGTTTAAACATGACGATTGTCAGTTTTATATGCCGGGATTCTGGTACCGACACAATTTGCGTTCACCCAAAGAAGCTCCTTCATTTCAGACTTCCGACAGCTGGACTGTTCGCGAGGACAGATTAAGTACTCCGCTTACAGGTATTTACGATGAAAAAACAAAACAATACATAACTGTAGCTCGTATCGATGATTTCAAATACGATGCCTTAACTACTCACAAAGAAGGGGAAGTTATTGTTTCCGGAAAAACATCAGTCGGTTATACCGGATTTGAAAACCAAAATGGTAATGCGGCTTTGTCGTTCGGATTTCCTTATCACGAAGCTCCTAAATCATATGTTCGAAAATTAACTCTGATACCGGAAGTGCGTGCATTCCAGTTCCTAGCCAAAGGCGAAACCGTTACGCTTACATGGGAAATTAATGAAAATACAGCAGTCGATTTTTCCGATTTTGTAAAACAGGCATGGGAATATTCGTATGAATTATATAAACCAGCAGCAGTGACCACGACTTATACAACGGATGTTATGAAAAAGGTAATCAGTAATTATTTTACTGAAAGTTACGTAGATAAAAACCCGTTGAAGTATATGTCCGGTGTGGGTTTAAAAACCAGTAATTGTAAAAGTACAGGTATTGCTGAGGTCGGATTTGTAGGTCGTGTTCTGTTAAATGCATTCAATGCTTTGGAATATGGTGAGCAACAAAATCGTCAGGATCTGATTCAAAACAGCCACCAAATATTTGAAAGTTATCTGAAAAACGGATTTACAGCTAATGGTTTTTTCAGGGAAGTGGTAGATTTTGGAAATAATTCAGAAGAAAGAAACTTAAGTATCAGACGTCAGTCAGAGGGATTGTACGCTATGTTGTATTATCTTCAGTATGAAAAAAAGCAAGGACGCAAGCATCCTGAATGGGAAATCAAACTGAAAACTATGCTTGATCGGATTGTTAAACTACAAAAGGTAGATGGTAGTTTCCCTCGTAAATTTAAAGATGACCTGACAGTGGTTGATGGGAGTGGTGGCAGCACCCCTTCTGCAACTCCAGCATTAGTGCTGGCTTCGGTTTATTTTAAAAACAAAAACTATTTAGAAGCAGCAAAAAAAACGGCAAAATACCTGGAAAAAGAGATTATATCAAAAGCCGATTATTTCTCATCGACGCTGGATGCAAACTGTGAGGATAAAGAAGCTTCATTTTATGCCTCAACTGCATTGTATCATTTGGCACGTTTTACCAAAGCAAAAGAGAGTCAGTATTACAGCGACTTAGCCCGTAAATCAGCTTACTTTTGTTTGTCATGGTACTACACCTGGGATGTCCCGTTTGCCAAAGGACAAATGTTGGGCGATGTGGGTCTTAAAACCCGTGGTTGGGGAAATGTTTCTGTTGAAAACAATCACATTGATGTATTCATTTTCGACTTTGCAACTGTGCTCAATTGGTTGGCTGACAGATATGGTGAGGAGCGCCTCTCGGCATTCTCAAATGTAATTAGTACTTCCATGCGTCAGTTGCTTCCTTACGAAGGACATTTGTGTGGAATTGCTAAAACAGGTTTTTATCCTGAAGTTGTACAGCATACAAACTGGGATTATGGTAAAAACGGAAAAGGATTTTATAATGATATTTTTGCACCGGGCTGGGTTGTAGCTTCGTTGTGGGAAATGATGAGCCCCGAAAGAATTCAGCTGTTCCTCAAATAATACATTGGTGATATTTATACTATATTTGTATTCTGAAAACAATTATTATTTGCATCATGAGAGCACAATTTCTTTTATTAATGACAATTTCTTTTTTGTTTGCCGGATTTGTAAACGCCGCTAAACAACCCAAAAGAATGTATGCCAACCCGGTTGTAGCAAAGAATCTTCCTGATCCTACTGTAATACGAGCCAATGATGGGTATTTTTATTTGTATGCTACAGAGGGCACGCATTATAATCCGATTTATAAGTCAAAAAATCTGGTCGACTGGACATTCTCAGGTTCTGCGTTTACAAAAGAGACAAAACCGAGTTTTGAACCGAAAGGAAAGGTTTGGGCACCGGATATTAATTTTTTCGATGGAAAATACGTTATGTATTATTCTATGTCGGTTTGGGGTGGAGAGTGGACGTGTGGCATCGGTGTAGCAACCGCAGATAAACCGGAAGGTCCCTTTACCGATCGGGGAATGATGTTTCGCAGTAACGAAATCGGTGTTCAGAACTCCATAGATCCTTTTTATATAAATGATAAAGGGAAAAAATATCTTTTTTGGGGAAGCTTTCGCGGCATTTATTTTATAGAATTATCTTCGGATGGTTTGCATGTCAAAGAAGGTGTTAAACCTCAGCAAATTGCTGGAACTGCTTTCGAGGGAACCTATATACACAAAAAAGGGAAGTATTATTATTTCTTTGCATCGGTAGGCTCTTGTTGTGAAGGAGTTAACAGCACATATAAATTGGTTGTGGGACGCTCGAAAAGTTTGTTTGGTCCATACGTCAATAAATCAGGTGAAAATATGTTGGATAACGGTTACGAAACTGTAATTGGCAAAAATGAAAGATTTGTTGGCAACGGTCATAATTCTGAAATAGTGAAAGACAAATCCGGAAACGATTGGATTTTTTATCACGGTGTAGATATGACGAATCCGCGAGGTAGAGTTTTGTTACTGGATAAAATTAATTGGGATAAACAAGGCTGGCCTTACATAGGAAACAACGGTTCTCCCGCTTTTGAGGCGGAAGCTCCAAGTTTTTGAAAACCCCATGATTTTACGAAGAATGTCTGAAGAGCCCAATCAAAAGAGGCTCTTCAGAATTTTTTTGCTGAATAATCATAATAAACAGCCGTTAATGCTTTGGGGTTGTAACTGTTAGGGCTGGGAAACTGGTTCTTGCTGCCAGCTACGAATGTAAATTATTCTCCGTACTATATGGAGTGGATAGTAGACATTCAATTTTTAAAGAAATCAAGCTGAAATAAAAATAAGAGTTTTTTTTGGATGGCATTTAGGAAGAGCTCTTTTTATTATATTTGTAATCTGTTAGGCATTTGGCGGCTTAGCAATGCCTTTTTAAATCTAATTCGATTTATAATTCGGAATGAAAAATCATGAAGACGTGAAACTGAAATTGTTTTCACAAACACTGTTTAGAATTGTATTCTTTTCGGTATTAACCACACTTATTGGTGGATGTGTTGAAAAAGAAATCAAACATATTCCCAATACCCTACGCGCCCCAGCGTATCCGCTCATTACCATAGACCCATACACAAACGGCTGGATGTTTGGAGATACTCTGTATAACGAGTCTGTAAGCCATTACAACGGGCGTAAATTTCCGTTAATAGGATTTATACGTGTAGATGGCAAAAGCTACAGATTCATGGGAGTTGAGGATAACTCATCGAAAGAACTTGTAGTAAACATTGGGGAAGAAGGCCCCTGGAATGCAAAGTATACTTTTACCGAACCCAAAGGTAACTGGAAAGATACAGAATATAACGACAACGGATGGTCCGAAGGTAAAGGTGCTTTTGGATATTTCAGCCAGAACAGATTCAGATCTGTAATTCGAACCCTGTGGAAAACTGAACAGATATGGGTGCGCAGAGAGATTGAGTTGAAGAAAGATTTGGCAGGAGATGATGTGTTTTTGGTTTTTAAAAATGATGACAATGCTGAAATATACATCAATGGAATTCTGGTTGTGTCCCGTGATTATGCTATAAATGAAAGAATTAAATTGCCCGATAATGTAGTTGCTACCCTTAAAAAAGGGAAAAATGTTATTGCTGCACACTGTATTAATAAAATAAGGAATGCAATTATTGATTTCGGATTAACAGTGAATCACCCTGTTTCTCAGGCAGTAAAGCAAACGGCTGTGCAAAAGTCTGTCGACGTTCAGCCTACCCAAACAATTTACAATTTTGCCTGTGGAAGTGTTAATTTGAAAGTGATTTTCACGGCTCCAATGATAATGGATAATCTGGAATTGTTATCAAGGCCGGTTAATTATATTACCTACGAGGTAGAGTCTAATGACTCGCAGACGCATAACGTTGAAATGTATTTTGAGGCTGGTACAGAATGGGCTTTGAGCCATGATTTTGAAAAGAGTGTGAGCGAAACCTTTGAAAAAGACAATTTGATTTTCCTTAAAACAGGCGCTGCAGAACAAAATATTTTGGCTAAAACCCGAAGCCCACACATTAATTGGGGGTATTTTTACATTGCTGCAAGTAAAGATAAAAGTAGTTCTGCCATTGGTGATTGCAATCAGTTGAGAACTTCTTTTAACTCGCAGGGTGTTGTAACTCAAGTGAAAAATTCAACTAACACACAAAAGCGTTTAGCATTAAGCCAAACGCTTGGAAAAGTGAATAAAACCAAAACAGGTTTTATTATGCTTGGATATGATGATATATATTCTGTTCAGTATTTTGGGCAAAATCTCCGGCCTTATTGGAATAGGTCCGGTAACAAAAATATATCCCAGTTATTTGATGTAGCTAATAATGAATATGAAAGCATCAGAAAAACATGTGATAAATTTGATGCAGATTTAATGGCTTACGCGATAAAATGTGGTGGAAAAGAATATGCCGAATTATGTGCCTTAGCCTATAGACAAACCTTGTCTGCTCATAAGTTACTTCTTGCACCTAACAATGAATTGTTGTTTTTATCCTCTTCTCTTTTGTTAACTTGTACTGTAGATGTCACCTATCCGGAAGCTCCGTTGTTTTTGTTGTATAATGTTGATTTGCTAAAAGGCTTGTTAAACCCGGTTTTCCATTATGTAGAAAGTGGAAAATGGAACAATTCATTTGCTCCGCACGATGTTGGTTTCTATCCGCATGCTAATGGCCAAATCTATGAAGGGGATATGCCGGTTGAAGAGTCGGGTAATATGCTGATTCTTACCGCTGCAATTGCTTCGATGGAAGGGAATGCCCTATATGCTGAAAAGCATTGGGATGTGCTTACTCAATGGGCTGATTATTTGTTGAATGAAGGATTTGATCCTGAAAATCAAACTAATACGGATAATTTTGCAGCTCCATCGGCGCGAAATGCCAACTTGTCTATAAAAGCCATTTTGGGAATTGCTTCTTACGCCCGTTTGGCTGATATGCTTGGTAAAAATAAAATTGCAAAGAAATACTCAGCCGAGGCCCGTTCGTTAGCATTGAAATGGACTAAACTGGCTAATGACGGAGATCACTATCGTTTTGCTTTTGATCAGCCTGATACCTGGAGCCAGAAATATAATCTGGTATGGGATAAGATAATGAAAATTGACGTATTCCCTCATGAAATTCGCGAAAAGGAAGTAAAATACTATTTGTCGAAGCAAAATAAGTTCGGATTACCTCTGGATAGCCGTCACTCTTATACCAAAGCCGATTGGATTGTATGGACTGCAACTTTGTCGCCTAATGTAGAAACCTTCCGCCGGTTTATATCACCGCTTTATAAATTCGTTGATGAAACTCCCGCACGGGTTCCAATGACAGATTGGTATTGGACCGAAGAACCAAAGATGGTTGGTTTTCAGGCACGTCCGGTAGTTGGCGGGTATTTTATAAAGATGATGGAAGATAAATTGGTGAATCAATAAATTCAAGTTATGCATTTCGTAAAACTGAATTTTATGGCAGGAAGAAAAGTTGTAGCAGGTATATTTGTAATTATTAGTTCAATAGTTTCATTTAGTGCGTTTTCCCAAAAACACATTAACGGACTTTTATTTGCATCTAGTGCCGAAAGAATAAATGATCGGACCTCGTTAATTTTGTTTGACAATTCACCCGTGAAACTCAGCGATAGTTTCCGGATTGATTTTGAATTGTCAATATGGGATGTGAAGCAGTTTGGGTATATATTCCGCATTATCAATGAAAGTAAGCAGGAAATTAATTTTGCTTTTGTGAACTTTTACGGAAAAGACAAGATTTATTTGGATTTTCACAGTCCGATAACTCATAAATCTGTAATTATACCTATTACATTGCAGGATATTGATGAAAAACGCTGGTTGCCTATCAGTATTATATTTGATTTGAAGGCCGATCGGGCTGAAGTCAAATGGAAAAGACAGTCCTATTTTTGCGAGCCTATCGGTTTAGTAAATCCATCTCACATCAAACTGGCATTCGGGTTGTTCGGGCTTAATCTGGATGTTCCAAGAATGGCAATACGCAATATTCGCATCTCAGAAAAAAATGAGGAAAGATACAACATTCCATTAAGCGAGGTATCAGGTGAAAAGGTTTGTGATGCAAATGGTCATGTAAGAGGCTCTGTGAAGAATCCGGACTGGTTGGCTAACAGATATTTTTATTGGCGCGAAAAAACAAAGTTCAGTTGCGATTCGATGGCTAAAGTGGCTTACGATGAAAAACGGAACCGGGTAATTATTGCAGACAATCATTCATTGTCTACTTATTCGATGCGCTATGATGCTAAAGAAGAACATCGTCTTGATAATTTTCCACTCACTTTGAATTCTGGCGATGCCATTTATGACAATAAGAACGAGCTGTTATATGTTTACAGTCTCGAACACCAAGCAAAGGGTAGTCCGACAATGGCCATTTTCAATATGAAAGATTATTCCGTATCTTATAAATATGCTCAATTAGGAAACCGGCTCTACCATCATAACGCTTTTCTGGGCGGAAATAATAATGATTTGCATATTTTTGGTGGATATGGTAACCATTTGTATTCCAAAGATGTATATAAATATAACTCTACCGATGATAAATGGGATGTGGTGAATTTTACCGGAAGTGAGATATTTCCGCGATACTTCTCTGCTGCCGGTAACGGAGCATTACCAGCACAAATTTTGATTATGGGTGGAGTAGGAAATGAGTCGGGTAGGCAAGAGCACGGAGGTAAACATTTGTACGATTTGTTTTCTTTTAATCTGAACACCAGGCAGAGAAACAAAGTTTGGGAAATGAAAGATGACCTTCTGACCGGTTTCGTTCCTTGTAGTAATTTGGTTTTGGACGAAAATAAAAAACATTTCTATACGCTCTGCTATCCTCAGCATCAGGTAAACTCCATATTGCAGCTTTATAAATTCAATATACAGGATGGGAGTTACGAGATCGTAAGTGATTCTATTCGTATCAATGCTGAGCAAATGGAAACCACCGTTTTCTTATTTTATAATAAGCTGATGAAAGACTTTTATACCGTTATTAGAGAAAATTCAAATGATGGTCATGCAGAGATACGTATATATGCTCTTTCATCTCCTCCGGTTACTTTTAATGAATTAATGTCCGGTGAGAAGCATTCTTTTTATTGGATACTTTTCTTAATTCCTGTGATTTTATTACTTCTTTGGTATATGGTTCGGGTCAAACCGAAAAAGCCGGTTGAGCCTGAAATTGTGATTTCAGAAGAGGATGAATTGGAAACGCAAGCGCCAGAGCTGGAGCCCGAAGCTATTCTAGCTCCAAAAGAAATTGACAAGAAGAATGCTGTATATGTTTTTGGCGATTTTACGGTTTTTGATAAAACCGGAAGAGATATAAGTTATCGTTTTAGTTCAAAGTTAAGATCACTTTTTGCGCTTATACTTTTTTATAGTACTGACAATAACCGGATATCAACCGATATGCTTACGGCAGAATTGTGGCCGGACAAAGATCCGGATAGCGCAAAGAATACCCGTGGTGTAACCATAAACCGATTGAGGGGAATACTGGCTGATATAGAAGGTATCACCTTGTTCCATCAGAATTCCAAATGGTATTTCTCTTTCGATTCAACTTTTTATTGCGATTATATTGATTATAAAAATATAATCAATGATCTTCATGAGAAAAGTACCGACGAGAGCGATTACATGAATAAGCTTCTTACAATATTAAAACGTGGAACTTTATATCCAAGTTTACAAGAAAACTGGATTGATACCCACAAGCGGGAGTACGAGAATGATATTTATAAGATACTCTGGAATTATCTTCTAAAATTGAATGATAATAAAAAATACTCAAAATTGGTTGAATTTGCTGATTTGTATTTTTTGAACGACCCACTGAATGAAGATGTTCTTAAAATGAGTGTGAATGCTTTGCAAAAAATTGGGAAGAAAGATCAGGCAATATTGTTGTATAATAAATTTATATCCAACTATAAAAAATCAATGGGAGAAGAACCTGACTTGTCTCTGTTTTTATGAACTAAATCTCTTTGATTTTTATTTTCAGAAAAGGCGTTAAATTAAAACTGCATTAAATAGAAAAGTTGTTTACTTGTAATCAGGTAAACAACTTTTTTTTATCTGTTTAATCTATAATTACACAGGCTGTAATGTCTTTTCTAAATATAGATACCCCTCAAATTAGTCTGAAACTTTGACAGCGGAAATGATTTCAAAGTATGCTACTACGCTTTTTTCTTCAGTTATAAAATTACTTCATCTTACATTGCATCACAAGCTGTTTTTATCCTGAATTTTACTCTCATTAATATAATTATAGAGTCAATTTGTGTTCATACAAGATGTAAATGTGGAAAAATGTTTAAAAAGCTGTAGATTAATTATTTTTAGGCGCTTTTAACCCATGATTTAACCCATACAGTAATACGGATTACAATACATTTGACTTTTGAAAATATCAAGGGTTTAATCTCAATAAAACTTTATTTCTAATTTAATTAAAATTATTCATGGAAAAATGTGACTCAGAAAGACAAAAAAATGTGGCTTTGCTACACAAAATGACAATGTGAACACTCTTACTATAAACACCGGAGTGGTTTTTATTTTAAGATAGTTAACCTTTATGTATAACAAAAATCAAAAAAATCATTAATGCAAATTTTTAAAAGAATTACAAGATTAATACTATTAGTTAGTATAGGTCTTTTTGCGTTTCCGCTTTTGACGGTAAACATGACGCAGGCTCAGACCAGAAGTGCGATTGATGTAAAAGGCTCTGTAACCGATGGCTTGGGATCTCCTTTGATCGGGGTGACTGTAATGGTTAAGGGAGCTACTACAGGGGTGATTACCGATTTGAACGGTGAATACTCAATTAAAGTTCCAAATGACACTTCGTCGCTCGTTTTTAGCTACGTAGGTTTTAAGTCGCAAACTATTCAGGTTGGTAGCCGTAGAATTATCCCGGTTTCACTTTCAGATAATTCTGAATCGCTGGATGAGGTAACTGTGGTAGCTTTCGGTAAGCAAAAGAAAGAAAGCATTATCGGATCTATTGCAACTATTAAACCATCCGAACTCAAAGTTCCATCAAGCAATTTGACAACTTCGTTGGCTGGTAAAGTAGCGGGTATCATTTCTTATCAACGAAGCGGTGAGCCCGGTCAGGACAATGCCGACTTCTTTGTGCGTGGTGTCACAACTTTCGGATACAAAAAAGACCCATTAATATTAATCGATAACGTAGAAGTTACCACAACAGAATTGGCCCGCTTGCAGGTTGATGATATTGAGAGTTTCTCCATTATGAAAGATGCAACTTCTACAGCTCTTTACGGAGCTCGTGGTGCCAATGGTGTTATCTTGGTTTCAACCAAACAGGGTGTTGAGGGTAAAGCTAAAGTAAGCGTCCGGGTTGAAAACTCAGTTTCCATGGCAACAAAAAATCTTGAGTTTGCCGATCCGGTAACATACATGCGCTTGAATAATGAAGCTGTATTGACAAGAAATCCGTTGGGACAAATAGACTATTCGGAAGAAAAAATAGATAATACAATCTCAGGAATTAATCCACTTGTTTTTCCAAGTACCGACTGGAAAAAATCTCTTTTAAGTAATTATACCATGAATCAGCGCGCTACTGTTAGCGTAAGTGGTGGAGCAAAGGTGGCCCGCTATTATGTGTCAGGTTCTATTAACAACGATAATGGTATTTTAAAAGTGCCGCAGACAAGTAACTTTAATAACAATATCAACCTTAAGAGTTACTCGTTGCGTGCCAACGTAAATATTGATCTGACCTCTACTACAAGTATGGCGGTTCGTATAGCCGGAACTTTTGATGATTATACCGGACCAATCAATGGTGGAACAAAGGTGTACCGCGATATTATGAGAACTAATCCGGTATTGTTTCCGGCTTATTATCCTAAAGATGCTGACCATATATACACCGAACATATTTTGTTTGGTAACTATGGGGATGGAAATTACTTAAATCCGTATGCAGATATGGTGAAGGGGTATAAAAACTATTCCAAATCTAATATGTCTGCCCAGCTTGAGTTGAAGCAAGATTTAAAGTCAATTACAAAAGGATTGTATTTGAGAGGTCTTATGAATACTACCCGTTATAGCTTCTTCGACGTAACGAGATCTTATAATCCATTTTATTACAATGCTTCAACATGGGATAAAGAAACAAATGAATACCATCTTTCTCTGATAAATGAAAATTCGGGAACAGAGTACCTTAATTACAATTCAAACCCTGAAAACAGAGATTTGAATTCTGAAATTTATATGGAAGGTTCGGCCAACTATGATGGCAAGTTTAATGAAGTGCATGGCGTAAGCGGAATGTTGGTTCTTATGTTGCGTAGTAAGCTCAATGGCAAGGCTTCAGATTTGCAGTCATCACTTCCTTATCGGAATGTTGGTTTCTCAGGACGTTTTACTTACTCCTACTCGAATCGTTATTATACAGAATTTAACTTCGGTTATAATGGATCTGAACGTTTTCATAAAAGTAACCGTTTTGGATTCTTCCCGTCTGTGGGTTGTGCCTGGAATCTGTCGAATGAAGAGTTCTGGAATGATGGATTGCGTAATATTTTTCCAAAAGTGAGATTTAAAGCAACCTATGGTTTGGTAGGGAACGATGCTTTGGGTGACGATCGTTTCCTTTATCTTTCGAATGTGAACATGAGCAATTCTTCTTATGGAGCAACGTTCGGACAAAGCTACGGTAGTAGGGTTACTAAAAATGGTATCTCAATTTCACGTTATTCAAATCCTGATATAACCTGGGAAATAGCAAAGAAAACTAACTTAGGTTTGGAAGTGAATCTTCTCAACAGCTTTGACATTTTGCTTGATGTGTATAAAGAACATCGTAAAAATATATTCATGACCCGTACTGCTACACCAGCTACTATGGGATTGCAGGCTCAGCCGGCAGCTAATATGGGAGAGGCCACAGGACAGGGGTTGGATCTTTCAATCGATTATAACAAAGTAATAAATAAAAACTTCTGGATACAAGGACGTGCAAACTTCACGTATGCTACCAGCAAATATCTTGTATTTGAAGAACCTGCTTATGATAATACACCATGGAAGAGCCATGTGGGTTACCCGATCGCACAACAATGGGGATATATTGCAGAACGTTTATTCGTTGATGATGCAGAAGCAGCAAACTCTCCACGCCAAAACTTTGGAGAATATGGAGGTGGTGATATTAAATATAAAGACGTTAATGGTGATGGGAAAATTTCAGAATTAGACCAGGTGCCAATCGGATTCCCCGATCGTCCGGAGATTGTGTACGGTTTTGGATTCTCGGTAGGATATAAAGGATTTGACTTATCCGCATTCTTCCAGGGGCTTGCCAGAGAATCTTTCTGGATTAATTATGACGCTACTGCTCCATTTACAAGCTTTACGTATGATGGTGAGGATGGCTCTAAGGTGTATGAAAATGCATTGTTGAAGGCTTATGCTGATGACCATTGGTCAGAAGAAAACCAGAATCTGTATGCACTTTGGCCAAGATTAAGTACTACAGATGCAGGTAATAATAATAACTCACAGAGAAGTACCTGGATGATGCGCGATGGTGCATTCATCAGATTGAAATCAGTTGAAATTGGTTATAATATTCCTAAATTTCTAGGAAGCAAAGCCAGACTGTATTTAACCGGAACTAACCTTTT
This sequence comes from uncultured Paludibacter sp., assembly GCA_964433885.1. GTDB lineage: Bacteria > Bacteroidota > Bacteroidia > Bacteroidales > Paludibacteraceae > Paludibacter. The sequence continues at coordinate 89,029 of CAYSTC010000001.1, read as the reverse complement.
GACATTCTCAAAATTCAAACTTTGGGACCCGGAAATGGGCGGAAATGGATTAGGTTATCCTGTTCAAAGAGTGTTTAACGTCGGTTTAACAGTATCATTCTAATTTATAAAACATGAAAAAACTACATATTATATTTGTTCTGGCATTAATGCTGACCAGTTGTAATTATCTGGATATTGTTCCTGATAATATTGCAACGATAGACAACGCTTTTAATATGCGTAACACGGCAGAACGGTTTCTGTACACCTGTTATTCGTATATGCCTGTGAGTGGTAATTTTAGTTCTAATCCGGCATTTACGATTGGAGACGAATTCTGGATACCGGAAAGAAACTCAACACCGGCATGGAATATAGCCCGTGGAAATCAGCGGGTAAATGATCCCTATATGAACTTCTGGCAAGGCAGACAGGGAGGTAAAGATTTATACGAAGGCATTCGTCAATGCAATGTGTTTCTTGAAAACATTGCAAGAGTACCCGATATGGATGATGCCGAAAAGGAAAGATGGAGAGGTGAAGTATTGTTCCTGAAAGCGTATTATCATTTTTATTTGGTAAGAATGTTTGGTCCTATTCCACTCATTAAAGAGAATGTTCCGGTAGATGCTTCATATGGTGATGTTTACCCAACCAGAAATACGGTAGACGATTGCTTTAAATATATTGTAGAGTTAATTGATGAAGCTACTCCACTTTTACCCGATCAGGTTTATTCTCTGGAAGAATACGGACGTATTTCAAAAGCTGTGGCTTATGCCGAAAAAGCGGTTATTCTGACCGAGGCTGCCAGTCCGTTGTTTAATGGAAATACCGACTATGTAGGGTTCAAAAACAATAAAGGAGAAGAACTTTTCAACGGTACCAAGAGCGCGGAAAAATGGCAAAAAGCTGCCGATGCTTGTATGGAAGCAATTAATTTCTGTACAACGAAAGACCCGGTAAGTGGCAAACCTGCATATGAATTATACACTTATAATGAAATGGGTAACTTAGCTGTAACCGGCGATACAATGCAGACTCAAATGAATATACGTGGAAGTCTTACAGAGGCATGGAATTCTGAAGTTATATGGGGAAATACCCAAAGTTGGGCTGTATCAATCCAAAATGTAGCTACGCCTCGTGGACTGAATCCGGAATTTATATCTAACACCACCACAGAAGGTTGGGCGGCTCCTACATTAAAGATGGCCGAGTTGTACTATTCTGAAAATGGTGTGCCCATCGAAGATGATGAGCAGTATAACTACAGTGGCCGTTATGACGTATCTTTAGGTAACGCTAGTTCAAGGCTATACATTAAAGAAGGATACATTACATCGAATCTGCACTTTCATAGAGAGCCTCGTTTTTATGCGTCGTTGGGCTTTGATGGCGGAATATGGTACGGACAAGGAAAGACTAATTTCAAAAACCCGGATGAGTTATTGTATATCTCAGCCAAAAAAGGTCAGCCTGCTGCTGCTCAAAATGCAATGCGCTATTCAGTTACCGGATATTGGGCTAAAAAGTTAGTGTCTTTCAGAAATGCTATTACTAAGGACGCTTATAACCCGATACCTTACGCATGGCCGGAAATCCGGTTAGCCGATTTATACCTGCTTTATGCTGAGGCTTTGAATGAAGCTAATGGCGGTCCAACCGAAGATGCATTTAAATATATTGATATGGTACGTGCCAGAGCCGGTTTAAAGGGGGTTAAAGAATCATGGAGCATATATTCAAGAAGAAAAGACCATGAAACTTATGCCGGATTCCAACGTATTGTACATCGTGAGAGATTAATTGAATTGGCTTTCGAAGGAAAACGCTATTGGGATTTATGCAGATGGAAAGAAGCTACATCTGTTCTGAATTACCCAATTTCAGGCTGGGACGTTTCGCAGGAAGATGCATTGGCTTATTACAATCCAAAGATTATCTTCAATCAACGTTTCACAACCCGCGATTATTTCTGGCCAATTCCAGAATCTGAGTTGTTAAGTAACAAAAATTTGAATCAATTTCCAGGCTGGTAAGCTGGACTAATACATATGATTTATCATGAAAAAAAGTATAATTTTATATTTGATTGCCAGTGTTTTTATGGCTGTTTCGTGTAACGAAATACTCAGAGAACCTTTCAATAAAGATGTAGCTCCCGCACAAGTTTATAATTTGAATGTTGAGGGTACGCCCGGTGGAGCCAGAATTACATACACATTGCCAAACGACAAAAATCTTTTGTATGTTAAGGCTGTGTATACATTAGCTGATGGTACTGTAAGAGAAACAAAATCTTCATTTTATAAGAATGAAATTGTATTGGATGGTTTTTTTGATACTATACAATACAAAGCCAGGATTTATTCGGTTAGCCGGGGTGAAAATGAATCGGAACCAATTGAGGTATCATTTAAACCTATGACATCACCTTTAAAGATTGCATTTAAATCATTGAGCTTGAAGAAAACCTTTGGTGGTGTTGCGTTTACGTTTGATAATCCCTACGAGGCTAATTTACGTTTTACCGTGTTGACAAAAGACACGATAACCGGCGAAATTATTCCGGCAAGTAATTTTTATTCAAAATCAAAAGCGGGACGTTTTGCATTACGTGGTTATACCCCAAGGGAAAGATGGTTTGGAATTTCTATTTCAGACAGATGGAACAATAAAACAGATACATTATCCGGCTTATTTACCCCAATCTTCGAACAGAAGTTAGATAAAACTAAATTTAAAGAAGTTACGACCCTTCCGGGAGATACCAAAATATCTCATATTGGTACCACCATGAATAACCTTTGGGATGATGTGACCGGTAAAAATGCGGGGGATATTATCCATACCTCGCCTGGTTCAGGATTGCCTCAGTGGTTTACTTTCGATTTAGGTGCCGATCAGCCAACTGTTATTAGTCGTATAAAGGTACATCACCGATATGGAGATACATATGATGGTTCATACACCGGTGGCGATCCTAAAGTATACGAAATATGGGGAAGTAACAATCCCGATGCAGATGGTGGCTGGACAAACTGGACTTTGCTGAACACTTGTTATTCGGTTAAACCTTCCGGATCACCTGATGGTGTTGTGACAGCAGAAGATGTACAATTTGCAGGTGTGGATGGAGAAGAATTCGAATTTCCTGAAGGACTTCCTCCTGTACGGTACATCCGTATGAAAACCATTAAAGTTTGGGGTATGCTTGACCACATGTATCTGGCAGAGATGACCATATATGGTAATATCGTGAAACCATAATTAAAAATTAATACATATGAAGAAAAATATTTTATATATAATCCTGTCATTCGGCTTTTTGATAGCCGGATGTACAGATATGAATGATGTATCTAAGAAGTTTCTTACCGAAGAGATAAGATATGCAGGATCACCAGATACAATCAAAGTCTTATCAGGTAACGAGCGTGTAAAACTACACTTCAGGATAACTGATGCTACTGTTTCAAGTATGTCAATATATTGGAACAACCGCTCAAGTGTTTTGAATTTACCAGTCAAGATGGATGTTTGTCCGAAAGCATTTGAAATTGAAATTCCGAATCTTCCGGAGGGCTCATATTCATTTGAGATTGTTACTAAAGATACATTAGGCAACAACTCTATTGTGAGCAGAGCTGTAGGAAAAGTGTACGGTCCGGAGTATTATAAATATCTTCTGAATACTCCGTTAAAAGCTTACAGAACGGATCAGGCTGTGGCAAGTAAGATTGAGGCGGCATGGGGTACTCCGGATTTAACAGCATTGGGCATGGAATTTATTTATACAAATACTGCCGATAAGGAAGTAAAACAATTTGTAGAGATTCCACGTCAGGAGAATCAGGTGTTTAACCCAAAGATGCAATTGAATGACTATAAGACCGGCACACCAATTAAATACCGGACCTATTATTTACCCGAGAAAACTGCTGTGGATACTTTCATTACAGCTTACAAGGAAATAAAGGTGAAAGGTGTTGCCATTAATTATGACAGAATTCTTTGGACAGTATCAGGCGATTATGATAAGACTACAACCAGGATGCCACAGAATCTTTTAGATGGAGATGCTCAAACAATTTGGCATGCAAGTAAAGTTCCAGGAAAATATCCACATTCAGTGATTATAGATATGGGTGAACCATTGTTAATATCAGGTTTTTATGTGCAACAACGTCCACAATCGCCGGTAGCTAAAACAATAGCATTCCGTATAAGCAATGATGGTGTAAACTGGACTGCTGTAGGTGAGTACACATTGCCAAATACTACTTCGACAATACATCAGTGCGATTTGCAAATGGATGTTACTGCCCGGTATTTTGAGCTTATTTTGAAAGCAGATTATAACAACAGTACTGCTACAGGCATGGCAGAGGTTGGGACTTATATACGTCCTTTAATGTAATTCCAAAATTAAAAATACAGTTCCCGGTTTAAAGGTATTAGCCGGGACTGTTTTTAATAGTTAGATTGTCTGGTTAGTTAAAAAAGAAATAGTTAGTTTGAGTTTTTCTCGGAGCCGGTTCTTGTTTTTTAAAAGGTTATGGATTAATTTAGATTATTGGTTAATAAAACAATTGTGTTATTTAGTTGATATTTGAACCGGCTCCATTTTTCTTTTTTTATATGTGTCAGCGCCAAACAATAGGGGGCGCCGACACATTTTTTGTTGTATTAATGCATGTAAATTTCTTTTTTAAAAAGATTGTAGGGAAATTATTTTATGAGAGCAAAACTTTTAATCCTCCTGCTGATAAATGCAGGTTTACTTATTTCGGTTAACGAAAACAAAAATTCGGTTACCGAGAGCAATTTACGTGCTCCGGCTTATCCTCTCATCACTATTGATCCGTATACAAGTGGTTGGTCGTTTACAGATAATTTATACGACGGGTCGGTGAAACACTGGACCGGAAAGGATTTTCCATTAATTGGTGCGGTAAAAGTAGATGGTCAGGTATATCGTTTCATGGGTGCCGAAGAGGTGGAATTAAATCCTTTAGTGCCAACTTCGGAGCAAGGTAACTGGGTTGCAAAATATACCGAAACCAAACCTGTGGACAATTGGACGGCTTCAGGTTTTGACGATTCTTCATGGAAAGAGGCAAAAGGGGCATTTGGTACTACCAACAATGAACCCACAGCCCAAACACATTGGCAGTCGGAACATATTTGGGTCAGACGCGAGGTTAATATCACTCAGGATTTGACAGGTAAAAACGTCTATCTGGAGTATTCTCACGACGATGGTGCAAAATTTTATATCAATGGGTTGCTTGCATTCGATACCGGAAATACCTGTCATAAAAATGCAGTGCTAAAACTCTCTCCTGAAATTCTAAAAACATTGAAAAAGGGAAAAAATCTTATAACTGCATATTGCCATAATCCTGTCGCCAATGGCTTACTCGATTTTGGTTTGCTCATTGAAAAAGATACTCAAAAGAACCTCGAACAAACAGCTGTGCAGAAATCGGTTGTTGTTCAGGCAACCCAAACCATTTATTCATTTGTGTGTGGCGGTATTAATTTGAATCTTACTTTCACGGCTCCGCTTTTTATGGATAATCTCGATTTATTGACCCGTCCGGTTAACTATATTAGCTATCAGGTGGCTACAAACGACGGTAAAGAGCACAATGTTGAGGTTTATTTCGAAGCTTCACCTCGTTGGGCATTAGATCAACCCTACGAAGAATCGATAAGCAAAAGTTTCGCCGACGAGCAATTTGTATATTTGAAAACAGGAAGTGCTGCACAGAAGATTCTTAGCAAAAGAGGTGATGACGTGCGTATCAATTGGGGTTATTTCTATATGGTAGCCACAAAAGGAAATGCCAAAACTGATATAGGCACAAGTGCTGAACTAAGAAATGGATTTGTAAAAGGAAATGTCAGAAACAGAGATCAGGGCATTAATGAAAATTCAAAAATGGCTTTGATCCAAACTCTTGGAAAAGTAAAAACCACTTCCGGCAAAGTGATGATTGGGTACGATGATATTTATTCCATCCAGTATTTCGGACATAATTTACGCCCTTACTGGAACCGGAACAACAACGAAACAATTTTGTCGCAGTTTAAAAAAGCTGATAGCGAATATAATAAACTGATGGCTCAATGTTCAAAATTCGACTATAAACTAATGGAAGATGCCACTAAAGCCGGGGGACGAAAATATGCAGAGCTATGCGTATTGGCATATCGGCAGGCGATTGCTGCCCATAAACTGGTTCAGGCACCAAACGGTGATTTGTTGTTTTTATCGAAGGAAAATTTCAGCAACGGTTCTATCGGAACAGTGGATGTAACTTATCCGTCGGCACCTATGTTCTTGTATTACAATCCGGAATTGGCCAAAGGACTTCTTAATTTTATTTTTGATTACAGCGAAAGTGGAAAATGGGTGAAACCGTTTCCGGCTCACGATGTTGGTACTTACCCGCTTGCCAACGGACAAACTTACGGTGGCGATATGCCGGTGGAAGAAGCCGGAAATATGCTGATTCTAACCGCAGCGATATCCAAAATTGAAAACAACGCTACCTACGCTGAAAAACACTGGAAAGTGCTGACTATCTGGGCGGATTATTTAGTTGAAAAAGGTCTTGATCCGGAAAACCAGTTGTGTACCGACGACTTTGCAGGGCACTTTGCACACAACACCAATCTTTCGGTGAAAGCAATACTGGGCGTGGCCTCTTATGGTTATATGGTCGAAATGCAGGGAAAGAAGGTTGTGGCTGAAAAATACATTTCTCAAGCACGCAAAATGGCTCAGGAATGGATGAAGATGGCCGACAATGGTAGTCATTATCGCCTTACGTTTGATAAACCCGGCACCTGGAGCCAGAAGTATAATCTGGTTTGGGATAAACTACTCAATTTAGATATATTTCCTAAGGAAGTTGCTGAAAAAGAGATAAAATACTATTTGGGAAAACAAAACAAGTACGGTTTGCCGCTCGATAACAGAGCCACATATACCAAAACTGACTGGGTGATTTGGACTGCAACTCTGGCAAACGACAAAGCCACATTTGAGGAGCTTGTTAATCCGATTTATTTGTTTATGAATGAGACGAAAGACCGTATACCAATGTCCGACTGGACATTTACTGATCAGCCATATTATCAGGGTTTCCGTGCCCGTTCGGTTGTCGGGGGATATTATATCAAAATGTTACAAGAAAAGTATAAGTAAAAAGTCTTAGTATTCATCTTTGTTTATCGATGAGACAACTCACATTGAGAAATATTTTTTAATTAAGTATAAATATAAAATTAGTGTATGAAGAAGAGTTTTGTGGTTTTTGCAGCTCTGTTAATTGTTGCCGGTTCAGCTTTTGCATGGACGCCTGTCGGTGATAAAATTAAAACAAAATGGGCTGAGAGTTTAGATCCGGGTAAAGTTTTACCTGAATATCCACGTCCGATCATGGAACGGCAGGATTGGATGAACCTGAATGGATTATGGGATTATGCCATTAAACCGGTGGGAACAAAAGAACCAAGTGTATTTGATGGACAGATTCTAGTTCCTTTTGCCGTTGAATCATCCTTGTCAGGGGTACAAAAGAATGTGGGTGATAAAAATGAATTATGGTACAAAACAACCTTTAAAGTTCCTTCAAAATGGAAAGGTAAAAACGTTTTACTGCATTTTGGAGCTGTGGACTGGAGAGCAGATGTTTTTCTGAACGGCGTCAAAATTGGAACTCATACAGGAGGTTTTACACCTTTCAATTTTGATATCACTCCTTATCTGAGTTCAGGTGACCAAAAGTTGGTTGTGAAAGTGTTCGATCCAACTGATAAAGGGTACCAACCTCGCGGAAAACAGGTAAGTGATCCTCACGGAATATGGTACACATCCGTAACCGGAATATGGCAAACAGTATGGCTCGAACCTGTAAGCGAAAATTACATTGCGAACGTGAAAAATGTATCAGACATTGATGCAGGTTTTATAAAAGTAGATGTTGCAACCCAAAATACCACCCGTGCCGATGTTGTTGAAGTAAAAGTATTTGACGGGAAAAATCTGGTAAATTCATCAAAAGCTGCTGCGGGCGAACCGTTGGAGATTGCCATTCCGAATGCAAAGTTGTGGGCGGTCGATTCTCCGTTTTTGTATGATATGGAAGTGAAGTTATACTCCAAAGGACAAGTAACTGATGTGGTGAAAAGCTATTGTGCCATGCGTAAAATTTCGATGAAAAGAGATGCCGGTGGGGTTATGCGTATGCAGTTGAACAATAAAGATTGTTTTAATTTCGGACCGCTTGACCAGGGTTGGTGGCCCGATGGCTTGTATACTGCGCCTACCGACGAGGCATTGGTTTACGATATAAAGAAAACCAAAGATTTGGGTTACAATATGATTCGTAAACACGTAAAAGTGGAACCGGCCCGTTGGTATACCTATTGCGACCGGCTTGGCATATTGGTTTGGCAGGATATGCCTAACGGCGATAAAAATCCATATTGGGAAATGCATGCGTATTTCAAGGGATCAGAGGTGATTCGTGATGCTAAATCGGATAATAACTACCGGAAGGAATGGAAGGCTATCATCGATAATCTTTATAGTTATCCGTGTGTAGCTGTTTGGGTGCCGTTTAACGAAGCATGGGGGCAATTCAAATCTCCAGAAATTGCAGAATGGACGAAAGCTTACGATCCTTCACGCTTAGTAAATCCGGCCAGTGGTGGGAATCATTACCGTGCTGGTGATATGCTCGATATGCACAGCTATCCGGGCCCACGGGTATTCATGGCCGATCCGGAACGCGTGAATGTATTGGGCGAATATGGTGGAATTGGACTTCCTATGAAAGGGCACTTGTGGCAAACGGATAAAAACTGGGGATATGTTGAGTTTAAATCGCCCAAAGAAGTTACCGATAAGTATGTGGAATATGCCGAATTGTTGAAAACTATGATTCCAACTCTTTATTCGGGAGCTGTTTATACGCAAACCACTGATGTTGAAGGAGAAGTGAACGGATTGATGACCTATGATAGAAAGGAAATTAAAGTAGAAGAAGACCGTTTACGGAAAATAAATCAGGAAATTTGCAATTCGTTATCTGAAAAGGTGAAATAAATTGTTTATCCGTAAACCGGTAAAATACAATTAATCAGATTCTATAGAATAGCTTAAGGAATTAAGTACAATACAAAAATTAGTTGATATTTCATTATATCTCTGTTTGTATCAAAAGCTGACATGGATTACTCCGGAATAGAAAAATTAAGCTACATTCAATAATGACTAAAACTATAGAATCTAAACAAAAGAGAGGAGCCTGTTGGTTCCTCTCTTTTGTTTCTCACTGTTCTATTGCAGGTAATTAGCTGCATGTCTATGAATGAAATATACTGCGAATTGCAAAATGCAAACACAAAAAAAATAGGTTAAAGTCTGCAAATAGCTAACTTTTTTCCGAATCATCGAATTCCATAGATTCTTGTTTTCTATATTCTTTGGGCGATAGGTTATAGCGCTTGATAAATTCTTTGTAAAAATGCGATCGGGTGGTAAAGCCAGTGTTAAACATTATTTCGTGAATTGTAAGGTTTGTACTTACAAGCAATTTGGCCGAGTGCTCGATACGTTGTTTTTTTATGAAATCTTTTGGCGGAAGCAATCCTAAATCTTTAAATTTACGATAAAGACTGCGCAAACTAACACGCAAATTATCAGCAAGATCCTCTGGGCTAAAGTCAACATCGCTAATGTTCTGATCGATAACACTTATGGCTGATTGAATAAAATCACGATCTTCTTTAGGCAACAAGTGCCCATTCATATAGTCGAACGAACTAGCCGAGCTGTTGTAATAATCCCGGAGTTTTTGGTGTTTTTCAATCAATTGCCTGATCACCGTTTTCATATATTGAATATCGAACGGTTTTGTGATGTATGCATCTGCGCCGGATTCCAGTCCTTCAATCTTATCGTCGATGGCCGATTTGGCCGATATGATTACAAGAGGAATATGCATGGTGTGCGGATTGATTTTTATTTGTTTGGTCATGGATATTCCATCCTGATTGGGCATCATGATGTCGGTAATTACAAGATCTGGCATATAATTCGTTATACGTTCCAAACCTTCATTCCCATCTTTGGCCGTAACAACAATATAATCTTCTGAAAGTATGTCTTTCAATACCAGTAAGATGTCTTCATTGTCGTCAACTATCAATACAGTAGGTCGATTTTCCTGATTCTGATAACGAGTTTCGTAACCATCGTTTTTATCAGTGGTTATTGACGGATGTAATTGCTGATTATAATCCCCAATACCCGGTTCCGTGACTGCGTTTGTTTGTTCGGTTTGAGCGGTTTCTGTTCTTGTTAGATTGAGTGCCGGAAGCTTAACAATAAATTCTGCATATTCACCCACTTCACTTTTAATCTCAATTTCTCCATCAAGCAGTTCAACCATACTTTTACATATAGCAAGTCCCAATCCGTTTCGTGACGAAAGTCCTTTAATTGAATTTTGTTGCACATTGTCTAATACGGAATATCTGTTGAAAATCATAGAAATATCTTCTTTTCTGATGCCTTTTCCGCTGTTGTGCACTTTCAGAACTAACTTTTCGTTTTCAATACCAACCCCAATGTTGATGAATCCGTTTTGAGGTGTATATTTAAATGCATTTGAAATAAGGTTGTTTAATATTGTGGTTATACAGCTTCGGTCGGAGTTCCAAAATATACACTCATCGATATTCAGATTAAAGTTAATCCTGTTTTCGTCTACCAAGTCGGAGAAAGCTTCCTTAATTTCAGTGCAAATATCATTGATATTGCATTGTTCAATTTTACATATTTTATTCCCTGTTTCAATCCTGCGAAAGTCAATTATTTCCTGAACCAGATTGTTTAGCCTTTCAGTGTTGGATTTGATGATTTGTGCATATTTTTTTACAAATTGATCGCTCCCTTCATACTGGAGAATTCGCTCGCTGGGGGTGTGTATCAGGGTTAAAGGCGTACAGAATTCATGTGTAATGTTAGTAAAAAAACGTAACTTGTTTTCATACATTTCTTCCTTGTATTTCTGATCAAGTTGCTCGGTAATCTTTTTCCTTTTCGCCTCATATTTTTTTGAAGAGTATATATAACCGAGATACAGGAGATAGATAATTGCAATCGTATAAAGTAATTTGGCAAAAATGCTAAGATACCAGGGGGGCAGTATTTCAATGTTTAAACTTGCTATTTGGTTCTCTTTCTCAAAATCATTACCATATTTTACCTTAAGCACATACTTGCCCGGAGGAATGTTGGTGAATTGGGCTTCGCGGGAGTTCGTATTCATCCATACTTCGTTGAAATTTTCGAGCATGTACGAAAACTTTATATTGGCTCCGTCGATAAAATCGTTTGTAGAGAATGCCACAGTGAAAAAGTTCTGATTGTATTTGAGTTGTAGCGTGTTTTTCTCTTTTTTGTGAATGATAAAGTCTTCAATATTGGCATCTTCGTTCAGTATACGGAGCTTTGTAAAATAAATTGGTGGAACAAAATTGGTTTTTTTCTTCTCCTCGTGTTGGATCCAAACCACCCCATCAATTCCTCCAAAGAAATACTTTGATTGCTTTTGGTCTGCATAGTAGGCATTATCACTGAATTCGATCACTTTCAATCCCGATTTCTGATTGAACTTCCGGATAGATTTTTTTACGGGGTCAAAAAGTACAATCCCTGAATTACTACTTAGCCACAGTTTGCCGTTGCGGTTTTCGAGTATTCCGTGAATCGTATTATTAGCCAGCCCGTCAGTTTCGTTGTAATTACTGGCTTGGAACTTACCGTGGGCCGATTCTTTAAGCAGATTGATACCATAGCTGGAGCCGAACCACATATTTTTGTTTTTATCCATATGTATGCATAGAATGTCGTTCATGGGGGCGATGCCATTTCTGTCGAAGGTTATAAGGCGGTAGGTTCCGTTTTTACAATTGAACCTGATAGCTCCGTTTCCGCGCATGGCGAGCCACATGATAGAGTCATTCTCCCGGCATATCGAATAAATTTTATTGAATCTCTGCTTGTTTTTTATGTTGAACTCATATTCCTGTACATGACGGGTTTCAATCGCCGTGCCGGTTTTTCGTATATCCACTTTGAGCAATGAAAACAACGAAGTCACCCATAAGGTAGTTTCGGACTCTTCTAACAGGGAGTGAACCTCGATAAATGGAGCAGAACTATTATTTTTGAGTGTATGGATTTTTCTGTCGTCAAAAGAGTAGTAGTTCAGTTTCGGCCCGCTTGAACCTATCCAGAGAACGTTGTTTTTACGACTCATTTCGAACGAAAAAACTTCGTTGTCGCACAATCCGTTTTCTTTTGATAAATGCTCTACATTATGCCAGTCGTATTCCGTTGCATTTTCATAGTTTTTTATTTTGATAATTCCGTTACCTTTTGTCCCAAGCCACAAATCGTTATTATGATCGCTGAAAATGGCACGTACGGGCCTTTGCGTTTTCAGTGGCAATTCTTCCAGATTCACTCCCTTGAAAATGTATGCCTCCTGCACATAGGAATAAACTCCCTGCCCGTCGGTACCTATCCACAGAATATTTTGCACATCATCTTTTAGTAAAGAAAAAACACCGCAATTGATAGGGAATTTTTCAATTGCATATTTGTTTTTATAATCAAGCCTGATTACTCCGCTTGTCCGAAATCCGATGATGACGTCGTTCCCGTCGAACAAAATGGAAGTTATATCGCCGTATTGGGCAATGGCCGATTGAATGTTTCGGATGTAGCTTTTCCGGCCTGATTTTACAACGAACAGATCACCAATGCCATCAACGAAAATGAATCTGCCTTTGTCATAATACACACTGTTTATGGCTTGGGAATGTTTGAAATTACCCGGAGTCAGATACAAATTCTGGCTGTCGGAGTGGTTGATAGTGTACTGCCGGATCACTCCGTTGTTTGTTATCCAGGCTTTGTCGTTATTATCAATTATCAGACTTACCCAGCTTTGTGATGGTCTGAAGTTGGGAACGGCAATCTTTACAAATTCACGTTTGGAAAAATCGTAATTAAAAAGCACTCCGTTTTGTGTAAGAAGGAAAAAATTACCCTTGCTGTCGCAGCTCATGGAGCAGTCTTCCTGAAATTCGCTAAAATAGGCTTCAACCTGATCTTTTTTTTTCGAATACTTGTTGAGCCCGCCTTTTGTCATTATCCACAAATAATCGTCTTTCGATTCGACTATTTTCCTGATCACATTTCCCGAAAGGCTGTTGTGATTTCTGATATCAGGCTTATATATGTTTATATCGACTCCGTTGTATTTGTTGAGTCCGTCGTAAGTGCCCATCCAAAGATAGCGTTCCTTATCCTGTAGCATGCATATCACTGCACTGTTGGACAATCCGTCCCTGCTGCTTATCTGTCGGATATTATATGCTTTTGAGTGTAGGCATCCAGCCATCGTTGCAAACAGCAACATTACTAACCTGAGGCGTTTCATGCGATAGTGATTTTGTTGAAAGGTTTCCTACAAAAGTAACCATTTTATTCTGGATATTCAGGCTGCAGGAAAGAGAAATAAACCTGAATCAGCTATCTTTTTCTGCCAAAAATGACCTCAGAATCAGCTTGGCACGCATGAGAATACAATTGGCAGAAATGAGGACACCCTTCAAATTTGAACGATTTATATTTGTCGGATGATTTAAATCTGCTGTAATATTAATGTTGAAACATGAGAAAGCTTTTACTGATTTTATTTTTTACTCCTATTGTTTTATTTGCTCAAAATGTGCAGAAAGAACGTCAATATAAACATACTCTGACATCTATAAACGGGCACAACGGAGAGTTTCTGTGGCGAATGAAAAGAGCCGACCAAACCGGCGCTCGCTCCGAAGATGTCTCCACCTCAAAAATTTCTGCCGAAAGCTGGCTTCCTGCCGTCGTCCCGGGAACTGTGCTGAACTCGCTTGTATATAATAAGGTCTACCCCGAACCTTATTACGGATTGAACAACAAGCTGGAGTCTGGTCTTATTCCGGATATTTATCAAACTGGCCGTGATTTTTACACGTATTGGTTCCGCACAGAATTCAATCTTGACAAAAAACAATATGAAAATAAGAAAACATGGTTGCAGGTCGATGGGATTAACTACCGGGCTGAAATCTGGCTCAACGGCACAATGGTGAAGTTCATGTCGGGGATGTTTATACAAGATCAGATTGACATTACCGATTACATTCGATTTGATGAGAAAAATATTCTGGCTGTAAAGGTGTATCCGGTTGATATACCTGGTACTATTAAACCTAAAGGGGAAAAATCATTTGGGGCGAATGGTGAATTTCAGAACGGAGGCAATGGAGAAATTGGTAAAAATGTAACACAAATCATGACTGTTGGTTGGGATTTTACGTTTCAGGATGGCATCCGCGACCGCAACACCGGAATTTGGAGAGATATTTCCATTTTTACTACAGGAAAAACTAAATTGAGTCATCCTTTTGTAAAGTCCGAACTATCCAAGCCGGATTACGCCCAGTCGAAACAAACTATTTCGGTGGAAGTGTCGTACCCGAACCGCTTGGGACAGAACAAAAACGAAAAAGTGAAGGTGACTGGCGAGATTAAAGGAGAGAACATCAGGTTCGAAAAGGAAATATCCATGTTTCGGGAAGAAGTGCGCGAAGTGGTGTTCAGTCCCGAAGAATTTCCACAGTTAATCATAAAAAATCCCCGTCTGTGGTGGCCAGTAAATAAAGGGAAACAAAATTTATATGATTTGGTGCTGAAAACGGAAGTAAATGGCGTTGTCACCGACTCTATTACCACCCGTTTTGGTATTCGGGAAGTTACGTCAACTACAGATACTCCCGACCAATCAAGGACTTTTTATATTAATGGGAAGCCTCTTTTTATCAGGGGAACAAACTGGCTGCCGGAAAATATGTTGCGCACTTCCGATGAGCGAACATATGCTGAATTGCGCTACACAGCACAGTCCGGGGTTAATTTTATACGTTTCTGGGGTGGAGGCATTTCCGAATCCGACTATTTCTTCCAATTGTGCGACGAACTCGGCATACTCGTATGGCAGGAGTTCTGGATGTCTGGTGACACCAAACATCCAGTTGATCAGGAGCTTTACCTTTCGAATGTGGCTTCTACTGTTAAACGCATTCGCAATCATCCTAGCCTGGCTTATTACGTTTCGTCAAACGAAAGTACGGAAATGCCTTATGCCAAAGATTTAATTAACCTGTTGGATGGTACAAGGGGCTACCAAATGCAATCGGAATGCGATGGTGTACATGATGGAAGTCCCTATAAACAGGTAAATATTATGAGTCATTACGAAAATACTGCATCGGATAGAGGCAGCCGGGTAGATGGATTCAATCCGGAATATGGCGCTCCATGTCTGCCAACGGTTGAGTGTCTGCGTGAAATGATGGACGAAAAGGATCTTTGGCCCATCAATAAGGAGGTTTGGGATTACTCGGATGGAAACGGATTCCATCTGATGACGGGATTGTATGCCGACATGACGAATGAGTACGGATTTTCCAAAAACATTGATGAGTTTGCCGAAAAAGCCCAATTTGTGGGAGCTCTGAATTATAAAAGTATTTGGGAAGTATGGAATTACAACAAACTGAATTATGGCGACCGCTATACTTCCGGATTTTTGTTTTGGTATCATAATTCTCCTATACGTCAGGTGTGCAGCCGTATGTGGGATTGGTCGCTAGAGCCGACTGCTGCTCTCTATGCAGCGCAAAATGCCTGTGAACCACTGCATCCTCAGTTCGATTATCTGAAAAATACAGTGTCGGTTGTAAATGATTATTACAAATCATTCACCAACTACAAAGTCGTAGCGGAAGTTTATGATCTGAATATGAAAAAGATATTTTCAAAAGAAGCACCCGTCAATCTTCCGGAAAACGGAGTTGTGAATGATGTTTTTAAAATTGATTTCTTGCAGTCGGCTACTTCTATCCAATTCATAAAATTGAAATTGTTGGATCAGAATAACAAACAGGTAGGCAGTAACTTCTATTGGCGTTCGAACAATAAATACGCTGGTGCCAAAACACTGACAGGTCCTGCTACAGCCGGATTCCAGGATATTGCAAAGTTGGGCAAAACAAAAATATTGGTAAAACAGAGCACTTTGGTTCATAGCGGAAAACATTTTATCAATCTTGATTTAAAGAACACTGGAAATTCAATTTCATTTTTCACGCAAATACAATGGCTTGATGCAGCCGGAAAGCCGGTAAGACCTTCGTTTTATACAGATAATTTTATTTGCATGATGCCCGGTGAGCAAAAAAAAGTGCAAATTGAAACCGATTTAAAAAATCTGCCGAACGCTGAATATAAACTTGTTGTAAAGGGATTTAATACCGATAAGCAAACATTCAACCTTAAAATTAGAAGATAGAATTATGAAGCGAAGTGTTTTCATTCTGTTTTTTCTATCGGCGCTAAATATAAGTGCTTTTAGTTTAGGTTATGATGTGGTAATTGTAGGCGGTACACCAGCCGGAATTACTGCAGCCATTGCTGCTGCACGCGAAGGAAAGCATTGCGTCATTCTGGAACGTACCCGTCATATTGGTGGGCTTCCTGTTAATGGTCTGGGTGCAACCGATATAGCCACACGAGGTACAACTACCGGTTTGTTCGGACAATTTGTGGCATTGAACAAAGCATATTATATACAAAAGTACGGAAGCAATTCTCAGCAAGTGATCGATTGCAGTGATGGATACCATTTCGAACCGTCAGTAGCGGCAATCACTTTTCAAAAAATGCTCAGTCAGGCTGGTCCTGGTAAAATTGAAGTATTTACGTTACGACAGTTTGATTCTCAGCCCCGATACGTTGTAAAACAAGCACAGCAGATTGTTTCAATCCGGATACTGAACATAGAAACCGGGAAGGAGGAATTTTACAGCGGAAAGGTGTTTATCGATGCTACTTATGAAGGCGATTTAGGTGCAGCAGCAGGTGTTCCCTATAAATTGGGTAGAGAAGGTGCGGATGAATATGGCGAACCTTGTGCTGGTAAAGTTTATCGTTGGTGGAAACACGGTCCGGATGCTGAAGGGACTACTTATCAGGGGGATAATGCGATACAAGCGTATAATTACAGGTTATGCCTGACGAATAATCCGAAAAACCGCTTGGCTGTTGTAAAACCGGAAAGTTATAATCGGGAAGAATTTCTGTCGCTTGTTAGTGATGTTTTGGACGGACGAAATATCGATAGTCGTTACCGGCAGGCTGATTCAGCTCAAATTGCCGAAAACAGGCACCAGATTTTGGTTGGAGGACGTACATCGGCTCCCGGTGATGCTTGGGGAATGGCTAAACTTACCAGCATGACCCGCTTGCCCAATGCCAAAACCGATGCTAATAATCAACATTTGGCTCTGATATCTACCGATTTGCCCGAGGAAAACTGGCCGTGGCCCACTTCAGACTGGGCTTGGCGCGACCGTTTTGCAAAACGATTACGCGATTATACCCTGGGATTACTCTGGTTTGCTCAAAACGATACGGCTTTACCGCCTCATTTCCGCGCGGCATGTAAAGAATGGGGACTCGCCTCGGATGAATATCCAGACAATGATGGATTTCCACGTCAAGTATATGTTCGCGAAGGAAGACGGCTCGAAGGAATTAGTTTTTTCAAAGCAGGTGATGCCTTACCAATTGACAAAAATTCCAGACCACCGCTTCATAAATCATCGGTTACCGCAAGCCACTACGCACTTGATTCGCATGCCGTACGGAAACGTGAACCCGGACGGGCGCAGTTGGATGGATTTTTTAGCTATCCTACAGAGGTATATACTGTGCCTTATGGAGTAATGGTACCAAAGTCAGTAAACAATCTTCTTTTTCCAGTGGCAGCCTCTGGTAGCCATGTGGGCTTTTCTACTATTCGGATGGAACCGTGCTGGATGGCGCTTGGAGAAGCGGCCGGAGTAGCAGCCTCAGAGGCCATTGATGGTGCCCAAAATGTAAGGGAACTACCATTGAATAAACTTCAGGAAAAATTAATCCAACATGGAGCTACTTTGGTTTATTTCCGGGATATGAACAGTAATGACCCTGATTTTATGTTGGTTCAACGTTTGGCTTTGCGTGGTTTTTTTCCTGATTGGAATGCAAATCCGGATAGTGTATTGGATGCTAAAACAGCCGTACTTTGGAGCAACTTGTCTGGCAAAAAGATTAAAGTCGATGGAAAAAGCTCAAAGCGGATAGTGATGCACGCATTGAATTTCTGAAATCAGATAAATGATAAATAAAATATAAAACCAGTATGAAGTATTTTTTCTCTTTCGTTCTCTTTTCATTTCTGTTCTTAATGACCGGATGTGGTCAGGAAGAGCCGGTAAAGATAACAAAACCTATATTAAGAATAAACACACAGGAAAAGCTGGTATCTAATGCTGCCGGATCTTTTAGTATCACCATTACGTCCAATACAACGTGGAACATTGAAACTAAAAGTGAATGGTTAAAACCTGAGAAATATCAGGGAAATGGAAATTTGAATATCATGGTTCGTTATGATATGAATACAACAACCAAACGAACTGGAGTTATCCGGCTTACTGCCGAAGGCCTGAATCCGGTTGAAATGTACGTAACCCAAACCGAACTCACGTTTACCAATCCAATTGGCGGAATACCTGATCCATGGATTATCCAGTATGATGGAAATTACTATGTGTGTAAAGCACAAGGCAATGGAATAAATGTTTCTAAATCAAATAAATTGTCTGTTATATCTGCAACTAAAAGTGTTTGGAAATGTCCGTATGATGTAGGTACTAACAAACCCTGGAATGTAACAAACGTTTGGGCGCCCGAGCTGCACCGTATCGAAGGTAAATGGTACATTTATTATACTGCCGGACGGCCGCACGACGAAACAAATTCCTATCAGTACCAGCGCTGTGGAGTGCTTCGTGCCAAAACCGATGACCCGATGGGCGAATGGGAAGATATGGGAATGCTTTTTACCGGCGACAGTTATCAGTCCGGAATAATTCAGACGAATACAAATACCCAATATGCGATTGACTTGGGAGTCTTCCGGCTGAATGGGAAATACTATGCGGTATGGTCCGGCTATCCGGCTGGTAGCTCCGAGCAGAAACTCTACATAGCAACCATGTCGAATCCGTACACTATAACTTCGTCGAGAGTGATAATATCGAGTGCCGATAAATACTGGGAATTATACAATTCGAAGATAAACGAAGGTCCTGCCTTCCTGAAAAACAAGGAAAAAGGCAAATTTTTCGTGGTTTATTCCTGCAATGGTTCATGGACAAAGCAGTATCGCCTGGGCTACATTATGCTCAACGACACGCTGGCTGACCCAATCAAGCCGGGCAGTTGGTCTAAATCGGCAACTGAAGCATTTTACCGGTGCGATGACACTGCAAATCAGGATGGCGTAAACGGGGTGGGGCATTGCAGTTTCACGAAATCGCCCGATGGTACCGAAGACTGGATTGTTTACCACGTTAAGAACCGCAATGATAACACCTGGTCATCAGGAAGATCGACCTTCATTCAAAAATTTACATGGAAAACGGATGGAACTCCGGATTTTGGAACTCCGGTAGGTTGGGGCGAGCCTGTGGCTTTGCCGGCCGGTGAAAGCCGATAATAAGCTGCAACAGTTGAATGCTTATCGAGGACACTTTATTTATATACACTTTTAAATTGAATTTGTTATGAGAAACAGAAAATTACACAGTTTTTTATTGGCTTCTTTTGTCTTTCTGACAGGAGGAAATGTATTTGCTGAAGATGTAGATTATACACATCTGATTGTGAATAATGATTTTGAATTAGCTGTTGATGCTAATTGTAACCCGGTTACTGTTGAAGCTAACATGAATGGTTGGTCTAACAATGCTTGGCGCCCAACTGGCACGAGTTGCACCACTAAACAGTTTTATGGTTGGACTTGGACGCTTGGTTTTGTAAATGAGTCTGGAGCGAATGTTTTAGGTAATAATTCTCAGGGGCTTAACAAGGATTTTGATAATATAAATGGTACCTATGCCTGTTGGATTGGAGGTAACTATGTATTGCCGGCACTTACTGAATTTTATCAAATAATAGATAAGGATCTTTTGCCTGCGGGTACTTACAAAGTGCAATGTCGATTGGCTGTAGAAGATGCAAAACGAACAAGCCAGCGCTTATTTGCCAATAACAATGTACAATATCATGGAACGGCTGCTCAGTATGCACAAAACCTGACAGAAGGTGAACATAATACTTTTGCCGGCTGGGGCTCGAATGTGAAGCTTGGACAAGAAATGGTAGTGTATACCACTATTGCTGATAATGAGTCATTAAAATTTGGGATTCGTACCGGAAGCGTGAAAGGTGATGGCAATCCGGCTGCCCAGGCTAGCCCAATGTGGGGTTGGTTCAAGGTAGATTATTTCCGCGTAACCAAAATTGACCCTGTAACAGCTGCTGATGCTAATCTTTCGGCTATTACTCTGAGTGCCGGTGAAATTAATTTCAACTCACAAAATAATACTTACAACGTTGTGCTTCCCGTGGGAACCACTTCAGTAACTCCTACGGCTACTGCAAATGTACAGGATGCAATTGTTTCAGGTAATCAGACAGTTGATTTAACTTCTGGGTCAGGCGTGTCAACCATTACAGTTACTGCACTTGATGGAACAACTAATAAAACGTATACAATAAATTATACGGTAAACAATAATACCGGATTAAATGATATAAACGCACAAACAGTTTATTCTGTGAGCAACGGTAAATTGACTGTAAAGGGAGTAGATGCATATGCCGTATATAATGTTAATGGAGTGAAAGTTGCAGAAGTTAGTGATAATTCTGATAAGTTAGTTGATTTGAAATCTGGTGTTTATATTGTAAAAACAAAAGTCTCAGGTATATTTAAGGTTGTTGTTCGGTAAACCGGATAAAAAATCCGATTTCGATGAATTTGACAGCCTGACTGTATAGTTGTCGCAAGTAATTACACAGTTGGGCTGTTGAATACATTCTGTTCAAGTTTAGTTTTTAATTATTATCTAATACCGATTGCTAAAATGAAAATCATAAAAGGTGGTTTGATATATCTGGCTCTTAATTTATTTCTGTTCACTTCGGCTCAGTCGGAGCAAACCAGGAATGTTTTACCTGATTGGGCTTTGGGCGGATTTGTCCGTCCTCAGGGAATTGGTCCTGTCATTAAACCGGATTCAACCTCTACTTTTTTTTGCCCCATGAACCAAACCCGGGTGAAGTGGGAGGAAAGCGACACATTTAATCCTGCAGCTGTAGTTAAAGATGGCCAGATTAATGTGCTTTATCGTGCCGAAGATAATTCAGCAACAGGAATTGGCAAGCGTGTTTCCCGCATTGGAATGGCAAAAAGTACGAACGGAATTGATATGGTAAGGCGATCCACTCCGGTATTTTATCCGGCCGAAGATAACAAAAAACAATACGAGTGGCCGGGTGGATGTGAAGATCCACGGGTGGCTGTAACGGAAGACGGTACCTATGTGATTATTTACACAGGGTGGAATCGGTCGGTGGCCCGGCTGTGCGTTGCTACTTCTAAAGATTTGATTACTTGGAAGAAATATGGACCTGCATTTGCGAAAGCTTATAACGGGAAATATCTGAATATATGGAGTAAATCAGCCTCAATTGTCACAAAGGTTGTAAACGGCAAGTTGGTAATATCCAAAGTCAACGGCAAGTATTTTATGTATTGGGGAGAATATAAAACTTGTGCTGCCGTATCCGAAGATCTTGTAAACTGGACACCGATAGAAGATGCAAATGGCAACCTGTTAGCATTGGCTAATACCCGGAAAGGACATTTTGATAGTGCTCTTGTGGAATGCGGACCTCCGGCAGTGATTACGGATAAAGGAATTTTGTTGCTCTACAACGGAAAAAACAAAACGAATAGCGATCGGGATTTTCGGTACAATGCAGGGACCTACAGTGCCGGGCAGATGCTTTTCGACTTGAATGACCCGTGTAAATTGCTCAAAAGGCTTGATGTTCCTTTTTTCAGACCTATGGAAAGTTATGAAAAAAGTGGGCAATACACCAGTGGCACTGTGTTCATCGAGGGATTGGTTTATTTTAAACGAAAATGGTATCTGTATTACGGTTGTGCCGATTCTAAAGTTGGTGTTGCTGTCTTTGATCCGGCCAAAATTACTGATGGTGACCCCATTCCAGCTTATTCCAGATAAATAATAACTACCAACGGAGCCATTTAAAAAGGCTATTCGTTGAGTGATTTTGGTATCTGTGGTTTATTTAAAAGAGCCGTAGATAAGGGATGTTGTAGTGAAAAATAAGAAAGTTATTTGTAATTATTGTTTTGAATATTAGTATTTTATGTTTTATGAAGACTAAATACCTGTTTTTTTTGTGCGTTAATTTAATTGGAAAGTCATGATAAAAAAGAAATTATTGTTTTTAATGTTGATATTGGTTCGGATGTCAGTTTGTGCCGAAGTACCTGAGGAGTTCCGCAGTTTCCCTATTGGGAGTGACCCCGGATTTATTGGTTCACGATTAGCTCAGAGATATCTCTCTTCAAGTCAGTCTACTTCACCGGTTGGTTATCCGGAGGTTTGTACCTGGTTTGGTGCATTACGTTTTGCCGGAGTCTCCAAAGACACTGCTTTGCTTCGCCAACTGGAAAATCGGTTTATTCCTATTTTGGGTGATAATAGTGGAGCTATGCAAACACCTAATCATGTGGATAAGACCGTATTTGGTATTGTGCCATTACAACTTTATCAGCAAACTGGTAAGCAGGTTTATTACAATTTGGGGATTGATTTTGCCGATCGTCAGTGGACATTACCAACAAATCCGGATCCGGCTAATGTTGAAAAATATAATGCCTTGTATGAGTCTGGATTATCGTGGCAAACCCGTTTCTGGATTGATGATATGTTTATGATCACTGCTATTCAGAGTCAAGCTTATTTAGCATCCAAAGATTTAAAATATATTAATAGGGCAGCTCACGAAATGACTGTTTATCTGGATTCGTTGCAACGTCCAAACGGATTGTTTTACCATTTTCCCACAGCACCGTTTTTCTGGTGTCGCGGTAATGGTTGGATGGCTGTGGGTATGGCCGATGTGTTGACATATTTGCCTGAAAATAATCCCGACAGACCTAAAATTTTGCAGGGTTATCGGAAAATGATGGCAACATTGAAATCGTATCAGACCGAAGGAGGCCTGTGGAGACAGTTGGTCGATCAGTCTGATGCCTGGACAGAAACTTCCGGTTCGGCTATGTACACCTATGCAATGGCCATGGGCGTGAAAAACGGATTGCTAGATGCAGCTGAGTATGCTCCGGCAGTGCGCAAAGCCTGGTTCGCCCTGGTAGCTAATCTGAATGACGATTGGCCTATTCGCGATGTTTGTATTGGTACCAATGTGGGATATACCAAAGATTATTATATGGCCAGAGAGCGCGTTGTGGGCGACCTTCATGGTCAGGCAGCTGTGCTATGGTGTGCTACTGCCTTGTACGATGCAGAAACCAATTCGGCCACAGCTTTGAGTTCATTAAAGTACGACTTTGGAACTCTTAGTCCGGCTTTTGATCCTGAAGTTACAAGCTATACTTGTAGAATTCCTGCCGGAATAACCAGTGTAACTCCACAGCTTGTTGCATCGTACAGGGCTAATATAACAACTGGCAATGAAAATGTTAGTTTGAATTCTGGTTCAGCCACTTCTACCATAACTGTGACCTCTCAGGATGGACTTACCACTAAAACTTACACCGTAAATTTTGTAACGGGTGATGATGTAAACTGTACGAACCTGATTGTAAACAATGATTTTGAACTGGCTCCCGATGCCAATTGTCAGCCTGTAACTGTAGCTGCCGGGGTAAATGGTTGGGATGCTTCAGGTAGCATTCCGTGTTGGAGGCTTTCAAAGTCATCGTGCTCTACAAAGCAATTTTACGGCTGGACACACAATCAATCGCTTTTAGGAACAAGTACTTCGCAAGGTATCAACGCCGATGGAGTGAATAAACATGGAAACTGGGTTGGCTGGATCGGTGGAAATAAAACCGGGTTAACCGAGTTCGAATTTTCTCAAACTATAAATAGTAATCAACTGCAGCCTGGGACTTATAAAGTGCAATGCCTGATGGCAATTGGCAAAAATGGCAAGAGAGTAAGCCAGCGACTGTTTGCCAATAATAATGTGCAATACTTTGGTCCCTACTACAAATATGCAGAAAATAAAACCGCAAGTGAAAACAACTCTTTTGCAGGTTACCCCGAGTTTTTTGAAACAAATCTGAAAGAAATGGCGGTTTATGCCACTATCGGAACCGGACAATCTCTTAAAATAGGGATTCGCACCAATAGCATGGAGGGTGACGGAGATATAGCAACCCAGAGTTCACCTATGTTTAAAATGGATTATTTCCGGTTGGTGAAAATTGCGGCAGAAGACGCAGCTGATGCCAGTTTGGCCCAAATTAAGCTGAGTTCAGGAAGCATGAATTTTATCCCAACCACAACGGTTTACAACGTGATGTTACCGGCTGGAGTGAAATCAGTGTCAGCTACAGCCTTTCCCAACATTCAAGATGTAAACGTTACGGGTATGGGTAACGTAGATGTGAGTTCGGGATCAGGAACAACAACAATTCTTGTTACGGCTTTAGATGGAAAAACTACAAAAACATATACCATAAACTATACGGTGCAAGAGGCTAACGGTGTTGATGATATAAAGAAACCCTCAATTGCCTACTTTGTAAATGACCGGAAATTAACCGTGAAAGGTATTGATTTCTATGCGCTATACAATGTAAACGGAGTAAAAGTAGCTGCCGTAAATAATGTTTCAGAAGTATCGGTTGCCCTTATTCCGGGTGTTTATATCGTAAAAACAAAAAATGCCGGAGTGTTTAAAGTTATTGTGAAGTAAATCTCATTTCATTGCATTTGACAGCCTGACTGTATAGTTGGCGCAAGTAATTACGTAGTTAGGCTGTTAAATACATTTCTTTAAAGCTATAGTCTTAATATCTAATACCAATTGCTAAAATGAAAAACACAAAAAGGGGTTTGATATTTTTATTTCTTAGTTTTTTTCTGTTTGCATCTGCTCAATCAGAGCAGAATAGGAACATTTTGCCCGATTGGACTTTGGGAGGATTTGTTAGGCCTGCCGGACTTGGAACTATTATTAATCCCGATGCAGCATCCACTTTTTTCTGCCCTATGAATCAAACACAGGTGAAGTGGGAGGAAAGCGACACATTTAATCCGGCTGCAGTGGTTAAAGATGGAGAAATTGTTGTGCTTTATCGTGCTGAAGATAACTCTGCAACAGGCATTGGCAAGCGGGTTTCACGCATTGGAATGGCCAAAAGCTCCAATGGACTTAGTATGCAAAAGTCTGCCGAGCCTGTATTATATCCGGCCGAAGATAACAACAAACAATATGAGTGGCCGGGCGGGTGTGAAGATCCACGGGTAGCTGTAACGGAAGATGGTACTTATGTTATTTTGTACACAGCCTATAACCGCTCGGTAGCTCGGTTGTGTGTTGCAACCTCAAGGGATTTGATAACTTGGACGAAATATGGTCCTGCTTTTGCCAAAGCGTATAATGGCAAATACCTGAATAGCTGGACTAAATCGGCTTCAATTGTAACTAAAGTTGTAAACGACAAGCTGGTTATTTCTAAAGTCAATGGAAAATACTTTATGTATTGGGGCGAAAATAAAATTTGTGCAGCCACGTCCGACGATCTTGTAAACTGGACTCCGGTGGAAGATGCAAATGGAAATTTATTAGCGTTGGCAAATACCCGGAAAGGATATTTTGACAGTGAATTTGTTGAATGTGGACCTCCGGCAGTGATTACAGATAAGGGAATTTTACTGCTTTATAACGGGAAAAACAAATCAAATGCCGACCGTGATATTCGTTTTAACGCTGGTACTTACAGTGCCGGACAGATGCTATTTGACCTGAATGATCCTCTTAAAGTGATCAAACGTCTGGATGTTCCTTTTTTCAGGCCTATGGAGAGTTATGAAAAAAGCGGACAATACATCAATGGTACCGTATTTATTGAGGGACTGGTTTATTTTAAACAAAAATGGTATTTGTATTACGGTTGTGCCGATTCTAAAGTTGGCGTGGCTGTGTACGATCCGGCTCAGGTTACTGATGGTGATTCTATTCCAAGCTACCCCAAGGGAAATGGTATCGGTTACTATCCGATGAAAGGAATTGGGAAAAAGAATGTAAGCATTCATTCAAGCAGCGGGCAGACAAACGCGAATGAGAGTGCATTCAATCTGTTGTACACCAATAACGATCCTCTTAAAAAGTGGTGCGAAAATACTTCGGCAAACCCATGGGTAATATTCGAACTGAATGATTTCTATAATATTGAAAAAACAGTATTCCGGGATGTTGCTCCATATGAAAGTGGAAATGGAAATGTACCGGAGTATTGGATTTATTTCAGTACCAGCGGGGTTAAGGATGCTGACTGGAAACTGGCTGTTCATAAAACAAATCAACAAACTATCAATGTAAAAGAGGATATTTTTGATATGCCTGTTGAGGCTCGTTATATTAAATTCGTTGCATCCCGTGGAACCAGAACAGATACCGGTGTGGCCGAAAATGCGATTCGAATATATGGCTTCGATATTTACGGATCATTTTCAAGAACTGTGGATAGAAGCAATTTAGTGAGTGTAGGCAAGAGAGTACTTGGCTTCAATGATGCAAAAAATTATTACGAGCAACCGCTTCACTTGCTCGATGGAAATTTAAGTAACAGTGCAAGTCGTTGGAATTTCGATAAACCAGCAACTACCGATTCATTGAAATACGTAATATTCGATTTGGAGAACGAGTATGACATTGAAAAATTTTCACTTTACGATGCCGGAAATTTTGAATCGAATGTGAATAATTTATCCGGTTATAAAATATATACAAGCACGCAAATTCCTAATTTCAATCTGATATCGAACAATGAAGATAAAAATACGGTGTGGACAAAAGTGGTTGATGCTACAAACCGGAAATTGGAAAATGTAAAAGTTGACATTATTACCCCGACAAAAGCCCGTTACATAAAGTTAGAAATCCCTCGCTCAAGGACATCAAGCTATACCCGCCTTTATGAGTTTGAAGTGTATAAAAAAGCACTTCTGAATGCTGTGAATCATGTAAAAGATGAAGAACTAAGAATATGGCCTTCGATTTTAAGGAAAGGCGAATCGATTCATGTAGATATTGAAGAGCCCGGGGAACTGGCTGTCTTTTCTCAACAAGGAGCATTACTTTTTAAATCAGAATTACATGGTGTAACCACCACATATCCAGTCAATCTTTCCGCTGGTTGCTACATAGTAACTGTGAAAACGAAAAGTTGCCGTAGAAATGTGAAAATGTTAGTCATATAGAGTTTTTAGAATAATATGTTCAATGAATTTGGTACGTTAAAATAGAAATTATATGAGAAAAATATACTTCTTTCTTGCTTTAATCTTGCTTTCCGGCAATTTTTTACTTGCTCAAACATGGAATACTCTTGACAAGTCCATGGCTGCATGGAACGTGAATGATGGTTTAGATTATAATAAAGCCTGGGTGCTTGCCAAAGGCACTTCCCTGACCAGCAATAATTATTCAGTAACACAAGGAACCGGGTATGTGAATATCTGGAAACCCTATGCTGCAGCGACTAATAATTATGCTTTTCTAACACCTCCTTCATTGACTTTGGTATCTAACACAGCGTACACTATTGAAGTAAAAGCCCGTGTAAAATCTATTGATAAAATTACATATCCTGATACTGAAGCAGGTTTTGAGTCAAACCAAATATCGGCCAGATTGAATGGAAAGAATTTGGCGATACATCTGAAATATGGAACAGATAACGAAGGATATGTTGCGGTTAAACCTGCTGTAAGTCATTCTGATAATGAAAAATACAAGATAAATACCACCGAATGGCATACTTATAAAGTTGTCTTTCATGCAGATAATTTGATGTATGATGTTTATGTAGACAATGTAGCCGATCCAATTTTTGAGAACGTTGCCACTATAGCAATGACAGGCACAAATATCATCCGGCTCGGTGCTGAATCTTTTCACCGGTGTAACATGGATGTAGAATATGTAAAAATGGGAATTGGTGATTTTTATTCGAAGCCGAAAATAACTTCAGTCGTATTAAGTGCCTCCGGACAGGGAAATGATAAAACGAAAACAATCGTTACCTCAGTTAACACCCTCCAGATCGAAGACAATACAAAGCTTTTGATTTCCATGGTTGATGGCGAAAATAATACAATTGTTGATGCTATGGAAGCCTTTGTTTCACAAAATAAAGCAACGATCAACTTTACCATTCCGGCTGGTTTGAAAAAAGGGAAATATTATGTAAAAGCTGCCGTGCCGGGAGGAAAAATAGGCGATATCAACATAGCTGCTCAAAAAGCAGAATACCTGATCACGACTTCTGCTTTCGAAGGTAAAAATCTGGCAACTTTTGGCAATAGTATCACTGCTGCAGAAAATAGCTGGGCTCATCAAGTATATAAAAATCTGCGTTTTGGAAATTTATACAACGGAGCCATCTCTGCTGCCATTTGGTACAAACGGGAAAGGACAGTAGCCGGACAAACGATACAAACTCAAAATTTTTACGATCCTGATTTTGCAGGGATTAGAACCTCTGCGCCTACAGATGAGGACGTATTGCAGCATCAAATGCGAATTAATAACTGTGCTATCGTGCATTTACAGAAATACTTTATCGACCTTGATAAAAATGCGGCTCCTGCTCCGGATGTAATTATCTTCTCTTATGGAACGAACGATGAAGTGATTAACATGGGAGATGCCGAATCGGCTTTACAGGGAAATGATTTAAGAAAAGTCGATCTATTCAAAATGGCTGGTGCATTGAGATGGAGTATCGATACCTTGAGAATAAGATTTCCGAATGCGAAAATATATGTCTCGCTACCATTACAGTCAACAAGAACCGGGAAAAATGATGATAATTTAAAGAAAATAGAGGTGTTGAAAAAGGTGTGTGATGCGAAATCGGTAACTTATTTCGACTGCTATAATGAATCTGGTATAACGGTGGAAAATAGTACAACATATCTTGGTGATGGGCTGCACCCGAACGAAGCCGGAAAGGTGGTGCATGGGGCATATATAACCAAGAAACTGGAGGAAGTTGCCGATAATGCCACAGGCCTTCCATCTCTTTCTGAAAGGGGCGGAGAAAAGGCTCTGGTATCCATTTCGGCCAATGTTTTGAATGCCAGGCAGAATTTATCTGTCACTTCGGTTGCGCATGAATTGCCAATGTCAAAGGTAGTTGTGTACAGTACCGGAGGTAATGAAGTTTACCGGAAGTCAATTTCAACTGATAGATATACATTCCAGGCTCCAACAGCTTCCGGAGTATATCTGCTTAGTGTAACTCTTAAGGACAAAACAACAAGAGAATTTAAATTCTTAGTAAAATAAAAACCATTAAAAACAAATATCATGAAAAAAGTAAACTTTCTTTTGGGTTTAATCCTGTTCTCCTGCAACTGTTTATTTGCGCAAACATGGGATATTTTAGATAAATCGATGGCTGCGTACAACCAAAATGATGGAGCTCCTACTAATCTGGCCTGGGCAGTAGCACAAGGCAGCTCGGCGGGTAGTAGCGCAACGCAGCAAACGGGTTATGTAAACTTTACAAAAACACTTATGGGTAATACTGGTAAATGGGCATGGGTAAGACCTGCAACTGCATTTGCCAATGTAGCTACCGGTACTCCTTATAGCATTGAGGTAAAAGCGCGTGTAAATGCCACAAATGTTACAGAGACTGCCACCAATTTTCAAGCAAATCAGATTTCACTTCGGTTAGGAAGTATAAATACGGCAGCACGCATTTATCTCAAATATGGAGATGGAGTGACCGGCGGATTTGTCAGCACCAGTTCCGGTGGAACCAGTAATGTATACAGACTAAACACTGCAGAATGGCAGGTGTATCGTTTGGTTTTCCATGCTGACCATTTGAAATACGATGTTTATATTGCCGGTGTGCAAGACCCGATTTTAGAAAATATAGCGATAAATACCACTGGCGACCAAAATGGAGTATACTTTGGAGCAGAATCCTATCATTGTTGCAACATGGATGTTGAATATGTGAAAATGGGCACAGGCGACTTTTTCTCAAAACCACGGATTTCTTCAATTGCGTTATCTCAGGCGAGCCATGTAAGCGGTAATGAGTCAACAGTTTCGGTAACTGCCAATACATCTTTGATTGCTAATGGAAATAAACTCCTGATTTCGCTTGTTGACGGAAATAATAACGTCATTGTAACTCCTGTAGAGGCTACTGTGACTGATAACGTGGCTACTGCCAGCCTGGTAATTCCGGCAAATGTAGTTAATGGGCAATATGCGGTTAAAGTTATTGCCAATGGACAAATTGATGGTGTGGATGTTGCGTCGAAAACTGCAACGTATGTAATTAGTGATACTTCGACCGGTGCTTCCAATGTAATTAACAATGAGTTAATATCTGTTTCTACAACTATGCTAAATTCTGGCCAGCCCTTATCGATTAAGTCGCTTGCGGATAATGTATCGCTCTCAGAAGTAGCGGTTTATAGTATTGCCGGCAATGAAGTGTATCGTAAATCCATTTCAGGTAATGAATTTAAATTTCAGGTCTCAACTGCTACCGGAATGTATATAGTTTGTGTACGCTTAAATAATAATACAAAGAAAGAATTTAAGATCCTGGTAAAATAAAAATCATATGAAAAAAATAATTTTTCTTTTCACACTTATCCTTTTCACCGGCAATTTTTTGTTTGCCCAAACATGGGATATATTAGATAAGTCGATGGCTGCTTACAATCAAAATGATGGAGCAGCCACCAATCAGGCCTGGGCAGTAGCGCAGGGCACTTCGGCAGGTGGTGCTGCAACGCAACAAGCCGGTTATGTGAACTTTACGAAAACAAATGCAGGTACAACTGCCCGTTGGGCGTGGTTGCGACCTGCCACGGCACTTGCCAGCGTAACAGCCGCCACACCCTATAGCATAGAGGTGAAGGTACGTGTAAAGTCTACCGGTATTGCCGATAATGCTACCAATTTCGAAGCAAATCAGATTGCGCTTCGGTTGGGAAGCAAAACGATCGCTGCACCTGTTTTCCTCAGATATGGAGACGGAATAACCGGCGGATCTATAAGCACTAATTCAGCAGGATCGAATGCATACAAATTAAATACTTCAGTTTGGCAGGTTTATCGTTTCGTTTTTCAGGCTAACCAAACGAAATACGATGTTTATGTTGCAGGAATTGAGGATCCCATTTTTGTAAATGTACCCGTAGGTGCTACAAGCGATCAAAACGGAATTTACTTTGGAGCCGAATCTCCTCATCGCTGCAACATGGATATAGAATATGTAAAAATGGGGACGGGCGATTTCTTTTCAAAACCGCGAATTTCGTCAGTGGCTTTATCGCGCTATAGCCATGCAAGCGGTAACGAATCGACAGTTACCGTTACTGCCAATACAATTTCAATTGATAATGGTAAAAAACTTCAGTTCTCTCTTGTTGACAGAAATGATAATGTAATAGTAACTCCCGTAGAGGCATTGATATCAAATAATTTGGCCACTGCCAACCTGGTAATTCCAGCAACTGTCGCTCAGGGATTGTATAAAATCAAAGTTGCTGCCAGTGAGCAGATTAATGGAATTGATGTACTGCCTAAAACCGTTCTGTATGAGATTGTTGATCCCGTGTTGGCTCAAACCTGGGATATTATCAACAGGGATTTCTCTGTGAGGGGCTGGAACGATTTTCCAGAATGGGGCTTAGAAAAGGGTGGTAGTGTATCAGCCAATTTTGTAACGCAACAAACAGGGTATGTGAATATCAATAAAACCCAAGCGTATGGAAGCAGTTATTATGGCTTTTTAATTTCACCGGTAGTAACTGTATTGTCCAATACAGCTTACACATATGAAGTAAAAGCGCGTGTAAAAGCGATTGACAAAACCGAATTTCCTGATGTTATGAAACCTGTACCAGGTGAAGCTGGCGGGTATGAAGCGAATCAAATCGGATTCGTGTTGAATAACAAACATATGTCAATTTATCTTGCCTACGGAGATGACAAAACTGGATATGCTGCTTCTCCCGTTGTTGACGGAACGGGAGTGAGTCCAAGTTCTGTATCGAAATATACTTTGAATACTTCCGAGTGGCATGTGTATCGACTAATTTTCAATGCCGATAATACAAAATTCGATATTTATATTGATGGCAAACTTGTTTTTGAGAATGTGCCGTTATTTAGTAAAACTGGTTCCAATGTTGCTAAAATTGGAGGTGAATCGTGGCAACGTTGTAACATGGATATCGAATATGTTAGAATGGCGACTGGGGATCTTGTTACAGGCAACATACCTAAGATAACATCTATGTCTTTATCTTCAGATAGCCATATAGCCAATAATGCCCGTACAATTCAGGTGACTGCCAATACATATCTTATTGCAGATGGTTCAAAGCTTCAGGTATCACTTAAGGATGAAAACGGTGTTGTTGTAGTTGACCCGGTAGAACTAACGATCAACACTAATAATGGGGCTGTCGATTTTACAATTCCAGCAACAGTTCCACTTGGAAAATATACCATCAATATTGCAGTTGCAAACGGAAAAATAGGAGAACAAACTATTTCTCCTAAAAGTATGCAATACGTAGTGGTAGATGTTTCTCCACTGGATACTAAAATGCTTCCACAGGTAAAACCTGTTGGGTTTGTTAAGGAGATAGAAGATTATCAGTATACTACAGCAACGAAGGAATTTATTTTTCCGTCAATCATCGACACTAAAAAATACACCATCGACGGAAAATTCAAAAACGGACAAACTCCGATCGATCGTTATTACCTTTATTATGCACCTCACGAAAATCCGGGTGGAATCTATCTTTCGACAGCTCCAACACTCGATGGACCATGGACTGAATATCCCGGTACAGCAGGTATGACTCCCGGTACAGTAATGGATTTTGCCTGGGCTTCAACTCAAAGCGACATTATCAAGAATGGTGCGGAAAGACATATTTCGGGTTGCCAGATAGTTTGGAATGATGTGCAAAACAAATACATCATGTATTTCCACGGACCTAACACCACTTCACATTATGCCACAAGTGATAATTTGGTAGAATGGACTTTTGGTGGAAGTATTTTTACTGCAAATCAATTTAGTCCAATAGGTGCGGAGGCAAGTTATGCAAAAGCTTTCGAACATGAAATTCCTGGTTTGGGGAACAAATACGTAATGTTGTTGATGAACCAGGAAAATCAAATCCGCAGAATATATTGGGCTCATTCAAAAGATGGAATAAACTGGACTCCGGTTCAAAAAACGCTGATTTCGCCCGATTTAAATTATAAAAAAGTACCCGGAACGGATAGAAAACCAAGCTACGATGGTGGAGGAACCGGCGCGTATGGAAACAATATCTCGGGTCCTTTCCTCATGGAAAAAAATGGACGATATTTTGTTTTTTGCCACGGGAATGCTGATAATCTGATGCTTGTAGAAGTAGGCGAAAGTTTCGATATGGAAATCCATTGGGGCGAATACCTCAAATCTACCGATGTTATGTTCAATAGAGACGGAGTGCCGACAGCCACACGGCCAGCCGCACCAGATTTTATTCAGGACGACAATGGCAAGTGGTATATGTTTTTTGAAGCTGGAGGCCGCTTGGGAGCCAATATCGGTTTTGCAAAGGAAGATAATAACACTGCCGTTAATCCGCTTCAGCAAGACGCATCTCCTTCTGTCTCAATATATCCAATACCTGTAAGAAAAGGACAGTTTATAACCGTTCAGGCTGCGAATACCGATGGTTTATCGGTTGAAGTTATTGATTTGTCTGGAAATAGAATATCCTCTAAAAAGATAAATGGTTCGTTTGGTGATGTTCAGGCACCGGTTGTTCCGGGTTTGTATTTTATTAAAACAACTACCAGCGAAAATCTGGTGAAAACAATGAAAATCATTGTAACATAGACAAACAGATGTAAAATACACAGTTAAATAATAATTTTAAAAATCAATGAAGAAAACAGTTCAAATTTTTTTAGTGCAAATAGCACTTTCGTTTTTAATAGTCTCGAATATCAATGCTCAGAGTTATGACCTGAAAAATTTTCCTAAAGGATGTCAGCCTCGTGAAATTGGAGTAAAATTGACCGAAAGGTATCTTCATACTCCTCCTTCTTTTTGGGGAAATATTGATGGGAAAAACAAACCTGCCTTCATTACGTATCCCGATGTATGTGCCTGGCTGGGTGCACTGTGGTTTACAAAAGCAGTAAAGGATGATACTTTGTATAATAAACTGGTAGATAGGTTTGAACCTTTGTTTACAACCGATAAACAAATGTTGCCAGAGCTTCGTCCGAAGGCTCACAATGTGGTGGATTGGTATGTGTTTGGGGCAGTTCCTTTTGAGATATACAAGAAAAATAAAGATTCAAAGTATCTGGAACTCGGACTTAAATACGCCGATAATCAATGGATTTTGCCGGCAGATCCGAACGAAACCGAAAAAAACTGGCATAATCAGGGTCACTCGTGGCAAACCCGCCTCTGGATCGACGATATGTTTATGATAACTGCCGTTCAGGCTCAGGCTTATCTGGCTACCGGCGACAAAAAATACATAAATCGGGCGGCAAGCGAAATGGCTTTATATCTGGGACGCATCCAACGTCCGAACGGCCTGTTTTACCATGCTGTTGACGCACCTTTTTTCTGGGGGCGTGGCAATGGCTGGATGGCTGTGGGAATGGCTGAAATGTTGAGAATACTGCCTAAGAAACATGAAAACAGACCACAAATTGAAGCTGCTTACAAAAAAATGATGGAAACCTTGTTGCGCTATCAGAGCCACGATGGGATGTGGAACCAATTGATTGACGATCCAACATCATGGAAAGAAACATCTTCGACGGCTATGTTCACGTATGCTATGATTACTGGTGTTAAGAACGGATGGCTTGATAAGAAAGCCTACGGAGCCGCCGCACGTAAAGGATGGCTTGCGTTGCTAAAATACCTGAATGAAGATAATAATCTGCGTGAAGTTTGTATGGGGACAGGTACCAAAAACAGTTATGAACATTACATTGGACGTCCGCGACAGGCAGGAGATTTGCACGGACAGGCCGCCCTTCTGTGGTGTTCGTATGCCTTGGCAAGCCCACAAAAATAGAATCAAACAGAGTTTTTTGCTTAACAGAGAATGTTTTGAAAGGGTTGTTTTTTTGGGAAATACTCTTCCCGAAACATACTTAGTGCTTTATTCTTGCTTTTTAGAAATCCACACAACTAAACAAATACAAACAAATCAGAATGCAAACAAATCAAAATAGCAGTTGATGCTAAAGTTAGCAAATCGTCGCTTTTTATAAGCGCACAATTATTTTTTAATACAAAAACAATAATGTATAACTTTAAATTGTAAATAAATTCATGAGAAATTTCTTTAAAAAAGGCATTCGAATGATTAAAAATGCCCGTTTTTTAAGTGTCGTTATTCTGGCGACCTTGCTCCAGACGGTAGATGTAGGAATGGTCTACTCGCAAAATACGGGCAATGCCACACAGGTGGCTTCACAGCAAAACAAAAAACGTATTACAGGTACTGTAACTGATGAGGATGGCGAGCCGTTGGTGGGAGTTACCGTACAAGTGTTAAACACAAGTGTTGCAACCGTTACGAATATTAAGGGGCTTTATGTTATCGATGTTCGAAATACGGATGTCTTGTCTTTCAGTTATATAAGTTTCCAGAAGCAGGAAATTCCTGTCAAAGGCCAGGATGTTTTGAATGTAACTATGAAACCCGATGCTCAAATGATGGAAGATGTAGTGGTGGTTGGTTATGGTAAACAGAAACGCGCCGGTATGGTTAGTTCGATAAGCAGCGTTACCTCGAAACAGCTGGTAGCCCCAACGGGAAACCTTACCAACAACCTGTCAGGACAACTTGCCGGTTTGATTAGTATCCAGCGTTCGGCAGAGCCGGGCAGGGACGATGCTGAATTCTGGATTCGTGGTATCAGTACCTTCAAAGGAGGAACTAACCCATTGATTTTGGTCGACGGTGTTCCGCGCGAAATAAGCAATATCGAGCCTGATGAGATCGAAACTTTCACGTTGTTGAAAGATGCTGCAGCAACTGCTGTTTATGGTGCCGAAGGAGCTAATGGCGTTATTCTGGTAACCAGCAAGCGTGGTACAATATCCAAACCTAAAATATCACTTCGCTCCGAATACTCTGTAGCCACACCTCAACGTTTGCCTAAGTTCGTAGACTCGTGGGATTACCTCGAACTAGCCAACGAAGCACTGTTCAATGATGGTTTCAACCCGTATAAAAGCGAAGAAGAAATTGCCAAATACCGCAGCCGTGAAGATAACGACTTGTATCCCAATACAAACTGGATGGATGAGTTGTTGACGAATAGGGTTAAAAACCAACGGCATACTCTGAATTTCCGCGGTGGGGCAGAGAATGCCAAGTACTTTGTGTCAATGGCTTATTTCCAACAGGATGGTATTTTCAAAACAAATCCGATGGGAAAATATGACAGTGACTTTGGCTTTGAACGATATAACCTAAGAAGTAACATCGACCTGAAGGTAAGTAAAACTACTAATCTGAGCATTGATATTAGTGGACAATACATCAACCGGCTTACCGCTAATCGTTCACCCGATGATATATTCTCATTTATGCTTAATACTCCTCCTCATTTATTCCCGGCTATTTACAGTGATGGGACATTGTCAACTTATGCAGTGCAAAGCGATGCTAACAATCGTAGCCCGTTCAATATGTTGTACAACCAGGGATATAGGAAGGAATTTGGCACAATGTTGCAATCTAACGTGAATTTAGTACAGGATTTGAGCGCAATTACTCCTGGCTTAAGTGTTAATGGTAAAGTTGCTTTTGACTATGAAGGAAATGCGGCAACTCTCCGTAACTACTGGCCAAGTCTTTATCATGCTACCGGACGTGACGCTGATGGAAATCTAACCTATATAACTGCAGTTTCAGGTTCCCCCGAACTGGTTGACCCGACATTTACCGCAACAAGCTCTTATCGCAAAATATATGTTGAAAGTTCAGTTAATTATGCGAGAAGTTTTAACGACCACAATGTGGGAGGTATGTTGCTTTATATGCAGAAGGAAAATCAAACGAGCGATGTAGTGCTGCCATACAGAAAACAGGGATTGGTAGGTCGTGCCACTTATTCATACCAAAATCGCTATTTTATCGAAGCTAACTTTGGTTATACCGGTAGCGAAACATTTGCAAAAGAACATCGGTATGGACTTTTCCCGGCGATAGGTGTAAGTTATTTTATTTCGAACGAAAACTTCTATCCTGAGGCTTTGAAAAAAGTGGTAAATAGTGCCAAAATAAGGCTATCCATGGGACGTACCGGTAACGACGATACCGGAAGCGACCGTTTCCTGTACCGGGCAACTTTCAAAACAGATGGATCTACATTTAATCAGGGTATAGGAACATCAGGAGCAACGAACGGAATGGGAGCCGGTATTAGAGACCTTCGATTCGTAAATAACAACATTCATTGGGAAATTGAGAACAAACGGGATATTGGTGTTGATCTTGGATTGTTTGATAATCAGGTTGAATTGACAGCCGACTACTTTAACAACCATCGTAGCAATATCCTCATTGAGCGCCAAACGGTATCAGCCACCGCTGGTTTCCACGCTCAACCCTGGGAAAACTACGGTATCGTGGATAACTGGGGTATTGATGGAAGTTTGAATACCCGTCATAATTTCGGTAAAGTAAAGGTAAGCACCCGTGGAACTTTCACTTTTGCACGCAATAAGATTATCGAGAGTGATGAGCTTGCGAAAGAATACCCCTGGTTACTGGTTACCGGAACTCGCGTTGGAGAACGTCAGCTTTATATCGCCGAAAGACTTTATACCGAAGATGATTTTATCAGAACCCAAAACAGCAATGGTACGTATTCCTACGAATTACGTCCAGGACTTCCTGTACCTGCGCTTCCCGGAACATTGGGCCCTGGTGATATTAAATACTCTGACCTGAATAACGATGGTATTATCAATGAATTTGATAAAAAAAGAGGTGTGGGTCACCCTTACAATCCCGAAATAAACTATGGCTTTGGTGTTAATGTCGAGTATAAAGGGATTTATGCCAGTGTGTTTTTTCAGGGCGTAGCAAATTCGTCAATACTCCTTAGCGAAGGGAACAGTACTTTCTGGCCTTTCAACTGGGGTATAGAAAAGTCAAATTATATGACTGCATTTCAGGATCGCTGGACAGCCGAAAATCCAAGCCAGGATGTGTTAATGCCAAGAATCCACAGCCACTACGCTTATAATATGAACAAAGAAGCCAGTACATGGTGGTTGCGGAACGGTAATTTCGTTCGGTTCAAAAACCTGGAAATAGGTTATAATGTACCAAAGAGCATTATACAGAAAATCAAAATTGACGGTGCCCGCATCTATTTGTTGGGAAACAACCTCTATCTGTGGGATAGTCTGAAACTTTGGGATCCTGAGCTTGGCAACCGTAATAAAGGGATGAGTTATCCTATGTCCCGTACTTTCTCTTTAGGTGTTGAATTAAACTTGTAAAAAATAATATGAAAACAAAATTTATAAAAGTTCTGATTATCAGTCTATTCTTCGGGAGTATGACCTCTTGTGATTTTCTGAACGTATCTGACGAACTGGCGGGAGGTATAAGTGACATCTCGCAGGTCTTTGTGAACGTGGACCGCACAAAGAAATGGTATTCGGATGTTTTTGCCGACCGTCCGGATTATTCTGCCATGTGGGCTACGCGGTCGATGGGTAATCCCTGGACTGCGTATACCGATGAAGTATATACAAGGCTTGCTAATAACGCAGGAAAATATATGGATTGGAGCTCCGCAAATGGAGAATCGCACCGTTGGGGTACGTTGTACGAACGTATAAGACAAGCGAATATATTTTTGGAAAATGCTCATCCGATCATTGATGAAGGAGGCCCTGACGCACTAAGGATTACAGAACTTGAAATGGAGCGTTATAAAGCCAATGTTCGCTTCATGCGGGCTCTTTACCATTATTATTTAATGGAACAGTATGGCCCGATTCCGATTGTGACAAAGTCGCTGGTATTGAATGATGAGCTGGATTTACCACGGAATTCCCTTGATGAGGTAATCAATTTTATCGACACAGAACTGCTTGAATCTATGCAAGGAATGGAGCAGGAACCATACCATAATAATGAAAGTTACCGTGCAGTTCCTACGAAAGGAGTTGCATTGGCTGTCAGAGCAAAACTGTGGGTGTATGCTGCAAGTCCGCTTTTCAACGGAGGCTTCACCGAAGCGCTCCAATTGAAAAACAAAGATGGAAAACGTCTGTTCCCGGATCGTGACGAGTCAAAACTTCAGAAAGCACTGGATGCCTGTAAAGATTTTATTACCTATGCCGAAGATGGTAACAGATACCAGCTTTATAAAAACAGCGGTGTTTTCGATCCGGCCAAGTCAGTATACGAAGTTTTCCAGACCTACAATACAGAAATTATTTGGGCAAATTCTATGACTTCGTGGGGAAGCCTGGAAACCAGTGATTTTGACCATTATGCCACGCCTCGAAGCGAACCCAGCGGATTAGGTGCTATAAATGTATTGCAGGAACTTGTAGATGATTTCTACATGTCGGATGGTTATCCGATTAAAACTAC
Source organism: uncultured Paludibacter sp. (assembly GCA_964433885.1). Classification (GTDB taxonomy): domain Bacteria; phylum Bacteroidota; class Bacteroidia; order Bacteroidales; family Paludibacteraceae; genus Paludibacter. The sequence continues at coordinate 48,997 of CAYSTC010000001.1, read as the reverse complement.
GTCTTTTCTGCCTAAATCACAGACATATTCTGAGACCGGGTTCAGTAATCTGAATGGAGCTCAGGTTTCAAATATGTATGTCGGACGCGAGCCACGCTTTTACAATACGGTTTGTTTTTCTGGAATGAAGTGGCATATAAGCAACAAGGAAGTTCAATTCTATATGGGCGGTAATGCTGACAAAACAGTACCTGATGGACACCCTATTGCAGGATATTTGCTTTATAAAAGATACAATCATGAAGTGCATGGCAACTCGCCGGGTGTAAAATCTAAGTTCAGACCTTCTATCATATTCCGTTTGGCAGAGTTTTATCTGCTTTATGCCGAAATGTTGAACGAGGTGAATCCATCTGATCCGGATATTCTGAAATACCTGAATTTAGTACGTGAGCGCGCCGGTTTGCCAAAAATTGAAGACCTGAATCCGGCTATAGCAGGCAGCCAGGAATTGCAACGCGATGCAATACGGCGTGAAAGCCGCATTGAGCTGGCTACCGAAGGCCAACGCTACTTTGATGTACGTCGTTGGATGATAGCTGAAAATGCACCGGGAGAGGGTGGACAAGGTGGAGATTTTACCGGAATGAACACCGATGGAAATAAAATCACTTTCCAAACCCGTAAGAAACTTCAGACCCGCGTCTTTAGCCGCAAAAATTATCTTTATCCGATACCATTGAATGAGATTCGGAAAAGCAAAGTGCTTGTGCAAAATCCGGGTTGGTAATAGGGTTAAATGGATTTAATAATCACATAAAATTAAATTGTATTATGAAAATAAATAAAATATTCGTCTTTCTGGCAGTATTTTCATTATTGGGGCTTCTGCTGGTGGGTTGCGACGAGAATATGCCCGTAGTAAAAGAAGTTGGTGTTGAGAGCGTTGCGCTCAAAGATCCGCTTCGTGATGGACTAACCATGAAGGTAGGCACCACTGTGAGCATAGCCTGGAATGTCAACCTTTTGCCTGTTAATGCTACTGATCGGGCAGAGGCTTATTCTTCGTCAAACATTGATGTTGCCACAGTGAATGCCAAAGGACAATTAACGGCCAATGCTGCCGGAACCAGTGTAATAACTATTTCTGTTGGAGGTAAAAGTGTTGACTTCACGCTGACCGTTGTTGATAAAATCATCGTTCCTGCAACCAAAATTGAACTTGGTATAAGTACTTTGGATCTTAAGGTAGGGGCAGATTATAACGTGTTTGCACAAATTCTGGTTACACCGCTGGATGCAAATGATGGCTTCAATTATAGTTCATCCAACACAGATGTTGCTACAATTAATGAAGAGGGTATTCTCAAAGGACTATCTACCGGAACGGTAACCATTACTGTGGCTTCTAAGCAAAATGCAACAGTTAAAGCTACCTTGCCGGTCAATGTTTCCGTGTTTAGTGGCGACTATGTTCGTACAAACTGGACTATGACTGCCTCGCAAGCAATGTTTAAATCGGCTGCAGATGCCGAGAAAAACTCATTGCAGGCTGCTTTTGATGGCGATTTGTCCACCAACTTCTGTATGGTACGACCAGGAAAAAACTTTGGGACTAATCCGAACGTAGTGGCTGCTGCAGGCGACGCTCTGTATTTTATTGTGGATATGCAACAGGCTCAGGACGTGAACTACTTCAGAATACGTCATCGCGATGTGTCAACAGCGTATATCCGTTGGTATCGTTTCGATGAAATTTCTGGAAGTAATGATGGAATTAACTTCCAGTCAATTGCAACGAATGTGGTTATTCCGAATGCAGGAACAGCTTCGATTCAAGAGTCTCCGGATATCTCAATTCCAAAATCGAATTACAGATACCTGAAATTCTATGCCAAAGATGCTGCCTGCTTCTATCTGTCGTCATATACATCATCGGGCTCTTCTGTCCAGATTCAGGAACTTTATCTGGGATTAAAACCATAAAAAAAATGAACCTGAAGCCGGTTTTGGCTTCAGGTTCATTATAAATTTAAAAAATCATATTATGAAAAAAATCAACTTTTTATTTTGCCTGATACTCCTCTCTGCTAATCTCTTTGCCGTTCAAACCTGGAATATCCTTGATAAATCCATGGCTGCATGGAATGTGAATGGAGGTTCGGATTACAATAAAGCATGGACCCTTTCAAAAGGCAGTTCCCTGGCACCTGCCAATTATGCCGTAACGCAAGGAAGCGGATATGTAAATGTGATGAAAACCTATGCTGCGGCAAGCAATAATTATGCTTTCCTGGTACCTCCTGCATTAACTTTACTCACGAATACTTCTTACACCATTGAAGTAAAAGCCCGTGTAAAACCTATTGATAAAGCTACATATCCCGATGCTGAAGCAGGCTTCGAGTCAAACCAGATATCGGCCCGATTAAATGGCAAGAATCTGGCACTACATCTGAAATACGGGAATAGTAACGACGGATATGTGGCCGTTAAACCGGCAGTTAGCCATTATGATGAAGAAAAATATAAAATTAATACAGCCGAATGGCATGTGTATAGCTTTGTTTTTCATGCCGATAACCTGGCTTACGATGTTTATGTAGATGATGTTGTTGACCCAATTTTTGAAAATGTTGCCACGGCAGCAATGACAGGTACTAATATTATACGACTTGGTGCCGAATCATTCCATCGTTGCAATATGGATGTAGAATATGTGAAAATGGGAACTGGCGATTTTTTATCAAAACCTAAAATTACGTCGTTGAATGTTAGTTCTGATAGTCATGTTGTAAATAACGAACGGACAATCACGGTAAGAGTTAATACGGTTTTAATTAACAATGGAGAAAAACTGCTTCTTTCATTCGTTGATAAGGATGGTGTTGATATATTAACCCCGAAGGAAGTTGCGGTAAACACCGACGTTGCAACTACTACCCTTACTATTCCAGCAACAGTTCCTCTGGGGAAATATGAGATAAAAGTTGTAGCACCAGCAGGTTCTATTAATGGTAGCGTTGTTTTACCCAAAAGCGTTAACTATGTGGTTGTAGCTGAATCTCCACTTGATACAAAAATTCTTCCTCAGGTAAAACCTGTCGGTTTTACAATTGATATTGATAATTATCAATACAAAACAACTTCCAATGAGTTTATTTTTCCGGCAATCATTGATGCAAAAAAATATACTGCAAATGGGAAATTCGTAAACGGACAAGATACTCTGGCTCGTTACTATCGGTTCTACACGCCTCATGAAAATCCGGGTGGCATGTTTTTGGCTACAGGTCCAACTCTCGATGGTCCGTGGACTGAACGGAACACGGTTATTGACCTGAATTGGGCTAAAGCCGTACCAAACAATATAATCAATACGGCTCCACATATTTCTGCATGTCAGGTAATCTGGAACAATGTCTACAATAAGTACTTTATGTACTTTCATGGACCAAATTCAACAACTCATTATGCAACCAGCGATAATTTAGTCGATTGGACATTTGGAGGAAGTGTAGTTACGGCAACCCAGTTTACTGCCGGCGGTACCGAGGCAAGCTACGCTAAAGTTTTCGAGCATGAAATTCCCGGACTGGGAAATAAATATGTAATGCTCCTAATGATTATGGAAAATAACCGTAAAATATATTGGGCGCATTCGACTGATGGAATCAATTGGACAACTGTAAGAAAACCATTAATATCTCCGGATCTGGATTATAAAAAAATCCCGGGAACTGATATTAAACCCAATTACGTTGGCTCGATGGGTTCCAATGTTGCCGGACCCTATTTAATGGAGAATAACGGGCGTTGTTTTGTTTTTGTCAACGGAAGTGCAGGCAATATAAGTGTTGTCGAAGTTGGTCTAAGTTTCGATATGGAAGTGCATTGGGGCGATTACCTGAAATATTCTGATGTTGTAATTGATAAAGATGAAACTGGTAATCTGATAGCAGTTCCCCGTGTGGCTGCCCCTGTATTTATTCAGAATGATGCAGGCAAGTGGTACATGTTTTTTGAAGCAGGGGGCCGGCTTGGGGCTAATATAGCTTATGCAAAAGAAGATAATAATATTGCAACTTCTGTTGCTTTAACGAATCAGAATGCCTTAGCAGTTTCATTATATCCTACCGTACTTAAAAAGGGTCAGCAAGTGACAATAAATTCAACAGGATCAAAAATTGTTCGCGTGGAAGTGTTTAATACACAGGGTTTAAAAATCTATGGTTCTAATTTGAGAAATGATAAATGGATATTTGAACCGTCTCATTCCAATGGACTTTATTTTGTAAGAACAACAACTGAAGACAATTCTGTGACTGAAACCAAGATAATAGTTTTAGATTAGATAGAACATTCTAAATACTAAATTTTATCAAATAAAATGACAGAGTGTTCTCTTAGCTAATTGCGTTTTTTGTAGAAACGTTGTTGGCAATTATGATCAACGTAAGGGCTTCTAAAATAGCATCACAAATTAGAACCTTACGTTGATCAGTTGTCTCCCAATTGAGTTACACATTTTGTTGAATGTGCAATAGGTTGCTTTTGTGAAAATATATTATAAGGCTTGATGAAATTACTGAAATAATCGATTGCTTTCACGCTATATAACCCAACGAGTAACCCGTTTGGTAATACCCGGGCAATTATTTTTGTTTGCTACTGTAATTATCCATTTCATTGACAGATGGATAACAGTGTTTATTGTCAGTACTATGATTTTTTAAAATTTAAACGATGAAAAGATTTCTCAAAACAACAACTTTATTGGCCGTATTATGTTGCGGTTTCACGGCTTGCAGCGACAATGATAATAAGATTAACCCAGGGGATGGTAAAACACAAGAAACCCCATTTACCATTACGCCTATTGAAAAACTCAATCAGGAAAAATCAATCATCAATTCACACGCCAATGTAACTTCGTATTCATCGTTAAAGATGAATTTCCGGAGTTATATTGATTTGGGTCAGGGAGCACTTGGTGTATCCAATCCGAATTATGTGCGGGTTAAGAAGTTGGCCAACGGCAATTTCATCATGTTTTATCACAACAACCAGATTGGTGCAAGTTGTTATTATTCAACAAGTACGGATCTTAAAGCCTGGATTGCTAAAGGGAAGTTGTTGGCAAATTATGCTATTGTAGATGCTGATAACCAGGCTAATGAGCGTCGGTTTGCTAACTGCGATGCCCTGGTGCTTTCTAATGGAGATATAATTGCTGTGGCTGCATATCGGGCTAATGTTGGATATAAAGTAAAGTCTCTGGACGCAGGAATAGTGATGTTGCGAAGTAAAGATAATGGTATTACCTGGAGTACTCCGGTCGAAATATACAGGGGAGTTAATTGGGAACCAAGTCTTTTGCAATTACCATCAGGCGAAATTCACTGCTACTTCACCGATAGTAGCCGAACCAATAACGAAAGCACTGATACCGGCACCGCTCTGATTGTATCTACTGACAATGGAGTAACATGGACTCCTTCGTTTGGAAACAATCCATACTATGTGATACGTACGAAATATATTAAAAATGGTGGAACGTTCTTTAATGATCAAATGCCGAATGTTATTAAACTCAACAATAGTAATGAACTCGCTGCTGTTGTGGAAGCCAATATCGGAAAATATAATATATCGTTTGCCTACTCGGGTGAGGATGGTAAATGGGATCCGCTCACAGTTACTCAGGAGGGACCAATAGACCGGAATGATTTTGCATTCGAAGGATGCGCACCGTATCTTGTACAGTTTCCTTCGGGCGAAACTGTTGTGTCTTACAACAAATCTTCCACCTTTTATATGAAGATGGGCGATGCCAGGGCTCGTAATTTTGGTGAGGCTTATGCTCCTTTTTCAGGTAAAGGATACTGGGGAACACTGGAGCGAATTGATGATCATCAGCTTATCGGAGCAATGCCAAATACCACTGATGGTGTGGTTATGCTAAGCCGGTTCATTCTAAATCATAACATTACAGCCACACGTCGTAATGTTTCTGTGGATGGGAATAATTCTGAATGGGCAAATACAGACCATGCACTTTTTGTTGGCGAAAAGTCACAGGCACAGGCAACACTCCGCTGTTCGTTTGATGAGAACAATGTGTATTTCCTTATCGAAGTGTTGGACAATGTAATCTCAAAAGACGACTATGCTTCAATCTATATAAGCCCAGTGTCTAATAATACATTATCTGAAAAAAGTTGCCGGATCAGGGTCTCGCACGAAGGGCTGAAAAGTGTCGACACTTATAAAACAGATTGGTTGAATACTGATTTAAATGTATCTGTGAATGCTAAGTATAAAGGTACAGTCTCCAATATCTCCGATCAGGATTATGGCTATTTTACCGAAATCTCAATTCCGCGTTCGAAGCTAAACATTGAATCTGGCAAAATTCGTATCAACTTCTCGTTATACGACAAACAAGGCGGCTTGGATGCTATTAATGATGTAGCTTCAACGAATACAGCTAATTGGATATCTATTACAGGTTTGTAAAATCGAAGTTTTTAGTATGAAAAGAAAATTATTTCTAAGGTTATTGTTTCCTTACGTAGGGATAATGTGTTTGCTGATATTGTTTTCTATACAAAATATTTTCAGCCAGTCCCGGATATGGGTGGGCACATGGAGTTGTGCGCCCTATGCCGCCGGATCGGACAACATACCTCCATCCCCATATATTGCTAACAATAGCTTACGACAGGTGATCCGAGTATCCATTGGCGGTGACACGCTTCGGGTAAAGTTTTCAAACAAAACCTGTGCAACTCCGGTTACTATGAACTCCGTGAAGATTGCTGTATCAACGGGAGGAAGTAACATCGATGCGTCTACCATTAAACAGTTAAAATTCAATGGAAACTCATCGGTTACAATGAATCCATTTTCAACAACTATTTCCGACCCGGTTGCTTTTGCGTTAATGCCCAATATGCGCATTGCAATTACCATTTACTACGGGCAAGCTGCTTCCAATATTGATATAACGTCGCATTACGGTTCGCGAACGGATTCATACATTCTTCCCGGCGACCAAACTTCATCTGTCAGTTTCAGTGGCGCAACTATAACGCCACATTGGTATACGATTAATACTGTTGATGTAAGAGCCCCGCAAACATCTGGTTGTGTAGGAGTCTTAGGAAATTCAATTACCGATGGATATGGTTTATCAGGAGGATTACAAAACAGATGGACCGATTTTTTCTCGCAAGCCCTGCTTAACAACGCAAGCACTCAGGATGTTGGTGTGCTGAATTTAGGCATTGGAGGGTCAAATGTTTCAGGTACCGGAGTTACAGCCGGTGCCAGCCGATACCAGCAAGATATTCTTAATCAAAGTGGGCTGCGTTGGGTTATCATTTTTTACGGAACCAACGATATAGCTGCCGGAGCTTCTTTTACTACCATAACCAATGCGTATAAAAAGATGATTGCTGACGCACATGCAAGAAACATAAAGGCATATGGCGCCACTATAACCCCATTTTATGGGCATAGTCATTATACAGTTGCACATGATTCTATCCGGAATCTTGTGAATAGTTGGATACGAACAGCTGGTAATTTTGATGCCTGTATTGACTTCGATAAAACAATCAGAGATCCCAATAATCCAATCAAGCTTTTGGCAGCATATTCCAACGATTGGCTTCATCCAAGTGTAGCCGGGTATCAATTGCTTGGCGGGTCTGTTGATTTGAACTTATTTACCCAAATAACAAATAATAATTTGCCCATAGCAAGTGCCGGAGCAGACCAAACAATAATCGATAACGAAAACAAAGGAAGCCAAACCATTACACTGGATGGTTCCGGAAGCTATGATTTTGGAGGGGAAATTCCTTCATACGTTTGGAAAGAAGGAAATAATGTAATTGCAACGGGTATAACCCCGTCTGTAAATCTTGCTGTTGGCTCACATACAATCACTCTTACGGTAACTGATAGCGAAGGAAATACTGCAACTGATGTTGTGGCTGTTAACGTTATAATGGATTCCGGTGCCTGGTTGGAAGCCGAGTGCGGAACTGTAGGTTCATTATGGAATGTAGAGACAGATACCACAGCATCCAACAACAAATACCTGACTATACAACCCGGCAATAACAGTTCAGCCAGTGCCCCCGGTGCTACGGGTCAATTGAACTACACCTTTAATATCAAAGAAAGTGGCACATATTATCTCTGGTTACGGGTAATGTGTCCCGACATAAACGGAGATTCTTTTTGGTTGAAGATGGACAATGGTTCGTTCTCATACTGGAATGAAATTGTTAAATCCATTTCATGGGTATGGGCAAAGGCTTCGTCAACCTATACTTTAACAGCCGGGAGCCACACACTGTCTATCGGTTATCGCGAAGATGGGGCTAAATTAGATAAAATATGGATTTCTAAAACAAGTACGAGTCCTACAGGCAAGGGCTCGGTAGCGGGTAACTGTATTTCTTCTGGCTTGCCTGCCGAAAGTGCAGATAATAATTGTTTATACCCCAATCCGGTAAAAGACATCGTTACATTGTCAATGCAAAATTATCCGTCACAAATTCTTTTATACAATAGTAGCGGACAATTGCTATCAAATTTTAAAGCCAATGACAATCATGCCGAAATTGAAATGAGACAATTTAACCCGGGAATTTATGTTGTAAAAATTGTCGGTTTAAATCAAATTGGAATAAAAAAAATTATTAAGGAATAGTTTACGCTGTCAGTTGGGTGAAAGATTACTATGCCATGTCCGAAAAATGAACGCAACAACAAGGCCAAAGAAGTATTTTCAATCAAATTATAATTCTGATACTTTCTACAGTAGTTGGTTGAAGGTATGATAAACTTTTGATAAATCAGTAACAAGAAAAATAGCACTAAAAAATGATTTGTGAGAATTTGCTGTGGATATTACAGACTTTTCAGGTCATTTAACCCTGCATTTAACCCGTTTGGTAATACCAGGGTTATTATTTTTGTTTGGTAATTCAATCAGTCAACCGAAAATCATTCTGGCAACAGTATCATAAATGTATTGTGTAATTGGAATGCCATTTCAATAGATTGATTTTGTCCCCTTTTTTTATAAGTAAATCTCAAAATTTCTGTCAACCGGAAATGAACCGAAGAATTTTAGAATCAAAATGAAAAGAAGTAAAAGAATTGTAGCAGTAATGCTATCAGCACTTATCCTATCCGGAATTGTTTATGCAGATAATGATGGAAATCTGAAAAAATTTCCGGCCGGTTGCTCGCCGAAGGAGATAGGAGAGAAGCTCACTACCCGCTACCTGACCCGTGGAAAGATAGAAGATCTGAAAACTAAGAAAGTTACTTACCCCGAAGTTTGCACCTGGTTGGGCGCATTGAGATTTGCAAAAGTAACAAACAACAAAGAGTTTGTAACGAAGTTGGAGAACCGCTATTACCCTTTGCTCGGAAAGGCCAAACAACTGGTTCCGGTTCCCGATCATGTTGATTTTTCGGTGTTTGGATCTGTTCCGCTGGAGTTATATTTACAGACCGGTAATCCATGCTATTATCATGTCGGGATGGATTTTGCCGACAAACAATGGGAAATGCCTGAGAATAATAAACAGCCTGAAGCCTGCAAGAGTTTGCTTGATAAAGGCTTGACCTGGCAAACCCGTTTCTGGATCGACGACATGTTTATGATAACAACAGTGCAGCTTCAGGCCTATTTAGCTACAAAAGACAAAAAATATATCGACAGGGCAGCTTATGAAATGACTGTATATCTGGACTCGCTACAACGCCCGAACGGATTGTTTTATCATGCCGGTGATGTTCCTTTTTTCTGGAGCAGGGGCAATGGTTGGATGGCTGTTGGAATGACCGATTTGCTTAAAAACCTACCTGCCGACAATACTTACAGACAAGAGATTTTGTTGCAATACCAAAAAATGATGAACACTCTGAAAGGATATCAACGCCCGGATGGTATGTGGGGACAGTTGATCGATGATCAGGAATCGTGGTCGGAAAGTTCGGGGACAGCCATGTTTACTTATGCAATAATTACCGGTGTAAAGCACGGATGGCTGAATGAAGCAGAATTTGCATCTGTTGCAAAAAAAGCCTGGATTGCTTTGGTTTCGAACATTGATGAAAACGGAGCCGTGAAAAATGTGTGTGAGGGAACTAATAAACTGAATAGCCGCCAGTATTATCTGGATCGGAAAAAGAATACGGGAGATATGCATGGGCAAGCTCCGGTATTGTGGTGTGCAACAGCTTTGTTAGAATAGAAAAATCAAATTTAAAAAAAAACATCAGTTTCTTCGGATGTTGGCAAAACTTAGTCAAATATCCCGGCATTTGCTACAAACGGCAGACAATAATTTAAATATCAAATATCATGAACAACAAGCTTTTAATTCCACTTATTGTGTTATTCGGTTTATTTGCATGCAAAACTGAATCGAAGATGCCAGCTTTACTCGATGCTAAAAACTTTGAAACACAGGTCGATAGTAAAAATGTCAATTTATACACGCTACAATCCGGCAATGGTTTGTACATGCAGGTTACCAATTTCGGAGGACGTGTTGTGGCCTTGTGGTGTCCCGATAAAAACGGTGATCTGGAGGATGTGGTGTTAGGCCACAAAACCATTCAGGAGTATATCGATTATGGCGAAGCCGAGCGTTTTGTGGGCTGTGTTGTGGGACGTTATGCCAATCGTATCGCTAACGGTCAGTTTAGCATAGACGGGGTTGCATATAATGTACCCAAGAATAACAACGGACAGAGTTTGCATGGTGGTTTGAAAGGCTTGGATATGGTAGTATGGGATGTTGATAAGGTAACTGGGAATTCGATTGAGTTGTCGTATACATCTCCCGATGGAGAAGAAGGTTACCCCGGAGCATTGAAAATAAAAATGACTTATATACTAACAAAAAATAATGAATTTAAAATTAAGTACAGTGCTGTTACCGATAAACCTACAGTGGTGAATCTTTCACATCATGGTTTTTTCAATCTTCATGGCGAAGGTAAAGGTACCATTAACGATCACATGCTTGTAATAAATGCAGATAGCATTACTCCGGTAAACGAAGTGTTAATCCCGACAGGCAAGTTAATGGCTGTAGAAGGTACACCGTTTGATTTTACAAAACAAACAAGTATTGGTGAAAGAGTTGATGAAGAAAATGAACAACTGAAGTTTGGAAAAGGCTACGATCATAACTGGGTATTGGTGCGGAAAACCCAACACGAAGTGGAATTTGCAGCCTCGGTTTATGAACCAGTAAGCGGACGTTATATGGAAATCTGGACCGATCAGCCTGGTATCCAGTTCTATGGTGGTAACTTTTTCAAAGGAAAAGGTGACGGGAAATATGGCTCTACCTTCAATTATCGCGAAGCTTTAGCTCTGGAAACTCAACGATTCCCCGATAGCCCTAATCAACCAGCATTCCCCACTACCCGTCTGAACCCGGGAGAAACATACGAACATACCTGTATCTATAAGTTTTCAATAAAATAAAAGGTTAGTGTAATTTATCCTGTTTCTCTATAATTCAGGATAAAATATTTTTTAGGATTTAAAAAAGATTTTCGTTGTATTATCCGGGAGTTATTTAAGAAAATAATTTCCGGATAATGCTGTTTTAATTCGGTTGTATCGTTTGCTCCGATTGATGAATAAAGCTCAGTAATCTATATTCTAATTTTAGATTGATAAATACAGGGAAAGCACATGTCATTTTGGTTGAGTAACGCTTCTACAGCTCTTTTTTCAGAATTTATTTATCAATTCGAGTAATATTAATGATTTTGGTTCGGCTTTAACCCCCGATTTAACCCATTTGGTAATACAGATATAAATATATTTGAAAGTTGTTTGTTGAACATAATATTTTATTCGCCTTTTTCATAAATATAAACGAGAAAAATCGAATAGATTGTGTCATAAAATATAAACGGTAATCTTAAATTCTAATCATTGTATCATGGAAAAAAACTTTACTTCATTTACTGTTAATTCGTTAGTTCCCCGATTTCAAATTTATTCGCAACAAAGAAGACTATATTTTATTTGTTTTTACCTCGTAAGTCTTTTTTTTGTAAGCTCCCTTAAAGCCGAAGATGCCAACACGGTTGTTGACGGAAATGCCAGATTTACTGTACTTTCTTCTACGTTGATCAGAACTGAATATTCAGGAGACGGCATCTTTGAAAACCGCAATAGTTACAATATAACAAACCTCAATATGCCTGCTCCGTCCTTTACAACTGTGGTGAAAGATGGATGGCGTGAAATTCAAACCGAAAAAGTTTTACTTCGCTACAAACAAAATTCGGGTGTTTTCGATTCTACAAATCTGGTAGTTAAATTGAATGTTCAAAATGAGACTGTCATTGCCAAACCCTGGTTTATGGTAACCTCAGGCTACCGTGAAGAGGCCGAAAAAGCAAGGCTTTTCAGTGGCGCCAAAATTGCCACTGACCACATTGATTATGATGGTACCGGATTTGTAGCCGGACTTAAAACCGTAGGTGCCGGAATGGAATGGACACCAAAAGAAAATTGGCAGCCGGGTGAATATATCCTGTCGTTTAAATATAGCAATGGTATGGGGTCGGATCGTACTATCAGTTTGTATATTGATGGTGTAAAAACACAGATTCTTCTTACACAAACTGCGACCTGGGATAAATGGAATATTTTTCAAAAAGCGATTACTCTCGATTCAAAACCCCATATTTTCAAACTCGTATGCGATGATGGCGATAATTATAATGTTAACATCGATTGGATTAATATTTCTCCTGTTCTGAATGTAAATCAGATTTGCGAAGCCGAGAAAGGTCTATATTCCGGTGGAGCTTCTGTTGCAACTGACCATCTCAGATTTAGCGGTTCGGGCTTTGTTGCCGGATTGGTAAAAGCCGGACCAACCATTGCCTGGAATATTAATAATAATTTAACTGCGGGTGACTATGTGTTTTCTATCAAATATGCCAATGGAATTCCGGGAGATGGACAGCAGATACCCCGAACTTTGAGTTTGTATGTTGATGGCGTGAAAACACAAGTTACATTTCCAACCACAGCTGATTGGGATACATGGAGTATTGTTAAGGATACTATTGCATTAGGCACAGGATCTCATACGGTTAAATTGGTTTGCGATGCCGGCGATACGTATCATGTGAATATCGACTGGTTAGCTATATCTCCGCTTGGAGCAGAGCTTCCTAAAGAAAACTTTGATAAAATCAAAACAAATTTAGGAGCATGGTCTCGCGGACTTGACGAGAAAAAGGGCCCGATACCTTTGTGGGATGGTATTTTGAGTCGTGATGGTTGGTATTTGTTGGATGATAGCCAAACAGCCTTGCAGGATGGTGAAGGTTGGGTTATTGACAGACCTGTTCATACCGGCGGATATCAGGATGGTTATTTCTTTGGTTATGGGTCAGATTATCAAACAGCATTGCGGGAGTTTTATAAAATTACCGGAAATCCGGTAATGCTTCCCAAATGGGCATTTGGTGTTTGGTATTCGATAAATGATGCCGCATCCACCACATCGGCTTATTATCAAAATACTCTGTTGCCTCAACTACGTTCTGAAAAAGTTCCTTTGGATGTTTTAGTTGTAGATACCGACTGGAAGGCTCCTTACAGATGGAATAGCTGGGATTGGAACAAGACCGCATTTCCAGATCCACAGGCATTCCTTAACTGGTCGAAACAACAGGGATTGGTAATTCCGTTGAATCTTCACCCAACTATCCAGGGCGATGATGCAAAATTTGCGGTAACAAATGCTACTGCCGGGGGATTAATCTCGAAGGGAGGTAAATATCACTTTGATTTTACCAATAAGAAACATGCACAAGCTTATTTCGATTTGCATAAACCTTTTAATGAGTCAGGAGTTCGTTTCTGGTGGTTCGATCAGGCCGAAGAGCCAAATTCGGCTATTGCAGGAGTTCCGGCAGATACCTGGATAAATGGTCTTTATGTTAAGGAAGCAAATGACCGTGGAATCCGTGGGTTCGCTTTTTCTCGTATCGGTTCTGGTCACGCAGGTTATAACGACGGCAGAAAACCAGGTATCGCCTGGTCGGAGCACCGTTATACACTCCATTTTACCGGAGATACTTATAATACCTGGGAAATGCTTGCGTTTCAATCAACTTTCACTATTAAAGAAGGAAATATCGGAATTCCTTATGTGACACATGATTTAGGTAGTTATCACGGCAGTACGTTGAGCGACGATATGTATATGCGATGGGTACAATTTGGAACTTTCCAGCCAATTTTCCGGTTGCACTCCAAGCAAGGTAAACGTTTGCCATGGCAATATCCGAATGTTAGCCAACAGGCAAAAGATTTTATCCGTCTGCGTCATGCGTTAATTCCTTACACTTATACGCTGGCTCACGAAACAGCCACAGGTGGAATGCCCATTGTAAGTGGAATGTATCTCTATTATCCTACTTCGCCCGAAGCATTTACATATGACAGACAATATTTCTATGGTGAGAAAGTACTTGTTTCTCCTATAGCAAGCGCAGGAGCAATTGCTTCAACTGATGTTTGGTTTCCGGAAGGAAAATGGACGAACTATTTTACAAACGAAACGGTAGTGGGTCCGCTTGTGAAAACCGTATCAGCAGATTACAGCTCAATGCCGGTGTTTGTAAAAGCAGGAGGTATTATTCCATTGGCGCCTTATTCCGACTATGTAGGACAAACTGCCACCGATTCGCTGACATTGAAAGTATATGCCGGTGCTGATGGAGAGTTTACTTTGTATGAAGATGAGGGTGAAAATCTGAATTATCAAACTGGAAAATATGCATTGACTAAGATTTCATACTCCGAGCAACAACGAAGACTGTTGATAAAATCGCAGGAAGGTACATATTCAGGTGCACCACAACAACGTTCGTACAACGTCAGGTTGTATAATGCTGTTGTACCTGAAAAAATTTCTATCAACGGAACTGAAATTAATAAATCTGCGGCAGGCTCATCCGAGGGTTGGTGGGTTAGTAACAATGTCATTTGTATTAACCTGAACAAACGTGTGGTTAACGCTGATATTGATATTGTACTAACAGGAGTTGAAACCGGCTTGCGTAACGGAATTTTAAATAAAAATGTGAGAATTTTCCCGAATCCTGCTACCGAGTTAGTTACAATTGAAGTAGGTGATGCTGCTAATAATTCTGCTGTTAGCATATTTAACTCTAATGGAGAGAAAGTTTTTGAAAAATTTATGAGTAACAGCAAACAGTTGACAATTAATACCCGAAAATTCAGAAAAGGAACTTACCTTGTGAAAGTTGATAATAGAAATAGCAACTTTACCGAGAAGTTGATTGTCAAATAGTAAGCGCATCAGGAGAATTAGTTTATAATATTGGGAACATACCTGCCAGAGTTTTAAAACTCTGGCAGGTAATGTTATAATAGAAAAACTATCTAACAAAAACAGATTTATTGCATGTGCTCTGCAGCAAATAATTCATTAATGTCATTAGACATAATTCTATTTTTTTTTTCAAAATATATGAAAACACTTTTATGTTTATTGTTTGTGTCATTGACTAGCGGATTCGGTATGGTTGGGGCGGAAATCTGCGCTGGTAGTGGTAGAAGCCCGGTTGCCATAGTTGAAAATAGCGAACGGGAATTAGTTACCGGGCAGGTGATTGATTCTGCTGCGGAGATGACTCCAGTTCAAAGTCCGGCTATTGCTGAAACAAATGAGAGCGTTAAGCGTGTATCAGCATTAGAATCTGCACTGACTTATAATAATCTGACGGGATTAGTTGCAGATTGTGCGGATCCGTATGTTTTAAAATATAACGGAAAGTATTATTTATATGGTACCGGAGGGGCTGATGGTATAAAGGTTTATCAGTCCGACAATATGGTAACCTGGAGCAGGGCTGTAGGAGCCACTAGTGGTTATGCTCTTCATAAAGATGCTGTTTGGGGCGATAAATGGTTTTGGGCACCGGAGGTTTATTATCTCAATGGGAAATTTTATATGTTCTTCTCTGCCGAGGAAGAACTCTGTGTAGCTGAGAGCTCCTCTCCATTAGGTCCGTTTACTCAATCTGCTGAAAATCAGAAGCCGTTTCATACTAATGTGAAAGAAATTGATAGTCATTTATTTATAGACGAAGATGGAAAGAAGTACATGTACTTTGTACGGTTTACAAACGGAAACGAGATATGGGTGGCTGAATTAAATGATGATCTACGATCTATCAAAGAAAGTACATTAAGACGCTGTATCGGAGCTTCTAATGGCCTGCAAACCTGGGAGCAAAGTACTCTTGAACCTTATCCAGGATCGAAGGTGAACGAGGGTCCTTTTATTTTGAAGCATAACGGTTGGTATTATCTTACTTACTCGGCTAATCATTATCAAAACCCGAATTACGGTGTTGGTTATGCCACTTCTAAAAGCCCGTTGGGTCCGTGGAACAAGTATACCGGGAATCCGATACTTATTGGTAACAGCGAGATCCGTGGAGTAGGGCACCACTCTTTCGTGAATGTTTCAGATGGTTGTCAGTATATAGTTTATCATTCACACAAAAATACCACAACGGTGCAGCCCAGAAAACTGGCCATTGACCTATACGGTTTTATTCCAGCGACTATAAAGGGTTATCCGGATGTTTTAAAGGTTTATGGCCCGACAACGACACCGCAAACTCTCTGCAACAATGGAGTATCAGATGTTGCACCAGTAAATGCTGCTAATCAGGGAATCAAATTATTTCCCAATCCGGCAACAAGCCAGATATCTATTGAGTTAGAAGATGTTAATAAAGAATGTGCTGTTAGCATTTACAATACAAATGGAGAACTGGTCTTTAATAAAATTGTAACAAGCAGTAAAACTGTGATTGATACCCAAAATTTCAGTAAAGGAGCTTACCTTGTGAAGATCGACAACGGGAGTTATAAGCTTTCTGAGAAATTAATTATATTATAATGGTTGATTAATTGAAATATAAACAGATTAAATTGAAAGAATATTCCCAAGAAGTATGAAGAAGTACTATTATGTAGCAGTGTCATTGCTGATTTTATTTTCTGCCTGTAAAAGCGAACAACCGATTTCCTCAAAAACGTGGACTGTAACGTTCAATACCAATAGCGGAAGCCCGATTTCGCCAATAGGTAATATAATAAACGGCACAACTGTAAAGAAACCTACTGATCCCGCAAGATTGGATTTTGCATTTGGAGGTTGGTATACTGACAATACAACATTTACTAATTCATGGAACTTTTCGAAAAGTTTAGTCGTGTCTGATACTACTCTACATGCTAAATGGATTTCAAAAGCCAGAACGTGGACTGTAACATTCAATAGTAATGGTGGAAGTCCGGTTGCGCCGGTCACTAATCTTACAACCGGTTCTCAGATAAGTAAACCCGCCGATCCTACGAAGACAAATTTTACTTTTGGAGGTTGGTTTACCGATAATCTGGTGTTTGGAAAGGCCTGGTATTTTACCGAAAATCAGGTTGTTTCGGACACAACAATCTACGCTAAATGGACTCCGCAACCAGGTCAAACCCTAATATATGATAATACTGTTGGACTGGTGCCTGATTGTGCCGATCCTTATATTCTGAAATACAATGATATGTATTTTTTATATGGAACTGGTGGAGCAGACGGTATAAAAGTTTACCAATCCAACGATATGGTAACCTGGAGTAAAGCGGTTGGTGTACGAAGTGGCTATGCTTTGCACAAGAATGATGTCTGGGGCGATAAGTGGTTCTGGGCACCGGAAGTGTATTACCTGAACGGAAAATTTTATATGTTCTTCTCTGCCGAAGAAGAACTCTGTGTAGCTGAAAGTTCCTCTCCATTAGGTCCGTTTACTCAATCTATTCAAACCCCATTTCATACTAATGTGAAAGAAATTGATAGCCATTTGTTTATAGACGATGATGGAAAGAAATACCTGTATTTTGTTCGGTTTACAAACGGAAACGAAATATGGGTAGCAGAATTAAACGATGACCTGAAATCCATTAAAGAAACTACCTTAAAACGTTGTATTGGGGCTTCTAACGGACTGCAAACCTGGGAACAGAGTACCCTTGAACCCTATCCGGGATCGAAGGTGAACGAAGGTCCGTTTATTTTAAAGCATAACGGTTGGTATTACCTTACCTATTCTGCAAATCATTATCAAAATCCGAATTACGGCGTTGGCTATGCGACTTCTAAAAGTCCGTTAGGCCCATGGACCAAGTACTCTGGCAATCCGATCCTGATTGGAAATAGTAAAATAAGTGGCACTGGTCACCATTCTTTTGTGAATATAGGTCCTGGATGCCAATATATTGTTTACCATTCTCATCTCAGTCCTACAGTGGTATCTCCACGAAAATTGGGTATCGACTTCTATGAGTTTGCACCATCAACCATATCCGGAAGTCCAGATGTGATAAAGGTTTATGGTCCAACAACTACTCCGCAAGTATTGTGTACTAAATAGACTCAAAAGCCTGAATAAGCCTGTGGGGTTAGCTTCACGGCATTATTCAGGCAATACTATTTAAGAGTAGCAGGTTTACTGTTTTTCTGATATTATACTTTAAATAAAATACTGAGAACTGATTTAGAATCATAAAGATTCCTAAATTCAAGTTAACCGATTTTTGAACTCAACAAATCACACGAGCAAAAATGAAATCACAAAAAACATTACAAATTATTGGTTTTTTATTATTCCCGGCGATTGTTTTTGCACAAAGTACTGTCACCGTTAATTTTGAGACTCCAATGCCACTTACAGCTTATGCTGGATCCGATGTAACAATTACCTCTGGAGAAAGTGTAACCCTTGGTGCTAATCCCATTGCCACAGGAAATTCAGGCACACTTACTTATGCCTGGACTCCTACCGAAGGGCTTTCGAACCCGGAGCTCGCTAACCCTGTTGCAACACCAACTCAAACAACAACATATACTTTGACAATAACAGATGTAACCGGCTGCTCTACAACTGATAATGTTATTGTGACGGTAAATTCTTTTTCTGCTATCGATGAGGTTTTGAACTCAGGTAATCAACTGATTTCTGTTTTCCCGAATCCCAGCAATGGACGGTTTCAGATCAGGTCAGACTTTAGCCATTTACACGGTAAATCTACTGTCAGTGTTGTTAATCTGATAGGTAGTGTGCTTTATACAAAAACTTTGGACGAAAATAATGAATCATTGCTTTTTGATGTTTCGTTTTTAAGCAAAGGTTTGTATTGTCTTAAATTCAGTAATGGGAATCACAGTGAAGTTATAAAATTTACTATCAATTAAATAAAATTCATGTAATGAAGCAAATAAAACTACACATAGTAACATTGTTCCTAATAGCTGCTAACTATGCAAATTGCCAGACAAATGCACAGGTTTACGGTGGAGATATTGTGAAATTAAATCTTGCAACTACATATAAATCTATTCAATGGCAAGAGTCAACTGACAGTATCAACTGGACGGATATCAGTGGTGCAACTTACTCTCCATTTAGTTATTCAACTCTTTATGCTCCTCCGAAAAACAAAATGTATTTCCGGGCCAGAACCTTTGATTCGGCAGTTCAGTGCTCTAATGCCTGTACCCCAGTGAAAGTTGTTGATGTACAGGATGAAACACTTGGCTACAGACTTTGGTTACGGTATACCAAAGTAACAGATTCAAACGCCTTGTCGCAATATCAGACCAAGATTCAGGAATTGGTTTGCGAAAGTACCACCGAAATTCAAAATTCTGCCAGGCAAGAATTGTTACTGGCTCTTGGTAAAATGACTGATCAACCTTTGTTGGCAGCTAAAACTACCGTAACCCAAAACGGAGCCATAATTATTGGCACACCTGCAACATCCAGTATTATAAAAGGACTGAATTGGGATACCGAACTAGCAGCTTTAGGCGATGAAGGCTTCAAAATATCTAATGCCACCGTTAATGGTAAAAATTGTATTGTAATTGCCAGTACGGGCGACAATGGAGTTTTGTATGGTGCATTTAGGTTCATAAGAAGCTTGCAAAAATATGATGATATTTCAAATTTGAATATCACCGAAAAACCAAAAATAAAATTCAGGGTTTTGAATCATTGGGATAACTGGAGCGGAAGCATTGAAAGAGGATACACCAATACAGCGGGCAATGACGGTTCGGATGCAACGGCTTCTATTTTCAGATGGGAATTTATAAACAGCGATGGAACATGGCAAACCAGTCAGGCTGCAAAAGTTGCCAGACAACGGATTGTAGACTATTGTCGTGCCAATGCTTCGATTGGGATTAACGGAGCGGTTATAAATAATGTAAATGCACAGTACGACTATGTCATGACTTCGAATCTGGCCAAAGTTGGTGCTATTGGGAGCATTTTTAAACAGTATGGAATGAAACTGTATCTGACCGTAAAATACGATACGCCAACCAATGTGACCAATGCCGATGGTACTAAAGCGGCAAGCCTTGTGTACTCAAATTCAAAACCTTACTGGGTGAAAAAAGTAGCTGAAATTGTAGCTAAAGTCCCCAATTTTGGAGGTTTTCTGATGAAAGCGGATTCTGAAGGGCAGCCAGGTCCGTGGAATACGTTGGGTATTAGTCATTCTGAAGGTAGTAAACCAATGGCTGAAGCGCTTGGCACGTACAATTGCGTTCTATTTTGGAGATCGTTTGTATATTCAGCCAGTTCTTCAACTACATTGAGAATCCCCAAACTGGATGCAACAGGAACAACGATAGGCAACAACGGGCTTTTGCCCGCCGATTGTATGGAACAATGTTATGCATTTTTCAAAGTACAGGATGGATTTTTCCCTTCAAATGTGATTTTGCAATCGAAATATGGGCCACGCGATTTTCAGCCTCGCGAAGCCATTAATCCTCTTTTTGGCGGTATCGAAAAATCTGAATCGGGTGTTGAATTTCAAATTACTCAGGAATATCTGGGCCAGATACATTTTGCTTCGTGGGTAACACTTTGGAAATGGTGGCTTGAATTTGATATGCTGATTAACGGTCAATACACTCCGGTAAAACGCATTGTAGATGGAACAACTTACAATAAATCAAACACGCTTATGGCAGGAGTTCCGAATATAGGTAACCGGCCAAACTGGACAGGAAATTCATTTCAGCAATATAACTGGTACGGATTCGGGCGTTTGTGTTGGGATGCTGATTTAACGGAGGAAACTATTGCCGATGAGTGGACCAAACAAACACTGGGTAACGATCAGGATGTACTGTTATGTGTTAAGACTATTTTGAAAAACTCGTATAATATATATGAGAAAACTGCTATGGTTGGTGCTCCCTGGATGATGCAGGATGGAAATCACCTGAATCCGAATTTCACTCAGCGAAATATTGATGGACGTAATGTTTCCACAACGTGGGGAGCAGTAGGCCTTGGCCGTGAGGCTAATGGAATAGGAATGGCCAGAGCGCAAAGCGGCGGTTTCACCTCGCAATACTCTCCGGCTTTGAAAGCAAAACTTTCGAACTCCGAAACCTGCCCCAGAGAATTGTTGTTGTGGTTTCATCATTTGCCATGGACTTATAAGATTGATGGAGTTTCTCTAAACACCTGGCTTAGAAATAATCAGACGGAAGGAAAAGCTATGCTGTTACAAAATATTAACTCGTTGGAATCTTTGGGAACCAAAATCAGTCCTGCTTACTATCAGTTGCCCTTATCGAGGATGAAAGATCAGTACAATACCTTTATTCCAAAATGGGAAGCTGAATTTGATAAAAATGGATTTATCCCCAAATAACTTAGTGACCACTTTATATTTATATGCATTTCAACAGATGAAAAAAACATAATCGTGTAGTTCTGAAATTGCTGCAAGAATTTATGAATTTGAAGCGTATTGATTAATCGTATATTATTAAAAACAAACAATCATAAAAATACCATGTTGAATAAATCAACCATTGTCTTAATTAGCCTTTTGACAATTCTTTTTACTAACAATATCAATGGTCAAACAAATGTCTTTGACAACCAGCAATTGGCAACCGACCTAGAAAAAATGGCAGGTAATTTAGAAAAATCGCTTGCTGTAAGTCGCAGTAATTTTCCTGTTTTTGATGTTGTAAAAGACTTTGGTGCCAACAGTACGGGTCAGGTTGTTACCACAAAGCAATTGCAAAATGCAATTGATAGCTGTGCCAAACACGGACCCGGGCGAGTTGTTTTCCCGGTTGGAGTTTATTTAACCGGAACGCTTATTCTTAAATCAGGGGTACATATCGAAATAGCAAAAGATGCCAAAATACTCGGTAGTACTAATGTGTCAGACTATATCGTTATAAAGCCAGCATACCGGAATAATACCGATCTTCAGGTTGACAAATCGCTTATTTATGCTGAAAATGTGGATGGGATATCATTCACTGGTGAGGGTACAATCGATTTTCAGGGAACAAGTTCTGTTTATGATGGCACTGGTAATAACGATCCACGCCGGCCATTTGGTATACGTATAGTTAGTTCTAAAAATATTTATATGAGTGGAATCAAATTAGTAGATTCTCCTCAATGGATGGAGCATTATCTTAATTGTGACAATCTAATGATTGAGAACTTAAATGTATCCAACCACGCTCATAAAAATAACGATGGACTCGATATTGACGGATGCCGAAATGTGTATGTTCGTAACAGCCGTTTTGACAGCGATGACGATGCATTGTGTTTGAAAAGCAACGGACCCGCTGCCTGCGAAAATGTATTGGTTGAAAACTGTGTAGCTTCAAGTCATTGTAATGCTTTAAAACTAGGAACCGAAACAACCGGCGGCTTTAAAAATATTATTTACCGTAATTGCAGAGCCGTTCAGTCCGCATCACCCCGAAGTCATATAAATGGAGTTACAACCACACGCACAGCTATAACACTTATTATTACCGATGGTGGCAAAATGGAAAATGTATGGTTCGATAATATAGAATCAACCGATTGTATTACCCCCATATTCGTTACTCTTGGTAATCGTAGTCGTAAATATACTTCAACAGCTCCAGTGCCGCCAATTGGAAGCATTAAGAATATTCTGATTTCCAACGTTAAAGCTACCGGGGCAGGTCCAATTTCGTCTTCAGTAACCGGCTTAAATAGCACTAATCGTATTAACAATATCGCGATAGAGAATGTTGACATTGAACTTGTTAAGCCAGGTGTAACCAGTGATATAAGTTCCGATATGGTGAAACTTTTGCAAGCAAAAAAGTCTGGTTATCCTTCGCCCGACACTTTTGGAAATCTGCCCAGCTATGGCTTTTATTACATGTATGTAAATGGTTTGACAATAAATAATGTGAAGTTTAACCTTAAATGCAACGATCCGCGTGAAGTCTCCATTGTGAATGAGTGTGTTAGCGTAGTTAAAACATCTCTGGATGCTAATAAGGAAGCTAATATGGCGTCAATTCCTGTTATATATCCGAACCCTGCAACTGGCCAGGTAACATTTGATGCACCAATTGAAGGTACTGGCAAATATCAGATGTTTGACTCCAATGGTAAAGTTATACTTTCTGGTATCGTCCCCTCTAAGCATTTTGTAATTGAATTTCAGAATAAACCACAGGGCTTATATATGCTTCGGGTTCAATTCAATAAACAATATTGTGTTTTTAAAGTTAAAAATATTCAAACGAATTAGCCGACTTCATAAATGCATTATGAGTTACGTGTTCAAGTTTTAAATACAAATTGTTGATTTGATAAAATCAGCATTTTAATGAATCAATATGGAAATTGTACTAAAATGAGCCTTATAAGCTTGATTAAATAACCTTGAATTATTGGCAATATAAGTTGTAACTACGACTTAAATGAATAAATGATGCTCTGAATAACATGAAAATTACAAAAAAGCAATTGCTGATTATCTCATTTCTCATCCTACACGGAATTATTTTTGCAGCAAACTCAAATAGAATCATCATAAATGAGTTTCTAACATCAAATTCAACCGGATTGAGGGATGTCGATGGAGATTACTCAGATTGGATTGAACTGTACAATCCGGGTAGTGAGGTGGTTAATTTGACAGGTTGGAGTCTGACAGATTCAAACATCAATTTAAGTGAGTGGGTGTTTCCGGATGTAACTATTCGTGCGGGAGAATACCTGGTTGTTTTTGCTTCCGGCAAAAATAAAGTGGCTTCGAACAATGAATTGCATACCAATTTCAGTTTGTCGAAAGATGGTGAGTATCTTGCAATTGTTGAGCCCGGAGGAACAATTTCTGATGAATTCACCCCGACTTTCCCAATTCAACAACCCGATGTTTCATATG
Organism: uncultured Paludibacter sp.; assembly: GCA_964433885.1. Taxonomy (GTDB): domain Bacteria; phylum Bacteroidota; class Bacteroidia; order Bacteroidales; family Paludibacteraceae; genus Paludibacter. The sequence continues at coordinate 24,663 of CAYSTC010000001.1, read as the reverse complement.
GTTATTATCAGGGTCAACGTGTCTTTTTTGAAATCCCTAGTCCGGGTGCCGTTAACACAATAGACACCAAAGCTCAGGTTCCAGTATTCAGCAAAAGTCGCGGTTTCTATGATAGCTCATTTTATGTGTCGTTAAGCGTGCCCAATTCGGACACAAAAATATATTATACTACTGACGGAACACGTCCAACAGCTCAAAGTACGCTTTATACAAGCCCTGTTTTTATCGAAAAAACCACTCCACTGAGTGCGGTGGGCATAAAAGGTGATTTTTTCAGCCCGATTGTTTCCAATACTTATTTTTTTGTAAAAGATATTGTAACCCAGCCCAACAATCCGGCTGGCTACCCCGATCGTTGGGGGTATCTGGGCAGCGACATTAAATACAATAATTATGCGGCAGGTGAGCGTGCCCCGGGCGATTATGCCCTGGATCCGAATGTTTGTAATAACGCATCATACAAAAATTCGATTAAGGATGCTTTTTTATCTATTCCGAGCGTGAGCATAGTAACTAATCCTGGTTATCTTTTCTCGGATACGATAGATGAAAATGTAGGCGGAATCTACATTCATACCGGAGTTACAACAGGTGCAGGGTGGGAGCGTCCGGTTTCTATTGAGTATTACGAACCCTCAAGTGGAAAGCAATTTCAGATTAATTGTGGACTAAAACTGCATGGTGCTGCTAGCCGTCAGCCCGAAAAAACTGGGAAACACTCTTTCATGGCTGCTTTTAGAGAAATATACGGCGAAACAAAACTGAAATTCAACTTATTTGAGGATACTACTGCTGTTGATAAGTTTGATTTTCTGGTTTTCAGGGCCGGATATAACCAAAGTTGGCTACACCCCGATAGCTGGCAACGAACAAATACTCTATATACAAATGATTCTTTTGCAAAGCGAATTCAGCACGACATGGGTCAACCGGGTAGCCATGATCGTTTTGTACATCTTTTTATAAATGGTTTGTATTGGGGACTGTATGATGTTTCGGAAAGATTGGATGAAAATTTTATGGACTCGTACTTTAAAGGTGACGCAGAAGATTTTGATATAATCAATCATGATGGTCTTTCGGAAGGCGATATCACTGCTTATAACAGATTGCTGGAATTGGCTAAAGTGGGGAGTTATGATCAACTAATCACGGAGAATTTGTTGAACATGAATAGCTTCATTGATTATATGTTGCTGAATTTTTACATTGGCAATATGGATTGGGGTACAAATAACTGGTACATTGCCCGGAACAGGCTTAATCCAGAGAGCGGTTTTCGCTTTTTTAGCTGGGATGCCGAAAATAGCCTGACTGATGTAAACCTGAACAGAATAAACGGTAGCAACGGATTTCAAGGGAAGTTTCGCTCCATTCTGTTTGGTAGTTCCAGCGGAACAGCTACCGATGGCGGACTGTATAATAACCCGGAATTTCGCTTGCTATTTGCTGATCGGGTGAACAAGCATTTTTTCAACAGTGGTAGCCTGACCCCGAATAAAACGATTGAGTTTTTCAACAAGTTAGCCAAAGAAATTGATCTGCCTGTCATTCTCGAATCTGCCCGTTGGGGCGATTACCGAAAGAATACATTAACTCCCGGAACTTCGCAGCCGCCACTTTATACCCGCAACGACCATTGGGTACCCAGAAGAGATAAATTATTAAAGGATTATTTTCCAAAACGAACAGATATTGTGTATAACCAACTGAAGGATTTGGGTTTGGTGTCAGAAATTGAACCACCGGCATTTAGTTCTTATGGCGGACAGATAAGTAGTTCTGCTCAGCTGACAATGACAGCGCCGCAAACTATTTATTACACTACAAACGGATTAGATCCCCGCGAATCGGGTAGTGGTAATACGGCTTCTTTTGCTACTAAATACACTTCGGCCTTGCAAATAAATGGAGATTGTACCGTCAAAGCCCGCACAAAGCAAGGATCAGTTTGGTCAGCTTTGACTGAAGCTACATTTACCCGCGAAAATGTATCAGGTTTACCAATGGTTAAAGATGATATTCTCAAAATCTATTTCCGTGATAATGCAATCAATTGTGATATGGCTCGCGGTGGAAATAGTTTACTTGAAATTTATTCTGTGGATGGTAAATGTTTCCAACGAACCAAAACGTATTGTCAGCCGGGTAATAACAGGATTGAGTTGTCGACTCTACCAAGTGGTGTATATCTGTGTAAAATAACGTTTGAAGGTTCTGTTTCTGTCTATAAATTTATCAGATAAACATTAGCCTCATATAATGACCATATAAACCGTAAAAAAGCAGCATTAATATCATAGATTACAAAGTTTTTTATGGAATTAACCCAACTTGTAATCTATGATAGAATATATTTGAGCCTTTATTTGATCTGGTTTTAAATTTCTGTTACAAGCTAATATAATATTTTTGAAAAAATGAAAATTTTACAATTCAGACTGGCATTTGCGCTGATGCTTCTTGCTACGTCTTTTACATCCTTATCAGCTGCAGGTATTACTGTTAGCAGTACTTCAACCAATAGTAGTTTTCAGTTGGTTGCAAATAATACATCTGTGCCAATTGTAATTGACAATAGTGATGCTGAAGTAGTGAAAGTAGTTGCACAAGCTTTCAGTAATGATATAAAATTACTTACAGGTGTCACGCCCCTAATTAAAACCAGCTTGGATAGTTCTACTCCGGTCATTGTAGGAACATTAGGTAAATCTGTCCTGATTGATCAGATGGCAAATGCCGGAAAAATAAATAAATCAAAACTGGAAGGGAAATGGGAAACATTTTGTATTTCAGTAGTGGATAATCCGCTTACAGGCGTGACTAAGGCTTTGGTTATTGCCGGTAGCGATCCGCGCGGAACTGCTTTCGGTGTGTTTGAACTTTCCCGCATGATGGGAGTTTCTCCATACGTTTGGTGGGCCGATGTAACTCCAACCAAACGTGAAGCACTTTATATCGATGGAGATGCAGTTTTTGGACCTCCATCGGTACAATACCGCGGATTTTTTATCAACGACGAAGACTGGGGCATTCAACCCTGGGCTGCTAAAAACATGGATAAAACTATTCGCCCGAATGGTAAGGGAGATATGGGACCAAACACCTATGCCAAAATATTTGAGCTTATGTTGCGTCTGAAATCAAATTATTTATGGCCGGCCATGCATGCCTGTACCAAAGCTTTTTGGTTTTATCCGCAAAACGTAGCCATGGCCCGGCGGTATAACATTGTAATGGGCTCAAGCCACTGCGAACAGATGCTTCGCGATAACGAAGACGAATGGCGCAATAATTTTGTAACCGAATATGGATATGCACCCGGCGATTGGAACTGGGCTACCAATAGTGCTGACATTACCCGATACTGGAAAGACCGTGTTACACAGTCTGTTAATAATGATGCTGTTTATACAATGGGGATGCGCGGTATTCATGATTCAGGAATACCCGGATATAGTACCGATGAAGAAAGACGTGTGGCGTTGATGGATATTATCAGCAAACAACGTCAGTTGCTCACTACCCAGCTTGGCAAACCTTTAGCCAATATCCCACAGGTTTTTATTCCATACAAAGAAGTATTAGCAATATATAAACTCGGTATTAACTTGCCCGATGATGTTACCTTGATGTGGGCAGATGATAATTTCGGATATATGCGTCAACTTTCTAACCCGACGGAGCAAAACCGTAGTGGCGGTGGTGGAATTTATTATCACTTCTCGTATCTCGGACCTCCGCAAAGTTACCTTTGGCTCGAAAGTGTGACTCCATCAGTGGCATCTTTTGAATTACGAAAAGCTTACGATATGAATTGTAAGAAAATGTGGATCTTCAATGTGGGTGATATTAAACCACAGGAATTCATCCTGCAGTTTGCTATGGACATGGCATGGGATATTAATTCTGTTGATATGGAGAACCCAAATCTCTATGCTAAAAATTGGGGTGAAGCCACTTTCGGACCTCAATTTGCCGAAAGTATATACCAGATAAAGAAACAGTATTACCATTTGGCATCAGCCGGTAAGCCAGAGCATATCGCTAATCTGTCATTCAGCGTAAAAGAAATGGAAGAGCGTATTGCCATGTGCGAATCGTTGATACAGCAGGTAAGAGATCTTGAAATTCAAATCCCTTCTAATTTGCAGGATGCCTATTACCAACTAATTAAATATCCGGTTGAGGGTGCGGCATCGATGAATATCAAGCAACTGTGCGCTAAACTGAGTTTCGAATATGGTGCCCAGGCCCGCAGACAGGAAGCTATTGATATGAGTGCTAAAGCTGCCGAAGCTTTCAATCATATCATTGATCTGACAAAGGCCTACAACCTCAATATTGCCGGAGGCAAATGGAATGGTATGATGAGTTATTCCCCGAATGGTTCGTCGTATTTCTACGATCCAACTGTAATTAAGGAAGATGCAATCAGTAATGTGAAATTTAATTCAAGTGTCGACAGTGTTGTTGTGATTGGCGCCAGCAAATTTACAGCAAAACAAGGTCAGGGTTATACCTTTAAGCAAATTGATGGACTTGGAATTTCGGATAAGGGTTTAACTATTTACCCTTATAATATGACAACTTACACTGCTGCTAATGTTACAAGTGCTCCATACCTTGAGTATTCGGTTCCGGTAATGAAGGGTGAAAATACGATTGCTGTTCAATGCTTGCCAAGCTTCCCGCTTTACAATGGTCTGGGTTTGCGTTACGCTATTTCCATTGACGGTAGCGTACCGGAATTTAAAAACGTAGAAGTGGTGCTGGAAGGCGAATCGGCTGGTACCTGGGGGCAAAATGTAATGAAGGGTTTTTCCGAAGGAACATCCAAATATCAAAGCAGTGCGGATAAAAATGTGACAGTCAGAATATATTTTACAGACCCGGCACTGGTTGTTTCTTCATTGGAAGTTATTAATAGTAAGGTAAGTCCACTTACAAAGTTGATCGTCAATAATAGTTTCGAGTATGCGCGCAAAGGGCAACTTGTAAGTACGAATATTAATGGTTGGTATGATAGCGCCTGGCGTCCTAAGAAAGCAACCGAAGGTGAATTTTACGGTTGGAAAGTTACCAACTGGAATTTCAGATCATCCACCAATTATTCACAGGGAATGAATCAGGACAACAGCAACCGGGAAGGAAATTATGCTTGTTGGCTTTCAGGAGATCTTACATTTCCGGATTTATTTGAGTTTTATCAGATTATTCCTGCCGACAGTTTGCAACCGGGTACCTACAAGGTTCAGTGCCGCTTGGCAGTAGAGGATGCCAAACGTACCAGTCAGCGACTTTTTGCTAATAAGAATGTGCAATATCATGGTGCTGCTAATCAATATACAAACAATCTTACACCGGGTGAGATAAATACTTTTGCAGGATACCCCGGTGCAGCCAGCGATTTACGCGAAATGACGGTTTATGTAACCCTGGCCAAAGGCGAACCACTTAAACTAGGTATCCGTACCGGACGCATAAAAGGCGATGGAACTATTGCAACTAATGTCAGCCCATTGTGGGGATGGTTCAAAGTTGATTATTTCCGACTGGAACGTGTAGAGCCCGACACCTTAACGGCGGTTGTTGATCCAAATGATTTTACAAATCGTATTGTGAATCCTGATTTTGAATACAAAAGCGAGGGTGTGCTTAATGATGGAACCAGCTTTCGCGGAACTCCTTATGGTTGGTCTAATACTAGTGGAATTATAGGCGATTCATACGGTATTAATAACGATGCTGATAACTTGGTTGGCAATAACTGCTCCTGGTATTCGTCCACACCTATGCCGGCAAATTTTGAACTTTATCAGAATATTAATGGGCTGCCTGCTGGTGAATACACACTTACAGCCCGCATGGCAGTATTAGATAATAAATTTTCTACCCAACGCATTTTTGCAAATAATAACGTGCAGTATTTTGGGAATGATAAAAATTATGGCTCTAATATCATTAAAAATGAAAACTATAGTTTCGCTGGTTGGAATTCAACCAGCGCTTCTTATTTGAAAAATATGGCAGTGGATGTGAAGATCAATGAAGGCGAGGTGCTTAAAATCGGGGTTCGTTCGGGAAATGTACTCGCAAACGGGCAAGTTTCATCCAGTAACGATGGTTGGTTTAAAGTGGATAATTTCAGATTGCGTCTAAAAAATTCAGGTAACCAAACAGCTGTGAAAAATCCTAACGGAACCACAGAACTAGCCAAGGTAAGTGGGACGAAAAATGGTATTCATATTCAGCGGGCTCATGACTCGGGAATTACCAAGGCAACAATCTATAATTTTCTGGGAGCAACAGTATTTGACTCTCAATTGAATGCTGATAATAGTTTTATAACTTTAGCTCAGGGAATTTATATGGTATCCTTGATTGGTGGAACCGAAAAAATCACCAAGAAAATCATTGTACAATGATTAATTTAAGTATAGAAACTTCGAATTTTTGATTTAAAATATAATGAAAAGAAATTTGTAGTTAATTGGTTGTTAGATTGATGGTTAGTTGTTTTGTGTTGTAGGTTTTATGCAATCAGATTAAAAAATTACAAATAAGATTACAACATTTTTCTTCAAATTTAATCCAAATAGTAATCTATCATAAATTAAATTTGAATAAAGCACAGAAAATAGACTGGCTGCATATTCAGTTTTTTCTGGTTTTTTAGTTTATATTGTTTAATTTAATAATTTCTACCATGAGAAAAGTCTTTACAAAAAAAATGAGTTTTTTTGCTTTAGGTGCATTGCTGTTTGCGCCTCAACTGAAAGCCGATGATGTTCAAAAAATCGATTACACAGATTTGTTGAAAAATCCAAGTTTTGAATATTATCTGGATGGCACTCCCATTGATGTTACTAATACTGCCGATTCCAAAATTGTAAGCGGTGCTTTAAGAGGAACGCCTCCGGGATGGTCAGACACAGGTGTTACACCACCCGCTACAGGTAATCTCTCTTATGGAATCAACCGTAATGCAATTGGTAAGAATGGTTTCAATTCCAGTTGGTGTGCAGCTAGTCCATTTCCAGAAACCTTTGCATTATACCAGGAAGTAGCTACTCTTCCTGCCGGTCAATATGTTATCAGTTGTCGTATGTGGGTGTCTTCAGCTCGGTTGACTCAGCAACGTTTTTTTGTACAAACTAAGAACTCTACAGGAACTGTAACTAATAACATTGTACAGTATTTTGGAAAGGAAATAGATTATAATTTGAATCTGACGGATGGAGAAACAAATACATTTGCCGGTTGGGAAATGACTGCTGGAGCTGCAGATGGAGATTCGCGTTTAAAACCCATGTCGATTACAGTAACAGTTGCTGCAGGAGAAACTCTAGTTCTTGGAGTAAGAAGTGGCAACATGAAAGCGGATGCTACTCACACTACTGATAATTCCGGTTTTTATAAAGTGGATGATTTCCACATTACCAAAGTAGTTGGTGCTGACCCTAATGATTATACCTCAAAAATTGTAAACCCAAGTTTTGAAAAAGTGCTTGTTGATGGAGTGCCGACTCAGCTTACTACGTTTAATATCGCTACATACTCAGCAACCGATCCACAGAGAGGTGTGCCTTATGGTTGGACAGATATTATTGATGACAGCCTAAATCCAGTTCCAGATAATGTGATTGGTCAGTCTTATGGTGTAAACTCTGATGCCAATGGTATTGATGGTGCAAAACATATGTGGGTAATGCGTACACCATTCGTGTCTTCTTACACACTGTATCAGGATATAACTGGTTTACCTGCCGGAAAATATCAGTTGAAATGTTCTATGTTTGTACAGGATGGTTGTTTAGGAACACAACGCTTGTTTGCCAACAATCAGGTTCAATACTATGGAGCTGAATCTGATTATCTTTTGAACCTGGCACAGGGCGAAGTAAATTCTTTTGCAGGATTGACAACTTCACCGAATGCGTTTACAAACGGATTCTTTTTGAAAGATATGTCAGTAAATGTTGATGTTCAGGCTAATCAAACTTTGCGTATTGGTATTAAATCAGGCAATGTTAAGTCAGATGGATCTTACAATGCTACGGGTACTACTGGCTGGTTTAAAGCCGATAATTTCCGTTTGGTACGTACTGGTGACCTTACTGCTTTGAATAACATAGAGGCTATGCCTTTTACCCTTAACGGACAAAAAGGAGGTTTCTGGTTGAATATGGAAAAAACATCTCCTGCTCAGGTGAAAGTTCTTTCAGTATCAGGTCAAACAGTATGCGACAATTTAGTAAATGGTACCAGAAGCTGGATTTCTATTCCACAAGGCTTGTATATTGTAAATGTGTCGGTTGACGGAGTTACAAAAGCAGCCAAAGTGTTGGTGAAATAATGGAATAAAGCGTGGAGCGGAGTCCTTTTCCGCTCCACGCTTCTTATAATTGACTCTAGCTTTTTTATCCCGAAATTTCTCTTTCCTTTTTTTTCTTCCTCTTTTTTTTGAAGTTATTGTAATCAGGATTCACATTCTGATAATGTTTCTTATATACATTCTATTTACCTGTAATTTATTATTTTTATGAAGAAAACACTACTATCATTGACTCTCGGCATGATGTCCGTTTTTAGTGTAAGCGCGCAAGACGTGGATTATACAAATCAAGTAATTAACAATAGTTTTGAGTATGCCTGGGAAGGGCAAATAGCCGGAGCTCCAGGGGCTGATACCCCTGCAACTGGGTGGAAAAACAGCAATAGCTGGAGACCACGCTACACCAGCAATACAAGTGGGCACAATACATTTTATGGCTGGGAAGTGACCGATTGGAGTTGTGGCACAGGTACAAATGATGCACAATCGTTGGAGAGTTCCGGAACACCTAGAGATCAAACTTTTGATATTTGTATTTTTGGAAATGGAGCTTTCCCTGTTTTTTGGGAATTATCTCAGAATATTAATGGTTTACCAGCTGGAACATACAAAGTACAGGCTCGCTTAGCTGTTGATCCCGCAAAACGGACTACACAACGATTGTTTGCAAACAATAATGTTCAATATCAAGGTACTGTACTAAACTATGTAAAAGCTCAGTTTACAGCGGGTGAGAATAATACCTTTGCCGGTTATACCGGTTCAGCTACCGCATTGGACGAAATGGTTGTTTACACCACTATTGGAGAGAATCAACCATTAAAAATTGGAATTCGTACAGGTGGTAGAAAAATTGATGGAACGATGGCTGCAGCAGCTGATCCTTTGTGGGGAGGATTTAGAGCAGATTATTTCCGGGTGACAAAACTTGATCCGACTAATCCTGTAATTACAGATGCAGCACTTACAGCTTTGTCGGTTAGTGCAGTAACAGGAACTTGCCAGCTATCACCTGCCTTCGATCCGGAAGTTACCACATATTCTTGTGTTTTGCCTAAGGGAACCAAAAGTGTCACCCCAAAACTACAAACCCGTTTTCAAAGTGCAACGTTAACTGGTGCAAATGCGGTAGATGTTAGCTCTGGCACAGGAGTTTCAACTATATTAGTTACAGCTGTGGATGGTGTTACCACAAAAACATATACTATCAATTATACCCTTGCAACCACAGGGGCAACTGATATGACAAACCTGATTGTTAATAATAGCTTCGAATATGCCAGTGATGGTACATTGTTGGATGCCAATGGAGATCAGGTTGTTGATGATGTACATACTGGAAAAGGAAAGGATGCAAACGGATATAGAGTTAAAAATACAGTTGCCAAGGAATATTATAACTGGAGCGTTACCAACTGGGATTTTGCTTCTAGTACTAATGTTTCGCAGGGAATGAACCGCGACTTTTCTCCATTAGATAAACTTGATGGAAATTACGGAGTTTGGCTTGGGGGTGATTATTCTTTTAAAGTTGCAGGAGCGAACACAAACGTATTCGAATTTTATCAGATCATTGATAAAAGCTTGCTTCCTGCCGGAACCTATAAAGTGCAATGCCTGCTTGCTGTCGAAGACGCTAAACGAACTAGTCAGCGTTTATTTGCCAACCAAAGCGTACAATATCACGGAACACTGACTCAATATGCTTCTAATCAAACAGCAGGCGAAGTGGCAACTTTTGCAGGCTGGGGAAGTAGTGATAAAAATCTACAGGAAATGAAGGTATACACGACTATTGGTGAAGAAGAATCATTGAAAATTGGAATACGTACCGGAAACACAAAAGGCGATGGTACTTATGCTGCCAACGCAAGTCCATTATGGGGCTGGTTTAAAGTTGATTATTTCCGTCTGGTAAAAATTGATCCACAGGATGCCGCCAATGCTAATTTGGCCAATCTTACACTTAGTGCAGGCTCTTTGACTTTTGATGCAGCTACAACTTCTTATAATGTACAACTTCCTGCCGAGACTTCTTCAGTAACGCCTACAGCCACAGCAGCTATGGCTGACGTGAAGGTTACGGGAGTCGGAGCAGTTGATGTAAGTTCAGGTTCAGGCGTTTCTACTATAACTGTAACTGCCCTTGATGGAACTACAACTAAAAGCTACACTGTAAATTATGTAGTGGGCGGAACTACCGCTTTGGAAAATGCAATAGCTGGCTGTACATATAAAATTGTAGACAGAAAATTATCGGTTTATGGCTGCAATGCGTATGCGGTATATTCATTAAATGGAATAAAAATAGCTGAAGTAAGCAATAATGCCAATGGAACCTCAGCTGCTCTTTCACAAGGTGCATACATAGTAAAAGCAATTGGTGAAACCACAAAAGTTACAAAAGTAATTGTAAAATAATATTACTTTATCTATGAGTTTATGAATAGGATTTCTCTTGTTCATAAACTCATTTTTTATAAACTATCTGATCTTAATTATATCAGTCAGGTTGGCTGAACGATCAGGAGATAAAGCCTGAATCCTGATTTTCAATTTAGTTGTTTCTCAAATTTATTGCTATCAAAAAATGAAACGAGCATGAACGCAGGAGTTCACTATTGACCATGAAAATTGGGCATGCGAGTTCTATGTGATTGTTAAAGAATAATTTTTTACATATGAAAAGAAAATTTTTATTCATTCTGGTGATTGCTTTATGTGCGCTTGTTACAAAAGCACAAATTACCCCTTATCTTCAAAGACCTACTTCTGAATCTATAATCGTGAATTGGAGAAGTGCAGCCGGAACTGAAAGTATAGTTCATTATGGTGAGGAAAAAGAAGAACTCACTCAAACCGGAACCGGAACAGCCGAACTATTTACAGGCACTAAAGACAATAATTACTCGTATGTTTTTCATACAGTCAAACTGAATGGGCTTAAATCAAACACTTTATACTATTATCAGATTGAGAATAATAATGTAAGAAGTAATGTTTATAGTTTTAAAACCCAACCTCTTCCCGGAGAATCAGGGATATATCGCTTTATTATTCTGGGAGATCACCAATTAACGGACGGCAGATACGAACGCTTGATGAATGCTGCTAAGAGCATTGCTGAACAGAAATACGGCTCTCCCATTGAAAAATATATCAATCTGATTACCAACGTAGGCGATCAGGTAAATGAAGGATCGTTGAAACAATATGACTTGGTTCATTTCAAAACATCGGAAGTCTTATCGCCCAACCTCCCCATTGCTACAATTGTAGGAAACCACGAAACAAGAGGTGATAATACTCCTCTGGATTTATTCAAAAAACATTATTTTAACGACGAATATCAATATAAAGGAATTAAAAGTAATTCCGAGTTTTACTATGCCATGCAGCAAGGGCGGGCATTGTTTTTAATGCTTAGCAGCGAACACACAGGGGCCACACAGAAGAAATGGGCGCAACAAGTGCTCGAAGTGGCTAAAACAGATTCAGAAATCGACTGGATTATTAGCTATAATCATCGTCCGATACAAGCCGAGCAATATGTGGGCGATGTTTCAGCCTGGGTTCGGGATGAAATTATGCCTTTGCTGAATGCAACGGGCAAATCGGTAATGAACGTGGCGGGACATCACCATCTTTACCACAGAGGCCAGCTTCGCGATTATCCAACCTACCATATCATTTCGGGAGGAGCTTCCTGGGATCAACGCTGGGGACAAAGTACTGAAAAAGACTTTGACGATGTGCAAAAGACCATCGATTATTGGCCTTTCCAGTTAGTGGAGCTCGATTCGGAGAAGAAAAGCATGTCGGTGGAAACATACATTATCGGCAACGAAGTAGAAACATTGGCGAACCCAATGCTCGTTGATAGTTTTTCGCGCACGTTTGGGAAGGCGAAACCTAATAAACCAAGTTTAACCGCACTAACCAACTCCGAAATAACACTTCCTTTTACTTTCCAAAGCAGTGCCTATAGCGCCACTTCTGAGTATACCTGTAACAGTGTTCAGTTTCAGGTGGCATCTGATATCAACTTTACGAATCTGGAGTTTGATTTGATAAAAGACTATGAGGATATTTATGGTGCTCATCCGAGTGGTGCTCAACTGGTTGATCTGAATAAAAATGTAGACATTTTCAAACAAACAATAGCCAATAATCAGCTTTTTAATGGCACTCATTTTATCCGCGTACGTCATCGCGATCGGAATTTAGAGTGGTCCGATTGGTCCGAATCAATGCAATTTTCAACCAAAGGTGGAATTGATGGTGCTCCGGCTGTCACGTTGAACAAACTAAGATTTCAAACGAATGAACCAATTGAAGTAACGTACAATCACGCACTCAATCAGGCCGGGCAATGGATTGGATTATACAATCAAAACAAAGTTCCGAGTTCTACTGAAAAATCCGTAAGATGGGTTTCAGCCTCAGGAACAACAGGATCCTCAACTTTTACACTGGAAAATCCTGGAGTTTATTTTGCAGCTATTTTTCGCGATGGCGGTTATACAATACAAGCCCAGACAAAGACCTTTTATGTAGGAAAAATACCGCTTTTGCAAATGGATAAGAGTGAATTAATCCCCGCAGAACCAGTCAGCTTCCGTTTCTCAAATGCTCCGGCCCTAAGCAAAGACTGGGTCGGTGTTTACAAAGAGGGGCAAACGCCCGGAGTTGAAAATTCCACCAGTTGGAAGTATGTTACCACCGAAAGTTCAACCGTTTCGTTTACTGCACTTCCGGTGGGGGATTATTTTATTTCCTATTTTCTGCAGGATGGATATTATGAACCGGGCGAACGGATTTATTTTCAGGTACTCTCGCCTGTAATTAATGGCAATGAATCAGTAACGGATACCAAATCAAAACTAAGCGTTGTATCCAACTGGAAAAATAAAACAATTCAGATTTGTTACCCTACCAACAAGCGCGAACAGGCTAAGCTCTATAACGCATGCGGCTTTATGGTAAAAAGTGTTGCATTTACAAACACTTCCAGCCTCAAAACCAACAATCTGCCAACGGGAGTTTACATCCTTCGTATTGGCGAAAGCACCACCAAAGTGCTTGTTAAATAGCGAATATTCGCTTGTCGCTTTCTTCTCCAATCACAAAAACCACTAAATATATCTAATTTGAAAAAACACTCTACACCTATGCAGTATAAACTGAACCCAACGGGCAACTTCAACGGGTTATTTTCTTGCTCAAAAATTGCATCATTCATAATACTGTCCTTATTCAGTATAGCAGCCCAGGCTCAAACTACGAGTGCCGAATTTGCATCGGCGCAGGAGGCCATCGACTGGGCTTCCACCAACAAAACAACAGCCGCCAGCATTACACACATTGTCATTACGGGGAATAACAATAAGGTTGACTTGTTGAAACTAAAAACGTTGAATAACAACTCAGGAAGCGGACTCTTCAGATCTTTGGAAAGCATCGAGCTGTCGGCACAAAAAGACACATTGCCCCAAAGTTGTTTTTATGCCAACTATACCGGAACCCAATGGCTTAAAAGTTTCTCGGCACCAAATCTTACCGGAGTAGGAAGCTGGGCTTTCCGGTTTTGCTCTGCTTTATCAACCATAGAACTGCCTGCAGTAAAATATATCGGGGCTTATGCATTTTATAATTGTGGTTTTACAACCATTCATTTGCCTGCAACAGTGTCCATTGTAGAAGCAAATCCGTTTTTGGGTTGCAAAAATCTGAAAGATATAACAATTGATGCTGCAAACAATCATTTTACGGCAGAAGATGGCATTTTATTCAATATCGATAAAACCTTACTCATTGCATACCCGCTTGGCAAAGAGGCGGCAACTTTCACTTCTCCCAATACGGTTGTAACTGTTGGAAATAATGCTTTTGGAACCTGCAACGGATTGACAACCCTGGAACTGCCTGCTGTAAATAGTGTCGATAATTGGGCTTGTGAATTTTGCACTGGCTTAACGACAGTGAAATTTGATGTGTCGGGAGCAATTGATTTTGGCTCCGATGTGTTTTCCGGCGTGACCACAAAGAACGTCGATTTGTATCTTAACGCTCAGGGAGTTGAGTATACCAACAATGTAAGCGGCACAAGCTGGAAAGACAACGAGTGGAAGAGCATTAACAAAGAAATATCTTCTGATAACCATGATGTTCCGTCGGATAGAAATTTGTCTTTACGCCTTTATCCTAACCCTGTGGTTGATATGCTGAGGGTTGAATCTACAGAGAAAGTAAGTACTGTTTCAGTCTATGACCTGAATGCCAAAATTGTATTGCAAACAAACAATATCGAACGTGGCATAAATCTGAGTAAATTGCCAAGTGCCACGTACGTGGTTAAAATCACTTCTGACTCGGGTGTGAAGCAAGAACGGGTTTTAATTAAAAAATAAGATTTTGATAAAATGAAATTAGCAGAAAGCTTAATGAACAAATATATAATTACAATGGCCTTGCTTTTAGCGCTTAATGGGCTTGCTATAGCATCAAATAAGAAGAACATTGGAGCAGCAGACCCGATAAAGCAGGAATACGTTGTAAAAGAGGATGCATACCTGAGAAATGGTTCAAATGCAGCCCGGAATTACAATTCTGAAAGCATTACATCGGCACACGGAGCACAATATGTCGGCAAAGGATATAAGGTAATTAACTCGAAATATAACGGAGCCGATGAAATTATTGCCATTATGAAGTTTGACCTGCCAACAGCGGCCCAGATTTCGAGCTCAAATTTTGATAAGTACGAATTACAGTTCACTATTTTTAAAAATGCGGATTTTAATAACGGAAATCAGGATTATATTTTCCGGTATACAACCGATACTTCGTGGGACGAAACTACCGTGACCTGGAATACCCGCCCGGCAACCATTGACCGGACCAATACGAATATTCTGTTCAGCTTTCATATTGACAAAGGCTTTGAATATGAATTTAAACCGGATACAGAGAAAGTAATTACGTCGGATATTACTGAAACTGTAGAGAAACTTGTAGCCGAAGGCCGCACTTCCATTACCGTTTTTGTGACGGCCAAAGAATCACTCAATACATCGTTGATGATGCATTGCAAAGAAACTGCCGACGAGCCCAAGCGCCCCAGAATTATTGCAACCAATACCGGAATTTCGCTTAAAACGCTGAAAGAGCTTGTTGTACAGGTGTCTACGGCTAAAAGAGAAGACTATACCACTGAAAGCTACACAACTTTTAATCAAAAATTAGAAGCCGCCAATTTATTGATTACCAATAATGCCGAAGATATTTTGGCTATTCGGAAAGCCTATCGCGAGCTGAAAAATGCTTTTGCGTTATTAGTGCGGCTGGTCGATCCGACCGATGCTAACAATATAGCATACATGCGGCCTGTCAGAAGCAATTTGTCGAAATCGCTGGTGAAAAATGTAAATGATGGTGACCCGGCTACAACCTGGTCGGGTGTTTTCTTTCCGGCTTATGTGGATGTCGATTTAATGGATACCTACGACATTAACAAAGTAGCTTTGTATTTTCCCACAGGGAAAAAATCATATTATTCGCTCTACGGAAGCAATGATGGACGAAACTACGACCTGATTTATAAAACCCGTACTGCCAATGCAGCAACTACTGTTGGCGATCAGATTACGTTTGATACGCCCAAAACTTATCGCATCGTTCGTGTTTATATCGAATTTACCGATGCTGACAATAAAGCCTATTTATCGGAAGTAAAAGTATATGGAAATAAGAAAAATACAAATTCCGGAGCGTTGCGTCAAGGTTCGCTGGAAAATATCCTGAGCCTGAAACCTTACAACGAAACTGTTTATAACCAACCGGTAACAACGGTGGAAGTACTTGAAAATGTTTATGGAATTGTTGACCGGACTGTTGGCACAGAATATCGTGACTGGTTTGAGTTCGAGTTAGCTGACCGAAACAGTGTAAACGACTATTTTGAACTGAGCGACGTTGACGGGAAAATTCATATTAAAGGAAACGAAGGATTATCATTGGCCACAGGGTTAAATTATTATTTTAAAAACTATGTAAACGTACATATTTCTGAACAAACCAAGCAGGTGAAAATGCCCGGGCAGCTTGTCCCCATTGGCGGGAAAGTGCGTAAAGAAACGCCTTACAAAGTCAGGTATGCGTTCAACTATTGTACCCTGAACTATACATTTGCCTTTTTTGGAGAAGAAAACTGGCAACGGGAAAACGATTGGCTGGCGCTAAACGGAGTGAATGTCGTGTTGGATTTAGCGGGTCAGGAAGCTACCTGGATTAAATTTCTGATGAATTTCGGGTATTCGTTCGACGATGCGAAGGATTGGCTCACAGGGCCTTCGTATTACGCTTGGCAATTTATGGATAATATGGAGAGTTTCGGCGGTCCGATTCCCGATGGATATGTGAAAGACCGTGTAGAGTTGGCCCGCAGCTCGCAACGCTGGAAACGCTCGCTGGGCATGCAAACGGTATTGCAGGGTTATGCGGGAATGGTTCCAACCAATTTCAGTGAATATCAGTCGGGTGTAAATATCATTGCGCAGGGCAACTGGAATGGTTTCAGTCGTCCGTACATGATTGCCACCAATTCGGCTGAATATGACGAATATGCACGAAAATTTTACGAAGCACAGGAATTTGTTTACGGAAAAACAACCGATTATTATGCTGTCGATCCGTTTCACGAAGGTGGAATTCGCCCAACGGGCCTGACGGATGACATCATCTCGAAAGAAGTATTGCAATCGTTGCTCGAGTACGATAAAGAAGCCGTTTGGGTGGTTCAGGGCTGGCAAAGCAACCCTACCAACAGTTTGCTCAAAGGAATGGGAGAGAACCGGACGAAGCATGTGCTGATTGTGGATTTGATCAAATATCCGATTAAATCGTGGACAAAATACAACAAGTTAACCTACGGCAGTACCATTTTGGATGCAACGGAATTTAACGGCACAAACTGGGCATGGTGTTTACTGGCAAATTTTGGAGGCAACCCTTCGATGCATGGGCAGCTGGATGTGATGGTGGAAGATATCCTCAGCGCTAAAAAGGCAAGTTCCCACATGCAGGGAATTGGCATAATCTCGGAAGCTACCTATGATAATCCGGTTGTTTACGATTTGATTTTCGATCTGGTTTGGGCCGCTGATAGTTTTGACCTGAATCAATGGCTGGATAAATATCTCCAAAGAAGATACGGAGTTGCATCGGAAAATGCAAAGCAGGCCTGGAAGACCATGCGAAACAGCAATTACAATCATGGTGTACGGTATACGAATGAGTTGTTCGGCATGAAAGGGAAAGCGCCTCAGGATTATGGCGCTCAAAATATTCCTTACGGAGCCGAAAATTTGGAAACAGCCCTGAAGTTGTTGCTGAATGATTATGACCTGTTAAAAAGCAGTGAGTGTTATCGCTATGATTTGACAGAGATTATGCGACAGGTAATTAGCAATTATGCCGTGCTGACCTATAATGATGTCTTAAAAGCCAGAGACAGCAAATTGTTGGATAATTTTAAAACAAAAAAAGCTGATTTTCTGAATGCATTCAATCTGCTTAATGAAGTGCAGGCCACCCAAAAGGAGCAACTGGGAGGCGAATGGATAGGGAAAGCGGCTGATTTGGCAAAAAACTACGATGATTTTTCGAAAGCAACTTTCGATATGAATGCCAAAACGCTTATAACCACCTGGGGATCGAGGGGAAGCAGTTCGCTGAAGGATTATGGCTGGCGGAATTACGAAGGCATTTTTACCGACATTTATAAAACAATTTGGAGCGAATACCTGGATAAAGTTGAAAAGAACCTGACGGACGGGACGGCTGTTCAGACCATTAGCGCAAGTGGATATTTTAATTTCTACTGGAACTGGATAATGAACAGTCAAAACTATACGCGGGACGCTAAAAATTCTGCCTCAGATATTAAGCGGGTGGCTGATTTGGTGTTGCAAAAGAGCACAGTTACCGGAGGATTGGAGCCTAATGCCGGCAACCTGGCTCTCAAGCGAAGTGTGCAGGCTAACACCACCAACGTAAGCGGAAAAATGGCTTCGGTGACTGATGGTTCTGTTGATACGCAAGTTGTTGTTGCAGCTTCGGCAAATGGCGAAACGATTGTTTATCCGGAAGTGGTGGTGGACCTGATTGGCGAATTCCAGATTTCCAAAGTGAATCTGGTACTTGACAATACAGGCAGCAGATTTTATCATTATGAGGTTTATGTAAGTTCCGATAAGCAGAACTGGACGAAAATTGGAGAAAAGACAACCGATGAATTGCAACCTGCAGGAGGAGACACCATACCTGTTGATAATACAGTGGGTAAATTTATTAAAGTGGTTGGGCTTGAAGATTCAAAATACTTGTCTGAGCCGGCCAAAACGGAGCTTGTTGTGAAAGAAATCCGCGTGTATGGCGAAAAAGTGCTGCCTGTTTTAGACGAGTTGGGCCGATTGATAAATGCTGTCAATGAAATTAATTTTAATGCCAACACCACAGCGCAAATCAGTCAGCTGGAAGAACTGAAAAGGTTGGCAAAAGCTGCTTACGACAACGCTGCACCGCCCGATGAGGTAAATACCGTCTATTGGAACTTGTACGATTATGTTGTGACGCTGGATATGAGTGGATTGGCAAACATTGCCAAAGGCAAAACTGTGACCGGTCATAACGATACGGCCGGAAAATCGCAGAACATAAACGATGGCGACACCGGCACCTATTGGGATTCAGGACGGTTGAGTCCTACGGGACTGCCATATCAGGACGCGATAGTGCCGGGCTGGGCTATAATCGATTTGGGGCAGGCATACAGCGTTGCGGAGTTGCGGGTGAAATTTGCAAAAACCAATATCTGGCACATGTATGAGTTGTATGGCAGCACGGATAATCAAAACTGGACTAAAATAGGAGAGAAGCTAACCCAAACGACCCCGAATGAGACTGAAGATACCTATAAAGTCAGCAACGTAAGCGCGCGATACATTAAAATTGCTACTACCAATATCCAGTTGGATGCTACCAATAAACGCAATCCGTACTATGTGAGTGAATTGGAAGTGTATGCAGCACCTTAAACCGGTAATTGGAAACACTGACGTTGTGTTCGACTGATATTGCCAAGGAATTGTTATTAATTCAAAAAAATAAATATGAAGAAAAAATGGTTTAAGTACATTGTATTTATTGTTGGAGTGCTTTTATTGACTCTTTTTGTTTTAGAAGTTCTGACGGTGGGTTCTTTCCATAATCACCCGGGTGCAGTTAAAGTTTCTATTCTCAAGCAACAGAAATAATAACAGTCTTCTTCCCAATATCTTCGTTCTCCATGTATCATAGGGTGGGAGTGAAAAAATTGTCGCTTAATTCAATAATTTATATGATTATCCGTAAAGCGACCTCTACTTATGTATCTGTCGATCGAAGATATTAGGGACGTAGTCCTGATATCTTAATAGAAAAGTTTTTTTACGCAAAATAAGCCGCGTTAGCAGTGAAATCTCTATAATTGACATTGAGCTCGTGACTCGATTACACTTTAGTCCTATGACAATCATATTTTTTACACTTTAGCTAACATGGCCTGTTGCTTCCTCACTTATTTTTCGCCTTGGTGAGCAAGGCAATTCGTACAAAAAACGTGTAATTCCCTGTTTTTTGTTTCAAACATCTCTCCAATACACTCCGGATTTATCAGTTTCAGCACAACAAAGAACTATAAGCTGCACTTTCTCAATTAATAGTAAAAGACGTTTTTTTTACGTAATTGTCTGATAAGTAGAGTTCTTACTTCTGTAATCTGTATTTTGCTTTCGGGTTACAATTAAGATTACAAATTATTTTATTGTTGTAACCCGATTGTTAATCAGATAAAATCTACTTTTGGTTGAGAATTAATTAAAATTTTATTTCTTTCATATTATGACAAACAGATGATAAAATTGAATTTGAGAAACCATTGGAAAATTTAATCGACAGAATTAAAACAGATATTGATTTGAATAATTAACGCGAGTTCGATTTAAGCAAATGAGGAATAGATTGATATTCAGTAATATTAATCAATGGTGGCTTACCTGATTCCGTAGGAATCTCATGTTTATAGAAAAAATTACAGATCATTATATTCGACTCCGTATGGAGTCGTATTATTCGGGCTCAAATATTCTCTATAAATATATGAATCCGAATGGATTCAATCAATTAGCTTTAATTTTTATATCGAACTCACGTTAATTACTTAATCAGGTGTAGATACATTTTGATGTGTAAAATAGATAAGTCGTAATAAATAAGGCTCATATAATACAGAAGTACTGAGATTTTCCCGATTATCTTTATTATAAACATTTTAAAACTTTAAATCATGCCAATTAATTATGTCGTGACGCCTCGCGTTAATCCCAAAGAGCTGGAAGCTCCGCGTAAATTTTACGCCATTGCCAAAAGTACCGGCGAAGAAACAGTTCGCCAATTAGCCACCGAAATCAGTAAACGAAACGGCCTTAGTGTGGGCGATGTATTCGCTACTATCGAAGCTTTTATCGACCTGGTACCCGAGCGTCTTGCCGAAGGTAAAATTGTCCGGCTGGGAGAGTTCGGTAGTTTCAGCGTAAGCCTTAGCAGTGAGGGTGTAGAGAAAGAAGAAGATTTTACGGCTGCCAATATCAAAAGCAATAGCCTGAATTTCCGTTCCGGTAAATTGATACAAAAGGTACTTGACGGAGCCGAATATAAAAAGGCTTCGGAGTAATTTTCAAAACGATACGTATCGTTCGTCGGAAAGATACGTATTGTTTTTGTAAATGATACGTATCTTTTGAGTAAACGATACGTATCTTTTTTTAGAAATATAACCGAATCATTTATAAATTGAAAAATAAACCATGAAGAACAAAGAGATTTTAATTAAGGCGAGCTTTTTTTTATCGTTTAGCTTATCAATTATTGGTGCATTGTTTAAAACCTGTCATTGGAGCAATACTAATGTTATATTGGCAATTGGATTACTAGCATCCTTAAGTTTCATTATTTTAGCGGCTTCTGAAGTAGTTAGTTCGAAGACAATTACGAAAAATGAAAAAATAATGTGGATTAGTGCATTGATTATGACTGGATCCATTGGAGGTTTTATTTATATATTCTCAGGACGAAAACGAATTTTAAAAACTAAAAAATCATTATGAAAAAAACAATTTTATTCTCAATCTTTTTCTCTGTAATTACATTTACAGCAACTTCTCAAACCAAACAGGAATCAATTAAACAGTTAATCCATTTGATGCGCACTGATTCAATGATGGAAAAAACCTTTAATGCCATTGTTCCAACTCTCATGGCACAATTTCCCGAAGAATGTCAGGATTCAACTAAATCAGCATCTCTGAATCAGTTTTCCAATTCAATGATTGCGTCAGGTAAAGTGATTTTTAATAAGATGTTGAATGAAGATATTGTTGGTCTGTATGATAAATTTTATACCGAAAATGAGATCAATGATTTAATTACATTTTATCGTACTCCTACAGGTCAAAAAATAATCAAAACGACGCCCGAAATGCAAAAAGAAATCATGTTGTTGGTTATGAAAAAGTTTATGCCTGAAATGAAAAAAAACATTCAGGAAATGGCTCTTAAAACAAAAAGCGAAGCGAAAAAATGATGATTCTTGTGATTCCGTTATAACTACCTGATGATTATGAAGCCAAATGCAGTTATTATTGGAAAGCAGCAATAAATAATTAAACATACTATGTGCATGAAAAAGATCTTATTTCTATTTCTTTTGGCCATTATTTCTCTTTCAACCCAAGCTGTTGACAGAATGGTTGTAAAACCTTATGTGGAGGGTGGGGGACTTCGGGGTTGGAAGATTGATTCTATTTTGTTGAGTAAAAAAGAAACAGTTGTCTTCGGACATATGGGGTTGGCTAAAGGGTGGACTGCCAGTGCTGGAGATGACGATTTTATAGAAATTCCGCTATCTGGCAAACGATATTATCAGACAGGAGTTAGAGGTGAGTTGCCCCAGGCTCCCAAATTTATTAACGGCGAAAACAAAACGGTTAAATTTGAGTTGGTGTTTCCGGCTATTCCATCCAATACAAAAGTAATAAACGTTACCAACAAAGAGGTTGATGGAACAGGTGCCTTTTGGTATGGTGTTTGGCTCGTTCCGCACACAACCGTTTTTACTGAATCATTGGCAACGTTGCCCAATTTGCAGGGGAAGTGGTTTGCTACTGATGGCACAGGAAAATGGAAAGCTGCATTCTACGAAAAGAAAATGTTTTGGGACAATCAGTTTTGGAATTTCAAGGTGCTGAAATGTGTTGACAATAAAGCGGCTCTTGAACTTACTAAAGCAAAATCCATGAAGCAGACTCTGGAATTGGAAATGTCGCGGGACACCATTCTGGCCATAACTGCAAACGGGAAACAGCAAACATTGCAAAAACGAATTGTATATGAATATTCGGATAATAGTTTGTTCTCAAGTGTCTTTTCAAAGAATGACAGTCTGACAGTAAGTGGATATTATCAGGTGGTACATCCTGGTTTTTATAAAAATGCAGCTCTGATTGTCCCCGATTTAATTTCAGACAAACCACTTGTTTATCCCATTAAATTCAATGCCGATTGTACCTTCTCTGCAAAAATACCTTTGATGTGTACGTCGAAAGTTAAGTTCTCAAATCAATTTGGAACTCAGAACGCGTTGAGTGAAGTGTCCTTTATGGCCGAGCCGGGTAATCATATAATACTTAGTTATATCAACGAGAATGAAAAAGCTGTAGTGTTTGGAGGCGATAACGAACGGATGAATAATGAAATGCAGATATTTTCTGTTTCAAATCCTCATTTTGTGACCGAGAAATCTATGATTTCAAAGCTGAAAGATGGTGTTGATAAATTTATTTCGTGGAGAACCGGACTTCAGGAAAAGATGAATGCGGGCTATACAAAATGGTTGGCTACGCATAAGGTTAGTACAAAAATGGCTGATTACATGAAAAATTATCTCAAATATGCTTTGGTGGCAGATTTGACGAGAGTATCGGGCTTGTCTAATGAAATTTCAGGTTTGATTCCGGCTATAACTGATACGGCTTTCTATAATAACCCCAAAGCACTTTATTTGCCCGAGTACACGAGTTTCTTGTCCGGAATGAAAAATAGCATTAACATGGCAGCTAAGAGGATTACAGCCGGACAAATAAGTCAGTATTTACAAGAGAATGCTTCTCCCACTGCCGATGAAATAAAATTATTGGCCGAAATGGATTCCTGCGAGCATAAACTAAATAACAGTTCTGATTTTAATGCACTTAAGAAGTTTTTGTCCGATAATAAAGATCAGCTTAACAGCCTTTTTGTAAAATACAATTATGATATCCTGAATTGCCAAAAACAACTTGCTAAAGAAGCCGAAGGGAAAAATAGCTTGCCAAAAGGTTTTGGGAAGGAGCTGCTGAAAGCCCGTGAATGTGGCAATCTGTTGTCATTGACTGAAAATAGTTTGACGCCTGCTCGGATAGATGATTTAAAGTCCAATTGTACAATTCCGGAATTAGTGGAATTAGTTCTGGCCCGTAATAATGAACTGGAAAAAAGGATGGAGTTCGAAAAAATGGCTAAATTACCGAAAGGCGTAAATACATATACTTTGGCTGATGAAAAAGAAAATGTGATTGAAGAGATTTCTAAAAAATATAAAGGTAAAGTTATTTATATCGATTTTTGGGCAACCTGGTGTGGACCTTGCAAAGCAGAACTACCTTACGCAGAAAAGCACAAAATAAACTTCAAAGGGAAAGATGTGGTTTTTGTGTATATTACTGATGACAGTTCGCCAGAAACTATATGGAAGAGAATGATCGCAACTATTCCCGGCGAACACTATAAGCTATCAAAAAATCAAAAGGAAAGCGTATCTAAAAAATTTAATATAAACTCAATACCTCGTTATATTCTAATTGATAAAAAAGGAAAGATCGTATCAGACAACGCTACCCGTCCAAGTTCTGTAAGCCAATTGAACGAGGAAATAAGTAATTTGTTGAAATAAAGAATAGAAAATATTAGGGATTGTTGTGTAAATTATCGTGAGATTTTTTTACAAGCAAGCTATCTTTCTTTAATGTGCTAAGGATATTCCGGTATGGGCGGCTTTTTGCAAGGCCGCCCTTTTCTGTCGTTTATTTCTTTGCTACTCTGCCGATTTTTGTCGAAAATGAACTTTTACCGCAAATTTTAAGCAAGGTTACAAGGAAAGTTACAACATATCCTGTAAATGTAATCCAAAT